>NZ_BCWB01000082.1 GCF_001592045.1 Thermobifida fusca NBRC 14071 = JCM 3263 | reverse complement strand
CGGCGAGGATATTGCGTGCGGCGTTCACGTCGCGGTCATGGGCCGCGCCGCAGGCGCACTGCCAGGTACGGACGTTCAGCGGCATCTTCTCTTGCAGGGTGCCGCACGCCGAGCACAACTTGGAGGAAGGGAACCAGCGGTCCACGACCAGCAGTTCCCGGTCATACCAGGCGCACTTGTACTCCAGCATCGAGCGGAATTCCCGCCAGCTCGCGTCCGAGATGGCGCGGGCCAGGGAGTGGTTGCGGAGCATGTTGCGGACGGTCAGGTCCTCGATCACGACCGTTTGGTTCTCACGGACGAGCCGAGTGGTCAGCTTGTGCAGGAAGTCGCGGCGGCGATCGGTGATCCGGGCGTAGATGCGGGCGACCTTCAATCGGGCCTTTTCGCGGTTTTTCGAGCCCTTCTGCTTGCGGGCCAGGGCTCGCTGCGCCTTGGCGAGCTTGCGCCGGTCGCGGCGTTCGTGCCCGGGGTTGGTGATCTTCTCCCCGGTGGAGAGGGTCACCAAAGCGCTGATACCAGCGTCCACCCCTACCGAGGACTCCACCGGGGGAAGCGGGCGGATCTTCTCCTCCACGAGGATGGACACGAACCACCGCCCGGCCGCGTCCCTGCTCACGGTGACCGTGGACGGCTGCGCACCCTCGGGAAGGGGCCGCGACCACACGATGCGCAAAGGCTCGCGCATCTTCGCCAGGAACAGCCGCCCGTCCTTCCAGCGGAACGCGCTGCGGGTGTATTCGGCCGACGCCCGGGACTTCTTCTTGCTCTTGAACGTGGGGTACTTGGCCCGCTTGGCGAAGAAGTTCGCGAACGCCGCTTGCAGGTGCCGCAATGCTTGCTGGAGCGGAACCGAGGACACCTCGTTGAGGAACGCCAGCTCCTCAGTGCGCTTCCACTGGGTGAGCATCGCGGAGGTCTCCACGTAGGAGACCCGGCGGCCCTCTTGGGTGTAGGCGCGTGTCCGCTCCTCCAACGCCTTGTTGTAGACGAAGCGGACGCAGCCGAACGTCCGGAGCAGTTCTTCGGCCTGCTCGGGGGTCGGGTAGAAGCGGTACTTGTACGCCCGCTTCACGATCTGCGCCATGTCTCACATTTT
>NZ_BCWB01000081.1 GCF_001592045.1 Thermobifida fusca NBRC 14071 = JCM 3263 | reverse complement strand
ACGGTCCGTGTCCTACCTCAGGGTGGCGCGGCGGTCCGGTCGGGGCGTCAGGAGTAACCGGAGGCGGACGGCATGTCCGCCGCACAAGAAAGGGCCGAAGCTCATGGCCACAGTGGTGACCATTCGCCAGTTGCTGGAGAGCGGCGTTCACTTCGGGCACCAGACCCGGCGCTGGAACCCGAAGATGAAGCGCTTCATCTTCACTGAGCGCAACGGCATCTACATCATCGACCTGCAGAAGTCGCTGTCCTACATCGACCGCGCCTACGAGTTTGTCAAGGAGACGGTCGCGCACGGCGGCACCATCCTGTTCGTCGGTACCAAGAAGCAGGCTCAGGAAGCCATCTACGAGCAGGCGCGCCGCGTCGGCATGCCGTATGTGAACCAGCGCTGGCTGGGCGGCATGCTCACCAACTTCTCCACCGTGCACAAGCGCCTGCAGCGCCTCAAGGAGCTGGAGGAGATCGACTTCGACGACGTCGCTTCCTCCGGCCTGACGAAGAAGGAGCTCCTTGGGCTGCGCCGGGAGAAGGAGAAGCTGGAGCGCACCCTGGGCGGTATCCGCGACATGAACCGCGTGCCGAGCGCGGTGTGGATCGTGGACACCAAGAAGGAGCACATCGCGATCAGCGAGGCCCGCAAGCTCAACATCCCGGTGGTGGCGATCCTCGACACCAACTGCGACCCGGACGAGGTCGACTACCCGATTCCGGGCAACGACGACGCGATCCGCAGCGTCAGCCTGCTGACCCGCGTGGTCGCGGACGCTGTCGCCGAGGGTCTGATGATCCGCTCCGGCGGTGCCCCGGGTTCGGAGAAGGGCGCTGGGGAGCCGCTGGCCGAGTGGGAACGCGAGCTCCTGGAAGGCAAGACCGAGGCTGCGGGCGAGGAAGCGACTCCCGCCGCTGAGGCTCCGGCTAAGGAAGAGAAGGCCCAGGCCCCGGAGGAAAAAAAAGAAGCCGGGAGCGGCGAGGAAGCCTAGGATCCTCCACAGTCCTTTCCCGATCCACACCTAGCGGATAGAGAAACGAAGCTATGGCGAACTACACCGCCGCCGATGTGAAGAGGCTGCGCGAGCTGACCGGCGCTGGCATGATGGCCTGCAAGAAGGCCCTGGAGGAGTCCGGCGGCGACTTCGACAAGGCGATCGAGGCCCTGCGGATCAAGGGCGCCAAGGACGTCGGCAAGCGCGCCGAGCGTACTGCGGCCAACGGTCTGATCGCGCTGGCCCAGGACGGCGACACCTCCGCCGTGCTGCTGGAGCTGAACTGCGAGACCGACTTTGTCGCGAAGAACGACAAGTTCCAGGAACTCGCCGCCGAGCTGGCCGGGTTCGTGGCGCGCACCAGCCCGAGCGACGTGCCGTCGCTGCTCAGCGCCGACTACGCCGACGGCAAGACGGTCTCCCAGGTGATCGAGGAGCTCAGCGCGGTCATCGGGGAGAAGATCGAGCTCCGGCGCTTTGCCAAGGTCGAGGGCGCCTACGTGGCCAGCTACATGCACAAGTCCGACCCTGACCTGCCGCCCACGCTCGGCGTGCTGGTCGAGCTGGACAAGCCGAACGCCGAGGTCGCCAAGGACCTGGCGCAGCAGATCGCCGCGCTGGCGCCGAAGTACATCAGCCGGGACGACGTGCCGGCCGACGTCGTCGAGAACGAGCGCCGTATCGCCGAGGCCACCGCGCGCGAGGAGGGCAAGCCGGAGCAGGCACTGCCCAAGATCGTGGAGGGCCGGCTCAACGGCTTCTTCAAGGACGCGACGCTGCTCGGTCAGCCGTTCGTCAAGGACAACAAGAAGACAATCCAGCAGGTTGTCGACGAAGCGGGCGTAACCGTGCGCCGCTTTGTCCGCTTCAAGGTCGGTCAGGCCTAAAGCTTCTGCGATGATGGAGGTGCCGGGATGAATTTCTCCGGCACCTCCATCAAATCTGGACGGTGTGTGAGCCTCCTGGAAACCCAGCGGGTTCGCGCAGCACAACCACCGGGGAACCAGAAGGGGGCCGATCTCCGTGCCGGACAACGAGGGACAGCACAGTGTGGCCAGGCGCGACGGT
>NZ_BCWB01000080.1 GCF_001592045.1 Thermobifida fusca NBRC 14071 = JCM 3263 | reverse complement strand
TCGTGCACGGCGGCCTGAACTGGCGCCAGATCACCGTGCTCCGCGCCTACGCCACCTACCTCCGGCAGACCGCCACGTCCTTCACCCCCGCCTACATCGCCGATGTGCTCAACTCCCACACGCACATCGCCCGGCTACTGGTCCGGCTCTTCGAATCGCGGTTCGACCCGCAGTTGGACGAGGGCCGCGCAGAACTGTGCGAGGGGATCACCGAGGAGATCCTCGGAGAGCTCGACCAGGTCGACAACCTCGACGCCGACCGCATCCTGCGGTTCTTCCTCGCCGCGATCGGCGCCACCCTGCGCACCAACTACTTCCAGGACGGCGGCACCAAGCCCTACCTGGTCTACAAGCTGGACCCGGGACGTATCCCCGACATGCCGCAGCCGCGGCCTAAGCTGGAGACGTTCGTCTACTCCCCGCGCGTTGAGGGAGTCCACCTGCGGTTCGGCACGGTGGCGCGCGGCGGGCTGCGCTGGTCGGACCGAATCGAGGACTACCGCACCGAAATCCTGGGCCTCGTCAAAGCGCAGACGGTCAAGAACTCCGTCATCGTGCCTAGCGGCGCCAAAGGCGGGTTCGTCTGCAAGCGGCTGCCCAAGGGCGACCGCGACGCGGTCATGGCGGAAGTCGTGGACTGCTACAAGCAGTTCATCGGCGGCCTGCTCGACGTCACCGACAACCTCGTCAACGGGACTGTCAGCCACCCCGAGGACGTGGTCCGCTACGACGGAGACGACTCCTACCTGGTCGTGGCTGCCGACAAGGGCACAGCGACCTTCTCCGACATCGCTAACGCGGTCGCCGCAGAACGCGGCTTCTGGCTGGGCGACGCCTTCGCCTCCGGCGGCTCGGTCGGCTACGACCACAAGGCCATGGGCATCACCGCCCGCGGCGCCTGGGAGTCGGTCAAATACCACTTCCGGGAAATGGGCGTGGACGTCCAGAAAGAGGACTTCACGGTGGTGGGCATCGGCGACATGTCGGGCGACGTGTTCGGCAACGGCATGCTCCGCTCCGAGCACATCCGCCTCATCGCAGCCTTCGACCACCGGCACATCTTCCTCGACCCCGACCCGGATCCGGCGGTGAGCTACGCGGAGCGCCGCCGTCTCTTCGAACTCCCCCGCAGCTCCTGGGCGGACTACAACCCCGAGCTGATCTCCCCGGGTGGCGGCGTGTACTCCCGCCACGCCAAGTCCGTGCCGATCAGCCCGCAGGTGCGCCGGGCCCTGGGGATCGCGGACGACGTCACGACCCTCACCCCGCACGAGCTGATCAAGTGCGTCCTCACCGCCCCAGTGGACCTGCTGTGGAACGGCGGGATCGGCACCTACATCAAGGCGTCCACCGAATCCCACACCTCGGTGGGGGACAAGGCCAACGACCCGGTCCGCGTCGACGCCTCCCAGTTGCGCTGCAAAGTGGTCGGGGAAGGCGGCAACCTGGGAATGACCCAGCAGGCCCGCATCGAGTTCGCGCTCGCCGGCGGCCGCGTCAACGCCGACTTCATCGACAACTCCGCCGGCGTGGACACCTCGGACCACGAGGTGAACATCAAGATCATGCTGGACCGCGAGGTCCGGGCCGGGCGGCTCGACAAGGCCGAGCGCGACGCGCTGTTCATGGACATGACCGACGAGGTCGCCCGCCTCGTGCTGCGCACCAACTACCTGCAGAACACGGCGCTGGCTGCGGCCCGCAAGCAGAGTCCCGCCATGCTGCACGTCCACACCCGCTACCTGCGCAAACTGGAGCGGGACGGCCACTTGCAGCGCAAGCTCGAGTTCCTGCCCGACGACAAGGCGATCGCGGCCCGGCGGTCGGCCGGGCGCGGGCTCACCGGGCCTGAGTTCGCCACGCTGATCGCCTACACCAAGATCGTGCTGGCCGAGGAGATCCTCGCCTCGGACCTGCCCGACGACCCCTATCTGAACTCCGTGCTGCTGGAGTACTTCCCCACACCGCTGCGCGAGCGCTTCCGCGACGCCATCCTCCAGCATCCGCTGCGCCGGGAGATCATCACCACGGTGGTGGTCAACGAAATGGTCAACCGGTGCGGGTCGACGTTCGCCTTCCGTTTCGCCGAGGAGACGGGCGCGGACGCTCCGGAGATCGCCCGCGCCTACCTGCTGGTGACGGAAGTCTTCGGCCTGCGGGACTTCTGGGCGAAGGTCGAGGCCCTCGACTACCAGGTCGACGTCGACACCCAGTTGACCATGCTGCTGGAAGCCCGCAAGCTGGTCGAACGGTCGGCCCGCTGGCTGATGCGCTACCGCTCCTTCGACTCGGACCTCCACGCCGAGATCGCCCGGTTCCGGAAAGGCGTCCAGGAGATCGTCCCGCAGCTGTCCGCAATGCTGCAGGGGCGCGACCTGCAGGCTTTCACGGAGCGCCGGGACGCCCTCGTGGCCAAGGGCGTGCCCCAGGAGCTGGCCGAACAGGTCGCCGCCATGGTCCCCGCCTACTCGACCTTCGACCTGATCCGCGTCTCCGAGGAGACCGGCCGGTCGCTGCGCGAGGTGGCGGAGGTCTACTTCGACCTGGCCGACCAGTTGCAGCTCACCCGGCTGCGGGAGCGGATCATCGCCCTGCCGCGCGACGACCGCTGGAGCACGATGGCGCGCGCCGCGGTGCGCGACGACCTGTATGCCGCCCAAGCCGACCTGAGCGCGATCATCCTGCGCTCCGGGCATGCCGGGG
>NZ_BCWB01000079.1 GCF_001592045.1 Thermobifida fusca NBRC 14071 = JCM 3263 | reverse complement strand
CCCGGCGTCCCGACACCGCCCGGCGCAGCATGGCCCGGGCGAAGGCGGGAACCGCTACCTGCACGCGCCGCCACTGCGGCACGGTGCACCGACCGCTCCACACGTCGAAGCCGGATGCTTCGATGACGTCGAGAATCCCCTGGTACAGGGTGAACGCAGTAGCGACGCAGGGACGCGACACCGGGTCGAGCATCGCGATGCCCGGGGCAGCCGTCCGGTAGATCTCCCGGTTCAACGCCACCAGGTGGGCGAGCGCGTCCCGCACCCGCGGATGCCCGCGCCGGTGAGCACGGCACCACAACAGCAGGTCCCGGTCCACCCCGTAGCGGGCCAGGATGTCCGCGGGCAGGTAGACCCGCCCCCGGTCCAGGTCTTCAGCCACATCCCGCAGGAAGTTGGTCAACTGGAACGCCTCGCCGAGCGCTGCCGCATGCGGGGCAGCCCGCGGCAGCGGGACCACGGTGCCGAGCACCGGCAGCACTTGGAGCCCGATCACCGCGGCCGAGCCGTACATGTAGCCGCGCAGGTCTTCGAAGCTCGCATAGTCGGTGGTGGACAGGTCCATCCGCATGGACCGCAGGAACGCCGTGAACAGTTCGGCGCCGATCTCGTACCGCCGCGCGGTGTCCGCCACAGCGCGCACCACCGGGTGGACGTCCTCTCCCCCCGCCAGGGCAGCGGTCAGCTCGGTGCCGACTTCGGACAGCAGGGCAGCCCGCGCCTCCACGGGGAGGGCGGTGCGTGGCGCGTCGATGACGTCGTCCACCCAGCGCGCGAAGCCGTAGAGGGCGTGGATCGCGGGCCTCCGCTGCGGGGGGAGGGTGAGCGTGGCCAGATAGTAGGTGCGCCCGTGGTGGGCGTGCAGCGTCCGGCAGTGCAGGTAGGCCGCGCACAGCTGGGGGTCGGTGATGCCCGCGGCCCGCAGTTCCCGCTTCACCGCCGTCTCCCCGAACCGGTGATCGTGGACCGCGTGGGCGAGGTGCACCCGGTGATCCGTGCCGCGGCGAGCTTCCCCGAGATGAGGACCGTCGGCAGGCCCACCCCCGGAGTGGTCCCGCATCCCGCCAAGACCGCGTTGGCGATCCCCGACACGAGGTTGCGCGGCCGGAACGGACCGGTCTGGAAGAGGGTGTGCGCGGTAGCGAACGGGGTGCCGAACGCGTGCCCCATGTGCGACCAGTCGTGCGGGGTGACGAGCCGTTCGACGCGCACAGACTCGGAGAATCCGGTGAGGCCGCGGTCCTCCAGGACTGCTCCGAGCTGCTCCCGGTAGCGAGGGCCGAAGGACACCCAGTCGATCCGCCCAGTGCGCAGATTCGGGCAGGGCGCGACCACGGAGAGCAGGTGCCGCCCAGGCGGGGCCAGGCTGCGGTCGGTCACGGTCGGCTGCGTCACCAGGAGCGAAGGGTCGCTCATCGGTTTCCCCAACCGGGTGATCTCGGTGAAAGTACGCCGCCACGCCGTGCCGAACAGGAGGGTGTGGTGGTCGAGCACCGGCCAGGTGCGGTCGGTGCCCGCGTGGAGGACGACCGCGGAGGGAGCGAACTGGAGGGGGACGATCCGCCACGGGGTCCGGCCGAGGAGACGGTAGGCCAAGGGCAGGTCCACGGTGACGACCACGGCGTCGCAGGGCACCCGTTCCCCGTCGGCAAGCACCACGGCACGCACTCGGTTGCCGCGCCGTTCCAGCCGGGTGACAGTCCTTCCGTAGTGCAGTTCCGCCCCGGCTTTGGTGGCTGCGGCGGCCAGGGCTTCTCCCAGGGAACGCATGCCGCCGCGCGGGAAGTAGACGCCGGCGACGGTGTCCATGTACGCGATGACCGCGTAAGCGGCGAGGGCGCGGTGCGGTGGTACCCCCGCGTACAGGGACTGGAACGAGAAGATGCGGCGCAGCCGCTCGTCGCGGACGAACCGGCCTACCGCCGCGGAGAGGCTCCGGAAACCGCCGAGGGCGGCCAGCCGGACAAGCTCGGGGGAGAGGAGCGTGAACGGGGAGTCGAAGTTCGTGTCGATGAACCGGGCCATCTCCAGCTCGTACAGTTCCCGCAGCCAGGCGCGTAGCCGCAGGTACCCCTTGGCGTCGTGTGATCCGCACACGCGAGCGACCTCGTCGGCCATAGCGTCCGCGTTGGTGTGGACGTTGAGCACCGATCCGTCGGGGAAGACGGCACGGTACGCGGGGGAGAGCTGGACCAGGTCGAGGCGGTCGCTGAGGGATTCGCCTACCGCGGCCAGTGCCTCGTCGAGCAGGTCGGGCATGGTGAGCACGGTCGGACCGGTGTCGATGTGGAAGCCGTCCAGGTCGAGCTGTCCCGCCCGGCCGCCCGGGTACTCCTCACGCTCAAAGACGGTGACCCGGCGTCCCGCACCGAGCAGGTGCAGGGTTGCGGCGAGCCCGGACAGGCCTGCCCCCACCACGACGACGTGGTCCGTCGGGCCGCTCACGGTACGCATGAAGCCTCCCCAGCGAGGTGACAGGCGTCGGACCTGGTGGACCGCCGCACACAGTCGATGCTTTATGTGCTCAGAATTTCACTCTAAGTAATCAAGATGGGGATGGTGGGGAGGCGGGAGGTAAGAGTCGGGGAGAAGAAGTAGCAAGGCCGGGAGTGTCGCCCTGCACAAGGTCCTGGGCGGACAGGGGTAGCCCTCTCCCTGCTGGCCTGTGGGAATATCCACGGACTCGTCGCTGTTGGACGCCTGGCGAAGACACCCGCTCAGGCTTACTGTGACCCGCATCACCGGGGTTCAAGTTGTCGTGACTTGACTGAGTGGGTAAGTTCTTTGAAGTGTCTCGAGGGACCTCTGGCCCTGGCCAGGGGGAGAGGCACTCTTCTCAGGGCGAACCGGACACCGCTCTGGTGGACGGGCCCACCTCCCAATGGTCTTCGGCGCCGATTCTTTCTGGCATAATTCACTGTGCCGCGAAGAATTGGCGGCGACTTTCCGTTCTGGCTTTATCGGAAAAGCTTCGGAAACACCAATTTGGTGGTCTCGAAGAAAGCCGGTAAAGTAAAGAACG
>NZ_BCWB01000078.1 GCF_001592045.1 Thermobifida fusca NBRC 14071 = JCM 3263 | reverse complement strand
CAGGTGCGCAACATCTCCCAGGTGACGACGGCGGTGGCCCGCGGCGACCTCACCAAGCGGATCACCGTGGACGCCCAAGGCGAGATGCTGGAGTTGAAGGACACCATCAACACGATGGTCGACCAGCTGTCCACGTTCGCGTTGGAGGTCACGCGGGTCGGCCACGAAGTGGGTATTGAAGGCAAGCTCGGCGTCCAAGCGAAAGTGGCCGGCGTGTCGGGGGTGTGGAAGGACCTCACCGACTCCGTCAACGAGCTGGCGAAGAACCTCACCACGCAGGTGCGGGCGATCGCGTCGGTGGCGAGCGCGGTGGCCCGCGGCGACCTGACCCAGTCGATCCAGGTGAGCGCCCGCGGGGAGCTGGCCACGTTGAAGGACAACGTCAACCTGATGGTGTCCAACCTGCGGGAGACGACCGCGGCCCAGCGGGACGAGGACTGGTTGAAGAGCAACCTGGCGCGGCTGTCCGGCCTCCTCCAGGGGCGCCGCGACCTCAACGAGCTGGCACGCCTCATCATGACCGAGGTGACCCCGCTCGTGGACGCCCAGCACGGCGCCTGCTACCTGCCGGAGGACGAGAACGACACCGAGACCTTCCGGCTCTACGCCGGCTACGGCTACCAGCCGAGTGAGGAGCGCCGCCGGATCACCGCGGGCCAGGGACTGGCCGGGGAGGCTATTGCGCAGCGCAAGGAGCTGATCGTCCACAACGTCCCCGGCGACTATGTGCGGATCGAATCAGGACTGGGCGAGGCGCCTCCGTTGAGCCTCGCCATCTTCCCGATCGTGTCGGAAGACCGGGTGCTCGGCGTGATCGAACTGGGCTCCTACGGCACGTTCCGGGAGATCCATCTCAACTTCCTGCGACAGCTGGTCAGCCTGCTCAGCGCCACGATCACCACTATCCTGGCCAACTCCAAGACCGAGTACCTGCTGGCCCAGTCGCAGCAGTTGACGACCGCGCTGCAGGAGCGCTCCAACGAGCTGCAGCGCCAGCAGGAGGAGCTGCGCCGCAAGAACGCGGAACTGCACAGCAAGGCGGGGCAGTTGGCCAGCCAGAACCGCGCGATCGAACTGCAGAACCGGCAGATCGAGCGAGCCCGGCGGTCCTTGGAGGACCGGGCGCACCAGTTGCAGGTGTCCTCCAAGTACAAGTCGGAGTTCTTGGCGAACATGTCGCATGAGCTCCGTACCCCGCTCAACAGCCTGCTGATCCTCGCGCGGCTCCTGGCCGACAATAGCGAGAAGAACTTGACCCCCAAGCAGGTGGAGTTCGCGCAGACCATCTACAAGGCCGGCAGTGACCTGCTGCAGCTCATCAATGAGATCCTCGACCTGTCCAAGGTTGAGGCCGGGCGGATGGAGCTGAACCCGAGCCACGTGTCCATCAGCCAGCTGGTGGACTACGTGGAGGCGTCGTTCCGTCCACTGGCCAGCGAAAAGGGACTGGCGTTCGCGGTGGAGGTGTCCCCGGACGTCCCCGACCAGTTGTGGACGGACGAGCAGCGGCTCCAGCAGGTGCTGCGCAACCTGCTGTCCAACGCCGTGAAGTTCACCAGCAGCGGCGAGGTACGGCTGGTGATCGAACCGGCGTGGGCCGTGGAGGACATCGACGTGGACACGTTCACCGACCCCGACGAAGTGATCGCGTTCTCCGTGATCGACACCGGGATCGGTATCCCCGAGGACAAGCTCCAGTTGATTTTCGAAGCGTTCCACCAGGGCGACGGCGGCACGAGCCGCCGGTTCGGCGGCACCGGCCTGGGGCTGTCGATCAGCCGCAACATGGCGGAACTGCTCGGCGGGGAGATCCGCGTGTCGAGCACCGTGGGGGAAGGCAGCACGTTCACCCTCCTGCTGCCGGTGCGGCTGCCTGAGGGCACGTCTGAGCGGATGTACCGGTCGCTCAGCGACGCGGACGTGGTGACCTCGTTCGACAGGCCCACGGACACGGTCGTCCTGCCCACGGAAACGCCCGGGCCCAAGGCCGCGGACACCGATCCGCTCGCCTCGTCCGAGGACGAGCCCTACGTGCCGGTGCTGACCGCAGAGTCCGTGCCGCAGGCCGCGGGCGGCCCCCAGCAGGACGACGTGCTGGCGGGCAAGCGGGTGCTCATCGTCGACGACGACATCCGGAACGTGTTCGCGCTCGCGAGCGCGCTGGAAGCGCACGGCCTCGAAGTGCTCTACGCGGACAACGGCCGGGAGGGGATCGCGAAGCTGGAAGCCAACGAGGACATCGACCTGGTGTTGATGGACATCATGATGCCCGAGTTGGACGGTGACGCCACTACCCGCATGATCCGGGAGATGCCGCAGTTCGCGGACTTGCCGATCATTTCGCTGACGGCCAAGGCGATGCGGGGCGACCGGGAGAACAGTCTGGCCGCGGGAGCCTCGGACTATGTGAGCAAGCCCGTGGATCTCGACCACCTGCTGAATGTCATGCGGCGGTGGTTGGATCGCGGTAAGAGTGACAACAGCACAAGCCGGGAGCAGTGACCGTGTCCTACAAGGCCAACATCCTCCTCGTCGACGACCGCGAGGAGAACCTCACCGCCCTCGAAGCCATCCTGAGCTCGCTGGACCAGAACCTGGTCCGTGCGAACTCAGGTGAGGCCGCGTTGAAGGCACTGCTCGAACGGGACTTTGCGGTGATCCTGCTCGACGTGGTCATGCCGGGGATGGACGGGTTCGAAACCGCGACGCACATCAAGCAGCGGGAGAAGACCAAGGACATCCCCATCATCTTCCTCACCGCGGAGGGGATCGACCGCCACCGGGTGTTCCGGGGATATGCCAGCAGGTTTGTCGACTACATGACCAAACCGCTGGACCCGTGGCTGCTGCGTGCCAAGGTCGAAGTGTTCTTGGAGTTAGACCGGCTGAAGCGGCAGTTGCACAGCCAGACCGAGCTGCTGCGCCGGGACCTGTCCTCCAGCGCCGCCGGCGTGGAGATGGTGGTTGCTGAGCTGTCAGCGCTGGTCAACGAACTCAACGACACGTTGGAAGAGGTGCGGGAGCGGTCCGCCGGCGACCAGCGGGTGCTGGACATGGTCCAGGAACTGGACGCCCCGACCCAGCGGCTCACCCGGCTGGTGCAGGCACTGCGGCCACAGCGGTGATGCCGGACCGCCTCCCCGCGGCGGCGGGCCGTGGCCGGGGCGGCCTGATCAACTGTCGAATCCCATTCCGACCGCGTCCAGGGCGCGCAACCAGAGGTTGCGGCGGCCGCCGTTGCGGTCGGCTGCCGCGATCGAGCGGCGGGTCAGCTCGATCCCGAGGTAGCGGAGCGGTTCGGGCGGGAACGGGATCGGTTTGCTGCGGACCATCGCGGTCCGGGTGCGTTCGGTCTCGACCCCGGCGAGCCGGTCCAGCATGACTTCGGCACCGAACCGGGTCGCCCCCACACCGAGCCCGGTGAAACCGGCGGCGTAGGCGAGCCGTCCCCCGTACGCGGTGCCGAAGAAGGCGCAGAACCGGCTGCACGTGTCGATCACCCCGCCCCACTTGTGGGTGAACCGCACGTCTTCCAACTGCGGGAACGTGGTGAAGAAGTGCTCCGCCAGCCTCTGGAAGGTCTCCGGCCGCTGGTGGAACTCGGGGCGCACTTTGCCGCCGTAGTGGTAGATGACGTCGTAGCCGCCCCACAGGATGCGGTTGTCCGCGGTGAGCCGGTAGTAGTGGAACTGGTTGCTCGCGTCCGACATGCCCGCGCGGCTGGCCCAGCCGATCGCTTCCCGCTGCTCGGTGGTGAGCGGCTCGGTCATCAGCGCATAGTCGTACACGGGGGCGACGAAGTGGCGGATGCGGCGGAGCGGACCGGGGAACGCGCCCGTCCCCCACGCTACCTGCCGGGCCCGCACGGACCCGTGGCGGCTTTCCAGCCGCAGCCGACCGGGTTCGGAGCGGATCGCCCGCACCGGGGTGTGCTCGAAGATCCGCACGCCTAAGCGCAGGCATGCTTCGCGGAGCCCCCAGGCGAGTTTGGCGGGGTGCAGCATGGCCACCCCGTCACGGTCGTAGATGCCGCCGAGGTAGGTAGGCGAGTTCACTTCGGCCCGCATCTGGGCGGCATCCAGGTCGACGACGTCGTAGCCCAGGTCCCGCATCCGCTGCGCGTCTTCGCGGAGCCCGGGGAGCTGCCACTCTTCAGTGGCGGCGATGATGGCACCGGTGCGTTCGAATTCGCAGTCGATGCCGTACCGTGCCACGGCCTCCGCGATCCGGTCGAGGTTTTCGTGGCCCAGCCGTTCCAGTTCGGCGATTTCGTCGGGCCACCGC
>NZ_BCWB01000077.1 GCF_001592045.1 Thermobifida fusca NBRC 14071 = JCM 3263 | reverse complement strand
CACGCAAAAAAGGAGAGGGAGTAGATGTGAGGCTTTGGTCCTCTTTCCTGCCCCTCTCCTTTTCGTTTTCTCTGAATTAAGGCCCCTCGCGCAGGGGCCTATTTTTGTGCCTTTTCCTGGGCGAGGGTGCCCCCACCCCTGTGTCGGGGAAATGGCCAGGAAAAACCGTGGTGAAGAAGAGCGGGAAGAGGGATGAATTCACTGCATGGCCTCTTCAAGGCGAGAATCCTGCACGGTCCCGTCGTCACGGTTGCCGCGGGGTAGAGCGGAGATGCAGCGATCCCTGCCTGTGCCGCTGCGGAAGGAGCGAATACCCTCTCTCGCCCGGGAGAGGCACACTACTGGATCCGGTGGTTAAGTGCCTTGATGCTGGCGCAGGTAGTCCAAGTAGAGCGGACGCAGTGCCTCACGGAGCTGGTGGTCCCCTTCGAATTCTGCGATCAGTTGGCTGAACAACGCCGACACGGTGTGCACCCCGGCCTGTCCTGCCGCTGGGCGTCCGGCAAGGGCCTCCGCACTAGGAATATGCTCCACCAGCTTCCACAGGTAGCTGACATCCCACCGCTTCCGGGCGAGCTCCACTGCCCGTTCCCGCAACTCGTCCGTGTCCAACCTCTCCAAGTCCTCACCCATGACCTCCCACTACCCGATCTGGGGCTTTCCGCGCTCTGCGGGACAGACTCCCCCGCATCGCGACGGGCGGGGATGGTGCAGGGCAGAAAACGGCAAAGAGATAGGCTCTTGGACTTGTGACTACAGGTAGCCCGTATCGGGACGTTCCGCCGCGGCACGTCGTTCTTTCGGATCGGTAGGCGTGGACGTCGAGATCATCGCGCTGCTCATGGCCGCAGCGGTCGCCGCCGGATGGGTCGACGCTGTCGTGGGCGGCGGTGGCCTGCTGATGCTTCCCGCACTGCTCGTCGCCTTCCCCACCACACCGGTGGCCGCAGTGCTCGGAACCAACAAACTGACAGCGATCTTCGGTACCTGCTCCGCCGCCATCACCTACGCTCGCGGGGTCAAATCCGAACCCCACGTGGTGTGGTCCGCAGCCGGACTCGCCCTCCTCGGAGCGGGAAGCGGGGCCGCGCTTGCCGGAGCAGTGTCCTCCGCGACCCTGCGCCCCATCATCATGGCGGTGCTGCTCGCTGTCGCTGTCTTCGTGGTGCTGCGCCCCGCGATGGGACGGGTCGCCCAACCACGGCTGCGCACCCCTGCCCGGGTCGTAGCCGCGGTCCTCATCACGGGCCTAGTGATCGGATGCTACGACGGCCTCATCGGGCCGGGCACCGGCACGTTCCTGATCATCGCGCTGACGTCGATCATCGGCATGGACTTCGTCACTGCCTCGGCGTCCGCCAAAATCATCAACACGGCCACCAACCTCGGCGCGATCATCGTCTTCGCCCTCAATGGTGACGTGATGTGGCTGATCGGGCTGGGCTTGGCGGTGTGCAACATCGCCGGGGCGCAGGTGGGCGCCCGCATGGTGCTGCGCCGCGGTACC
The DNA here is from genome assembly GCF_001592045.1 of Thermobifida fusca NBRC 14071 = JCM 3263. Taxonomy (GTDB): domain Bacteria; phylum Actinomycetota; class Actinomycetes; order Streptosporangiales; family Streptosporangiaceae; genus Thermobifida; species Thermobifida fusca. The sequence continues at coordinate 3,702 of NZ_BCWB01000077.1, read as the reverse complement.
GGCTTCGTGCGGGCTGTCCTCCTGGTCGTCGTCGTGCTCCTCGTGCTGCGGCTCGGCTACGACCAGTTCGTCGCATCCGCGGTCCCCTCGGGCACAGGGTGAAGGAGCATGACAGAGCGTGACACGGTCCCTGTGAAGCTTGTGTAACCCGTCACATGGGTTATCGACTCAGTGTGGGGAATAACGGACAAACAACCAGTTTCACGAGGTCATGGGACCGGTCATCGGGAACCCGGTGTCTGTTGCGGAAAGTCGGGCTGGATAAGCTTCCGCATGGTGCGGATGGCTTAAACAAGCATCTTTCCAACGTGGCACACCCCGCAGATGGTTCCCACGTTGTGTGAATGACCTCCGCAGAAACCCAGCCAGCGAGTCACAAGGACGGACCCTCGTGGACCTGTTCGAATACCAGGCGAAGGCACTCTTCGCGGAATATGGGGTTCCGGTACCCCAAGGAAAGGTGGCGAGCACGCCCGAGGAGGTGCGTGCCATCGCCGAAGAGTTCGCGGCGGCGGGCAAGCCCCGCGTCGTGGTTAAAGCTCAGGTCAAGACCGGAGGCCGAGGCAAGGCGGGCGGTGTCAAGGTGGCCGACGGCCCCGACGACGCAGTCGCTAAGGCCAAGCAGATTCTCGGCATGGACATCAAGGGCCACACCGTCCACCGGGTCCTCGTTGAAGAGGCCAGCGACATCGCGGAGGAGTACTACTTCTCCTTCCTGCTGGACCGGGCGAACCGTTCCTTCCTCTCCATCTGCTCTGCCGAGGGCGGTATGGAGATCGAGGAGGTTGCGGCAACCAACCCCGACGCCGTAGCGAAGGTCCCCATCAGCCCGCTCAAGGGGGCTCCGGCTGACGTCGCGGCCGACATCGTTGCCCAAGGCAAACTGCCCGAGGCTGCTGCCCAGGGCGCCGTCGACGTCATCACCAAGCTGTGGAAAGTCTTCGTGGAGAAAGACGCCACGCTGGTCGAGGTCAACCCGCTCATCCTCACCAAGGACGGCCGGGTGGTCGCCCTTGACGGCAAGGTCACCCTGGACGACAACGCCGAGTTCCGGCAGGACCTGGAGTCGCTAGCCTCCGCCGCGGAAGGCGACCCGCTGGAAGTCAAGGCCAAGGAGAAGGGCCTCAACTACGTCAAGCTCGACGGTGAGGTCGGCATCATCGGTAACGGCGCCGGACTCGTCATGTCCACGCTGGACGTGGTCGCCTACGCCGGTGAGCAGCACGGCGGAGTCAAGCCCGCCAACTTCCTCGACATCGGCGGTGGCGCCTCCGCCGAGGTCATGGCCAACGGCCTGGAGATCATCCTGAGCGACCCCGCGGTCAAGAGCGTCTTCGTGAACGTCTTCGGTGGTATCACCGCGTGCGACGCGGTCGCCAACGGTATCGTGCAGGCGCTCGAACTGCTGGAATCCCGGGGCGAGGATGTGACCAAGCCGCTGGTGGTGCGCCTGGACGGTAACAACGCCGAACTCGGTCGCTCGATCCTCAACGAACGTAACCACCCAGCGGTCCGCCAGGTGGACACCATGGACGGCGCTGCCGCACTAGCCGCCGAACTGGCCGCGAAGTAAGCGCGGGGGGATTTCAAGACATGGCTATCTTCCTCACCAAGGACAGCAAGGTCCTCGTCCAGGGCATGACCGGCTCCGAGGGCACCAAGCACACCCGTCGCATGCTTGCCGCGGGCACCAACATCGTCGGTGGTGTCAACCCGCGCAAGGCCGGCCAGGTGGTGGACTTCGACGGCACCCAGGTACCGGTCTTCGGCTCGGTAGCCGAAGGCATGAAGGCCACCGGTGCTGACGTCACCGTCATCTTCGTGCCGCCGAAGTTCGCCAAGGACGCGGTGATCGAAGCGATCGACGCGGAGATCGGCCTCGCGGTCGTCATCACCGAAGGCATCCCGGTGCACGACACCGCCACCTTCTGGGCCCACGCGTGCAGCAAGGGCAACAAGACCCGCATCATCGGCCCGAACTGCCCCGGCCTCATCACCCCCGGGCAGTCCAACGCCGGCATCATCCCCGCCGACATCACCAAGCCGGGCCGTATCGGCCTGGTGTCCAAGTCCGGCACGCTCACCTACCAGATGATGTACGAGCTGCGGGACATTGGCTTCTCCACCTGCGTGGGTATCGGCGGTGACCCGATCATCGGCACCACGCACATCGACGCGCTCGCCGCGTTCGAAGCCGACCCGGACACCGACGTCATCGTGATGATCGGTGAGATCGGCGGTGACGCTGAAGAACGGGCCGCTGAATACATCAAGAAGCACGTCACCAAGCCTGTCGTGGGCTACATCGCGGGCTTCACCGCGCCTGAGGGGAAGACGATGGGGCACGCCGGCGCTATCGTCTCCGGTTCTTCCGGTACCGCTGCGGCGAAGAAGGAAGCCTTGGAAGCCGTGGGCGTCAAGGTCGGTAAGACGCCGAGCGAGGCCGCGAAGCTGGTGCGTTCCCTGTTCTAACACGCTACGCGTGTCGGAGGGCCTGCTCCCGCGGAGGGGCGGGCCCTCCGTTCTGTTCTCCGGAGCGCGCCTTACCACATTTGGGATTTTTTGGCGACTTCCGACACGCCAGGCGGAAATAGGTTCCTAAAACCGCGGCGGCTGGGAGCATGGAAGCGTGAGCGTGCCTCCAAGAACGTCGAAACGTCGTCAACCGGCTGGCGGCGGTCGCCCAGGCAGAAGACCCCACCGCCCGGGGAGCCGTCCCGCAACGTCCCGTCCCGTGGGCGCCAGCGCGCAGGCGCGTCCGCTGTACGCGTCGGGTGGGGTCGGCGCGGCGTCGGCTGCCGCGATCGGCCTGGCTATGCTCACCACCCTCACCCTCGTCGGCTGGATCGCTGCCCCGCCGACCACGTTCGGTGACGACATCGTTGACGTGTTCCGGATCGCGGTCCGCATGTGGCTTGTCGGCCACCACGTCGAACTCGTCACCCCGGATGGGCGGATGGGGCTGTTCCCCATTGGCTTGCTCGTGCTCCCCGGGCTGCTGCTGTACCACTCGGGAAGCCGGCTTGTCCGCGCCTGCGGACTGGTCCGCCTCCGGCACGCCGCCCAGGCAGCGCTGGCCCTCGCCAGCCCGTATGCGGCGATCGCCGGCACGCTCGCGCTCATCGGGCGGGACGACACGGTCCAGCCCAGCATGCTCCAAGCGCTCGTCACCGGTTTCCTCCTCGCGTTCCTCGCTGGAGGGCTGGGAGCGCTGCGGCAGCTCCTCAAAGAGCGCCGTATCCCGTGGCGGGGGGTGCTCGCATTCCTGCCGTTACGGCTCCGCGCCGTCGTCTCCGGGCTGTTCAGCGCTTCCGCAGTGCTCGCAGCAACCGGGGCTGCGCTGTTCTTCTCCGGTCTTGCCGCAGGGTTCCCCGAAGCGGTCGAGACTACCCGCGGGCTAGCCCCCGGGGTGGTCGGCGGCGTGCTGCTGTTCGTCATCCAGTTGCTGTACCTGCCGAACGCGGTCATCTTCGGGGTCGCCTACGCGGCAGGCCCGGGGTTCGCGTTCGGGGCAGACACAGTGGTCGCGCCCACCGGCGTGGCCCTGGGGCCGCTGCCGGAGCTCCCGATGCTGGCTGCCCTCCCCGACAACGGTCCCGCCCCGGCCCTGTCCCTGGTGACTCTGCTGGCCCCGTTTGCCGCCGGGGCAGTGGGAGGCTGGCGGAGCTTGCACGGCGCGCCGGTACCGGTCAACGAGGCTGC
>NZ_BCWB01000076.1 GCF_001592045.1 Thermobifida fusca NBRC 14071 = JCM 3263 | reverse complement strand
CGGACGAACTCCGCGCCCACTGGACTGAGCAGAACCGCGCCGCGGTGCGGCGGGCCACCGAACTGCTCTCGGAGATCTGGGAGACGGAGCGCTTCGACCTGTCCACCCTCTCGGTGGCGGTGCGATCGATCCGGTCGCTGGTGGCCTCCAGTATCTGAGCTGACCTGAGCAGACGCGGGCCGGGACCGCAGCAGCGGCCCCGGCCCGCACGCTGCGGGGGTTGGCGCTGCCAGCCCGGAGTTGGTGTCATGGCGGTGTGCAGCCGAACACCGAACGCCCGAGCGTCGACGCGCTGCTCGAAGCCGTCGACCACGTCTGGAACGATGTCGACCGCCTCCGGGACCTCGTCCGCAGCGCACTCCACGAAGGGTTCGGCCCCGAAGTGCTGCCCGCCGCGCAGCGGGTGCGGGAACTCGACCCCGACCTGGACCGGGGCATGGTGCTCTACGCGCTGGCACTGCGCGCCTGCGGCCGGCACGACGAAGCCGAACGGGAACTCATCCGGCACATCAAAGGCCGCGGCGGGCACGCCGACACATGGTTCGCCCTCGTCCCGCTGGCGGAGCGCCGGGGCAGCACCAGGGACGTCGCCACCGCGCTGGCGAACGCGCTGCGCTGCGACCCCGACCACCGGGAAGCCCTTGTGTGGGGGTGGCGGTACCACGCCAGGCAGCACGGAGCCGAGCAGGCCGACGCGTGGCTTGCCGAGCAGGCACCGCGCAGTTGGCGCGCCACGCTGATGCTGGGCGAGCGCGCCCTGCACCGGGGCGAACTGGACTCGGCCCTGGAACTGTTCACTGCCGCCTGCACCCGGGGAGCCCGCCACGGCGAGCCGCTGCGGCGGGCCGCCCGCGCCCTGGCCGCCCAAGGGCACGACACGGAGTGCATCTCCCTCGTGCTCTCCCACTGGAAAGCGTCGCACGGGCCGCTGCCGCTCGTGACAGCGATCGAAGCCCAGTTGCGGCTCGGCCGCATCTCCGATGCGGTCCTTGCCGTGGCCAGACTGCGCGGGCTGGGCGAAGCCGAACGCGACCACCCCGAGGTCGCCGAGGTGTGCCGGAAAGTGGAACAGCTCCGCGTCCACCACGGGCTGTGACGCTGCTGTGCGTTTCCCGGGCAGAAGAAAACTGAGTGGGCGAGAAGGCAGCGGGCGCCGTTTAGACTTGGCAGTGTGGCAGAACTAGACCCCGCAGAGCAGATCAAGGAACTCACATCCACGCTGGAGAACATCGAGGCCGTACTGGACCTCGACGCCAAGCGCACGGAAATTGAGCAGCTGCGGGAGCAGTCAGCCGATCCCGAGCTGTGGAACGACCAGGCCAATGCGCAGAAGGTCACGCGGCGGCTCTCCTTTTTGGAGTCGGAAGTCTCCAAGGTCGAGAACATCCGCAGCCGGATCGATGACCTCGGTGTGCTCTTCGAGCTCGCGGCGGCAGAGAACGACGCCGAAACCCTTGCCGAGGCCCGCAGGGAGCTGGCCGCGCTGCGCAAGGACATCAGCGATCTTGAGGTGCGCACCCTGCTATCGGGCCCCTACGACGAGCGTGAAGCACTGATCAGCATCAACGCTCAGGCGGGTGGGGTCGACGCGGCAGACTGGACGCAGATGCTGCAGCGGATGTACCTCCGCTGGGCGGAGCGCCACGGCTACCCGACGGAGATCTACGAGACCTCCTACGCTGAGGAAGCCGGCATCAAGTCCACGACGTTCGTGGTCAAGGCGCCCTACGCCTACGGCATGCTGCGCGGCGAGCACGGTACGCACCGCCTGGTGCGGATCTCGCCGTTCGACAACCAGAGCCGCCGTCAGACCTCGTTCGCCGGAGTCGATGTGGTCCCGGTCGTCGAGCAGAGCGACCACATTGAGATTGACGAAAGCGAACTGCGGATCGACGTGTACCGCTCTTCAGGGCCCGGCGGCCAGGGCGTCAACACCACCGACTCGGCGGTGCGGATCACCCACCTGCCGACCGGGATCGTGGTCTCCTGCCAGAACGAACGCTCCCAGTTGCAAAACCGCGCTACCGCGATGTCGATCCTCCAGGCCAAGCTGCTGGAACGCAAACGCCAGGAGGAGGAGGCCGAGCTCGCCGCGCTCCGCGGTGAGTCCGCGCGGGCGTGGGGAACCCAGATGCGCAACTACGTGCTCCACCCCTACCAGAGCGTCAAAGACATCCGCACCGGGGTGGAGACCGGGAACACCAGCGCTGTCCTCGACGGAGAGATCGACGAGTTCATCAACGCTGGGATCCGCTGGCTGCGGAGCCGGGAGAGGGACGAGCAGAAGAAAGCGGGATAACTGTGCCGCCGGTGCACGAGCAGAGCCTCGGCGGATTCGCGGAAACGCCCGCCGCGGCTCGGAAAGTCGTGTATATGTGAACGTTATCACCGCTTGACGATCCCTCTATGCTCTTGGTAGCTGACTAGTGTTACTCCCGAGTCCGCTGTGAGGCCCGGGAAGGGAAGACACTGTCGGTGCCGGGGAGCGAACAGCGGCGCCGCACGTTCCGCGGTTCAAAGTGAACCCGGACATTCCGGGTCGCTTTCCCCCTAGACTGTCGTCTGGCCCTGTGGCCGCGGTACTGCCTTGAGCGGACCCACCGCTGTGGGCCCTAACTTCGAGACCCTTGTGATGCGCCCGTGATCCAGTTTGAAAACGTCACCAAGGTCTACCCGACCCAGAAACGTCCCGCGCTGAACAACGTTTCCATCGACGTTCAGAAGGGGGAGTTCGTCTTCCTCGTCGGCCCTTCGGGATCGGGTAAGTCCACGTTCCTCCGTCTCATCCTCAAAGAGGAGAAACCGACCAAAGGTCGGGTCCACGTCGCGGGTAAGGACCTCTCACGGCTGTCGAACTGGAAGGTTCCGCACCTGCGGCGTCGCATCGGCTGCGTATTCCAGGACTTCCGGCTGCTGCCCAACAAGAACGTCTACGAGAACGTGGCGTTCGCGTTGGAGGTCATCGGAAAGCCGCGTCGGTTCATCCGCAAGGTTGTCCCCGAGGTCGTCGAACTGGTCGGCCTCGAAGGCAAGGGCGACCGCATGCCCAGCGAACTCTCCGGTGGTGAACAGCAGCGAGTGGCGATTGCTCGGGCATTCGTCAACCGTCCGCAGATCCTTCTCGCTGACGAGCCGACAGGGAACATCGACCCTGCGACCTCGATCGGCATTATGAAGGTGCTCGACCGAATCAACCGGACCGGAACTACTGTCGTCATGGCCACCCATGACGCTGCCATCGTCGACTCGATGCGCAAGCGGGTCATTGAGCTCGAGGACGGCGAGGTCATCCGTGACCAGTCGCGTGGCGTCTACGGCCAGGCGTACTAGGTCCCGCTTTTCGTGAATCCCGGGCTCGTGGAGCCTTCAGCGGAACCCCGCCCAGCGGCTCTCGTGGTACGCCTACCCAGTGGCGCGGAGCCCAACAAGGATGGACCTTTGACACATCATGCGCGCACAGTTCGTACTCTCTGAGATCTGGATCGGCCTACGGCGCAACCTGACGATGACCATCGCGGTCATCACCACGGTCGCCATTTCGCTGGCCCTCTTCGGTGCTGGCATGCTGATCAACCAGCAAGTCAGCGCAATGCGCGGGTATTGGGACCAGCGGATTTCGATCACGATCTACCTGTGCACCGAGAGCTCACCCAGCAGCCACTGCGTCGAGAACGGGCCCGCGACCGATGAGGACCGCGCCGCGATCCAAGCGGACCTGGAATCCATGCCCGAGGTCGCCAGTGTCGAGTACGTCGACCAGGCCCAGGCGTGGGAGGACTTCCAGAACCGCTTCGCCAACCAGCAGGCCCTCGTCGAAGCCACGCAGGAAGGCGACATCCCCGACAACTTCCGGGTCCAACTGGTCGACCCCTCGCAGTACGAGAAGGTCCAGGAGAGCTTCCGGAACCGGGCCGGCGTCGACATGGTCTCCAACGACAAAGACGTGCTCGACCGGTTCTTCGAACTGTTCGACGTCCTCAAGTGGGCGGCACTGACCTTCGCTATCGTCCAGCTCGCCGCTGCCGCGCTGCTGATCGGCAACACGATCCGCCTGTCGGCCTACAGCCGCCGCCGGGAGACCGGAATCATGCGCCTGGTGGGAGCCTCCAACTTCTACATCCAGCTCCCGTTCCTTCTCGAGGGCGCGATCTGCGGTCTCATCGGCGGTATCATCGCTTCAGGCTTCATCGTCGCAGCCAGGTATGTCCTGCTGGACAAGATCCAGGACTGGTTCTACTCCGGAGTCCGGCTCAGCACGGGGGCACTGCTCTCCGTTATCGGAATGTCCATCATCCTGGGTGTGCTGCTCTGTGCGATCGCCTCTTTCCTGACGCTGCGGCGGTACCTGCGCGTCTGAGGCTCTGATGAGGCGGCCAGCCTGGCGAGGAGCGAGCACACATGGCACGGAAGAAAAAACAGGACAAGGGGCAGGGACCGAAGACCATCGCGCAGAACCGGCGCGCCCGGCACGACTACCACATCGAAGACACCTATGAGGCCGGTCTGGTGCTGACCGGTACCGAGGTGAAGTCGCTGCGTGCCGGCCGTGCCTCCCTGGTCGACGGTTTCGCCCAGATCAAGAACGGCGAGGTCTGGCTGCACAACGTGCACATCCCCGAGTACACGATGGGGACGTGGACGAACCACGCTCCGCGTCGCCCGCGTAAGCTCCTGTTGCACCGGGAGGAGATCGCGAAGCTGGACGCGAAGACCCGCGAGGCGGGCCGCACGCTGGTCCCGCTGTCGCTCTACTTCCGGAACGGCCGGGCCAAGGTCGAGATCGCTCTGGCCCGAGGCAAGCGCGAGTACGACAAACGCCACGACATCGCCGAACGCGAGGCTAAGCGCGAAATGGAAAGAGCTCTGCGTCGGCGGCGTTGAAAGGACAGCAGGTTGCCCCCCCGAAACAGCCTCCGTCGATTCCTTGCCGCGACCACGGGCGCCCTTCTGGTCACGGCCACTGCGGCCTGCGCGGCGGAGCCAAGCCCTGAGGTCGCCGTCCGTAGCTTTCTGCTGAACTGGCAGGAAGGCGACTACGAGGCCGCAGCACAGGTCACCAACGGTGACGTCGCCGAGGTCGCTGAGGCGCTCCGTCAAGCGCACAACCAGCTTGACCTGGCGGCGCTGCGGTTGAGCCTTCGCCCGATCGAGATGGACGGGGACACGGCGACGGCCGGTTTCGGGGCCGAGGCCGACCTCGGTATCGGCGATCCGGTGTGGCGCTACACGGGGACGATCCCGTTGACGCGCACGGACTCGGGCTGGGTGATCGACTGGTCGCCTGCGGTGATCCACCCGGAGCTGGGGGAGGGGGAGCGGCTCGCGGTCACCTACGATGTCCCAGACCGCGGCCAGATCTACGACCGCAACGGCGAACCCCTCGTCGAGGAGACCGAAGTCACCGCGTTCGGGGTGCGTCCCGCCGCGATGGCGGACATGACCGAGG
>NZ_BCWB01000075.1 GCF_001592045.1 Thermobifida fusca NBRC 14071 = JCM 3263 | reverse complement strand
TGTGCCGCATCCGGGGAAGAGCCCGTGTGGGTTTGTAGACGGTTGGCGGTTGTTTCTTGAGAACTCAACAGCGCGTGGTTGTTTCTTGACAGCCGGGTTTGTGTGGTTTTTGGCTCCTTCCTGCCCCCTGGGTTTGTGGGGGTGGGGGTTCCTTTGATCTGGTGCCTTGCGCGCGTTGTGTGTGTGGGGTGCCGGGTTGGGGTTGAGCTCTTGTAAGGTTTGCCGCCCCCGGGTTTGTACGCACACTGTTTGTTGGGTGTGTGGTGGGGGTTGGTGTTTAGGCCTGTGATGGAGAGTTTGATCCTGGCTCAGGACGAACGCTGGCGGCGTGCTTAACACATGCAAGTCGAGCGGTAAGGCCCCTTCGGGGGTACACGAGCGGCGAACGGGTGAGTAACACGTGAGTAACCTGCCCCTGACTCTGGGATAAGCCTGGGAAACTGGGTCTAATACCGGATATGACCTCGTGCCGCATGGTGTGGGGTGGAAAGGTGTTTTTCCGGTCAGGGATGGGCTCGCGGCCTATCAGCTTGTTGGTGGGGTAACGGCCTACCAAGGCGATGACGGGTAGCCGGCCTGAGAGGGCGACCGGCCACACTGGGACTGAGACACGGCCCAGACTCCTGCGGGAGGCAGCAGTGGGGAATATTGCGCAATGGGCGGAAGCCTGACGCAGCGACGCCGCGTGGGGGATGAAGGCCTTCGGGTTGTAAACCTCTTTTACCACTCACGAAGGCCCCTGGTTTTCTGGGGGTTGACGGTAGGTGGTGAATAAGGACCGGCTAACTACGTGCCAGCAGCCGCGGTAATACGTAGGGTCCGAGCGTTGTCCGGAATTATTGGGCGTAAAGAGCTCGTAGGCGGCCTGTCGCGTCTGCTGTGAAAGTCCGGGGCTTAACTCCGGGTGTGCAGTGGATACGGGCAGGCTTGAGGTAGGTAGGGGAGACTGGAATTCCTGGTGTAGCGGTGAAATGCGCAGATATCAGGAGGAACACCGGTGGCGAAGGCGGGTCTCTGGGCCTTACCTGACGCTGAGGAGCGAAAGCGTGGGGAGCGAACAGGATTAGATACCCTGGTAGTCCACGCCGTAAACGTTGGGCGCTAGGTGTGGGGACTTTCCACGGTTTCCGTGCCGTAGCTAACGCATTAAGCGCCCCGCCTGGGGAGTACGGCCGCAAGGCTAAAACTCAAAGGAATTGACGGGGGCCCGCACAAGCGGCGGAGCATGTTGCTTAATTCGACGCAACGCGAAGAACCTTACCAAGGCTTGACATCACCGGTAATCCTCCAGAGATGGGGGGTCCTTCGGGGATCGGTGACAGGTGGTGCATGGCTGTCGTCAGCTCGTGTCGTGAGATGTTGGGTTAAGTCCCGCAACGAGCGCAACCCCTGTCCCATGTTGCCAGCACGTGGTGGTGGGGACTCATGGGAGACTGCCGGGGTCAACTCGGAGGAAGGTGGGGATGACGTCAAGTCATCATGCCCCTTATGCCTTGGGCTGCAAACATGCTACAATGGCCGGTACAGAGGGCGTGCGATGTCGTGAGGCGGAGCGAATCTCTTAAAGCCGGTCTCAGTTCGGATTGGGGTCTGCAACTCGACCCCATGAAGGTGGAGTCGCTAGTAATCGCGGATCAGCAACGCCGCGGTGAATACGTTCCCGGGCCTTGTACACACCGCCCGTCACGTCACGAAAGTCGGCAACACCCGAAACACGTGGCCTAACCCTTTGTGGGGGGGAGCGTGTGAAGGTGGGGCTGGCGATTGGGACGAAGTCGTAACAAGGTAGCCGTACCGGAAGGTGCGGCTGGATCACCTCCTTTCTAAGGAGCTTGAAGCCGACTGTGTGCTGGATGCAGGGTGTGTCTGGCGTGTGTTGGTGGTCGGCTGGCTCGAAAGTGGACGCCTCCCGTTGTGTGCTGCATGGTGTGTGGCGCGTGTGTTGGGGGGTGGCCCGGTGGGTTGAGAGGCAATCTTTTCCCTGCCTGTCGTTGGTGGTGGGTGGGGGCGCGCTGTTGGGTGTCTGAGGGAACAACCGCATCCCGCAGACACCGCACCCTGGGTCGTTGTTCAGTGCTGAGGCCTGAGGTGGCTTGGGGGCTTTGTGGCTGGTTGGCCGATGGTTGATCGGTTGGCTGGTTGTGGGGCTCTCGGGCTGGTGGGTTGAGGTGCTGGGCTGTGGCTGGCGGCGGTGGGTCGTCGTTGTGGGTGTGGGTGTGTGGGGGTTGTTCTGGCCATCCTGGCTGGCGCATGCCGTGTGGTGTGTGTTGGTTGGGTGTGTGGCGTGGGTTTTGATTTGTGGATAGTGTGTGCGAGCGTCTTGTTTCTGTGGTGGCCAAGCGAGTGTGGCACACGGTGGATGCCTTGGCACCAGGCGCCGATGAAGGACGTGGGAGGCCGCGATAGGCCACGGGGAGCTGCCAACCGAGCGTTGATCCGTGGGTGTCCGAATGGGGGAACCTGGCGTGCGTGATGGCACGTCGCCGCTGCCTGAATGTATAGGGCAGTTGGTGGGAACGCGGGGAAGTGAAACATCTCAGTACCCGCAGGAGGAGAAAACAAGAGTGATTCCCTGAGTAGTGGTGAGCGAAAGGGGATGAGGCTAAACCATGCGCGTGTGATACTCGGCAGGGGTTGCGCGTGTGGGGTTGTGGGGCGTGCCTGTCTGGGTCTGCCGGCCTGGAGCACTGCCGTTGCGGATAGCCGAAGCCGGTGGGAAACGGCACCGTAGAAGGTGAGAGTCCTGTAGGTGAAATCCGTGGGCGGGGTGTTGGGTGCGTTCCCGAGTAGCACGGGGCTCGGGGAATCCCGTGTGAATCTGGCAGGACCACCTGCTAAGCCTAAATACGTCCTGGTGACCGATAGTGGACGAGTACCGTGAGGGAAAGGTGAAAAGTGCCCCGGTGAGGGGTTGTGAAAGAGTGCCTGAAACCGTGTGCTGTCAAGCCGTCAGAGCCTTGCCTGTGGTGGGGTGATGGCGTGCCTTTTGCAGAATGAGCCTGCGAGTCATGGTGTGTGGCGAGGTTAACCCGTTGTGGGGGAGCCGTAGCGAAAGCGAGTCTGAAGAGGGCGTTTGAGTCGCATGCTGTGGACCCGAAGCGGGGTGATCTACCCATGTCCAGGGTGAAGCGGGGGTAAGACTCCGTGGAGGCCCGAACCCACCAGGGTTGAAAACCTGGGGGATGAGGTGTGGGTAGGGGTGAAAGGCCAATCAAACTCCGTGATAGCTGGTTCTCCCCGAAATGCATTTAGGTGCAGCGTCGCGTGGTGCTTGCCGGAGGTAGAGCGACTGGTTGGCTGATGGGCCCGACAAGGTTACTGAGGTCAGCTAAACTCCGAATGCCGGTGAAGTTAGCGCGGCAGTGAGACTGCGGGGGATAAGCTTCGTGGTCGAGAGGGAAACAGCCCAGATCATCGGTTAAGGCCCCTAAGTGTGTGCTTAGTGGGAAAGGTTGTGCAGTTGCTGTGACAGCCAGGAGGTTGGCTTAGAAGCAGCCATCCTTGAAAGAGTGCGTAATAGCTCACTGGTCGAGTGATTGTGCGCCGACAATGTAGCGGGGCTGAAGCACACCGCCGAAACCGTGGATGCTGATCATGCCTTTTGTGGGTGTGGTTGGTGTGGTAGGGGAGCGTCCTGCGTGGGGTGAAGCCGCCGAGTGATCGTGTGGTGGACTGCGTGGGAGTGAGAATGCAGGCATGAGTAGCGTGACACACGTGAGAAACGTGTGCGCCGATTGACTAAGGGTTCCTGGGGCAGGTTAATCCGCCCAGGGTGAGTCGGGACCTAAGGCGAGGCCGTGAGGCGTAGTCGATGGATAACGGGTTGATATTCCCGTACCCGTCCGCACGCGCCCAATACCGAGGCTTCTGATGCTAACCAGACTGGCGCTGCTCCTGTCCTTTGTGGGTGGGGGTGGTGTTGGTGTGGGGTCCAAGGGAGTAGTAGGTAAGTGATGGGGTGACGCAGGGGGGTAGCTCTACCGGGCGGTGGTTGTCCCGGGTCAAGCGTGTAGCCTGGAGCATAGGTAAATCCGTGCTCTGTTGTGGGTGAGGCGTGATGTCGAGGCGTTGAGCCGAAGTGAGTGATCCCGTACTGCCGAGAAAAGCCTCTAGCGAGTGTGTGGACGGCCCGTACCCTAAACCGACGCAGGTGGTCAGGTAGAGAATACCGAGGCGTTCGGGTGAACCGTGGTTAAGGAACTCGGCAAATTGTCCCCGTAACTTTGGGAGAAGGGGAGCCCTGTGCGGTGAAGGACCGTGCGTCTGGAGCTGTGTGGGGTCGCAGAGGCCAGGGGGAAGCGACTGTTTACTAAAAACACAGGTCCGTGCGAAGTCGTAAGACGCGGTATACGGACTGACGCCTGCCCGGTGCCGGAACGTTAAGAGGACCGGTTAGATGCCTTTTGGGTGTCGACGCTGGGAATCTAAGCGCCGGTAAACGGCGGTGGTAACTATAACCATCCTAAGGTAGCGAAATTCCTTGTCGGGTAAGTTCCGACCTGCACGAATGGCGTAACGACTTCCCCGCTGTCTCAACCACGGGCCCGGCGAAATTGCACTACGAGTAAAGATGCTCGTTTCGCGCAGCAGGACGGAAAGACCCCGGGACCTTTACTACAGCTTGACATTGGTGTTTGGGATGGCTTGTGTAGGATAGGTGGGAGCCTGTGAAGCCTGGACGCTAGTTCGGGTGGAGGCGTTGGTGAAATACCACTCTGGCTGTTTCGGGCATCTAACCTGGGACCGTGATCCGGTTCAGGGACAGTGTCTGGTGGGTAGTTTAACTGGGGCGGTTGCCTCCTAAAGGGTAACGGAGGCGCCCAAAGGTTCCCTCAGCCTGGTTGGCAATCAGGTGGTGAGTGTAAGTGCATAAGGGAGCTTGACTGTGAGACGGACGTGTCGAGCAGGTGCGAAAGCAGGGACTAGTGATCCGGCGTCGGCGTGTGGAAGCGGCGTCGCTCAACGGCTAAAAGGTACCCCGGGGATAACAGGCTGATCTTCCCCAAGAGTCCGTATCGACGGGATGGTTTGGCACCTCGATGTCGGCTCGTCGCATCCTGGGGCTGGAGTCGGTCCCAAGGGTTGGGCTGTTCGCCCATTAAAGCGGCACGCGAGCTGGGTTTAGAACGTCGTGAGACAGTTCGGTCCCTATCCGCTGCGCGCGTTGGAGACTTGAGAAGGGCTGTCCCTAGTACGAGAGGACCGGGACGGACGAACCTCTGGTGTGCCAGTTGTTCCGCCAGGAGCATGGCTGGTTGGCTACGTTCGGAAGGGATAACCGCTGAAAGCATCTAAGCGGGAAGCCTGCTTCAAGATGAGGTCTCCTGCCACCGTTGAGTGGGTAAGGCCCCCTAGAGATGATGGGGTTGATAGGCCGGATGTGGAAGCCCTGTGAGGGGTGGAGCTGACCGGTACTAATCGGCCGAGGGCTTGTCCACCACAGATACAGGACAGCTCGCACACACGAACACACACGCGTGAAGGTTTCCCCCATGACCTAGAGCCTGTGGGTTGTGGTTGGTGGGGGTGTGAGGGTTACGGCGGTCATAGCGGGCGGGGTCCACCCGGTCCCATTCCGAACCCGGTCGTTAAGCCGCCCAGCGCCGATGGTACTGCCCTGTGGTGGGGTGGGAGAGTAGGACACCGCCGTACACA
>NZ_BCWB01000074.1 GCF_001592045.1 Thermobifida fusca NBRC 14071 = JCM 3263 | reverse complement strand
GTCCCTGGTCCGGCGGACGGTTGCCACCAGCCGGTCGAAAGCGTCCTCGACGTTTCCGGCGTACATGTCGAGGTCGGCGACCGCGCACTGGGCTGCCACGTCAGTGGGATTGTCGGCCGCCTGCTGGCGGACCTTTTTGACGTCGAGGTCACGCACCCGGGCCAGCAGTCGCACCTGGGCGAGGCCCATCGTGTAGTCCGCGTTGCGCGGGTCTTTTTCCAACGCCTCGGTGTAGGCGGCCTCTGCCGCGGCGAAGTCGCCGCGCTGCACTGCCTCAGCGGCCTTCGCCTGCACAGGGTTGTGCTTGGGCTGCTGCTCTGCGGGCTGGGCTGGGCCGACACCGGTGAAGTTCTGCGGCAGCACCCCCTGTTGCCGCAACGCGGAAAAGACTTGGGTGAGCAGGTCACGCGCCTGGTTCTCGTTGATCGCCCCCACCGCGATCGGCTGAATCTGGCCGCCCAGGGCGAGGTAGAGTGCGGGCACCGCCTGGGCACGCAGGGCCTGGGTCAACTGCGGGCTGACCCCGGTGTCGATCTTCGCCAGCAGCCACTGCCCCTGGGATTCGGCAACCAGTTTGTCCAGCGCCTGCTCGGTCTGTTTGGACTCTCCTGACCACCCCGCCAGGAGCACCAGCACAACAGGAACCTGGAGGGACCGTTCCAGGACCTCGCGCTGGAAGTTCTCCTCGGTGACGTCCACGGCGTAAGGATTGGTGTTCCCCGCCTCCGCCGCGGCCTGTCGTTGAGCCTCACGTTCAAGGGCCGCTTTGCGCGCGCCGAGATCGACCGCGCCGTACGTGGAGAATTCCGAAGGCTGCATACCTCCATCCTGCCGTATCCGTGCCGACCGCGGTGAATCTCGCCCCCGTTACCGGTGCGTGCCGTACCTAACTTTCAGCGCGGAAGTCTCCGTAGTTCACCCGCAGTTTCCGGAAAACGGTGTAGATCTCCCACAGCTCTTCGTCGCTGTAGCAGCCCAGGCCGAACTCCATGTCGAGCAGGTCGCGGGTGGCCCGTTCCACGACCTCGCGGCCGGCGTCGGTGATCTCGGCGAGAGTGCCGCGCCCGTCGCGGGGATTGGGTCGGCGCCGGACGAACCCCTGGCGCTCCAGGCGGTCGATGGTGTTGGTGACACTGGTGGGATGCACCATGAGCCGCTCGCCGATCTTGCCGAGCGGCAGCGCGCCAGTGGAGCTGAACGTGAGAAGAACCAGCGCTTCGTAGCGGGCGAAGGTCAGTTCGTACGGCTTCAGCACAGCATCAAGCTGTCCGAGGAGAAGCTGCTGTGCTCGCATGATCGAGGTCACAGCCGCCATGGCTGGGGACTTCCCCCAGCGGGCAGCCCAGTTGTCGTGTGCGCGCTCGATCGGGTCGAACGGGAGGTTCAGCGGGTTTCCCACACGGGACACTCTAGCGACCCCCGTGCTGCGCCCTGGCAGGGGTGCTGCGAGGCCGCTGCCCGGAAGCGCGGGGCAGTCCGGGCAGCGGCAGGAGCCGTCAGGAGGCGGGCACCGACAGCAGGAGGGCGTCGCCCTGCCCGCCGCCGCCGCACAGGCCTGCGGCACCCAGTCCACCGCCGCGGCGGCGCAGCTCGTGGACGAGGTGCAGCACGATCCGTGCCCCCGACATGCCGACCGGGTGGCCTAGCGCGATCGCTCCGCCGTTGACGTTGACGATGTCCTCGCTGACGCCCAGCTCGCGCATGGACTGGATGGCCACGCTGGCGAACGCCTCGTTGATCTCGACGAGGTCGAGGTCAGCGACATCCCGTCCCGCTTTGGCCAGCGCGTGCTTGATCGCGTTCGCCGGCTGGCAGTGCAGGGAGTTGTCCGGGCCTGCGACGTTGCCGTGCGCCTGGATCTCCGCGAGGATCTCGCATCCCAGCTCTTCTGCTTTCGTCCGGCTCATCACCACGACCGCGCACGCGCCATCGGAGATCTGGGAGGAGGATCCAGCGGTGATCGTGCCGTCCGGGTCGAACGCGGGGCGCAGCCGGGCCAGGGCTTCCACAGTGGTGTCGGGGCGCACCCCTTCGTCGGTGTCGACGATCGTGGGGTCGCCTTTCCGCCGCGGTACTTCGACGGGGACGATCTCGTCTTTGAACAGTCCCGCTTCGATAGCGGCGGCGGCCCGCTGGTGGGAGCGCGCCGCGAACGCGTCCTGCTCTTCCCGGGTCATGCCGTGGCGGGCGTTGTACCGCTCCGTGGACAGGCCCATGGACACGTGGTCGAAAGCGTCGGTCAGGGCGTCGTGGGCGGTGGCGTCGAGGACCTCGATGGAGCCGTACTTGTAGCCGTGGCGGGCTTTGGGGAGGACGTGCGGGGCATTCGTCATGGATTCCATTCCGCCGGCCACGACCACGTCGAATTCCCCGGCGGTAATGAGCTGATCAGCCAAGGCGATCGCGTCGAGGCCGGAGAGGCAGACTTTGTTGATGGTGAGCGAAGGCACGCTCATGGGGATTCCGGCTTTGACGGAGGCCTGCCGTGAGGGGATCTGCCCCTGGCCGGCCTGCAGGACCTGGCCCATGATGACGTAGTCCACCTGGTCACCGGAGATCCCTGCCCGCTGCAGGGCAGCTTTGATCGCTATCGCCCCCAGGTCCACGGCGGCGAAACCGGAGAGTGCTCCGAGGAGCTTTCCGATGGGGGTGCGTGCGCCGCCGACAATGACCGATCCAGGCATGTGTCCCAGCCCTCCTTGTTCCGTCCCTCACCTGGTCTGTCACGATACAGACAGCCGCGCCCAACGGGCTGAGGGAGGTAGGACGTTGTTCACTCGCATCGACCACATCGGTATCGCCTGCCGGAATCTCGACGAAGCCATCCGCTTCTACCGGGAGACCTACGGCTTTGAGGTGACCCACGAGGAGGTCAACGAAGAGCAGGGGGTCCGGGAGGCGATGCTGCGGATCAACGGGACGGACGACGGCGGGGCGAGCTACCTGCAGCTCCTGGAGCCGATCCGCGACGACTCTCCGGTCGCGAAGTTCCTGGAGCGCCACGGGGAGGGCGTGCACCACATCGCGTTCGGCACCGCGGACGTGGCGGAGGCCGCTGCGACGGTCCGGGAACGCGGTGTCCGTGTACTCTACGAAACTCCGCGCAACGGCTCGATGGGATCGTTGATCACTTTCTTGCACCCGAAAGACTGTGGCGGGGTGCTCACTGAATTGGTTCAGGCGCGGACGGACGGTGCTCCGTCGGCAGAGTAACCGGCGGTGAAAAACAGCCACCCGGTTCCGCGAGAACAATCACCCTCCGGAACTGGGTGGATACTCAAGCATGCACGGAGTGACCAAAAACTTCGGTTCTCTCCCAAACCACCTCCCGTGAGCGTCATGACTTGATAAAGTCTCCTAGCCGCCTTTTCATCGTCGGCGGGTGCTGTTCCAACCCAGGCGGTCCATGTCTTCGTTTTCTGGTGGGCACAAAACGCCAGTTCGTTAGACAATCAACACAATCCCATAGCATTGCGGTGAACTCACCGCACTATCCGCTGTCGCGGAGTAGGCTCCGGTCCGGAGAGCTATCTTCGCGCCAGGCAGCGCAGACACGGCTCCAGCCGAACGCTGCGACGTTCGCCTCGCCGAAACGAAGACATCCGTCCGTAATGTAGCCGTCTCGTCACCTGTTCAGGATTCCGCCACATGTCGTCCGATATTGACGCCCAGCTCAGTAATTTTTTCGATGAAAACAACCCGGAGACGGAGTTCGACATTGTCCTGCGCGGCTACGACCGTACCCAGGTCAACGAGTATCTCGCTCAACTCCGTCAGGAAGGCCGCCAGGCCCGTGAAGAGGCTGAGAAGCTTCGCAAGGAGCTAGCTGAAGCGAAGCGCCAGCTCCAGGAGCAGGAGCGGCCCACCTATTCCGGTCTCGGTGCCCGCATCGAGCAGTTGCTGCGTCTGGCCGAGGAGCAGGCCACGGAGCTCGTGCAGGACGCTCGGGCCAAGGCTAACGACATCAAGGTGGCCGCCAAGGTGGAGGCCGCTGAGATGCGCGCCGCGGCCGAGAACGAAGCCACCGAACTGCGTACCACCGCGCAGCGCGAAGCCGACGAGCTGCGTCAGTCCGCCGAGCGGGAGGCGGAAGAGATCCGCACCTCTGCGCAGCGCGAAGCCGACGAGCTGACCGCCGCCACGGAGCGCGAAGTCCAGAAGAAGCGCGCCGCCGTGGACCACGAGATCGCGGAGAAGCGCGCCACCTTCGAGGGTGAGATCGCCAAGCTGCGCACCACGACCGAGCGGGAGTGCGCCCAGGCCCGTGCCGCTGCCAAGCGGGAACGGGACGAGATGATCCAGGCCGCGAAGCGCCAGGCCGACGAGATGCGGTCGCAGGCGCAGCGGGCCCTGGAGGAGAGCGAAGCCCGGCGCGCCCAGGAAGAAGCCGAGTTCGAGATCCAGCTTGCTGCCCGCCGGGAGGAAGCCGAGCGGCAGGACGCCGAGCGGCTGGCCGCTGCACAGGCCGCCACGCAGAAGCTGGTCGCCGAGGCTGAAGAGCGGGCCGCGAGCGCCGAGCAGCGGGCCGCCAAGGCCAGCGCGCAGGCCGAGCAGACCCGCCGCGATGCGGAGCAGCACGCCAAGCAGGTGGTGGCCAACGCGAAGAAGCAGGCCGAGCAGATTACCTCGGAGGCCAAGTCCAAGGCCCAGCACATGGTCAGCGACGCCAAGGCCGAGGCCGAGCGGATTCTGACCAAGGCCCGCCAGGAGGTCGACGAGCTGACCCGCCAGCGCGACAGCATCCAGTCGCACCTGCAGCAGCTGCGGCAGCTGCTGGGTGGCGGCGGTGGCGCCTTCCCCGCTCCTGCTCCCCCCGCCCCGGAGCCCGCAGCGATCGAGTCGAACAACGGCCAGGAGTCCGGTCAGAAGCAGCCGGTTGCTGCGTCGAGCAGCAAGGGCAGCGCCGAGGACGAGGACTGGTGGCAGGAGTAGTCTTCGCGGGTAGCGCGAGCAGCCTGCAGTAGTTGGGGCCCGGTCCGCTGGACCGGGCCCTGACGTTTGTGCGGTGTCGACCCCCGGATGCGGCGCGGTCCGCGGCTAAAGCAGGGTGTCTTTCTCGTAGGGGCCGTCCCATTCGGTGGGCAGCGGGTACGCCTGGGGGGCGACCCGTTTGACGATCTCGTTGAGCACAATGCGCACGTACGGCTCCCCCACCCACAGGTGCCTGGCGTTGGGGACGCCGATCACCTCGGCGTGCGGCACGCGGGCGAAGCGCTTACGCGCCTCGTCGGGGCGCAGGTAGTCGTCGTATTCCGGGACAAGCGCGACCAGGGGACGGCCGAACTCCGCCCAGGCGTCCAAGTCGGCGTCGGTAGCGCGGTGCAGGGGCGGGGACAGCAGGATCGCTCCTTGCACGGTGGGGTCGTGCCCCCATTTGAGGGCAAGTTCGGTGCCGAACGACCAGCCCACCAGCCAAGGTTCGGGCAGGTCTTCGAACTCGGTGAATTCGATGGCCGCGGCAACGTCGTAGCGTTCGGCCTCCCCGTCGCCGAACTCTCCTTCACTAGTGCCGTGCCGGGAGGTGGTGCCTCGAGTGTTGAACCGCAGTACCGCGATGTCGGCGAGGGCGGGCAGCCGGTAGGACGCTTTGCGGATCACGTGACTGTCCATCATCCCCTCGGCGGTGGGGAGGGGGTGAAGGAAGATGATGGTCGCTACCGGGTCGTTGTCCTGGGGAAGGGCGAGTTCGCCGACGAGCGCCAGCCCGTCCGCGGTGTGCAGGGTGATGGGGCGCCGCCGGGCGGGGAGCACGGTGCTCGCACGGATCTCCATAGTTCCTCACCAGTGGGTGTGCCTGGAGTCTAAAGTCCTGGATAGTGCCGGGAGTAGCGGACTGTCCGGTGGGTGCGCCGCTCCCAGCAGGAACTGTGCCAGTGTCGGCGGTCCTCCCCGTCACCGAACGCAGCCCACGCCACCACGTGCGGCATGCCCGGCGGTATCTGCTGGGCGCAGCCCGGGCAGCGGTAGGTCTTGACCGCGGCTGAGCCGCTGATCCGGCGGACCGCCCACTCCCCGTCAGGGCCGCTCTCGTATCGCTCTCCGCCGGTGATGCGGTTGATCAGTGCGGACTCGTCGTCGCGGGTCCGGTCGTTCTTTTTTCTGCGACGGGGTCTGTTACGGCGCGGACTCACATGTGACAGCTTAAGAGGTCCGGCGTGGGCAGGAGCGGCGGGACGGCCGGGCAAAGCCCGGCTGTGGTCGCCGAGGGCTTTCCCGCGGGCCGTCCCGGGGTGCGGCCGGTCAGGACCGGAGCGTGTCCTTCCCTTGCTTGGCCAGCATGGTGAGCAGCGGAGCGGTGTCATCGGTGAAGAGTCCTGCCGCGGCCAGCTCCGCCAAGGTCTCGGTGACGTTCTTCACGCCGCGTTCGTCGAGCATGGCGGCGAGACCCTTGGGGTAGCCGCAGCCCAGCCGCATCGCGGTGTCCACGTCGTCGGCGGTAGCGTACCCGTCGCCGATCATGCGGGCCGCGTCGTTGAGGTGCGGGACCAGCAGGAGGTCGGCGAGGCTGGTCTGCCCTGGGCCGTCACCGACGAGCTGGGCCAGCGGTGCGGTCGGCTCCGGTTCCGCGGGGTTGTCGGCGCCGGAGTAGTCGTAGAATCCGCGTCCG
>NZ_BCWB01000073.1 GCF_001592045.1 Thermobifida fusca NBRC 14071 = JCM 3263 | reverse complement strand
TTCACCGCGCAGGTGCCGTCACCGGGGCCGCCCGGTTCACCCGGACCGCCAGGACCGCCCGGCTCACCCGGACCGCCGCCGGAGGAGTCGCCGCCGAGAGCCTCGTAGACCGCGTACCAGGCGGGCTTGCGGTTGTACTGGCCGTCGTAGAGCAGCGGAGCACCTTCACCCGGGAAGGTGTAGGGCACCCAGGAGCGCTCGTCGTCGATACCCCAGACGGTGATACCGATGCAGCGGGTCACCGCGAGGCAGGCGTTGACCACGGCCTCGTAGTCGCGGGCCTGCTGCTGGAGCTTGTACTGGTCGGCCGGCATCTGCATGCGGATGTCCAGCTCGGTGATGGCCACGTCCAGGCCGAGGTCAGCGAACCGCTGGATGTTCTGCTGGAACGTGGACGGCACCTGGCCGACGATCAGGTGGGACTGGATACCGATACCGTGGATCGGCACACCGTCGCGGAGCAGGTCGACCACCAGGTTGTAGAGGCCGTTGCTCTTAGCGTTGATGCCTTCGATGTTGTAGTCGTTGATGTACAGCTTGGCGTCGGGGTCGACCTCGTGCGCCTTGCGGAACGCGTGGGCGATGTAGTCGCGACCCATGCCGCGGTACCAGATCGAGTCGCGGAGCGTACCGTCCTCGTTGAACGCTTCGTTGACCACGTCCCAGGCGTAGACGTCACCCCGGTAGCGTCCGGCCACCACCTCGATGTGGTTCTCCATGATGGACCGGAGCTGGCTGCCGGAGAAGCCGCCGTTGTTCAGCCAGGACGGCAGCTGGCTGTGCCAGACCAGGGTGTGGCCGCGCACAATCTGGTTGTTGGCCTTGGCGAAGTTGATGATGTTGTCGGCCTGGCTCCAGTTGTACTGGCCCCGCTGCGGCTCCAGCGACTCCCACTTCATCTCGTTTTCGTGGGTGATGGCGCTGAACTGGGTAGCCGCGATGTTGCGGTACTGGGCGTCACTGTTGAGCGGGCTGTAGGCGATAGCCGTACCGAAGTGGCGGCCGCCGTTCTGGGCAGCCAGTTCCCGCAGGGTCGACTCGGCCTGTGCCGGGGCGGCCGTGACCAGCAGGCCGGCGGCAGTCAGCGCCGAGGTGAGGAGGAGGCTGAGCGAGCGTCTGGCTCGCCGCGAAGGACGGTGACGGGTTTCCGTCATCGACTTTTCCTTTCGCGCGACGGATGTTCTTTTGTGGCGCGACCGACGTGCCCCCTCAGCCTGTCGGTCAGACCGCACGTTCGGGAGCGCTCCCACGTGCGACCGGTGACAAATCTAACACGTTACGTATCGGAGTGGAAGATCGTCTTTATAAAACCCATACGGACAGCCGTTACTCAAACCTCGAGCAGGACAGTGAACGGGCCCTCGTTGGTCAACGCCACCGACATCCGCGCACCGAACACACCCGTCTCCACTCGGGCGCCCAAAGCACGCAACTCTTCGACGACCTGGTCCACCAGAGGCTCCGCCACCGGTCCCGGTGCCGCAGCGTGCCACGTGGGACGGCGCCCTTTGCGGGCGTCGCCGTACAACGTGAACTGGCTGACCACCAACAGCGGCGCGCCCACGTCAGAACACGACTTCTCGTCCTCCAAAATCCGCAGCGTCCACAGCTTCCGCGCCAGCTTGGCAGCCTCGGCAGGCCCGTCCGTGTGGGTCACCCCTACCAGCGCCAGCAGACCTGGCTCGTCAATCGCCCCCACAACCTTCCCGTCGACCGTCACCGAGGCATGGCTGACCCGCTGCACGACCGCGCGCATGACACTGCTCCTCTCAGATCAGGGTCCGGAACTGCCGAGTGTTGGAGATGACCCCGGACAGGGTCAGCGTGAACACCTTGATGGAGTCGGCAAAATCCTCCAGACCCCAGTCTGCCGGCCCGCGATACCAGGACAGTCCCTGACCGGATGCCTCTTCTGCTCCGGCAGCCGCCAAAATCCGCGCCCACTGTTCCACGTTGTCGAAGATGATCGCGTACGGCAGGTAGCGGGAGAACACGTGGACGCGCCGATCCGGCGGAATATCGTCCACCTGGGCCCGCAGCAGGTACGCGCGGAACCCCACGACGTGCGCGAACACAGCGCTGCCCAGTTTGGTCTTCGCGGGCACGTACTGGGCGCCGACCGTCACCGCGGCCCCCGCGATGACCAGCGCAAGCCCGGTGAACGCCGCGTTCGTGAAGATCGCCAGCATCACGGTGACCACTACGCCCAGCAGTGCCAGGAAGATGCCCACTGTCGTCCACTGGTTGCGCTCCCGATTGGGGCGGCGCGCAAACCACTTCAACCGCACCATGTCCCGGTACAGTTCCTCGCGCACGTCAGCTAACTGCTGGGCGAACTCCTCGCCCAGCTCGGAGAGCCGGGTCTGCGGGCCCTTCGGGAACAGCGCGTCCAATAGAAGGCGCTCATACGGCAGCAGCGTCTCCTCACCGCGCTGACCGGTCCGGGTGAGCAGCCAGTCCACCGAGGCGTAGCGTTCATGCGGCAGCTCCTCGATCCGCAGATAGCCGCGCACCGCTAAATCCACCACGGTCGCAGTGATGTCCACGACGTCTGCCTGCTCGTCGATCAGCGTGCCGATCTGCCCGGGGTGGACGTTGTCCGGGGGATGGAACTGCAGGCTGCCGCCCACCCCCGGCTCTACGGGGGCGTGGTCGGCTTTCCGCGCCTCCGACCGCAGCGCCCGCTCGTCTCGGCCACGGACCCAGATCAGCAGCACCAGGCCGCCGACCAGCACCACGAGCAGCAGCCCGAACACCCCCGCGGTCACCGGGGTGATCGCGAACGCTGAGGTGAGCGACCAGGAGCGGGACAGGATCAACGTGCTCTCCGCGGTGCCCTGCGGATAGCTCACCACGATGTCGAACGTCTGGCCCGGCTCCAGGTCGGTTTGGAGGAAACGGGCGACGAGCGCTTGAGGGCCGCCCATATCCGACGACGTGCAGTAGATGGAACTGAGCGGCTCCCCGGCCGCGCACGACAGCGCCTGCGGCGGGCTGGGCGCGTCCACCACCACCGTCGTTTCTTCCACGAACTCGCTGTAGCCGCCGATCGCGGTCCACTCCAGCTCCAACCGGTCGCCGACCTCGCTGACCGTGCCGAGCACCTGATAGTCGAGGATGACGACGGAGGCGCCCCCGGTGGCGAGCACCGCATCCATGGTGGTGTCGTCTTCAGTGACGGTGACCTCGACCGGGTCGCCTGCCCCGGTGTGCGCACTCAACCCGCTGATCTCGTACCGCCGGTCGTGGTCGGTGTCGTAGGGCTCCTGCAGCAGGAAAGTCCGAGTGAACTCGGCGGGACTCTCCCCGCCGAACGTGATGCGTTCCTGCGCGTGCAGAATCCCCTGCTCGTCCAACCGCAGCGAGATCGTGTTGACGATCTGCCCGGCAGCAGGCTCCCCTTGCTGGATGGTGTGGGTCTGCGGGTCGTGAGGAGCCGATGCTGGGACCGGGCCCCCGAGCAGCGCCCCCGTCGACACCACGGCAGCGAGGCTGAGCAGAGCCGTTCCCCTCATCGTCTACCTCACCTGTTCTTCCCCGCACACCACACACGGTGAGCCTATCGAGCGCGTCCAGCGGATCTGCGAGAAAGATGGCCGGGCAGAAGTATCGCCCTATTCGTCCTTGCATAATCAAAAAGTGACCTAAGACGGGCCGACAGTGGGGAACAAGCGGGTGCGAGGACGGAACAGCACAGCGGCACCAGCCAGGAAACGGAATTTCGGCAGCGAGTACCTGCTGCCTGCCTACACAGCACGCGCCGGGCCACGCCCCCTGGGGATCGGGGTGTCGATCTCCCTGTTCATGGGCTTGGCGTCCGTCGCCTTGGCAGGTTTCGTGCTCGTGGCCTCCTTCCTGGAGTCGGGCACCAGGCCGCTGGCGGGCACCGCGCCCCCGCCCGCCGACTCCGGTCCCGCGCCCCCTGAGGGAGCTCTGGCCCGGGACATCCTGACCACCAACCCGCTCTACTTGAGCGGGGAGCTGCGGCCGGTGACCTGCCCTGCCCCGGAGCTCGACCCTGCCGACCCGGAATCCGTGGAGAACTTCCTCCACGAGGTCACCGACTGCCTTGATGAAGCGTGGGGCACCCACCTGAGCGCCGCAGGACTAGAGTTCGAACCCCCCAACCGGATCTATTGGTACACCTCGGGGCAGAGCCCGTGCGGGACCTATCCCGCGGAGGGGACGTCCGCGTTCTACTGCCACGCAAATAAAGGACTGTACCTCGGGGTGGAAGACATCGTGGCCGATTCCGGACACAGCGACCAGGCCGTGGCGTACACGTTCCTGCTCGGCCACGAGTACGGCCACCACGTGCAGGGGGAGACCGGCATCCTCACCCAGTACCAGGCGATGCGGAGCGGCAGCGACGGCAAAGAGAACCGCGACGCGTGGAGCCGGCGCAGCGAGCTCCAAGCCAACTGTCTGAGCGGGGTGTTCCTCGGCGCGGTAGAGAACAGTTTTC
The DNA here is from genome assembly GCF_001592045.1 of Thermobifida fusca NBRC 14071 = JCM 3263. GTDB lineage: Bacteria > Actinomycetota > Actinomycetes > Streptosporangiales > Streptosporangiaceae > Thermobifida > Thermobifida fusca. The sequence continues at coordinate 6,396 of NZ_BCWB01000073.1, read as the reverse complement.
CCGTGGGCACAACGGAACGCGAAGAGGTGCTGCGGGACGTCGCGCTTCGCGCTGACCGGGGGGATATCCACACCCACGGCAGTCCTGACAACGGTCAACTGTGGACCAAGCACGGCATGGACCGCAAAGACCCCGCCGCATGCAACACGTGGGAGGCGAGGGAGGAACTGGTCGACTGACCAGGAAGCCGGTGGACGAGTCACGCTGGGACGGGGAGTGGGAAGACAGGCAGACCGCGGAGAGCCACAACCGCGCCTGGGGCCCCTTCGCCGCGGTGGGGGCGGCGGTCCTCGCCTTGGCGCTCCTGCTGGGCCACAGCACCGGGGCGTTCGACGTGCTGCGGCCAGATCACGACGCCGCCGAACCGGAACCGCAGGACGCCCCCGATGACACCCGTCCAAGGCCCGACAGCAGCCTGCTCACAGAGTTCCCTGAAGAGAGCGTGCTCTTCCAGAACCCGCTCTACGCCACTGGGCGGCTGGCCTCCCCGCCCTGCCCCGCCCCGGAGCTTGACGTCCACGACGCCGACTCCATGGAGCACTTCCTGCACACGCTCACCGACTGCCTCGACCAGGCGTGGACGGTCCAGTTCGCGAAAGCCGGACTGGACTTCGAACCCCCGGAACGGGTCTTCTGGCGGAAACCCGGCAGCAGCCCGTGCCGCGACTACCCGTCAGCCGCGGGCGGCTTTTACTGCAGAGCGAACAAGAGCATCTACCTGGGGGTGCGGGACATCGCGGCTAAATGGAAGTACAGCCCGGAGAGCGTCGTCTACGCCTCGCTCCTCGCCCACGAGTACGGGCACCACGTGCAGGGAGAAGCGGGGATCCTGGAGTACTACCACGAGCAGCGCCGTCAAGAAAGCGACCCCGCCCAGCAGAGCTTCTGGACCCGCCGCAGCGAACTGCAAGCCAACTGTCTGGCCGGGGTCTTCCTCGGATCAGTGCAGGTCACCTATCCCATCGGGGACAGCGAATACGAGACGCTTCTCGAAGACGCCGCGAACACTGCGGACCGGGAGGGCAGCAGCGCCGCGGAACGCACCCACGGGTCTGCACACAACAGCGCGCTCTGGCTGGAGCGAGGGCTCAGCCACCAGACCCCCGGCTCCTGCAACACGTGGACAGCCGACGAGAGCCTGCTCGAATAGGCGGATTACCAGGGACCGTAGGGGCCGTCGCTGCCGGAGCGGCCGATCTGCCGGACCGCGGGCCGCACGTCGATCAGGAAGATGAGGGAAACGGCCAGCGCCAGGATCGTCAGGAACACGAACATGCCCGCTACCGCGGCCAGCGAGACCAGTGTGCTCGCACTGAGCAGACCCACCCACAGCCCTTTGGTCTGCTTGTCCATCGCGGGGAACGCAGGTGCGGGGGTGCGGGCCGCCTCGATCAGCGCGTACAGCGACACCACGAAGATCGCCAGATGGAAGACCTGGAACAGCAGATCGAAAAAGCCAATGGCGTACACGCGAGCACCCGACCTCTGCTTCGAAGAACCTTGCCTTCAGAGTAAACGTACGACGGCCGCGAAACGTGCCCGGACAGCACGGCCTGTTACAGAGGCAGATGCCACAGTGTTAGGGTCACCGCCATGAGGGAAGCCGACCCGCTCAACACCGCCGCCGTGGCCCTGCGGGACAGTTTCACCGGGTTCAACAGCCGGGAAACCCGCGCCAACACCTCGGGCTGGTTCTCGTTGGGCACCACCGCCATGGCGCCGAGGGGGATTGCCGCCTTGCCTGCCGCGCCGAACCGCACCAATGCCGTCGCCAGCTCGCGGGGCGAGTGGTAGCGGCGGGCATGGTCGTCCGCGCACATTTCGATGAGGAGCGCCACCGCGTTGTAGCAGCGTTCCATCAGCCGGATCTTCGGGAAGGCGCGTTTCAGCGAAGAAAACGGGAGGAGGACAAGGTCGTGGCGTTGCCGCAGGTGGGCGTGCTCGTGGGCGAGGACTGCGGCAAGCTCTCGGCGGTCCAGTACTTCCAGGGCTCCCGCGCTGATGACGATCTGCGGGTTCAGCACGCCGGGCAGGCAGTAGGCCGCCGCTGCGGGATGGTCGAGCACCCGCGCCCCGGGAATCTCCGGGTGGTCGCGGGCGACCAGGGCGAGAAGTGCCCGATGGCGGCGGCGGGTCCGCACGACCTGGATGAAGGAGACCGCCAGCCCCCAGAGGAGCACGGTGGTCAGGCCGACCGCGGCGACGATTGCTGCCACGCGGGTTGCAGCGAAGTGCCCCTCAGCCAGAACCCCCAGTTGGAGGCCGTTCGCGGCAGCATCCTCGGCGAGGGCGGCCAGACCGAGAAGAATTCCCTGCCCGTAGGGGGCGAGGCCGAACGCTAGCAGGGCGCCAATGGTGGATATCCCCCACGCCAGCCCCAGCGCCTGCCAGGCGACCACAGCGACATGCGGGCCTCGGGAAGGCCACTGGGCACGCAGCAGGTGGTGGGCGGCGAGAAGGCAGCCGCCTGCGATCAACGTGAGCAGTGCGGCAACGACCATTCAGCTACATCCTTGATCTGTCGCTCTCCCCGTGCTCCCCGTGGTTCTCCAAGAGGAGGCGGCGGAGCACTTCGGCTTCCTGCCCGCTCATCGAGCGGACGAAGGCCGCCAAAGCGGCATCGCGGTCACCAGTCTGGCCGAGCGCGTCAAGCATCAGCTCCGAGATGTAGGTCTCTCGGCTGGCTGCCGGGCGATACCGCCACGCACGTCCGTCGCGGTGCCGACGTACGACTCCTTTTTTGGCGAGCCGGTCAAGCACGGTCATGACCGTGGTGTGGGCGAGGTCGCGGTCTGCAAGAGCACGACCTACTTCCCGAACCGTCATGGGCTCGGTTTGTTCCCACAGTACATCCATCACCGCGCGTTCAAGGTCGCCGAGCCTGGTCTTCATAGAAGTCAGTTTACTGTTGGTAGTACTACACCGTGTAGGAGGGAAGGGTTCCGCTCTCCGGCAGGCACTGCACGCCATGGCCTGGAGCGCAATCGGTGACGAGACGCGGGGCCGTGGGGTCGAACCTGGTGGCGCAGAGCGCCCTGCGCCGGGACGCTAGCGGACTGGTCCAGAGCGCATGAAACGGAAGCGCCCCGGGGCGGTGACGGGGCGCTTCCTCCAAGAAGGTCCGCAAGAGCTACGGCTTCGCCTCGTACTTAGGGGTGCCGCGCAGGCCCAAGCCGAGCAGGATGCGGCCGAAAGCGGGCGAGACCCGCTCTTCCAGGAAGCGGGCCACCGTGTAGTAGATCCCGGCGACGACCACGGTGACGAGCTCGGTGAGTACTTCCTCCGGCAGCTTGATCCCGAGATGGGTGGCAGCGAAGGTGGTGAGGGCCCCGACGATCAACGGCACGGTGGTGCGGACGATGGATGTGAGCATGGACGACCTCCCGGCCGACGGGCTGACAACGAAGGTGCGGGCAAGGGGAGGGGTCGGGGAGCAGACTTAGGCGGTGCAGGAGCGAAGCAGGGCGGCTCAGCGCAGCCAGACGTGTCCTTTGAACGTGGCGCGCCGAATAGTGAAGGGCTGTTCCCCGACGTTGTAGACGCGCAAGTCCATGGTGCGTCCGGAGCCGAGACGGTTGACGACCGGGAACACGGGGAACGACCGGCCTTCAGTGCCGATGCCTTCTGCGATCGGGTGCAGCGAGTACTTCTTGGTCGCCCGTTCCCAGTCGGCCATGCGCACTTGGACGTCTTCGCCTTCCGCCAATCCTTCAATATCCAGCCAGAGCGCACCGTTGAGATCGCAGGGCTTGGAGATGACGGCGAGGCCGTCCTTGTGCGCGGTCTTGGCAGTGTCCGTCCACACGGTGTCCCAGCGCAGTGAGACGTATTGCTTGGGTGGGACGACGACCTCCTTGGTCTGCGCGATGTTGAGGTAGTGCGGCACCTCGTCCTCCTCGGTGTCGGTGGTTCCCCAGCGTGCTGGCTTACTGAAGACCCCGTCCCGGACCATCCGGTAGAGCGTGTCACCGGGACAGGACGTGCTGATGAAGTCGCGGTGGCCTTTGACCGTCCCGGCGATGGACGTCGCCGGTTCCATGAGCCATTCGCGGAGCTGCCGGACCGCGTTGATCTGGGCGTCGGTGATCGTGTCGGAGGGCCCGCACATGAGCGTCACCGAGTAGTAGGTCGCGTTGCCGCCCGGCTGGGCGGCCTGGGATTTGTACAGTCCGCGGCCTTCGAACACGTAGCCGTGCGGGCATGCTCCGAAGCTGTTGCCCGTGAAGTAGACAGTTCCGGCGCGCCGGGCCAGCCAGGTGGCGTTCGGGGTGCGGACGCACCACACACGCCCCGTATACGGTTCTTCGGCGATGGTGAGGCCCGGTGTCGCAGCTTTGGGGGCGAAGTCCTGGGCCGTGTCGAGGTGCACGAGCCACACGTCGGCGGGGGCGGGGCCGGGCAGGGTGCGGTGGCGCAGCGATGCCGGGTATCCCGCCAGGATGGCGGCGAATTGGAAGGCTTCGGCCCGCCGCCGGTCCCGGTGGACGAGAGCGGTGCGGGAGGCCGTGGTCGTGCCGTGGGCGCGGCACGCGCGCACAGAAGTGTCGATGAAGAGGTTGAGCTGAGCCCGAGTCAGGGAGCGCAGGAAACCGAAGCTCACTGCCCCGTCGGGGATGTGTTCGAGCAGCATCCGGCTCGCCCCCGGGGACAAGTGGAATTCCACGCAGGACCGGGTGAGGCGCTCTCGCCACCAAGGCCTCCGGCCGCCTCGGGAAGGCTGCGGTGCAGGGGGACCGAACAGGGAGTGCAGTGCTGCTCGGATCCGGGCTGCTCCGAGCCCGTCCCTCTGGGAGAGGGCGAGGGTGGCGGAGTGGCGGCTGCGGGTGGCGTGGTCGCCGAGCCAAAGCCACGCTACGAGCTCGACGAGAGCATCTGACCATTTGGGTTCGGTAGGGAGGTCCCGGCACGGGGCTGCCTGGGGGATGCGGTCCCCGTCGGTCAGGGTTTCGGTCGTGGCCCACGTGCGTTCCCGGCGGGTTTCCTCAGACGCCGCCGTGGTGCGGGTGGCGCGTTCCACGGGCCAGCGGTGCTGCGGGGTGGTGAGTGAGGAATGGGTGCGCCCCTCCATGCGGATCATGGTCCGCGGTTGCGCGGGAAACACGTAGACGTCGAGGATCGGCTGCCATTCCGCGAGCCCGGTGCTGTGGTTCAGGGTGAGCGCGAGGTCCCCTGGGGCGGTTTCCCGGAATGTCTTCCAGCCGTCTGTGGTGAGAATTTCGGTCTCTTCGTCTACGCAGTAGCCGATGTCTGCCCAGCCGCGCGCTGGGCCGGTGTGGAATGATCGAGTGTTTTTCCAGTAGTTGATACAGGCGCTGTGGTCTTTGGCGGCGAGGTTTTGGTTGGAGCCGTCGTAGTGGATGACTAAGCCCAGTTTCGGGTTGGCGTATGAGGCGTTGGAAGGTCCCCACCCGAGGTCGGACCTGGACACAAATCGCTCGGGTTTGGGCATGTGTCCTCCAAGCGGAAAACAGGCTTTTACCAGGGCTGTTACTGGTTGTTCCGCGACAAGGGGGACTTGATAACCAGTTGAAGAAAAGCGGTCACTACGTTCCGTAAAAAGGGGTGGCCGCAATTTCCTCGGTCCATCGGGAAAGAAAACGGCAATAGTCGAATTCGGGAAGCTGTCGGGAAAGCGTGGCGATGTCGTATTAAGCGGTTTTTGTCGGCTGCGCGACAGGAAAGCGTCTTTGCTTCCTACGGGCGGTGGATCCCCGGGATTCCCGGTGCTGCCGGGCATGCGGCGCAAAGAAGTGCGGCTGCAGGCTCTGCGCCTCCAGCCCTGGCCCTGCTCTGAGCAGGGAGGCCTCCGCTGGGCGGACGGTGCTGTGCAGGCGCAGGCGCCGGCACCAGGGATGCCATGCGACAGTAAGGAGACCGTAAGTAGAGTCTCCGCTACTGTCCGAAATGCTGTGCCGGGTGTGACGTATGTGAGTTTTGTCGTATTCGGTGGGCGGGTGTGTCGGGCCTTTGCCCAGACAGGTAAGGGGAAGGTCAAGAAGGCCTGACCTTTCGCAGAACCAGGCCCAGGCAATCCCCACCCCGAGTGCCGGTGCCCACTGACCTCGTGGTCAAGATGGGAACACTGCGCCCTTGGGCGAATGTTGACCTTGAGGTCAGCAGCAGTACAACCGCAGAGGACCGGAAGGGACGGGGAACCGAGTGGCGTCACAGACTCCGGGTACGGAGGCTCAGAGCCAGACGGTGCAGCCCGGCAGGATCGCCGCCATCAGCCTGCACACCTCACCCCTCGACCAGCCCGGAACCGGCGACGCCGGTGGGATGAACGTCTACATCGTCGAGGTAGCCAAGCGGCTGGCGGAGCGCGGGATCGCCGTCGACATCTTCACCCGGGCGACCTCCTTCGAACAGCCTCCCGAGGTCGAACTGGCGCCCGGG
>NZ_BCWB01000072.1 GCF_001592045.1 Thermobifida fusca NBRC 14071 = JCM 3263 | reverse complement strand
CAGCCTTCTCGAGACGAAGGTGTCCCCGGCAACCCTCCTCGTGGTCAGCGACGTCGTCCGGGCGCAGTGGTCCCGGCCGCGCGACCTGGTCGACGCGGTCGAACAGGCCGCTGTACTGGCGACGGTCGCTGAGCACGCCAGCGCCCGCGAACTCGAGGGCGTCGAGGACGAGCTGTTCCGGTTTGGCCGGATCGTCGCGGGTCAGCCCGAACTCCGCGCCGCGCTGACCACGGACGGCGCCTCTATCGAGCACAAGCGCACCCTGGTGGAGAACCTGCTCTCGGGCAAGGTCAGCACAGCGACGCTGACCTTGGTCACCGAGGCTGTCACCCGGCCTCGAGGACGTACCCTGGAACAGGGTCTCGAGCATTTCAGTCAGCTGGTGGCCGAGCGGGCCAAGCACTACATCGCCGTGGTACGGGCCGCGGTTCCGCTGAGCGAAGCACAGCAGTCTCGACTGCAGGCCGCGCTCACCCGAATCTACGGGCGGGACATCCACCTGAACATCGAGATCACGCCGGAGATCGTGGGTGGACTCTCCATCCGCGTGGGCGACGAGGTCATCGACGGCACCATCGCGGGGCGTATCGCCGAAGTTCGGCGACGCCTGGCCGGCTGACGCGACGACGCACGAACGCAAGACGCACGGCGCCGCACCTGCGGCGCCAACGAGAGCAAGGACATACGTGAGATGGCGGAGCTGACGATCCGACCGGAGGAGATCCGGGACGCGCTGCAGCGCTTCGTCCAGTCGTACGAGCCTGACGCCGCCGCACGCGAGGAGATCGGAACCGTCACCTACTCCGGTGACGGCATCGCCCGCGTCAGTGGCCTTCCCTCTGCGATGGCGAACGAGCTGCTGGAGTTCGAGGACGGCACCCAGGGCATTGCGCAGAACCTGGAGATCGGCGAGATCGGTGTCGTCGTCCTCGGTGACTTCACCAACATCGCAGAAGGCCAGACAGTGCGGCGGACCGGACAGGTCTTGTCCGTCCCGGTAGGCGACGCCTACCTGGGCCGAGTAGTCGACCCCCTGGGCCGGCCGATCGACGGCAAGGGCGAAATCGAGACGACCGAGCGTCGCGAGCTCGAACTCCAGGCTGCCACGGTCATGCAGCGCAAGCCGGTTCACGAGCCGCTGCAGACCGGTATCAAGGCGATCGACGCCCTGACCCCGATCGGTCGCGGCCAGCGCCAGTTGATCATTGGTGACCGGCAGACCGGAAAGACCGCGGTCTGCATCGACACGATCATCAACCAGAAGGCCAACTGGGAGTCGGGCGACCCCAACAAGCAGGTGCGCTGCATCTACGTCGCGGTGGGCCAGAAGGGCTCCACCATCGCCGGTGTGCGCGCCGCGCTGGAAGAGGCCGGAGCGATGGAGTACACCACCATCGTGGCCTCGCCCGCCTCCGACCCCGCGGGCTTCAAGTACATCGCGCCCTACACCGGCTCGGCCATCGGCCAGCACTGGATGTACCAGGGCAAGCACGTCCTCATCGTCTTCGACGACCTGACCAAGCAGGCCGAGGCCTACCGCGCGGTCTCGCTGCTGCTGCGCCGCCCGCCGGGCCGTGAGGCCTACCCCGGTGACGTCTTCTACCTGCACTCGCGGCTGCTGGAGCGCTGCGCGAAGCTCTCCGACGAGATGGGCGCCGGCTCGCTGACGGGTCTGCCGATCATCGAGACCAAGGCCAACGACGTGTCGGCCTACATTCCGACCAACGTCATCTCCATTACCGACGGTCAGGTCTTCCTGGAGTCCGACCTGTTCAACCAGGGACAGCGGCCGGCGATCAACGTCGGTATCTCGGTGTCCCGTGTCGGTGGCGCCGCGCAGACCAAGGCCATGAAGAAGGTGGTCGGCTCCCTGCGCGTGGGTCTGGCCCAGTACCGCGACCTGGAGGCGTTCGCCGCCTTCGGTTCGGACCTGGACGCGGCCTCCAAGGCGCAGCTGGAGCGGGGTGCCCGCCTCATGGAGCTGCTCAAGCAGGGCCAGTACTCCCCCTTCCCGATGGAGGAGGAGGTCGTCTCCATCTGGGCTGGTACCACCGGGCACTTGGACGACGTTCCGGTCGAGGACATCCGGCGCTTCGAGTCGGAGTTCCTCGCCTACCTGCGCCGTGAGCACAGCAAGATCCTCGACGTTATCCGGGAGACGGAGGACTTCGGGGACGACACCGCTGAGGCGCTCACTGACGCGATCAAGGAGTTCAAGAAGACCTTCCAGACCAGCGACGGCACCATCCTCGGCACCGAGGCGCCTGCCGAGGCGCTGGACGAGTCCGAGGTCGGCCAGGAGACCATCAAGGTCGCTAAGACCAGCGGGAAGTAGCCCATGGGTGCACAGCTTCGTGTCTATCGCCGGAGGATCCGCTCGACGAAGTCGATGGCGAAGATCACCCGTGCGATGGAACTGATCGCCGCAACGCGCATTACCAAGGCGCAGCGTGCGGCCGAGGCGGCTGCCCCCTACGCACGGGAGATCACCAGGGCGGTGTCCGCGGTGGCCGCTCGGGTCAGCGACCACCCGCTGCTGACCGAGGCGGAGAACCCCACTCGGGCCGCCGTCCTGGTCATCACCAGTGACAAGGGCCTTGCTGGCGCCTACACGGCCAACGCCATCAAGGAAGCCGAACGCCTCACTGCGCTCCTCAACGAGCAGGGCAAAGAGGTGCTCACCTACATGGTGGGGCGCAAGGGCATCGGCTTCTACAAGTTCCGCGAGCGTCCCCTGGCGGACTCCTGGGAGGGCTTCACTGAGCGCCCCTCCTACATGCACGCCATGGAGATCTCCTCGGCCCTGATGGAGAAGTTCATCCAGGAGACCGCGGAGGGCGGCGTCGACGAGATCCACATCGTGTCGACCGAGTTCATCTCCATGATCAACCAGCGGGCCCGGGCTTCCCGGATCCTGCCGCTGGAGGTGGAAGAGGTCGACTCCAAGGTGCTCGAAGCCGAGCAGGGGCCGCTGCCCCTCTACGAGTTCGAGCCTGGGGCTGAGGAAGTGCTGGACCAGCTGCTTCCGAAGTACGTGACCAACCGGATCTACTTCGCCCTCCTCGAGTCGGCCGCATCCCAGCACGCGTCGCGCCGCGCCGCGATGAAGGCGGCCACCGACAACGCCGAGGAGCTTGTCAAGACCCTGACCCGCCAGGCCAACCAGGCCCGCCAGGCGGAGATCACCAACGAGATCAGCGAGATTGTCGGCGGCGCCGACGCACTTGCTGCTGCCAGCGCGGGGAGTGAGTAAGAGAAGTGACTGCGACTGCTGAAGGGACGGCCGCACCCACAACGGTGACCGGCCGCATCGCCCGGGTCATCGGCCCGGTCGTCGACGTGGAGTTTCCCGTCGGCTCCCTGCCTCCGATCTACAACGCTCTGAAGACCGAAGTCACCCTCGGCGGGGAGACCCGGACCATCACGCTCGAAGTCGCCCAGCACCTGGGAGACAACCTGGTCCGCGCCATCAGCCTCAACCCGCAGGACGGCCTGGTCCGCGGCGCTGAGGTGCGCGACACCGGTGCGCCGATCAGGGTTCCGGTGGGCGACGGCGTCAAAGGGCACGTGTTCAACGCCCTGGGTGAGCCGCAGGACATCCCGAAGTCGGAACTGCAGGTCAAGGAGTACTGGCCGATCCACCGGCCGGCCCCGGCCTTCGACCAGCTCGAGGCGAAGACCGAGATGCTGGTCACCGGTATCAAGGTCATCGACCTGCTCACCCCGTACGTGCGCGGCGGTAAGATCGGCCTCTTCGGTGGTGCGGGTGTCGGCAAGACGGTGCTCATCCAGGAGATGATCACCCGTATCGCCCGCAACTTCGGTGGTGTCTCCGTGTTCGCCGGGGTGGGCGAGCGTACCCGTGAGGGCACCGACCTCTTCCTGGAGATGCAGGAGATGGGCGTCCTCCCGGACACCGCCCTCGTCTTCGGGCAGATGGACGAGCCCCCGGGTACCCGTCTGCGGGTCGCGCTGTCCGCGCTGACCATGGCGGAGTACTTCCGCGACGTGCAGAAGCAGGACGTGCTTCTGTTCATCGACAACATCTTCCGCTTCACGCAGGCGGGTTCGGAGGTCTCCACCCTGCTGGGCCGTATGCCCTCGGCGGTGGGTTACCAGCCGAACCTCGCTGACGAGATGGGTCTGCTGCAGGAGCGGATTACCTCGACCCGCGGCCACTCGATTACCTCGATGCAGGCGATCTACGTGCCCGCGGACGACTACACCGACCCGGCTCCGGCGACTACCTTCGCCCACCTGGACGCGACGACCGAGCTCTCCCGCCCGATCTCGCAGAAGGGTATCTACCCGGCGGTGGACCCGCTGACCTCCACCTCCCGCATCCTCGACCCGCAGTACGTGGGCCAGGAGCACTACGAGGTGGCGCAGCGCGTCAAGGAGATCCTGCAGCGCAACCACGACCTGCAGGACCAGATCGCCATCCTCGGTATCGACGAGCTGTCCGAAGAGGACAAGATCATCGTCCACCGGGCGCGGCGGCTGGAGCGCTTCCTGTCGCAGAACATGTTCGTCGCTGAGAAGTTCACCGGTACCCCGGGCGTGTTCGTGCCGCTGGAGGAGACCATCGCCTCCTTCAAGGCGATCTGCGACGGTGAGTACGACCACCTCCCCGAGCAGGCGTTCCTGAACGTCGGCAACATCGAGATGGCCGTCGAGAAGGCGAAGAAGCTGCAGAGCTAGCGAGCACGGGGAGGAGCGGCGGACTGCTGCTCCTCCCCGGTGGAGCGGCCCTCGGGCTGAGGAGAGATGGCAGTGTCGAAGAAGCTCTTTGTTGAGCTCGTCACGCCCGAACGGGAACTGTGGGCGGGCGAGGGCGACATGGTGATCGCCAAGACGGTCGAAGGCGAGATCGGTATCCAGCCGGGGCACGTTCCAGTGCTGGCGCTGCTCGCGCCCGGGTCGGTCGTGCGGGTCCTGGGGGCCCGCGAGTCCGGTGAAGTACGTGCCGCGGTTCACGGCGGCTTCATGTCTGTGACGCTGAGCGACCGGGTCTCGATTCTCGCGGAGATCGCCGAGCTGGCCGAGGAGATCGACGTGGAGCGGGCCCGTGCCGCGCTGAAGAGCGCTGAGCGCGAGGCACTCGGCGACGCCGAGATGCGGGCGCGTGTCGCTCGGGCGCGGGGCCGGCTGCGGGCCGCCAAGGCTGAGGAGGCCGCCTAACCGGTCCAGCGGTGGCACCAGCGCGGACATGAGACGGGGCTTCCCGCGTATGCGGGGTGACTCTTGGGGGAGCAGCTGAACATCGGAACGTGGTTCGACATCGCCGAATGGTCGTTCTTCTCGCTGCTCGCCCTCGCTCTGCTGGCGCTCGTCGCGATCATCGTGCGGCGGTACGCCCTGGAACGCGGTGGCGGAGCGGTGGAGTGCTATCTCCGTCCCGTGCACGGCCAACGCCGCCCGTGGCGGATCGGATGCGGCCGGTACGGGACTGACGAGCTGCGTTGGTATCGCATCTTCTCCCTGTGGCCGCGGCCGGCAGTCGAGCTGCCGCGCCGCGGTCTCGTCGTTCTGGGGCGTCGCACCCCGGAACGGGAGGAGCTGCGGGAACTGACCGACGACCTGGTGATCGTCGAAGTGGGCTGGACCGCCTCGGACGGCTCCGACCCCAAGGAGCCGGTCTATGAACTGGCGATGAGCGACGCCGCCCTGACGGGTTTCCTGTCCTGGTTGGAATCGTTGCCGCCGGGAGTCCTCTGGCGGGACAGCGACGACGAGTAAGCCGTGCTTGTTCGTGGCGGTGGCCGAGTTCGGCCACCGCCACGAACGTGCGGTGGTCAGCGGCGGTCGCCGCCCGGCCGCCACAGCACATCGTTGCCTTGGTTCACCACCCGGCACAGGATGAACAGCAGGTCGGAGAGCCGGTTGAGATAGGTGGCGGTCAGCGGGTTGACGGAGTCCCCGTGGGTTTCGATCGCCGACCACGCGGACCGTTCCGCGCGGCGGGTGACGACGCGGGCGGTGTGCAGCAGTGCCGCGGCGGGGGAACCGCCGGGGAGCACGAAACTGCGCAGCGTGGGGAGGTCCGCGTTGAACCGGTCGCAGTCCGCTTCCAACCGGGCCACATAGGAGGCATCCACCCGCAGCGGGGGGTGTTCCGGGTTGGGCACGACCGGGGTGGCGAGGTCCGCGCCCAGGTCGAACAGTTCGTTTTGGATGCGCATCAGCACCGTGCGCACCTCGTCGGGGACGTCCCCGAGCGCGAGCGCGACCCCGATCGCCGCGTTGGCTTCCTCTACATCGGCGTAGGCGACGAGCCGTGCGTCGGTTTTACGGACCCGGCTCCTGTCACCCAGCGCGGTGGTGCCGTCGTCACCGGTGCGGGTGTAGATCTTCGACAGCACTACCGGCGTGTCGATATCGCGTTCTTTCATGGACTCACCCTAGCCACCAGGCTTTCCGGCACGGCGGCGCGGGGACGAGTGGACACCGGCCGCCCCGGTCGTTCCTGTCTGGAACGGATACGGCCCGGGGCCCGCCGTGGCAGGCCCCGGGTGGTGTTCAGCCAGTGGGGGAGGTGCGGGTCAGCGCTCCCACCGGTCGCCGCAGCGGTCGAAGGAGGGCTCGGCCAGGGTCCGGGCACGCAGCGGCGCCACTCCGTTCACCGGCAGGGTGCTGTCGGCGAAGACTTCGACCGCGTAGGCGGCGCCGTCGGAGAGTTCGTCGATGCTCGCCCAGTTGATGTGGGCGAGGGTGTCGTCGGCAGTGTGGTAGTAGGGGTCGAACTGCTCCCCAGCGGTACCGCCGTAGCGGGCAGCCTGTTCCGCGGTCTTGGTGCCGTCCGCGCCGCTGAACAAGCCACCGGACGGGATTCCGGCCAGCATGAACGCCCGGTAGTCGGAGCGACCGCTGAACTCGGTGGGCTCTGCGGCCAGGCCGCGGGCGGTGAAGTAGTCTTCGAACACTTTCTGGATCGCCGCTGACCCTGAGGGTGCAGGGACAGAGCCGGGCAGTTCATTGCGGCCGTCGTAGATGAGCCGGGCATAGTTGCTGGACCCCAGCATGTCGAAGTTCAGGTAGAGCGCGATCCGTTCGCGTTCTTTCTCGGAGAGCCGCTCCACATACGAGGTGGAGCCGATGAGCCCGGATTCTTCGCTGCCCCAGAAGGCGAAGCGCACCTTGTTGCGGGGGGTGCCGAGCCGGTTCAACTGTTTGGCGATTTCCAGGACCGTGGCGACCCCGCTGCCGTTGTCGTTCGTTCCCGGCCCTTCGGCCACGCTGTCGAGGTGGGCGCCGACCACCACCACGTTGTTCCGGTCGCCGCCCCGGGTTTCCGCGATGAGGTTGTAGGAGTGGGCCTCCTCCACGCTCGCGTCGACTTTGAGGTGCAGTTCGAGGCTGTCCCCTGCGGCGAGGAGTGCTTCACCGACCTCGGTGGAGGCGCCGACAACCGGGATCGCGGCGGGGTTGCTCACCGTCCCGTTGATGGGGCCGGTGTCGTTGGGGGTGTCCCCGTGGTTGAAGATCACCGCACCGACGGCTCCGGCGTCGGCGGCGCGGGCCGCCTTCTCTTCGAAGGTGCAGGTCCCTCGTTTGAGGATGGCGATCGCTCCGGCGGGGAAGTCGGCGAAGTCCGCGTCCTCGCAGCCGCTGTCGGCTCCGGTGGCATCCACGGGGACGGCGGGCGCGGTCACGTCTCCAGCACCCGAGTAGGCCATGCTCAGGAAGTCGTCGCTGGGGGTGAACTCCCGGTGTTGGGGTGCGGTCTGGGTGAGGACCGGGTCGCTGTGCTCCACCCACTGCTTAAACGAGTAGTGGTCGCGGGTGACCGTGTAACCGGCGCGGCGTAGCTGGTCGGTGACGTACTGTGCAGTCACGTCGTAGCCGGGGGTGCCGGTGGCCCGGTTTCCGCCGTTGTAGGCGGCGATGGTCTCCAGGTTCTGCAGGTGGGTGCGGATGGCGTCGACCGTGACCAGGTCAGGTAGTTCCGCGTCGGCGACAGGGATCGGGAATGCAGCGGCGGGAGGGCAGAGGCTCAGCGCCGCGAGCGTGGTAGCGGCGGCGATGAGGGACAGGCGCGATCTGGTGCGTCTGTGCACAGGGGGGCTGGGTGGTGTAGACACGCTCATCCTCCTGACGGGCGCCTATCCCCGGGGTGGTGGGATAGGCGCAGAAAGTAAGCAGTGACGGATGCAGCTTGTCACTGAATGAGGACGGTGAGCAAGGGGCATTCCGGTGTCGCGTAGAAAAGCGCTGGTCGCGCTGTCGAATCCCGACGGGAAGCGGACTGGGTGCCGGAGAGGGCGGATCCGCGTGCGGGGCGCGGCGGTGCGAGGCTGTCCGCAGCCGCCTGCGGTCACGACGGGGCGGCTGCGGTGTCAGACCTTGGCGGAAGCAGGAAAGGGCTGTTCAGTCGTCGCGGTCAGAGCCTTTTTCCTTTTTCTGGTGTTTGCGGCGTTTGCGGACTACTTCGACGGCGCCCATCAGCGCTACCCCGACGATCCGCACCACCGGGGCTCCCGGTTCCAGGACGCTGGCGGGGGCACCGCCTTTGGCTTCGTAGGCCCCCATGATCCCTACACCGTTGACCCGGACTTCGATGTCGTCGGGGACGATGATCTGGACCGCGCCCATGAGTGCGTTGGCGACGATCGTGGTGTGCGGGGAGGTGAACCGGGCTTCCCGCAGGTCCAGTTCGACTCCACCCATCACTGCCAGCGCCTGGTAGGTGCGGGCAACAGTCCACTGACCGCTCCGTTCCGCCGCCCCCATGAGTGCGAAGGAGAAGATGCCGTCCGGGTTGGTGGTGACGACACGCTCCCGTCCGTAGACCGGGCGAGGCGAGCGGAAGGAGAGGTCGGGCGACTCGGAGGTCTCCGGCAGGTCGCGGAGGAGCGGGGCGAGGTCGCCGAGCGTTTTGGCGCGGTAGACCGCATCGAGCCGTTCGGAGTGCTCGTCGGGGGTAAGCCGCCCTTCAGCCAGTGCCTCGCGCAGCCGCGCCGCGGCCCGGTCGCGGTCGGCGTCAGAGGCGCGAAGGTCACCTCGGTCGGGCAGGGAAGAGTCGCTCATAGCGGAGAGCTTAGTTCCCCGCTGGACGGGGCGGATCCGTGTTCCGCTCAGGGAGCGCCCTGATTTTCCCCCGGGTTCTCCGGGCGGCCCAGCGGGACCGCCCGGAGACGGTCACGGCTAGAACAGCCGCATCTCGTCGGGTTCGATCCCGCGGAGCGCGTCGTAGTCCAGGGTGACACAGGTGATGCCACGGTCAGCGGCGAGGACCCGGGCCTGAGGCCGGATTTCCTGGGCGGCGAAGATGCCGCGCACCGGGCGGAGCGTAGGGTCGCGGTTGAGGAGTTCGAGGTAGCGGGTCAACTGTTCGACCCCGTCGATCTCGCCGCGCCGTTTGATCTCCACCGCGACGGTCGTGCCGTTGCCGTCGCGGCACAGGATGTCCACTGGCCCGATCGCGGTGGGGTATTCGCGGCGGATCAGGGTGTAGCCCTCGCCGAGGGTCGTGATGTGTTCGGCGAGGAGTTCTTGGAGGTGGGCCTCGACTCCGTCTTTCTGCAGGCCGGGGTCTACGCCGAGCTCGTGGGTGCTGTCGTGGAGGATCTCCTCGATGGTCAGCACGAGCTTCTCCCCCGACTTGGCGTGGGTGACCGTCCACACGGTGGGGTTGCCGTCCTCGCCGGGCTGCTCCCGCAGGGTGCACGGGGGGTTCATCCAGTTCAGGGGTTTGTAAGCGCGGTCGTCGGCGTGGATGGACACCGACCCGTCTGCCTTTATGAGGATCAGGCGGGGCGCCATAGGCAGGTGGGCGGTGAGCCTGCCGACGTAGTCAACACTGCAACGGGCGATAACGAGACGCACGAAGAGCACGCTACCGGTTCTGCGGGATCGAGTGGCGCGGGATGCCCCAACCGGGTTGATAATGAAAACCATTTTCAATTACGGTAAGCAAGGTCTCACTCCGCTGCCGCATGACGCTCGGAGAAACGAGACCTAACGTCGCACTGGGGGAGCGGAACGTGAGCAGAGCAGGACGCTCCGCCGCAGCACCACCCCCGGACCTGTCAGAAAGGGGACACCATGTCGCTCACGGTCTCACCCGAACTCCTCGACAAGGCCCGCCGCGGCCCGGTCACCGACGACGAGTTCATCGCCTGCATCCGGGAGTCACTCCCCTACGCCTGGGACGTCATCACCCGGCTCGCCGAGCAGATCGCCACCGACCGCCTCGACTACGCGGCCAACGAAGTCCCGCCGCCAGGCGAAAAAGAACGCGGGCAACTCCTGCGGCTGCTCGCCAGCGACGCGATGCGCGGCGCCGTCCAACGGCACTTCGGACTGCGCCTGGCCTTCCAGAACTGCCACAAAGTCGCCCTGTTCCGCCCCGACGCGGAAACCGCCTACCAGGACTTCATCACGCCCCGTGCCCAACTCCTCAACCAGTCGCCGGAACTGGTCGACTGCTGAGCCGCGCCCCGCATCGGTACCCGGGCCTCCCGTGAACCGGGGAGGCCCGGCGAACAGCGGAAACCGCCCCGTCTAGGGTGGTGGCCATGGTGGAGGAAATCAACAAGGTTGGAGTGGTCGGGCTCGGCACGATGGGCGCCGGCATCGTCGAAGTGTTCGCCCGTGCGGGCTTCACCGTCACCGGGGTCGAAATCGACGACGCCGCCCTGGAACGCGGCCGGACACACCTGGAGAAATCCCTGGCCAAAGCCGTCGCCAAAGGCAAACTCACTGAAGACGAGCAACGCGCCATCCTCGGACGCGTCACATTCACCACATCCCGCGACGACCTCGCCGACGCGCACCTCGCTGTGGAGGCAGTCCCGGAGCGCCTCGACATCAAACGCTCTGTCTTTGCAGACCTGGACCGCATCCTGCCGCCCGCCGCGATCCTGGCGACCAACACGTCCTCGCTGTCCGTCACCGAAATCGCCGCACTCACCAGCCGCCCAGGAAAAGTCATCGGGCTGCACTTCTTCAACCCTGCACCGGTGATGCGGCTCGTCGAAATCGTCACCACGGTCGTCACCGAACCCCACGTGCGCGAGACAGCGACCCAGGTCGTCACCCGGCTGGGCAAGACCCCGGTAGCGGTCGGCGACCGGGCCGGGTTTGTGGCCAACGCGCTGCTCGTGCCGTACCTCAACCACGCCGTCGCCGTCTATGAGCAGGGCCTGGCCACCCGGGAGCAGATCGACACCGCCATCACCAGCGCGGCAGGATTCCCCATGGGGCCGCTCACCTTGATGGATCTCGTCGGCCTGGACGTGCTCCTCGACGTCATGGACGTCCTGTGGGACGAATTCCGCCGCCCCCGCTACGCGGCGGCCCCGCTGCTGCGCCGCATGGTGGCCGCGGGCCTGCTCGGCCGCAAGAGCGGACGCGGATTCTACGACTACTCCGGCGCCGACAACCCCGCGGAACCGGAGC
>NZ_BCWB01000071.1 GCF_001592045.1 Thermobifida fusca NBRC 14071 = JCM 3263 | reverse complement strand
CGGATACTCCGCCAGCGACTCCGAGGCGACCCTGGTCCAGCCCGCCGTCTCCGACCCCGCCACCGGAGCCCACGCGGTGAGCGACGGCGCGCGCGCCGAAGAACGCGCTGCCCAGGAAGCGATCCAGCACGGCTGGTCCCAGCCGGCCCCGGGAGCCGCAGACAGCGCGAGCGGCGGAAACCAGCCTTATGCCGATCCGGGCCAGTACGGCACCGGCGGTTACCCTGCCTCCTCCGGCGGCTACTCGTCTGAGCAGCAGTCCGGAGCGGAGACGGGCGACCCCTGGTCCGGGCAGTACGGGGACAACAACCTGTCCTGAGCCTGAACCCCCGAACACCCACGAAAAGGGCGAGGTAATCCCCTGGAGTCGCGTGAACAGACTCGGAATCGTGTTTGTTATCTGATATTCAGGGGATTACCAGCCAGCGCGGTTGACGTATAGCGGAGACCGTGCGTGTAATTTCTAAGGTGTGATTCCAACCCTCCCCGGGGGTCGTAATGGGAGGGTGCATCCAGGGGGGTAAATAGGAGGTGCGCATGAGCGAGGTTATCCCGCTGGCGCACGGCCCAGGCGAAGACCTGAGCTGGCAGGAGCGCGCACTGTGCGCGCAGACCGATCCTGAGGCGTTCTTCCCCGAGAAGGGCGGCTCCACCAGGGAAGCCAAGAAGGTCTGCCACTCGTGCGAAGTGCGGGCGGAATGTCTGGAATATGCGCTAGAGCATGACGAGCGCTTCGGTATCTGGGGAGGCCTCTCCGAGCGGGAGCGGCGCCGCCTCAAGAAGGCTGCTGGACAGGATTTCGATTTCTCTTCTGAAACGATCTAGTTCACAGCACACCACAGCGTGCGTCTCGGTTTTTTTATCCGAGGCGCACGCTTTTTGGTAGTTCTTTACTTCATCGTGTTTTCCCGGTTTACCCATCACGGGTTATCCGCCCGGAGAGTTGCAGACGGCATACCTTCGGGCGGAGGCCTGCGGGAAGCCGAGACCCACGGGAAGCCGGAGTGGCGTATCGTGATCCTCCGATAGAGAACTGACCGCAATAACCTTTTTGCCCATTGTGTAAACCCTGAGGCGACCACCAGCAGTGTTACCCCTCGATTTCGCCCGGCATATCGTCACCGCCGTCGTCGTCACCCACGACGGCGCCCGCTGGCTGCCGGAGACGCTGGAAGCGATCCGCTCCCAGACTCGGCCGGTGCAGCGCATCATCGGCGTCGACACCGGAAGCCGTGATCGCAGCGGGGCCATCCTCGCCGAGTACATCAACTCCGAGATGATCCTCACCCTGCCCCGCACCACCGGGTACGGGGAAGCGATTCAGGCAGCTCTCGACCATCCCCGGTCCCGTTCCCAACTCGCCGACACCGAGGGAGCCGTGGAGTGGATCTGGCTGATCCACGACGACTGCACCCCCGAGCCGGATACCCTCGCCCAGCTCCTCGCCACCGCAGACGAAAACCCGCGGGCCGCCGTCCTCGGTCCTAAACTCCGCGACTGGTTCGACCGCAGGCTCCTCCTCGAAGCCGGTGTCACCATCGACGGCGCGGGACGCCGCGAAACCGGGCTGGAGTACGCGGAAGTCGACCACGGACAGCACGACGGCACCCGGCAAGTCCTCGCCGTCTCCAGCGCATGCATGCTGATCCGCCGGGACGTGTGGGAAGAACTCGGCGGATTCGACCGCTCGCTGCGGCTGTTCCGCGACGACATCGACTTCTGCTGGCGGGTCGGCGGTGCCGGGCACCGGGTCCTCATCGTCACCGACGCCGTCGCCTACCATGCCGAAGCCGCGGCACGCCGTCGCCGCCACATCCACGCCACGAGCGACCACCCCCGCCGCATCGACCGGCGCAACGCCCTCTACGTCCTGCTCGCCAACCTGCCCCTGGGGGCGATGCTGGCCGCGCTGCTCCGCAACTCCTTCGCTTCGTCACTGCGCGTCCTCACCTACTTAGTCGCCAAACAGCCCGCCAACGCCCTCGACGAGGCGGCAGCCATCACGTCCGTGTTCTTTGTGATGCCGTTCCGGCTGGTGCGGGCCCGGATCCGCCGCCGCCGGGGACGGCGCCGGACCTACAGCGCGATCCGGCCCTTCATGGCGCGCGGGGTAGCGCTGCGCCAGTTCACCGAAGCCGTCGCCAACCTGCTCAGCGGCGACCCCACCCCCTTGGACCGGCCGGGCCGCCACCACGCGGTGACCGTGGCCCCCCAAGCCGACGAGGACGACGACCCCCTGCAGGACGACACCGGCCTGCTGCGCAGGACGATCACCAATCCCGCGGTCCTGACGATCACCGCGCTCACCGTCGTCGCCCTCATCGCCGGGCGCTCCCTGCTGTTCGGCGACCGGCTCGCCGGAGGCGCCCTGCCGCCCGTGTGGGGGAGCGCCACCGACCTGTGGGACATGTACCTGGCGGGCTGGCACGACGTGGGCGTCGGCTCGGACGCTGTGGCCCCGCCCTACCTCGCTGTGCTCGCCGCGCTCTCCACCCTTGCCCTGGGCAAGCCGTGGCTGGCGGTTGTCGGCATCCTCCTCGGCTGTGTGCCCCTCGCAGGCTTCACCGCCTACCGGCTCGCCCGCCGGGTCGTGCGCTACCGCCCCGCCCAGTTGTGGATGGCCGCCTCGTACGCGCTGCTGCCCGTGGCCACGGGAGCGATTGCGCAAGGACGGGTCGGAACCGCTCTCGTCCACGCGCTCTTCCCCGTCCTCGGACTGCTGGTCACCAGGGTGCTCACCCTCAACCCGCGCCGCTCCCGCCGCGCCGCGTGGGCGCTGGGCCTGCTCCTGGCCCTGCTGATGGCGTTCGTGCCCCTGGTGTGGGTGCTGGCCCTGGTCACCGGGGTGCTCATCGCCATCGCGTTCGGGCACCTCGGCCGCCGCTTGCAGGTCAGCCTGGCCATCAGCCTGGTCACCCCGCTGGTGCTGCTGCTGCCGTGGACCGTGGAACTCTTCCGCCGCCCGTGGCTGTGGCTGCTGGAAGCGGGGATCAACCGCTCCGACATCGTCAACCCTCAGCTCCCCGCCGAAGCCCTGCTCCTCCTCTCCCCGGGCGGGCCGGGCGCCCCGCCGCTCTGGGTCACCGGGGGCTTCGTCGCGGCAGCGCTGTGCGCCCTGCTGCTGCGCCGCAACCGGATGCTGGTGGCCGCCGGCTGGTGTGTTGCCCTCTTCGGCATCCTCATCGCCATCGTGGTCAGCAGGCTTCCGCTGTCGCTCTCCGCTACCACGGACTCCACGGCCTGGCCAGGTGTGGCTCTGGCGTTCGCCTCCACCGCGATGCTGCTGTCCGCGGCCACTGCCTCCCAGTCCTTCAGCGACCTGTGGCGGCTGGGCTGGCACCGCCGGCTGTTCGCGGCTACCGCGGCCCTGCTGGCGTTGACCACCCCGCTCTCGGCGGCGGGGCTGTGGATGTGGCGTGGCGTGGAAGGACCGCTCACCGGCGATGCTCCCCCCGCGCTCCCGCCCTTCCTGGAGTCGGTGAGCGCCGACGGCACCCAGCCGCGCACCCTCGTCATCTCCCCGCGGGACGACGGGGTCGTCAGCTACACCGTGCTGCGCGGCCAGCCGCCCCGGCTCGGGGAGCCGCAGATCCCGCCGGACCCTGCCGTGGACGGACGGCTTGGGGAAGTTGTGGCCGCCATGGCGGCCGGCCGCGGCGGCGACGACGCCGCAGCCCTCGCCGAGTTCGGTATCCGCTACCTTGTCGTCCCCGCGCCCGCGGTAGGCGACGCCGTGGACCGCACCCTGGTGGACGCGATCGACGCCCTGCCCGGCGTGGAACGCCTCCAACTCACAGAAGAATTCGCCCTGTGGCGGCTGCTCGCGGAAACGGGACGGCTCCGCATCGTCGGACCGGAAGACGACGCCGAACCGATCGTGCTCCAGTCCGGCCCGCTCGACGCCCAGGTCACGATTCCCCCCGGCCCGGAAGGCCGCCGTCTGCTGCTGGCAGAACCTGCCCGAGACGACTGGCAGGCGACCCTGGACGGCCGGGTGCTCGCCGGGGCGGCCACCGAATGGGGGATGCAAGAGTTCTCCCTGCCCCCCGAAGGCGGCACGCTGGTCCTCACCTACACCGGCACAGCCCGGCAGGTGTGGCTCGTGATCCAAGCCATCCTGCTCATTGTGGTGGGAGCGCTGGCGCTGCCCGGCGCCAAAACCGAGGAAGACCTGCGTGAGCAGGCAGCCCAACCGGCGCTGCGGCCCCGCCGGCCCCGGGGACTGCGCCGCACCACGGAGGGAACCCGCCGGGCGGGCCGCGGCCGCCGCGGCCGACGGCACAGCCGCCAGCGAGGAGAGGGGGCCCAGTGAAACTGCTGGTCGAGAACCGCTTCGCGCTACTGTTCCTCGTGGTCGTTGCGCTGTCCGCACTGTTCGGGGTAGCGCACCTGACCGCTGCCGCGCTGCCGTCCTCCACCGCGGACGCCGAGCCCGTGCTGGCCCCGGTCGAGTCCACCACGCGGCTGTGCCCCACCCCTCAAGGCGAGGAGATCCGCGCACTGGTCGCCGGGTACGCGCCTGGCACCCAGGACACCGACGACGGCGTCCTGGAGACCGCCCCCAACACCGCCGACGCCAGCCCGGCCCGCCCTGCCACCGAGGTGGGAGAGCCGTGGCAGCACGAACCGGAGGAAACCGAAAGCGGCACCGTGGTCCGGGCGGAGCGCGGATTCGCTGCCGGAGCCGAGATCACCCACCTCACCGCCGGGGAGAGCGGAACCACGGAGGCGCGCTGCGCGGAACCGTCCTCCAGCACCTGGTTCGCCGCCCCCGGCGGTACAGAACTCAAAGACCTGCGGCTCCACTTGGCCAACATCGACGAGACCGCGGCCACCGTCAACGTGGACCTCTACGCGCCTGACGGCCCCACCTTCTCCCTGGAGACTCGGGGGATCACGGTCGACCCCTACACGGAGGTGGAACTGTCGGTGCTGCCTCTCGTCGAGCACGCTGAAGCGGTCGCAGTCCACGTCCGCACCAACGCGGGCCGGGTCGCGGCCGCACTGTACGCGCAACGCTCCGGAAGGGACGCCGACTGGGTTCCCGCCACTGCCGCGCCCGCCACCAGCCATGTGATCCCTGGCATCCCCGGCGGGGACGGCAACCGGCGGCTGATCCTCGCCGCAGTCTCCGACGAGCCCACCACGGTACAGCTCCGCCTGCTCACCCCGGACGGCGAAGTGGACGCGGAAACACTGACCGACGTGGAAGTGGCCCCGGCCGCCACCACCCGGGTGAGCTTGGAAGGCCCCATGGAACGCCGGGACGCCACCCTGGTCGTCATCGCGGACCACCCCGTCGTGGTCGGCGTGGCCATCCGCCACCCTGACGAGGGCGCCGCCTACACCGCGGCCACCGAGCCGCTCACTCCGGGGCCTGATGCCCGCGCGGTCGCCCCGCCCCCGTTCGACGACGCCGAGCACGCACTGCTCCTGGGAGCACCGGAAAAAGCCGCCACTGTCACCCTGACCCCCGTCGAGGCCCGCGGGGAGCAAGGCGAGCCGCTCCGCGTCACCGTGGAAGCCGGCAGCACCCTCGCCCCGGACCTCGACCCGGCGGACGGGGCCGTCGCCTGGCTCGTCGAAGTCGTGGAAGGCGGGCCTGTGCACGCGGCGCGCATGGTGACCGTGGACGGCACCAGCAGCGTGCTGCCGCTGCTGCCTGCCCCTGTCCAGGTGCCGCTGCCCCCGGTCGTCAACAGCATGACCGGCATCGTGCCCTGACGGGTGCGCTACGCACAGTGGGGGTGGCCGTAGCCCACGGCCACCCCCACGATCCAGGTCTGACTCAGGCCTCTGGGTCGACTGTCTCCGGTTCAAGTCCGAGGAGATTGGCGACCTCCTCAACCACCGTGTCGTAGACGAACAGGGCCATCTCTTCGGGGTCTTTGGTGCGGATTTCTACCGGGCGGCGGTAGACGATGATGCGAGCCCGACCGGACTTCGACGTCTCCAGTCGGGAAAAAGGGATGCCGTCCTCAGCGGTCACCCCGCGCGGCACTTGAGGGACGTCTTCGACGAGGAATTCCACGTGGGCGAGTTCCCGGGCCCACACCCGCTCCAAGCGTTCGACCGCGTCAAGAACGAGATCGTCGAACACCTGCGCCCTGCTGCGCGTGAGGGGAACTCCTGGAGGCGTCAGTGGGCCGCGAATGCCTCGGCCCCGGCGGTCCCGGCGTCGTATACGTCCGGCCTGCGATTGGTTAAGGTGCAAGTGTCGCACACTTTCGAGCCTAAGACATGACAGCCCCGCAACGCAGCCTTGGGGAGGCCGGAAGGTGTCCGATTTCGCTCCGACAGAGGGGACACCCTACGGCGAAGGTGGCAGAGTGGTCAGGAAAGGGATACCGTCTGTCTACGTGAGCGTTAGCAGACGCTGTTCGCGCACCGCGTGCAGGCAGCCAGCAGTCTTCACGCTCACCTATGTCTACGCAGACTCCACTGCGGTGCTCGGCCCGCTCGCTGCATACGTCGAACCGCACTGCTACGACCTGTGTGCGATGCATGCCGACCGGCTGACCGCGCCACTCGGGTGGGAGATCGTCCGGCTGCCCGCTGACACCGCGACCGGAGGACCGGGGAGCGACGATCTGGAAGCGCTCGCCAACGCGGTGCGCGAAGCGGGACGACAGCCTGTCAAAAAACCGCGGCCCGAGCCCACCGGGCAGGGGATCGAGACCATCCGCCGCGGGCACCTTCGCGTGCTCCGCTCCGAACCGGTCCGCCCCGACGACCAGCCCGACCGCCCTCCGCGCCGACCCCCCTACGACGTGTGAGGCCCCCGAGGAGGGCGGTCCGCACGACACGAGGCCGGGCACGGATCGCGCCGTGGGACGGCCGTCACAGTACCGTTCGGTCACCTAACGCGAAACCGGCGTCTTGTACGTTGGACCCTGCGGGCCGCAGCGGCCCGTGCCACTGACCATCGGCCGCTTATCGACACCTCCGGAGCTACTGTGGGTGACCTCGGTCAGATTTTTAAGGCATACGACATCCGGGGCGTCTTCCCCGACACGCTCGACGCGGATATCGCGCGGGCAGTGGGGGCGGCGTTTGCGCGCATCGTCGACGGCGACACGATCGTCGTCGCCCACGACATGCGCCCCTCATCCCCCGAGCTGGCCGCCGCGTTCACCGAGGGCGCTAACGCCCAAGGGCGCGACGTGATCATGGCGGGCCTCGGATCGACCGACCTGCTCTACTTCGCTTCGGGCAAGTTCAACATCCCCGGAGCCATGTTCACCGCCAGCCACAACCCTGCCCAGTACAACGGGATCAAAATGTGCCGGGCCGGGGCAGCGCCCATCGGCGTGGAGACCGGGCTGGCGGAGATCCGGGAACTCGTCGAACAAGGCGTCCCCGCCTACGACGGCCCTCGCGGAACCGTCACCGAGCGGGACCTGCTCGCCGACTACGCCGCGCACCTGCGCAAGCTCGTGGACCTTTCCGGGATTCGCACACTCAAAGTCGTGGTGGACGCGGGCAACGGAATGGGCGGACACACGGTGCCCGCGGTCCTCGGCGACCAGCTCCTGGACGCCCTCCCCTTGGAGATCATCCCCCTCTACTTCGAGCTGGACGGCACCTTCCCCAACCACCCGGCCGACCCGATGAACCCCGCCAATATCGTCGACCTCCAGGCGAAAGTCCGCGAGACCGGGGCCGACATCGGCTTGGCCTTCGACGGGGACGCCGACCGCTGCTTCGTCGTGGACGAGCGCGGCGAGCCGGTGCCGCCCTCGGCGATCACCGCGCTGGTCGCGGTCCAAGAACTCGCTCAAGAACCGGGCGCGACCATCATCCACAACCTCATCACCTCCCGGGCGGTTCCCGAGATCGTGGCCGAGCACGGCGGGGTCCCGGTGCGTACCCGGGTCGGCCACTCCTTCATCAAGGCCGCCATGGCCCAGACCGGAGCGATCTTCGGCGGCGAGCACTCGGCCCACTACTACTTCCGGGACTTCTGGAAGGCCGACACCGGCATGCTCGCCGCGATGCACGTGCTGCGGGTGCTGGGCACGGACCACCGGCCGCTGTCGGAGATCACCGCCGAATACACCCGGTACGTGGCCTCGGGAGAGATCAACTCCCGGGTCGCCGACCAGGCGGGACGCATGGCAGCGGTGGAGGAGGCATTCACCGGGCGCGCGGATGTGGAGAGCGTGGACCACCTTGACGGTCTCACCGTGAACCTCACCGGGAAACGCTGGTTCAACCTGCGGGCGTCCAACACCGAGCCGCTGCTGCGGCTCAACGTGGAGGCCCCTGACACCGAGTCCATGGCGGAGCTGCGCGACGAGGTCCTGGCGATCATCCGGGCCTGACCGCTGCACCTGGCGCATCCGACAACAGGAGGAAGGCTCCTATGAGCACCAAGATCGACGAATGGCTGCTGGAAATCCTGGTCTGCCCGCAGAGCAAAGCTCCGCTGCGGCTGGACGAGGAAGCCGGTGAGCTCGTCTGCGACGAGAGCGGTCTCGCCTACCCCATTCGCGACGGGATTCCCGTCCTGCTCGTCGACGAGGCCCGCAAGATCGAATAGCACTGGCGTAGGGCATGCCCCGGTCCGGAGCACCGTGCTCCGGACCGGGAGGCTCGTCGAGAGGGGAAACGGGCATGGCATTCGTGTTCGAAGAGCACCGGCTCGACGACGTGGGCACCGACCCGTCGCTCGATCCGGAAGGCCTGCTGCGGCAGACCGCTACGGCTGCCGCCCAGGTCCGCCAGGCTCGCACTGTCGCAGCGCATTCCGGGCTCAGCCTGCTCGCTGACGACGGCCGACCGCGGTCCGTGGTCGTCGCGGGCACCGACGTCGCCGCGTTCGCCGGAGCGGTCCTCGAAACCCTGGTCGGGGTCAGAAGCCCCGTGCCGATCGTCACTGTGACCGGATGCCGACTGCCTGGCTGGGTGGGAGTGCCCGACCTCGTCATCGCCGTGTCGACCGGCAGCAACCAGGAGGCGGACACCACCCTGCGGCTCGCCGCAGAAGCGGTACGGCGCGGCAGCCGGTTCGTGGCGGTAGGACCGCGGAGCGGGCCCTTGCGGGAGCTCGCCGAGCGGGCCCGTGCCCCTTTCGTTGCCCTGCCCATGGTCGGAGAGCCGCGGACCCTCCTGTGGTCCCTCACCGTCCCCCTGTTCGCCGCGGTGGAGCAGGCCGGGATCCGGGCGTTCACCGACGCTGAGCTCGACGCCGCCGCCCAGCGTCTGGAGGAGGTCGCCCACCAGTGCCGTCCCACGGTCGGTATCGAAGACAACCCGGCCAAGGAACTCGCTCTGGCGTTCGCGGACACTCTGCCCGTGCTGTGGGGCGCGACCCCTCTCACCGCGCTCGCGGCCCGCTGGGCAGCCGTCCAGTTCGCGGCCAACGCCCGCTACCCGGTGCTGCTCCCCAGCCCTCCCGAAGCCGCCTGGGCGCAGCCCGCGGTCCTCACCGGGCCGTTGCAAGCGTCGCGCGGCCTGTTCGACGATCCGGCAGACGCCCCGGGAATCCGGATGCGGCTCCTGCTTTTCCGCGACGACGAAGCCCTGCCGGAGGAAGCCGCGGACCTCGCACGGGCCGAACACACGGCAGAAACAGCAGAAGTGCTGGTGAGCGAGGTTGCCGCGCAGGGCAGGAGCCCGGTGGAGCGGTTGGCCGGTTTGATCGCTCTCATCGATTACGCCACTCTGTATCTCGCAGTGGCTTATGCCGTGGAACCCCTAACACATACTCTGGTCGTGCGCTGACGACGTCCACGACCGTTCTGGAGGAGATCGATGCCCGGTCCCGAATCGCTGCAGCCGAACGACCCCACCACGTTCGGTCAATACAGCGTGATTGGACGTCTAGGGCGCGGGGGCCAGGGAATCGTCTACCTTGCTCGCGACTCCGAAGGCCAGAAATACGCGATCAAGGTGCTGAACGAGCAGTGGTCGCAGGACACCGAACTGCGTAAACGGTTCGAAAAGGAGGTTCGTGCTGCACAGAAAGTGGCCTCCTTCTGCACCGCTGCGATCCATGAGGCCAACCTCGACGCTGACCCGCCCTACGTGGTCAGCGAATACGTGGAAGGGCCGGACCTGCAAGAAGCGGTGTCCAAGGAGGGGCCGCGCAAGGGGGCAGCCCTCCAACGCCTGGCCGTGTCCACCGCGACCGCGCTGGTCGCCATCCACCAGGCGGGGATCGTGCACCGCGACTTCAAACCCGGCAACGTGCTGCTGGGCCCCGACGGTCCGCGGGTGATCGACTTCGGTATCGCCCGGGTCACGGACAGCACCGCGACGATGACCAACTCCATCGTCGGCACCCCGTCCTACATGGCTCCGGAGCAGATCACGGGGAAGAACATCACCGACAAGGTGGACGTCTTCGCCTGGGGCTGTGTGATGGCGTTCGCCTCCACCGGCAACGCCCCCTTCGGCTCGGACAGTGTGCCGGCGGTCGCGCACCGGGTGGTCAGCGCACCCCCGGACATCAGCGAAGTGCCGGAGCCGTTGCGGGAGATCGTCGCCGACTGTTTGGACAAGGACCCGGACAAGCGGCCCACCGCTAAGCAGTTGCTGATGCGCCTGCTCGGCCACAACGTGGAGGACGAGACGAAAGTCTCCACCTCGCAGGCAGTGGAGGAGGGGGAGAAGCGCGCGATCAGCCCGACCCCCTTCGTCTCGCCCTACCCGAATCAGCAGGTCAGCGAGAGCGGTCCGCAGACCCCGTTCCCCCCTCAGCCGCCCCCCGCCCCGCCCACCCCGCCGCACACCGGGCCGCAGTCGGGCTACCGGTACCCCCAACCGGGCCCGCCGGTACCCAACCCCAACTCGGGGGGACGGGCGCATCCGAACGTGACGACGCACAGTTCGATGCCTTCGCTCCCGCCCCACCCCCCGATCACGACGCCGCGGCCGAACTATCCCACGCTGCCGCAGACCACGAGCCAGCAGGCAGACGACCCGGTGCTCTCGCAGGGGTGGGTGCTTCCCGCCGTCATCGTCACCATCATCGTGCTGCTGCTGATCCTGCTGCTGATGGCGGTGGCGGAGAGCTGACCCCGCCGCAGCCGGCGGATCGGCTGCGGCGGTCAGGCCATCACCGAAGTCAAACGGTCGACGGCGCGGGAGATCGCCTCGTCGGTCAGCGCCGCCACTTCCGGCCAGCGCTCATCGGCGCTGTCCGAAGAGAGCAACGTCACACAGTCGGTGGGGGCCAGGTCGAGCGCGTCCTCGATGCCGCGAGGGGAGTCCACCAGGGCGTCAGCGGTCACCGCGAGCACCCCGGTCGCGGGAGCGCCAACCCCCTGCACGGTGAGCAGGAGCCGCAGGGTGCTGTTCGTACAGGTGGCTTCCAGACAGACCCACCAGGACGGGTGGGTGCGGGCAAGGAGCGCCCGGTCTGCGGCCAGCTCCACCCGGTTCCGATGCTCGCCCAGTTCGGTGGAGTCGCCTGAGGTCACCCGCGCGCTACTGGCCGGATCGAGCTGGCGCAGCACCATGGAGAGCGCGGGGGCACGCTGCCGCAGGTACTCCAAAAGCCGCCGGTAGACGGTGCGGGCCAGGGCCTGCCCGTACTCGGCGGGATCGTCCCGCTCCGGCACGGTCCAGCTCAGCTCCCCGCGCAGCACAGCGATCTGCAGTTCCGCGAAGAGCGCGATGAGGGGGAGGTGCCGGTCCGGGGATGAGGCAGCGGGCGGCCAGGGAAGCTGCATCGCGACCGCCCGATGGTCGGCGATGAGCGGCGGATGGTTGGCGCGC
>NZ_BCWB01000070.1 GCF_001592045.1 Thermobifida fusca NBRC 14071 = JCM 3263 | reverse complement strand
GGTCTACCTCAAGGTTGAAGGGCTCAATCCCACGGGCTCCTTCAAAGACCGCGGGATGACCATGGCCATCTCCAAAGCCGCTGAGGAAGGAGCCAAAGCGGTCATCTGCGCGTCCACGGGGAACACCAGCGCCAGCGCCGCCGCCTACGCGGTACGCGCCGGGATGACCTGCGCGGTCCTCGTGCCCCGGGGCAAGATCGCCATGGGCAAACTGGCGCAAGCCCTCGTCCACGGCGCCCGCCTGCTCCAAGTCGACGGCAACTTCGACGACTGTCTGGAACTGGCCCGCCAGCTCTCCACCGACTACCCGGTGGCGCTGGTCAACTCGGTCAACCCGTTCCGCCTCCAGGGCCAGAAGACCGCCTCGTTCGAGATCGTGGACGCCCTCGGCGACGCTCCCGACGTCCACTGCCTGCCGGTGGGCAACGCGGGCAACATCACCGCCTACTGGATGGGCTACCAGGAGTACCACTCAGACGGACTGGCCACCCGCCTGCCGCGCATGTTCGGCTTCCAAGCCAGCGGGGCCTCACCGATCGTCGATGGCGCACCGGTGACCCAGCCGCGTACTATTGCTACTGCCATCCGGATCGGCAACCCTGCTTCCTGGCGGTTTGCGGAAAAGGCCCGCGACGAGTCCGGCGGTCGCATCGATGCGGTCACCGACCGGCAGATTCTCGCCGCCTACCGGCTGCTTGCCGGCCAGGAAGGGGTTTTCGTGGAACTGGCCTCCGCGGCCAGTGTGGCGGGCCTACTGCAGGCAGTGGAAGCCGGGCAGATCGAGCGGGGCAGCCGCGTCGTCTGCACGGTCACCGGCAACGGCCTCAAAGACCCCGACTGGGCTCTGGCCGGCGCCTCCTCTGCCACCACGATTCCTGTCGATGCCCAGGCCGCTGCGGCGGCGCTCGGCCTGGCCTAGCCCAGACCCTCCTCATTCGGAGCCACTGAATGCCTCAGCCGCAGCGCACCGCGGTTACTGTGCGTACCCCTGCTACGAGCGCGAACCTCGGACCGGGATTCGACTCTCTTGGACTCGCATTGGACCTGTCCGACGAGGTCGAAGTCCGCGTCCGCGAGGACCGCAATGTTACGGTGGCTGTCGAGGGGGAAGGAGCGGACAGCGTTCCTCTCGACGAGTCGCATCTGGTGGTACGCGCCATGCGCGCCGCATTCGATGCCGTCGGTCAGACCATGCCCGGTGTCGACCTGCGCTGCCGCAACGCCATCCCGCACGGCCGAGGACTGGGGTCGTCCGCCTCGGCGATCGTGGCGGGCGTGGCCGCGACCGCGGCCCTGGTCGGCGGCGGCCGGCTCGACCGGGACTGGGTGTTCCAGACCGCGGCCGATATCGAAGGCCACCCGGACAACGTGGCCCCGTGTGTCTATGGCGGGTTCACCATCTCCTGGCACGGTGCCAAGACCTGGCGTGCCTGGACGGCAGCTCCCGCACCCGGGGTGCTGCCGATCGTCTGCGTGCCCCGTCGGAGCCTGTCCACCCAGCGGGCCCGGGGGCTGCTGCCTGAGACGGTGCCGCACTCCGACGCCGCGTTCTCCGCGGGACGCGCGGCCCTGCTCGTCGCGGCCGTCCGCGAATGCCCCGAGCTGCTGTTCGAGGCGACCGAGGACCGGCTGCACCAGTCGTATCGGGCCGAAGCCATGCCGGAAAGCGCTGCGCTGGTCGAATCCCTGCGCGGCGACGGCCTGGCGGCGGTGATCTCCGGAGCCGGACCTACCGTCTTAGTGCTCTACCACGGTGCCGCGGGCGATCCCCACGGCGAATCTCCACAAAAGAACAGCGCCATAGTTGATTCAATCCGGCGGCGAGCGGGTACTGAATGGCACATACGCCCCTTAGCGATTGATCTGGTAGGGGTACGTGTCACTTCTCCCCGTTCATAGACTTGTGCCGAGGAATAGCTGTGGGCTCCGGTGATGTTAGGGTAGGTGAAGCACCAGGTGCCCCGCCACGGGGCCTGTGCTTATCCGCCGCAGTGTTTTCCGCGTCAACCGCGCAAGCGGTTCCCGTTCCGCAAGCGCTTCACACGGTTGCCACTGTGTCGAATCCGCGGCGTGTCCGTGGCTCTGCCCACTCCATTGAAGTCCCTAGTTTCCTGGCACAGAAACAACAGGATGGCCCGAGGGCAGTTTCATGCAGCCCATCGTCCCAGTGCCTGGATGTGTCCAGCGCCTGCCGCGATCGGGTAAAACTCGTTGTCCAGTAGCGGTTCCGGCAGCCACACTGGGCACGCCTGACCCGGCCCTAGCCGGTTCGCACCACCGGGCTGGCCGATCACTTCGTCATGACGGCACCAGCCCGCTCCTTGGGAAGGACCCTTAGTGAGCGACACCACCGAACTCCACCAGGACGCGGCGGTCGGTACGCAGGACACGACCTCGTCCAAAGTGGACGTCGGCGACGCCGCGCCCCCCGCTGGCAAGAGCGCGTCAACGCGGTCCCGTAGCCGCTCCGGAGGTACCGGGCTGGCCGCGCTGAAGCTCACGGAGCTGCAGCGTCTGGCGTCCGACCTCGGAATCACGGGCACCGGCCGGATGCGCAAGAGCGAGATCATCGCTGCGATCGAAGCCAAGCAGGGTGGGCCGGTCAGCGCGCCCGAGACCACAACGGCGAAGACCGCCGAAACCGCGAGCACCACAGCCGCGAAAAAGAAGGAGTCCGCCGCCACGACTGAGGCTCCCGCCACCGAACCGGCGGCAGAAAAGGCGGACAAGACCACCGAGAAAACTGCAACAGAGTCGGCTGAAAAGCCGGAACGGACCCGTCGCCGTTCCCGCCGCCGCAGCGGTGAAGAAACCGCGGAGACCCCGGCGGCCGAGAGCAGCGACACCACTGAGAGCGCCAAGGAGGACGCCACGGCGTCGGCTCCCGCAGAAACTGAGAAGACCACAACCGCACAGCCCGCCCAGAACGGCCAGAACGGCACCAGGGAGCGGCGCCGTCGCAGCCGTAACCGCGACGGAGGCAGCGACCAGCAGGCCTCCCAGCAGCAGAACGGCACCAAGAGCGACAGCGACGACGAGGAGTACAGCGGAGGGTCCCGCCGCCGGGGACGCCGCCGTGACCGCCGTGACCGCCGCAACCGGGAGCGTGCTGACCAAGAGCCGGTGATCAGCGAGGACGACGTCCTCCTGCCGGTCGCGGGCATCCTGGACATCCTCGACAACTACGCGTTCGTGCGGACCACCGGCTACCTGCCCGGTCCCAACGACGTCTACGTTTCGCTGGCCCAGGTCCGCAAGTACGGCCTGCGCAAGGGTGACGCCATCACCGGAGCGGTGCGCCAGCCGCGCGAAGGCGAGCGTCGGGAGAAGTTCAACGCGCTGGTCCGGCTGGACAGCGTGAACGGCATGCCGCCCGAGCGGGCGCGCAACCGGCCCGAGTTCTCCAAGCTGGTCCCGCTGTACCCGCAGGAGCGGCTGCGCCTCGAAACCGAGCCGCACATCCTCACCACGCGGATCATCGACCTCATCTCGCCCATCGGCAAGGGGCAGCGCGGCCTCATCGTCTCCCCGCCCAAGGCGGGTAAGACGACGGTGCTGCAGGCGATCGCCAACGCGATCACCCAGAACAACCCCGAGTGCCACCTCATGGTCGTCCTCGTCGACGAGCGGCCTGAGGAGGTCACCGACATGCAGCGCACGGTCAAGGGCGAGGTCATCCACTCGACCTTCGACCGTCCCGCCGAAGACCACACGACCGTTGCCGAGCTCGCTATCGAACGGGCGAAGCGTCTGGTCGAAATGGGACTGGACGTCGTGGTGCTGCTCGACTCCATCACCCGGCTGGGACGCGCCTACAACCTCTCCGCACCGGCGAGCGGGCGCATCCTGTCCGGTGGTGTCGACTCCACCGCGCTCTACCCGCCGAAGCGGTTCTTCGGCGCCGCCCGCAACATCGAGAACGGCGGCTCCTTGACGATCCTGGCTACCGCGCTGGTCGAGACCGGTTCGCGGATGGACGAGGTGATCTTCGAGGAGTTCAAGGGCACCGGCAACATGGAGCTCAAGCTCAGCCGGAGCCTCGCCGACAAGCGGCTCTTCCCCGCGGTGGACATCGAAGCGTCCAGCACGCGCAAGGAGGAGATCCTGCTGTCGCCCGAGGAGCTCAACATCATCTGGAAGCTCCGCCGGGTGCTGCACGCCCTGGACACGCAGCAGGCGTTGGAACTGGTCCTGAGTAAACTCAAGAAGACCAAGAGCAACGCTGAATTCCTGTTGCAGGTCCAGAAGACCACGATCGGGCCGAACGACTAGCGTTCCGCCGGTGCAGGCCTGCACCGGCGGAACGGGTGAGTCCGAGCATCGTTCGGCGGTGACGTGTGCTCATCGTCCTGCCCGTCGACTATGCACGGGAATACGATCCGGACGACCACGGTTCCACGGTCTGGCAGACTGGTACGACGACCGCCGCGGTACCGGTTCGCGCACGCATGCCTCAGCAGTGAAACGGTGACGGCTGCGTGCGTCCGGCGACCGCCACTAGCGAGGAGAACCACCATGAAACCCGGTATTCACCCCGATTACCACGTCACGCAGGTGACCTGCACGTGCGGCAACAGCTTTGTCACCCGGAGCACAGCGCCCAATGGAGTGATCCGGGCTGAGATCTGCTCCTCCTGCCACCCCTTCTACACGGGGAAGCAGAAGATCCTGGACACCGGCGGTCGGGTCGCCCGCTTCGAGAAGCGTTTCGGGAAGCGCAAGTAGCGTCCGTGGCGGTGCGTCCCGTGTCCCGGGGCGCACCACCGCAGCGACTGCCAGTCCGATCCGACCCTTGTGGGGGATGGAAAAGAAGTGAAGCTGGACGACCTACTCGGCGAGTACTACGAGCTGGAGCAGCAGCTCGCCGACCCAGCAGTGCACGCCGACCAGGCTCAGGCACGCACCCTGGCCAAGCGCTACTCCCAGCTCACCCCCATCGTCGCCACCTACCGGGAACTGAACCGGGTCGAAAGCGACATCGAGACCGCCCAGGAGCTGGCCGCCGAGGACCCGAGCTTCGCTGACGAGGCGAAGCAGCTTGCCGCCCAGCGCGAAGAACTGGTTCAACGGCTCCGCACCCTGCTCATCCCCCGCGACCCCAACGACGACAAAGACGTCATCCTGGAGGTCAAGGCGGGAGAGGGCGGTGAGGAGTCCGCGCTGTTCGCCAGCGACCTGGTGCGGATGTACCTGCGGTACGCCGAGCGTCAGGGCTGGAAGACCGAGATCATCAGCGCCACCCACTCCGACCTGGGCGGCTACAAGGACATCACCATCGCGATCAAGAACCGCGGCACGGTGGAACCCGGGCAAGGCGTGTGGCACCGGCTCAAGTTCGAAGGCGGAGTCCACCGCGTCCAGCGGGTCCCCGTCACCGAGTCGCAAGGACGGATCCACACCTCGGCCGTTGGCGTGCTGGTGCTGCCCGAGGCTGAAGAGATCGAGGTGGAGATCAACGAGAGCGATCTGCGCATCGATGTCTACCGTTCCTCGGGCCCCGGCGGGCAGAGCGTGAACACCACCGACTCCGCGGTGCGGATCACCCACCTGCCCACGGGGATCGTGGTGTCCTGCCAGAACGAGAAGAGCCAGTTGCAGAACAAAGAGCAGGCGCTTCGGGTGCTGCGGGCCCGCCTGCTGGCCGAAGCGCAGGCCGCGGCCGAAGCAGAGGCCGCCGCGGAACGGCGCAGCCAGGTCCGCACCGTGGACCGCTCCGAGCGGGTGCGCACCTACAACTTCCCGGAGAACCGCATCTCCGACCACCGGGTGGGCTACAAGGCGTACAACCTCGACCAGGTGCTCGACGGGGAGTTGGACGGCGTGATCCAGGCGCTCGTCGACGCCGACACCAAGGAGCGGTTGGAGGCCGCTCAGCAGTGAACCTCCTGCTCGACGAGGTCGCGCGGGCGACGCTTCGGCTCGCGGAAGCCGGGGTTGCCTCGCCCCGGGCGGACGCCGAGGAACTCGCGGCGTTCGTGCACGGCGTCCGTCGAGGAGAGTTGCACACGGTCGCGGACAGCGACTTCGACGCCCGCTACTGGGAGTGTGTAGCCCGCAGGGCGGCACGGGAACCCTTGCAGCACATCACCGGCCGCGCCTACTTCCGCTATCTCGAGTTGGAAGTAGGCCCCGGCGTTTTCATCCCCCGTCCCGAGACCGAGATGATGGTCTCCTGGGCGATCGACACCCTGCGGGCCATGGACGTCGCCGATCCCCTGGTCGTGGACCTGGGCACCGGGTCGGGCGCGATCGCGATCTCCATCGCCCAAGAGGTGCCCCGCTCCCGAGTCCACGCGGTGGAAGTGGACGCGACAGCGCTGTCCTGGGCGAAACGCAACATCGCCCGCAGCGGACTGGGGGAGCGGATCACCGCCCACCACGCCGATATGCGCACCTGCCTGCCCGAATACCACGGCCGGGTGGACCTGGTCATCACCAACCCCCCGTATGTGCCGCTGGACAGCGCCGACGAGATCCCCCCGGAAGTCCGCGACTACGATCCCGCCATCGCGCTGTGGGCAGGCCCGGACGGGCTCGACATGATCCGCCAGTTGGAAGCGGTCGGCCGCCGCCTGCTGCGCCCCGGCGGATACATCGCTATCGAGCACGGCGACGGACAGGGCATCGACATCCCGCCGCTGTTCCCTGAAGAACTCGGCTGGTGCGAGGTGCGCAACCGGAAAGACCTCGCCCACCGGGACCGGTTCGTGGTCGCTCGCCGTGCCGTGGACTGAGTCAACCGCATCGACAACCCTGGACAGACTGAGGTGAGGGTGTGAGCCGCAGGTACGACTGCGCGGACGACGAACAGCGCAAGGCCGGGATCGCGGATGCGGCCTCCACAGTGCGTCGGGGGGAACTGGTTGTCCTGCCCACCGACACCGTGTACGGGGTGGGCGCAGACGCGTTCAACCCGGCGGCCGTGACCGCGCTCCGCAACGCCAAGCAGCGCGGCCGGGAGCATCCCCCGGCAGTCCTGGTCGGCACGGTCCGCGCAGCGCAGGCGCTCATCGACGACCTCGGCAAATACGGCCAAGAC
Source organism: Thermobifida fusca NBRC 14071 = JCM 3263 (assembly GCF_001592045.1). Classification (GTDB taxonomy): domain Bacteria; phylum Actinomycetota; class Actinomycetes; order Streptosporangiales; family Streptosporangiaceae; genus Thermobifida; species Thermobifida fusca. The sequence goes on along the minus strand of NZ_BCWB01000070.1, from coordinate 4,883 downwards.
CTGATCGAGGAGTTCTGGCCGGGCCCGCTCACACTCGTGTGCGCGGCCACCCCCAGCCTGTCGTGGGACCTGGGGGACACCAAGGGAACCGTGGCGGTCCGCATGCCCATGCACCCGGTGGCGCTGGAACTCCTCAAAGAGGTCGGCCCCATGGCTGTGAGCGGTGCGAACGTCACCGGCAAGCCGGCAGCGACCACGGTCGAGGAAGCCGAAACGCAGTTCGGCGATGCGGTCAGTGTCTACCTCGACGCCGGCCCCTGCACCAGCACCCCGCCGTCCACGATCGTCGACCTCACCTACGCGGTCCCGCGCGTCCTCCGCTCCGGAGCGATCACTCTCGAGCAGCTGCGTTCCGTGTGCGGCACAGTCATCGCTGAACTGAAGCGCCCCGAACGGGAGCCCAAGACCTCGAACCGCGAAACCCCCCGCACCGCGGAACCGGAGGCGACCAGCGCCTCAGACGAGGGAGACAGCGGGATTCCCCCGGCACAGAAGGACGACTCGGACGCGCCCTGACCGAAGGGACGGGGCCATGCCGAACAGCAGTCCGCGCTGCGGCCGGTCGATGCTAGCGTCAATGTCACCCCTCACAGAACACGTGCCGTGCCGCTGGGAGGGCACGGCCGGTCCACGGAAGGCCCCGCAACGCCGTGCGTGAGTACGCGCTCACCTTCGTTATCGCTGTGGCGGTCACCCACCTGCTGACCCCACTCGTCCGCAGTGCCGCAATCGCTTTCGGAGCAGTCCCGCCGATCCGCGACCGGGACGTGCACACCGAGCCCATTCCGCGCATGGGCGGTCTCGCCATGTACGGCGGTTTCGCTGCCGCACTGCTGATCTCAGCGCAACTGCCCCACCTGCGTGAAGTGTTCTTCGACCAGACGTGGTGGCGCGGCCTGCTGGTGGCGGGCGCGTTGATCGTCGTGATCGGAATCATCGACGACCGGTGGGGGATGGCCCCGGTGCCGAAACTCGCCGGCCAGATCGTGGCCGCGGGCATCCTCGTCTCCCAAGGGGTCCAGCTGCTGTGGCTGCCGTTGCCCGGGACCACGCTGGTCCTCGGACCGGAGCTGGGCACCCTCCTGTCCGTGCTGCTGATCGTGGTCACGATCAACGCGATCAACTTCGCTGACGGCCTCGACGGCTTGGCCTCGGGCATTGTCGCGATCGCGGCCGCGGCCTTCTTCACCTACTACTACGTGGTCGCGGTCGACCAGGGGTTCGACCGCCAGTCCTATCCCGCCATGATCGCGATCATCCTGGTGGGGGTCTGCACGGGGTTCCTCATCCACAACTTCAACCCCGCGCGCGTGTTCATGGGCGACACCGGGTCGATGCTGATCGGCCTGCTGCTGGCGTCAATCACCATCACTGTGACCGGCGAATTCCAGGCCAACGCGGTCGTCCACTTCGACTCCAGCGGCCTCGTGTCCTTCCTGCCGATCCTGCTGCCGCTGCTGGCCCTCGCCCTTCCCCTGGCCGACCTGGTGCTCGCGGTGGTGCGGCGCACCCTGGCCGGCAAGTCTCCGTTCGCCCCGGACAAGAAGCACCTGCACCACCGGTTGCTGGAGCTCGGCCACTCGCATGCCCGCGCCGTGCTGCTGATGTACCTGTGGGCGGCGATCATCTCGTTTGCCGCCGTATCGCTGTCGATCTTCGACGCCCCCGCGATTGTCCTGAGCGTTACCACATTGGTAGCAATTTGTGCGGTGGGGCTCATCACGCTGCCGCGGCTGCGTCGGCGGGCTCTGCTGCGCGCCAAAACCCGCCTTGCGACCGCCACGGACGGCAGCAACTCCGCCGAAAAAAAGTGACGCACTGCACTTGACCAGCGGGGCGTCCGGTAAGGGGCCGTGAACCGGGATTGAACCCTGGAGGAAAGGGCTGGGAGAAGGAGCCCGGTTTTCGAGAGCAGAGTGTCGTGTCGCGAGTGTTTCCGGCAACGGCGGGCGGCATCTCAAGGTGCCCATGGAAAAGCGTGGTGAAACCTTGTGATAGCTTTCACGAGCAAGCACCCACAGCCAACACCGGAGTTCACGCATGCTGGAACACGACGCCAAGGTTCTCCGCGGCGCCGCGATTCCCACCCTGGTGGTCGGAGGCGGCAGCACCGCTGCCTTCCTCGTGTTCTCAGGCACGGTTGGTGTGCTCGGCGCACTCTGTGCGCTGCTACTGGTCCTTGCCTTCTTCGGGGTTTCGGGATGGGCGGTGGCCCGGCTCAGCCGCCGCGACCCGAACCTGTTCATGCCGGCCACTCTGGGCGCCTTCCTGATCAAGGCGCTGATCCTGGCGGCGGCACTCCTGGCGCTGCGCACCATCGACCCTGCCTGGATCGATACCACCGCCTTCGCCGTGACTTCGCTGCTGTGCGTGATCGCCTGGCTGGGTGGTCACGTCCGGGTGCTGGCCACATCCAAGACCTTGCACGTCGATCCGGAGCCGAGCGTCGCCTCCGGCCTGGAGTCCCGGCATGAGAGCACGTGATGCGTGTGGCACGGCACGGATCCCAGTACTCGCCCCCTGTTGTGCGGATGACCACGACAACCTGCTATGTTCCGGAGCGACGGGATGAGCGAGCCGCGGAAACCGGACGAAAGCTCCCCGGAACCCTCCGAGACCTCGGTCGACGGAGTCACCATCGTCTCCCTGCTCATATCCGGCATGGTCGTGTGGGGCGGGGCGGGGTGGCTCTGCTGGACCGATTAACGGATCACGATGCGCTCTTCCTGCCCATCGGTATCCTGCTCGGCCTGGGGCTGGCGTTGTACATGGTTTTCGTCAGGCTTCACGCTCGTTCCAAATAACGATCCACTCCACCGGGTTCACCCTCCGTTCACGGAACCGACCGCAACGGGCGGAAGAACCCGCGCTGACCGCCATTACCGGTCCGCTCAAGACTGAACAGAACCTCTTGATTCACGACGGAAGGGTTCGCCGTGAGTGCTGACACGCTCAACCTCGCTGCCGAGGGCGGTGGTGGTCTGTTCACGCCGGGAGGACCCGGCTTTGAGGCCCCCTCCGTCGGGATCTTCTTTCCCTCCCCCTGGTCCTGGGGCGACTACAGCGAGGCGCTTCCCTACACGAGCGGCATCACCAAGTACGCGGTGCTGCTCGTCGTCGCCACGGCCCTAGTGGCGTTCTTCCTGTGGTGGACCACGCGCAAGCTGGCCATCGTCCCCAGCCGGAAGCAGAGCATCTTCGAGATCGTCGTCCTCTTCATCCGGGACCAGATCTCGCGGCCCATGATCGGAGTGAAGGGCGACCGGTACCTGCCGCTGCTGGTCTCCCTCTTCCTGTTCATCTTCGCGATGAACATCATGGGGCTCATTCCCTTCCTGCAGTTGCCGGTCACCAGTAACCTGTCCTACCCGGTCGGCCTTGCCGCGGTCGTCTACATCACCTTCATCGCAGTGGGTATCCGCACCCACGGCTTCGGCCGCTACTTCAAGAGCGCCGTGGTCCCCTCAGGAGCGCCGGCGTGGATCCTTCCGTTGCTGGTACCCATTGAGATCCTCTCGAACTTCATCATCCGCCCCGCGACGCACGCCATCCGACTGTTTGCGACGATGTTCGCCGGTCACCTCCTGCTGGCGACGTTCGCCGCGGGCGGCTGGTACATGTTCAACCCGTCGGCAGGACCGCTCTACGGCACGATCTCGGTGCTGTTCTCGGGATCGGCGCTGCTCGCGTTCATCATCTTCACCGCTTTCGAGCTGGTGATCATGTTCCTGCAGGCCTTTGTGTTCACCCTGCTGGCCGCCCTCTACATCGGCCAGGCTCAGGAAGCGCACTAGGACCGGTGGGAGCGGTCCGGATCCCTGACTCGACAGTTTTCGTGCCTCCGCCCGGAGGACACGACAACCCATCTGGCCCTGTGGTCACGATCCTCAACAAGGAGAAGAAATGGAAGGCAGCCTGAACGTCATCGGTTACGGCATCAGCGTCATCGGTGCCGGTATCGGTGTGGGTATCGTCTTCGGTCTGGGCATGCAGGCCATCGCCCGCCAGCCCGAGGCCCGTGGTCCGCTGCAGACCAACATTTACATCGGCTTCGCCCTGATCGAGGCGCTCGCCCTGCTGGGCTTCGTTCTCGCTTTCGCCCTTGGCTAAAGCGAACCGGCGAAGGAAGTAGGCAACCAAGCGTGAAGGGGCGCTGACCATGTTGGGCCTGGCCGCCGAAGAGAACGTTCTACGCATTCACATCGACGAACTCGTCTTCGGCCTCATCGCCTTCGCCGTGATCTTCGCACTGGTGTACCGCTACGCGGTGCCGCGGGTCACGAAGATGCTCGACGAGCGCGCCGACGCCATTGAAGGCGGCATCGAACGGGCGAAGAAGGCAGAGGCGGAAGCCGAGGAGCTGCGTCAGCAGTTCCAGGAGAAGCTGGAGGAAGCACACCGGTCCTACGCGGCCGAGCTGCAGAAGGCCAGCGAGCAGAGCGCCGCCATCATCGCTGAGGCGCGCGAGGAGGCCCAGGCCGAGGCGCGACGCATCATCGAGGCGGCTCACGCTCAGATCGAGGCCGACCGGCAGCAGGCCATGGCGCAGTTGCGGGCCGAGATCGGGGCGCTCTCCGCGGACCTGGCAGCTCGGATCGTCGGAGAAACCCTCTCTGACCCCGCCGCGCAGAGCCGGGTCATCGACCGGTTCCTCGCTGAACTGGAAAGCGGGGCTAATCAGCAGGCAGAGGTGCGTTGATGCAAGGTGTCAGCCGTACCTCTTTGACTGAGGTGATCCGGCGCCTCGACGACATCCTGCCGTCCGCCAACACAGCCACGTTGGGCCACGAGCTCTTCGAGGTCGTGGCCCTGCTGGACCAGGAGCACTCCCTGCGCCGCTGGCTGGCGGACCCCGCCGGCTCCCCGGACAGCAAGTCCGAGCT
>NZ_BCWB01000069.1 GCF_001592045.1 Thermobifida fusca NBRC 14071 = JCM 3263 | reverse complement strand
GGAACCACCGGTTAGTCCGTCGCAGGAATCCGGTAGTCGAGCACGAACTGATCAGCAGCCATGATCGTGTCGCAGACCTCTACCACGCGCCCTGTCGTGGTCACCGCGTTGCGGGTGAGGTGGATGACCGGAGAGCCGGGACTCAGTCTCAGCGCGCTCGCCTCCTGTTTGGTCGCGATACGCACTCGAATGGTCTCGGTGTACTCGGCGAACTCGTGCCCGTGGTCCTCTAGTCGGGCGTAGATACCGCCTCCACCCGGATTCTCCTCGAACAGTTCGGGGATGTCTCGAGCCACATCCCATGGCAGATACGACGTCGCTTCCTCAGCCGGGGTCCCGTCACTGAAGTACAGGCGGCGCCGGGCCAGCACCTTGGCCCCTTCCTCCACCCCCAAGCGGTCGGCGATCTCCCGTGGAGCAGGAACCGGACCGATCGAGAGCACCTGAACTGTAGGCTTCACTCCCGCCTGTTCAGTCTCCGCGATGTAGGCGGCCTTGCCGGCCCGCCGGTGCGAACGCCGAAAGCGATCCGAGGACTTGCGCGTCACCGGAGGACGCGACTTTACAAACGAGCCTTTGCCCTGGTAGGTCACCACCAGGCCAGCCGTGCGCAGTTCTGCGACGGCCTTGCGAACCGTTCCCGAGGAGACGCCGTAACGCTCCATCAGCGCCGCCTCGCTGGGAATCTCCTCGCCCGGAGCCAGACGGCCGGACTTGATCTGTTCCTCGATGTCGTCAGCGATCTGGAGGTACATCGGCTTCGCCGACCTTGCCCCTACTGTGCTCGCCATAGTCCTTGGGTACCTCCTATGCTCCTGTACATGGGTAACAGGACCAGAGAAGCCCCGTCAACGCCGCTGCATTCAGTGTCAGTTGCGGGAGCCGTCATCCGAGACGACGGGCGGTTTCTGGCCATCCGCCGCCGGGACAACGGAACGTGGGAACTTCCCGGCGGCGTCCTGGAACTGGATGAGACCCCCGAGGACGGCGTCGTCCGCGAAGTGCGGGAAGAGACCGGCATCCTGGTGAAAGTGGACCGCCTCACCGGCGTCTACAAGAACATGGCCCGCGGAATCGTCGCCCTGGTCTTCCGCTGCCACCCTGCCGGAGGCCGGGAACACCCCTCTTCGGAGTCGACCGCCGTCGCCTGGCTCACTCCCGAAGAAGTGAAAGAGCGGATGACCGAAGTTTACTCGGTCCGCCTCCTCGACGCCCTGGACAGCGACGCACCCCACGTCCGCACACACGACGGCAAACGCCTCCACCCAGCACGCTAGTCAGAGACTTCGCCTTCCGGCATTGACTGCCGAATTGGGCTATGTGGGGATCAAGGCGTTGGCGCTGCGCGCCGCCGCCCGGTCCGGAGCTACCCCCAAAGGGCTCTTGATTGGACCTGCCGTGGTAGGCAACCGTCCAATGGCCGTAGTCACCGAGCTGTGGTTTCTGGCGTCCTCGGTTCCCGTGGCACTCGATCGCGCGGCTCTGCCTGTCTGTGGCTGAGGACTCCGGCGCGGTCGAGCACCTTGGATCAAGGACCGTGGTTACCCGCCGCTGTGGTTGCCGAAATCCCGGGTGACGCAGGGCTGCCCCGATCCCGTAGCGTCGCTGCCCCCGTGCTGACACGGCTGCTAACAACGGCTCCGAATAGGGATGGACAGCTCTGGAATCACGGCACTCTCGGACAGGCTTCCACCCAGATCAGAAGCCGTTTCCGGACCTCCACAGACATTCCGCACACGACTACGGATCAGAAGGTTGGGGGTTCAAGTCCCTCCGAGTGCGCCACCTGTGACTGAGGGCGGCACCTGAGAGATGCCTGCCCTCAGTCGTCTGCTTCAAGGATCGCTTCAGCAATTGCTCCGGTCTGCTGAAGCCGGTTTCCATCCCATCACTCTTAGGCGTTTCTCTGGGTCGCTGTTCCCCGCGTCTTCACATCAAACATGGGTGTGTGCTTCCCATGCACCCCGTATCGATAGGGATTCGAGCCTGCACGGCTGGTATCGCTGCGGCCTGGAGACAGCATGGGGACGCACCAACCAGTCGTGACGCCTCCGGAGTGATAACGGTGCTCACGGCATCGCCTCTTCAACCCCCTGGGGCCACCAGCTGTCGCCAGGCTGCGGTGATCAGTTGGGTTCGAGCCCTGATCAGATTTCTGGAAAACGGTCTAGAATGTCTTGTGTGATGAAGCTGCCTACGCCTTTGATAACGATGAGATAACGTCTCGTAAATCTGCAGGTCAGCTTCTGTGAGCCCCACGCACGTGGGGATGGACCGTCGCCGCGGCGCGGGCTGCGGCGCGGGCCGCCGTGAGCCCCACGCACGTGGGGATGGACCGATCGCTGATAATTACAACGCTTCTCAAGCCGCAGTGAGCCCCACGCACGTGGGGATGGACCGATCCCACCTCCACTACCGGAACGCGGACGTTCATGAGCCCCACGCACGTGGGGATGGACCGTCATCGTCCGGATACAGGCCCCGGTAGGGGTCGTGAGCCCCACGCACGTGGGGATGGACCGTCCCCCACCGCGGTCTCCTCCTGGGAGCACGTGTGAGCCCCACGCACGTGGGGATGGACCGTCCGCGTAGGCCTGGCCGAACGCCGCGCGGGTGTGAGCCCCACGCACGTGGGGATGGACCGCTCGCGCCGGTGCTGGGTGATCGGGATGGCCTGTGAGCCCCACGCACGTGGGGATGGACCGAACTAGAGACCGCCCTAAGCCAGGTCCAAACCGTGAGCCCCACGCACGTGGGGATGGACCGACCACCTGCACGACCACCGGGCGGAGATCCTCGTGAGCCCCACGCACGTGGGGATGGACCCGCGTGCACACTGCCGCGGCGGATCTGGGCTGCCGTGAGCCCCACGCACGTGGGGATGGACCGGCCCGGGTGAACGCGATGGAGCGGCAGGGTCGGTGAGCCCCACGCACGTGGGGATGGACCGGTCACCGTCTGCATCATCCCGGGGGACCGGGTGTGAGCCCCACGCACGTGGGGATGGACCGGCATCCCGTTTGGGGAGCACGCGGACGCTTCGGTGAGCCCCACGCACGTGGGGATGGACCGCCGAATTCGACGAATAAAGTATCGGGAATAGAGTGAGCCCCACGCACGTGGGGATGGACCGACCAACCGGTGGATCGCCGCGTGCACACGACGGTGAGCCCCACGCACGTGGGGATGGACCGGCTGCTGATGACGTGCCGTGCTGGATGCGAAAGTGAGCCCCACGCACGTGGGGATGGACCGTCCTCGATGATCGCCGTCTCGGCGACCCGGACGTGAGCCCCACGCACGTGGGGATGGACCGCCGAGGGGATCCTTGCTTGGGCAGTACGCGGTGTGAGCCCCACGCACGTGGGGATGGACCGGCGTGGCCGAGCGGCTCCAGGTCAGCTTCTGTGAGCCCCACGCACGTGGGGATGGACCTGCGAGCTGGACCGTGCTCCTCCCGTCGAGGTCGTGAGCCCCACGCACGTGGGGATGGACCCTGTTCCCGGCCGGTTCCCCCGCACTCGCTGCAGTGAGCCCCACGCACGTGGGGATGGACCGATCTCACCAGCCAGCTCAGCTGGGGCTACCAGGTGAGCCCCACGCACGTGGGGATGGACCGATCTCACCAGCCAGCTCAGCTGGGGCTACCAGGTGAGCCCCACGCACGTGGGGATGGACCGGTGAAACCCAGGCCAGAACAACGCGGAATCACGTGAGCCCCACGCACGTGGGGATGGACCGCGGATCATCGCGCTGATGGATGAGCGGGGTGAGTGAGCCCCACGCACGTGGGGATGGACCGACCATCCCGCGGTCGGTAGACCTGGCAGAACGGTGAGCCCCACGCACGTGGGGATGGACCGGGCTCGCCATCGGTGTAGTCCAGCAGGGCGCGGTGAGCCCTACGCACGTGGGGATAGGCCGAGCTGAGACGAGGGCGGGAGAACAACAGTGCGGGTGGGCTGTCCTTTCCCGCTGTGCAGAGCTGGGTGGGGGAGAGGACGAGTCAGCAGACAGTGTGGAACGGGCGTACGCCCTCAGGCGCTCTTTCAACGCTGAAGGCCCAGGCTCGGGATGATCTCCCTGACCTGGGCCTTCGCTTGTGGAGCGGATGACGGGAATCGAACCCGCGTCTTCAGCTTGGGAAGCTGAGGTTCTACCATTGAACTACATCCGCACTGGTGGCGATCTCGCCTACGGCTAGGCTATCACGCTCGGCGAGTTCACCGATAAGAATAACCATCTCGGCGAAGCTTGCAAGGGGAGAGCTGCCCTGCCGAGGTAGGGAAAACACAAGGTAGATTCTTTACTGTGCTTCTCTCCGACCGTGACCTTAGAGCCGCCATCGAATCGGGGCGGGTCAAGCTAGACCCCTACGACCCTGAGCTTGTCCAGCCGTCGAGCATCGACGTGCGGCTGGACCGCTACTTCCGGGTGTTCGAGAACCACAAGTACCCCCACATCGACCCGGCGGTGGAGCAGCCGGGGCTGACCCGGCTGGTTGAACCGGAAGGGGATGAGCCGTTCATCCTGCACCCGGGCGAGTTTGTGCTGGCGTCCACTTACGAGATGGTGACGCTTCCCAACGACATCGCCAGCCGTTTGGAAGGCAAGAGCTCTTTGGGACGGCTGGGGCTGCTCACCCACTCCACGGCCGGGTTCATCGACCCGGGGTTCTCCGGGCACGTCACCCTTGAGCTGTCCAACGTGTCGACGCTGCCGATCAAGCTCTACCCCGGAATGCGCATCGGGCAGTTGTGCATGTTCCAACTGTCCTCGCCCGCGGAGAACCCCTACGGCTCTGAGGTGTGCGGGTCGCGCTACCAGGGGCAGCGTGGTCCCACCCCTTCGAGGTCCTACCTCAACTTCACGCGCACGAAGATCCGGGAGGGGGATCAGTAGCCCGGATACCCCGGGGGACCGTAGGGGCCATAGGGGCCGTAGCCCGGTGGGGGAAGCTGCTGGCGTTTGGGCCGCGTGGGCAGGATGTAGGCGGCGAGCAGGCCGCCGAGGAAGCCGAAGAGGTGCGCCTGCCACGAGATGCCTTGGCCTTGCGGTAGCACGCCGAAGATCAGCCCGCCGTAGAAGAGTACGGTGCAGATCATGATGACGATGTCGATCGTCTTGCGTTCCACGAAGCCGCGGAGCACCAGGTAGCCGAAGTAGCCGAAGATGAGGCCGCTCGCGCCGACGGTCAAGGAGTAGGGCACGGAGAGCAGCCACACGCCGATCCCGCTGACGACGGCGATGATGAGCGACGCCCACAGGAAGCGTCCCAGCCCGCTGAACGCCACCAGGGAGCCGAGGACGAGGAAGGGCACGGTGTTGGCGGTGAGGTGGGCGAGGTTGGCGTGCATGAACGGTGCGGTGAACACCGTCCACAGGTTGTCGGCGACCCAGGCGTGGATGCCGAACTGGCGGTCGAGTAGGCCGCCGAGGAGGAAGAAGTCGACGATCTCCAGGATCCACATCGCCGCGGCGAATACCGCGACGGTCAGGACTGCGCTGATCCGGGACTTGGTCATTCTTCGACTCTATTGAACCGGGTTTGCTGCGGGGAAGGGCAGGCTTGCGCGCCCGTAGCTGTCACGTTCTGTGATGTCCCGCATCCAGACAGTTGGTCACTGAGAGTTTCTGTCTGGTTGCGCAGACGAACTGTCAGGCCAAGAAATAGTGATCCAAATCACTCAAAAATGACCAGTGATGTAAATCACAAAATCTTGCTTTTTGGGCTCCCTATCCCCCCTTGCATGAGGGACTTTTCCGAACCCGCTTCTTAAACCTGTTGCTTCTCTGTGATCTTTCTAAGGGAAATCCCAGGTCAACGACTCTAAGGTGTCATAACCGCGCAAAACGGACGTGTGGTGTGTGAAGTGTAGGGCTTAGCGGTCACACCAGGCCCAGCAACTCAGCCCCGCGCGTTCCTCAGTGGCACGTCACAAGAGCCGAGGAGGGCACCACACAGAAGACGCCGTGCCAGACGAAGTCGACCGAAGGGAAACCGTGCCAGCTGTACGCGCGAACCACCTGTACAAGGTGTTCGGCAAACGAGCATCCCAAGCCGTCGCACTGTTGTCGGACGGGCGCCACCGCGACACGATCAAGGACCTGAACGTCACAGCCGCGGTCATCGACGTCTCCTTCGAAGTCCAGCCAGGTGAGATCTTCGTGGTCATGGGGCTTTCCGGGTCCGGGAAGTCCACGTTGATCCGCATGCTCAACGGGCTGCTGCCGCCGACTGCGGGGACAGTGGAGATCGACGGAACCGACATCACCACCCTGTCCCGGCGCGCCCTGCGCGCCCTGCGCGGCGAAAAGATCAGCATGGTCTTCCAGCACTTTGCGCTCCTCCCGCACCGCACTGTGCTGGAGAACGCCGCCTACGGGCTGGAAGTCCGCGGGGTGTCGCGTGCCGAGCGCCACGAACGCGCCGCGCACGCCCTCGACCTGGTCGGACTGGGCGACTGGAAGGACCACCTGCCCAACCAGCTTTCCGGTGGGATGCAACAGCGCGTCGGCTTGGCACGGGCGTTGACCGCCGACACCGACATCATCCTCATGGACGAGGCGTTCAGCGCCCTCGACCCGCTGATCCGCCGCGACATGCAGACCCAGCTCCTGCAACTCCAGGCGGAACTGGGGAAGACCATCGTCTTCATCACCCACGACCTGAACGAGGCGATGCGCCTCGGCAACCGCATCTGCGTGCTCCGCGACGGGCGTGTCGTCCAGATCGGCACCCCCGAGGAGATCCTCAACCACCCGGCCGACGACTACGTGGCCCGGTTCACCGAGGACGTGGACCGCAGCCGCGTGCTCACCGCGGCCTCCGTCATGGAGCCCGCTCCCAAGGCCGAGGCTGCCGACTGGGAGCGCGTGGCACCGGACGCCCCCGTCGTCGAACTGTTCCAGCGGGTGGCTGCCTGCGACAGCCCGCTCGCCGTGGTCGACAAGGAAGACCGAGTCATCGGCGCGGTGTCGCCCACCACGATCCTGTCCGCGCTCGCGATGCCGGAGGAGGCGAGCAGCGCTGTGCCCAGCCTGGCGAACGGTACTCGACGTGAAGGGGCTGCCAAGTGAGCTGGCTTTCGCCCTTCCCACCCCGGATTCCGCTCGGTGAGGGCTTCGAAGCATTCAACACGTGGCTCAAAGACCACTTCGGTGGGCTATTCGACGTCATCGGCACCGTCATCAACTGGGCGGTCACCACGCTCCGGGACTTCCTCACCGAACCCCAGGCCACCCAGTTGACGGCGATCGCCGCCGCCATCCTGGCGGTGCTCCTCGTGCGGGCGCGTCCCATCCCGGTGCTCGTCATCGTCGGCAGCACCATTGCCCTGTACGTGGGGCAGGCGACGTTCGAGCTGGGCAACACGCTCGTCAACCATTCACCGCCGCAGCTCTTCCTGTGGGCGATGCACCTGTTCGGCCAGGAGAAAGTGGAATCCAACCTGGTCATCGGGATCGTTGCTCTCATCGCCCTCGTCGTGGTCGCCGCCGTCTACCGGATCCGGCTGCCGTTGGTTGCTGCCGTTGCTGGCGGCTGGCTGGCGGTGATCCTGTGCGGCTGGCTGCTGTTCGGCGCGATCCCCGAGGTGATCGGCCAGCCCACAGCCATCCTCATGATGCTGCTGCTCAGCACCCTGGCGTGGGTGGTGGCGGGCTGGAAGCTCGGCGTGTTCTCCCTGGTGGCGCTCACGCTCGTGATCAGCATCGAGCAGTGGAGCAACGCCATGTCGACCCTGGCCCTGGTGCTGGTGGCCAGCCTCATCGCGGTAGTCATCGCCATCCCCATCGGGATCGTGGCCGCCTACAGCACCGTGGTCAGCCGCATCGTCAAACCGGTGTTGGACCTCATGCAGACGATGCCGGCCTTCGTCTACCTGATCCCGGCGATCTTCTTCTTCTCGCTCGGCGCTGTCCCCGGGGTTGTGGCCACCGTGGTGTTTGCCATGCCTCCTGGGGTGCGCCTCACCGAGCTGGGCATCCGGCAGATCGATAAAGAGGTCGTGGAAGCGGGTGAAGCATTCGGCGCCTCCCCCTTCAAGATCCTCACCGGGATCCAGTTGCCGCTGGCACTGTCCACGATCATGGCGGGCGTCAACCAGGTGATCATGCTCGGCCTGTCCATGGTCGTCATCGCCGGCATGGTCGGCGCTGGAGGACTCGGCAACCAGGTCTACCAAGGCATTTCCCGCAACGACGGCGCGCTCGGTTTCGAAGGCGGTATCGCCGTCGTCATCCTCGCAATCTTCCTGGACCGGCTCACCGCGGCGATCACCCGCCGCTCGCCGCAGGCTCGCGCCGAGCGCGCCGCGGCCTGACCGGACCACACAGACCGCGCCGTCGCTCCCGAACGCGCGGCGGCCCACGCTTCCTTCCCGCACGGAAGCGTGCAGCACGAGTAGAAGGGAACCACGACGTGAAACCCACCAAGCGCACCCGGCGCTTCGCCACGGTTGCTGCTGGACTGACTTCATTGGTCCTGCTGGCCACTGCCTGCGGAGGAGACGGGGGTAGCGGCCTGGCGGGCGGAGACGAAGCTTCGGGGCACGACGGCAAACAGATTGAGATCGCCCTCATCCCGTGGGAAGAAGCCATCGCTACCACCCACATGTGGAAGGTGATCCTCGAAGAACTCGACTACGAGGTGACGATCACCGAGGTCGACGTGGCGCCCATGTACCAGGGGGTGGCCAACGGCGACATCGACATGTTCCTGGACACGTGGCTTCCTCTCACCCACGGCGACTACTGGGAGGAGTACGGCGAGCAGGTGGAGGACCTCGGCGCCTGGTACGACAACGCGGTGCTGACCCTCACCGTCCCCTCGTATGTGGACGAGGTGGACTCCATCGCCGACCTGGCCGACCACGCCGACCTGTTCGGCGGCCGGATCGTCGGTATCGAATCCGGGTCGGGCCTGGTGCGTACCACTAAGGAAGAGGCGATCCCCACCTACGGCCTGGACGACTACGAGCTGATCGAGTCCTCGACCGCGGCGATGCTCGCCGAGCTGGACTCGGCGATCTCCGACGAGGAGCCGATCGTGGTCACCTTGTGGCGGCCGCACATCGCCTACGCCCAGTACGACCTGAAGGACCTGGAGGACCCTGAAGGCGCGATGGGCGGCGCGGAGGAGATCCACGCTGTGGGCCGCAAGGGCTTCAGCGAGGACTTCCCCGAGCTCGCCGAGTGGCTCCGCAACTTCGAGCTCAGCGACGAAGAGTTGAGCTCCTTGGAACAGGCCGTGCTCGCTGACCACGAGGACGACCCGGAGGCGGGGGCCCGCGAGTGGCTGACCGCCAACCCCGAGTTCCTCGAGCGCACCCTGGGTGACGCGGCGAAGGACCTCTCCTTCTGATCCGGCGCGCCGACACCGGCGGTGGGGTTGTCCCAGTACAGGGATGACCCCACCGGGGCGGCTGGGCAGGCGTTTAGGCGCCCGCGGTGATCGACCGGTCCCGGGGCGGGATGCCCGCGGTGTTCATGAACGCTTCCACTTTGGCCGGTGAGGTCGCGGCGGTGAGCGGCAGGTACGGGCGGCCGGCCCGACGGCCTTCCACCGACGGGAAGATCTTGGGCCGTCCCGTGGGGTCGCACAGGCCCAGCGACCGGATACGGCCAGGAAGCAGATAGTAGGAACCGATCTCCGAGAACGGGATGCGCACCACGTAGCGGCCGCGTATGTAGCAGAACTCCTGGCCGTCGATCTCCAAGACCGGGGTTTGGGCGCGCAGGCCGTGCCAGACCAGGGCCAGACCGACGCCGATGGTGAGCACGCCTAGCACCACACTGGCCCAGTGGGACGGATCAAGCGCGATGATGACCCCGCCGAGCGCTACCACGGCCGCTCCGCCCCACAGTTCGACGTATTTGTGCACCAAGGGGCAGGTGAGGCGAACCTTCTGGGTCACGGACATGCCTCTTTCACAGTTGTCTGGATCTCGCGACGAGCCACGGGAGAACCCGCCGTCCCAGTGACCGGCGTGGAGCTGTCAACCGAAGCCACCCATGGTGAGTGGGGCATCTGTCGCGGGAGAGAAGCGATGACTATCGCTGAAGGAACCATATCGTTCCCTGGCGTCCGTTAGGTGCCGAATCCTCACCTCAGCGGCGTGCTCATGGCCGCTTTCCGCTCCGAAGCTGAAGGAGTTCCATGGGAAGGCCAAGGACAGGTATTGGGAGCAGAGGTCGGCGGGAATGACCGGCATGACGAGTGCCCGACGTGGAGGAGACGGACAGGCCATGGCCCGCCTCAGCATTGACTTCGGTGACCACGCAACTGCTATCGCGGCGGCGGTGCGCGCCCGGCGCGAAGAGCTGGGGTGTGGTCAGCTCGAGTTCGCCCAGCAGACCCCGAAGATTCCCTTGCGGCTGCTGCAGGACGTGGAGCGCGGCCGGAGGACCAAGTACAGCAGGGACGTGTGCGCCAAGCTGGAGTTCAAGCTGGGGTGGACGCGTGGGTCGATTGAGCGGATGGCTGCGGGCGGGCTGCCTGAGGAGGTCAACGACCTCATCTCGGTGGTGCGGGACGAGGACCAGGGCACGGAGACGCGGCGCTATCTGATCGGCAACGAGGAGCTGTTGCAGCGCATCTACGTCGACTTGCAGGCGACGACCGCGGACATGCCGGAGGAGGAGGCGCGTGCGCTTGTGGAGCAGGCTTTGGAGAGCGCGCGGACCCAGGCGCTCCTCGTCGTCCACCGGGAGAAGCGAAAACGGATGAGCCGCAACCGCGCAGCCCGGTGAATGCTGCGGACAGATCACCGCGGAGGTGAGCGGAAGAGCAGGTCCGGTAAGGTAAGGAAACTTTCCTCGCATATCGTTGCGGGGTAGTGCAAGAATAGTGACACAACGTCGTGTGGTGGCCGCTGGGGATCGGGAGGAGCACGCGGAAACCCTGAACTCCTTGGGCGGCCGCCGTGTCCGCACCGTGTTCACGAGGGATCACAATGCCGCAGCCATCCCACAGCCGCTCCCGGGCCGGACCTCGAACGCCGCGACTGTCGCTCACCTACAGCCCACTCCCACCGCACGTACCTTTCTTGTTGACCCGGCACCGGTACGGGACACTCCTCACCATTCGCGAATCATCCACGTACGCCGAGCTGATCGACGCAGGGCTGCGGCAGATGCAGCCGAAACTGCGGGATCTCGTCTTCACGGCCCTGGGCATGGGTGACCCGCACGCTCCCGGCGGCGTCCAGTTCCGGGGGGACCCGAACGAGAAGATGGACTGGGACTTCATTTACCGCCTGGAGGAAGCGGGACGTATCCTGCCGTGGCCGCACAAGAACTCCACGGCACGTTCCTGAGCCTGGGCGGCGTACCCCGTCGGTTCAAAGAGGCATCACCGGCCTGGCATCGGGAGCCGGAGAGCGCCCCTGCGGGCGCCCCAGCGGGTGTGGCCCGCGCCCCGGCTCCCCTCCCCAAGGACCCCTCTTTCCCCGCACGCTGCAGGTTCGCGGATGCCGGGCTGCGCCAGGCATCCGGGAGGAATCGTGGCGTTCTCGACGAAGCGCGGAACCCGGTCGGGGACGGACGTTACGCTGACGGCATGGAACGCGTGTTGGTGATCAAGGCGACCGCCGGCGAGGACGCTCCGGAACGCTGCAACCAGGCGTTCACGGTCGCGGCAGCGGCGGTGGCGAGCGGGGTGCGGGTGTCGCTGTGGCTGACGGGGGAGGCGAGTTGGCTAGCGGTTCCCGGGCGAGCTGAACAGTTCTCTTTGCCGCACGCGACGCCGCTCAACGAGCTGCTCGACGTCGTGCTTTCAAGCGGCCAGGTCACCGTGTGCAGCCAGTGTGCGGCGCGGCGTTCGCTGACCGAAGAGGACCTGATCGAGGGCGTGCGGATCGCGGGCGCTCCCACTTTTGTGGAAGAAGTCATGGCAGAGGGAGCCCAAGCCCTGGTCTATTAAAAAGGTGTGCTCCTCTCCCGAGCGGCGTGGTACCGGGTGCCACTCGAGACAGGAGCTGTGGAGAGAGGCC
>NZ_BCWB01000068.1 GCF_001592045.1 Thermobifida fusca NBRC 14071 = JCM 3263 | reverse complement strand
TGTCCAGGCGGAGCCCCCTGGGGCTGCCCCGGGGGTGGCCCCTGGGGCTGTCCGTGGGACGGTGGCGGGCCGGCAGGGTGTCCGGGAGGCATTCCCTGCGGCTGTCCCTGGGGCGGATATCCCGGACCGGTCGGCGGTCCCGGTGGCGGCTGCTGCTGGCCCCACTGGGGAGACTGATCAGATGGGTCAGGGTAGGACATGGGACCTCCGGACACGAGGTTTCTCAACGTTCGTTCCAGGCGCTTTTGACCTCCCGTGGAACTTTCTGGTTTCTCGCTATACCGGTTCGTGGCCGAAAAGTGACCGGGCCCGGCGAGCAGCGCCGAGCCCGGTGATCAGCGTGGCGATGCCTCAGCGGGCACCAGAAACGTCCACTCCGCGGTAGGACGACAGCTTGCGCAGCCGGTGCTCGCTGCTGATCCGGCGGATCGTGCCGCTGCGCCCCCGCATGACCAGCGAATCAGTGAACGCCCCGCCGTCCACGTACTTCACTCCGCTGAGCAGCTCCCCGCCGGTGATCCCGGTGGCCGCGAAGAACACATCCTCTGACGAGACCAGGTCGTCAGTGGTCAGCACCCGGGACAGGTCGTGTCCTGCGGCCTCAGCCTTGCGCCGCTCCTCGTCGTCGCGCGGCCACAGCTTCCCCTGGATCACCCCGCCCAGGCACTTGATGGCGCACGCCGCGATGATCCCCTCCGGGGTGCCGCCGATCCCCAGCAGCAGGTCGACACCGGTACCGGCGCGTGCCGCCATGATCGCCCCGGCCACGTCACCGTCGGAGATGAACTTGATGCGGGCCCCGGTCTCCCGCACCTCGTGGACCAGCCGCTCGTGCCGCGGCCGGTCGAGGATGACCACGGTGATGTCCCGCGGGTCGCCGCCCTTGGCTTTAGCGACCGCGCGAATGTTGTCGGCCACCGGCGCGTTGATGTCGACCACGTTCGCCGCATCCGGCCCGGTGACCAGCTTCTCCATGTAGAACACGGCAGACGGGTCGAACATGGAACCGCGCGGGCTCACCGCGATCACCGAGATCGCGTTGGGCATACCCATCGCGGTCAACCGGGTACCGTCGATCGGGTCCACCGCGACATCGCATTCGGCGCCGTTGCCGTCACCGACCTGCTCGCCGTTGTACAGCATGGGGGCGTTGTCTTTTTCGCCCTCCCCGATCACCACCGTGCCTTTCATGGACACGGTGCTGATCAGGTGGCGCATGCCGCGCACGGCTGCGTCGTCCGCGCCGTTCTTGTCGCCGCGCCCCACCCAGCGCGCAGCGGCCAGGGCGGCAGCCTCAGTGACCCGTACCAGTTCCAGGGCCAGGTTGCGGTCGGGAGCATCGTGCGGGATCGGTACCGGAGCGTTCGCAGTGGTCATGGCCAGCCCTTTCCGAATCAGCTCTTCCGCCCTCACGGTGCGGAGAGCGCGCTGAATTCTTTCAGCCTCCAGCACAGCGGGGTCGTGCGGGATCCCGCTGGCGTACTCTCTTCAACACTAGGTGAGCCTTTCGCAGGCGGTAAGGAACGATTGGGTTGACAGTGGAGAAGGTGGAAAAGCCGGTGCGGGCCTCGGCCCGAGGAGCGGCCACACGCAGCGCGCTGTTGGAAGCGGCGTCGTACGTGTTCCGCACATCCGGTTTCGATAAAGCTGGGGTCAGCGAGGTTGTCGCCCAGGCCGGAGCTAGCGTCGGGAGCCTCTACCACCACTTCACCGGGAAGGCGGACCTCTACCTGGCGCTCTACCAGGAGTTCCAGCAGCGCCAGCAGGAGCGGACCCACCAGGCGGTGGTCGACGCCCGGGCGGAAGGAGAGAACGACCCCCGCAAGCTCATGACCATCGCTGCACGCGCCTACCTGGAAGGGTGTATTGAGGAGCGGGAACTCACGCGGATCTTCTACAGCGGGGACAGCCCTCCCGGGTTCGAAGCGCTCATGCGCCAGCAGTTGCGGGAGTGGACCGGCCGTAACGCCGCCCTGTTCCGCAAGGCGGACGAACCCGTGGACGAAGCGCTGCTGATGATCGTCACCGGTTCGATCTCCCTGGCCGCGACCGAGGTCATCGAACGGGACCCGGACGAGGCCCGGAAACTCGCCGACGCCGTGGTGGAACGGCTCAGTTCTCTGACACCCCGGAAAGAGTGACCCCTGACCATCGGGCAAGCTGGGAAGCAGCAGAACCGAGAGACGGGGTGGAGAAGAACCACATGAGCAGCGGTAGCCGTCGGAGCGACAACACCTTCCTGGGCTACGCGATCGTGCTGGGCGCACTGATCGCCCTGGTCGTCCTGATCACGGTGGTGGTGGACTCGGGACGGTCGGAGCAGATCCCTACCGTCGACTACACCCCCGACGCGTTGACCCTCAGCGAGATCGCGCCCTACCAGGCGTACGCGCCTGACCAGGACCAACTGCCCGAGGGGTGGACCCCCACGAGTTCGCGGCTGAACGACGGCGGCGCGCTGACCGAAGAGGAGCCGACCGAACCGGTCCGCTGGTCGGTGGGGTTCGCTACCCCCGAGGACCGGCATGCCGCGTTCCACATCAGCGACGCTGACCCGGACGCGTTCATCGCCGAAGTCACGATGAGGGGCGAACCCGACGGGGAGTCGACGATCAACGGCCAAGTCTGGGAACGCCGGTACAACGAAGTCGAGGACGAACGCTCCCTCGTGCTGCGGACCGACGACGCCACGCTCATCGTCAGCGGGGGTGCCTCCTACGAGGAACTGGAGACCCTTGCGGGGGCGCTGGAACCGCAGACCCCCGCACAGGAGTGACTGCGGTCTACCCGGTCTAAGGGCTCGCTCCGCTAGCGGCACCGGTGGCCCGGTGCGCGTCCCAGCCCTGACAGCACGCCCTCTTTAGGCAGGACATTTCCGCGCGCGCTCCAGCCACGGCGGGGCGGCAGCGCCCCGACAGCGCGGCGCGGGACTGTTCCACGAGCAGACAGAACACGGTGCGGCGGCACAGCCCTACGACGTGACGTGGCGGGACACCGCCGTGCCGGGGAAGTGCCGCCCCGTCCTTTTCCGGCCCGCGTGGCCCGGCTGCGCGGAAGCAGTCCCGCTGCTGGTCCACGGCGGCGCCCCTGGACGGCCGCCGTCAGAACGGGGCGCCCTCCTCGGGCTCCGGGGTGTCTTCGGCCAACGCAGCAGCCAGTTTGGCGCGGGCGCCTTCCAGCCACGCCTCGCACGTTTTCGCTAGCTCTTCGCCGCGCTCCCACAACGCCAGCGACTCTTTGAGTGTCAACCCGCCCGACTCCAAGCGGCGCACCACCGCCACCAGCTCTTCGCGGGCCTCCTCGTAGCTCAGTTCCGGTTCAGCCGGCGGGTTCTCTTCGGCTGTCACAGCTCGTCCTCCTCTCGGTTTTGAGCGATCGCGACCAGCCCGTCCTCGGCGAACCGCAACCGCAGCTCCTCCCCGGGGGCCACCTCAGCGGCGGAACGCACCACCGTGCCGTCGGCACGCCGCACGATCGCGTACCCCCGTGCCAGCGTGGTGGCGGGGGACAGGGCATGCAACCGGGCACGGATGTGAGCGAGGTTGTCTCCGGCCCGGTCGAGGGCAGCGGTGAGCGCCCGGCGTCCCCGGTCCCGCAAGTCGAATACCTGCTCGATCTTCCGTTCCACTTCCTGGACCGGGTTGGCCAGGACAGGGCGGGACCGCATGCTCGCCAGCCACGCTTCTTCCCGCGCGATTCCGCCTTCCAGCACCCGGCGCGCCCGGTCCCGCAGCTGGCGGATGAGCTCCCACTGCTCTCCCACGTCAGGGACGACTTTCTTGGCGGCATCCGTGGGCGTGGAGGCCCGCAGGTCCGCCACATAGTCCAGCAGCGGCGTGTCCTGTTCGTGCCCGATCGCGCTGACCACGGGGGTGCGGGCAGCCGCGACCGCACGCACCAGGGCCTCGTCGGAGAACGGCAGCAGGTCTTCCAGGGAGCCGCCGCCCCGCGCGATGATGATGACATCAACCTCGGGGTGCGCGTCCAGTTCCTCCAGCGCGGCCATGACCTCGGGCACGGCACGATCGCCTTGGACTGCGACTTCGCGCACTTCGAACCGGACGGCGGGCCACCGCCGCCGCGCATTCTCCAGCACGTCCCGTTCCGCGGCGGAGTCGCGTCCGCAGATCAGCCCCACCACCCCGGGCAGGAACGGCAGTTTCCGCTTCCGGGACTCCGCGAACAACCCCTCGGCGGCCAGGGCTTGCCGCAGCCGCTCCAACCGGGCGAGCAGCTCGCCCAGGCCGACATGGCGGATCTCCAACGCTTGGAACGAGAACGTGCCGCGCGGCACATAGAAGTCGGGTTTGGCGTACACCACCACCCGGGCTCCCTGCTCGGGGGGTGGGTCAGCGGCCCGCAGCACCCGGATCGAACAGGTCACCCGGGCGGACACGTTCGCCACCGGGTCACGCAGCGTGATGTAAGCCATGCCGCCGCGGCGGTGCAGCTCCGCGACCTGCCCCTCGATCCAGATCCGGCCGAGCCGTCCAATCCAGCCGCCCACGGCTTGCAAGACCACACGTACCGGCTGCGGGGACTCGGGGGAACTCTCCATGCCCATACGAGGAGCCTAGACGCGACCGGTGACAGGGGAAGGGGAATGCCCGGTCACACGCCCCACGTGCGGGCGACCCGGACCGCCACTTCCGCGGCCTGGTCCCGCCCGGCCCGGGCGGCTGCGGCACGCCGCGCCGGGTTGAACAAGTCCCGGCCGAACGCGGCACGCGATTCCGGGCTGGGGGTGACCCACGTGCATTGCGTGCCTTCCGGGAACGGGACCGTGACCGGTTGCCGCCACAGCAGGGGACCGCGCGGGGAAGGCGCGACGACGACAACGCGTTCATGCCCGGCAACCAGGTCCGCGTTGGTCGCGGACCGCACCCCGCCGTCGATGTACCACCGCCCGTCGACCGCCACCGGCGGCCACAGTCCCGGTACTGCGCTGCTCGCAGCGACCGCGTGCAGCAGGTCGACCCCGTCGGTGCGGGAGAAGGCCCGCACGGCTCCGGATCGGGCATCGACCGCGGTGACCACCAGGTGGGTGGACTCCGGCCAGTCCCGGGCTGGCAGGTGGGCGGCGAGCAGCGGCTCCCGCACGGCTTGGGAGAACCGGGCAGAGGACGCTGCGATCAGCCCTACCCGGGCCCGCCCCAGCCTGGGGGAGCGCGCGGTCAGCAGTGTCCCGGCGACCCGCGCCCGCACCCACCAGTGCGGGCGCGCCGCAGCTTCGGCGCCCGCCGGGGCAAGTTGGCGTTCGTAGAGTTCGTCGAGCGCAACCCCGGAAACGATCTGGGCGGCCGCGATCGCGCCTGTCGACGTGCCCAGGATTACGTCGGCGTCGCGCAGGTCCACGCCCGCGTCCCGCAGCCCTGTCAGGACGCCGATCTCCCAGGCGAGTCCGACGATGCCGCCGCCGCCCAGCACCAGCGCCTTGCCCATGGGGGAGTACTCCTTCGCCTCCGAGTCACGCTCGCGTTGCTCCAACGATACGAGCCAGGACTCACCCCGGGGAGTGGCTGACGGCCGGCGGACCCGTATCGTCTCCGAGCTGGAACAGGACCGGGGCTGGACCGTGTCTGTCCAGCCCCGGTGGTCATGCCGTCACCCCCGTAGCGAACCGTTTATTCGGCAGACTGCTGCTCCTCGAGTTTCTTGATCCGGTTGTCGAACATGCGCACGAACTCGGGACGGTTGGCGTGCGCGGCTTCGTAGGCACGCAGTTGGCGGACCTGGTCGACGGTGAGCTTGCGGAGCCGGGCCCGGACCGACGGCAGGGTCAGAGAGTCGTAGTTGGGGAGAGGGGCTTCTGCGGGGGCCTGCTCTGCGTCCGCGGCGGGCTCGGCCTTCTCCTCGGACGCGGCTGCGGGCTGCTCCGCCGCCTTCTCCTCGGCGGGCGACGACTGAGCGTCGGACGGCTCCGTGGACGACGACTCCGCTTTGGCCGTGGCCTCCGCCGGCTTCTCCTCCTCCCTCTTCTTCTCTGCCAGAGGCTCTTCGGGAGCCTGCTGGGGTGCTGCCGCAGCTTCGGGAGCTTTCGACGTCTCCAACGGCTTGATCGGCTCCGGCGGCTCGGTGGGACGCTGCTCGTCGGAGGAGACCGCCTCCGTGGCGAACTCCGCCGCGGCGTCCGCGTCCGCGGTCTGCGCCGGAATCGTTTCGCTGACCGCGCCCTCGGCCCGCTTCGCTGGGACGTCAGCGGCGGCCATGTCCTCGGGCTTGCTGGACACCACGGGACGGGTCGACCTACCGAACAGACGCTTGAACGCGTCACCGATTCTGTTGATCAGGGAGGGCTTCGACATGGGACTCGGAGGCTCCTGAGTGGTCACGGTCACAACGGTGTGAGCACATCCGACGGTGTTGCGGGGACACGTCGGGACGGCGACGATGTGCTGTATTGCGCAGATAGCCAGAATAGGGGAGTTTTACGCATCACCGCAGGAGAGCGAAACGGAATTCACCAGTTCGGGACCGATACGGGACCAAAGCGGCGCTTACGCCCCTTCGCGTGCCCA
Organism: Thermobifida fusca NBRC 14071 = JCM 3263; assembly: GCF_001592045.1. Taxonomy (GTDB): domain Bacteria; phylum Actinomycetota; class Actinomycetes; order Streptosporangiales; family Streptosporangiaceae; genus Thermobifida; species Thermobifida fusca. The sequence goes on along the minus strand of NZ_BCWB01000068.1, from coordinate 6,572 downwards.
AAAGCCCGCGCTAGCGGGTATGGACCGTAGGATGGGGGCATGACTGCGACGAATCGCCGCCGTGTTCTCCTCGCCAAACCCCGCGGTTACTGCGCCGGGGTGGACCGCGCCATCCACACCGTCGAAAAGGCCCTCGAACAGTACGGGCCCCCCATCTACGTGCGTAAGCAGATCGTGCACAACACGCATGTGGTGCGCACCCTCGAGGAGCGCGGTGTCATCTTCGTCGAGGAGACCTCCGAAGTGCCGGAAGGCGCCACCGTGGTCTTCTCCGCCCACGGCGTCTCCCCCCAGGTGCACAAGGAGGCGGCGGAACGCAAGCTGCGGACTATCGACGCGGCCTGCCCGCTTGTCACTAAAGTCCACAAGGAAGCCCAGCGGTTCGCCGCCGAGGACCTCGACATCATTCTCATTGGGCACGAGGGGCACGAAGAGGTCGAGGGCACGAGCGGCCACGCTCCCGAGCACATCCAGATCGTCGACAGCCCGGAAGAGGTCGCCAACATCAAGGTCCGCGACCCCAACCGGGTGGCGTGGCTGTCGCAGACCACCCTGTCGGTGGATGAGACTAACGCCACAGTTCAGGCGCTGCGGGAACGCTTCCCCAACCTCATCGACCCGCCCAGCGACGACATCTGCTACGCCACGTCGAACCGTCAGGCCGCGGTCAAGGCGATCGCTCCGCAGTGCGACCTGTTCATCGTGGTGGGCTCGTCCAACTCCTCCAACTCGGTCCGCCTGGTGGAAGTGGCCCGCGACGCGGGCGCCCGCGCCTCCTACCTGGTGGACAACGCCACCTATCTGAAGGAGGAGTGGCTGGAAGGCGTGACCACTATCGGGGTCAGCAGCGGCGCGTCGGTGCCGGAGATCCTGGTGCGGGAGCTGCTGGAGCGGCTCGCCACCTACGGTTTCACCGACGTGGAGGAAGTGGAGACCGAGCGGGAGAAGATAACGTTCGCTCTGCCCCGGGAACTGCGGACCCGGCGGTCGAAGAACGACAAGTCCCTGGTCGGCAAGCCGCTCCCCGTCTCCCCGGCCTGAGCGGTCACGACAGACGGCGGGAACCGCGGCGGTGTCGGGTGGTGAGTTCCGCGCGCAACTCCCGCACGTTCTGCGGCAGTCCGCGCAGCAGGGCGATCACCAGCAGCAGCGCGGTCCCGCCGAAGAGCCACGGGGCAGCGTCGGTGAGCCGGAGCCCGACCCCGATGGCCACGCTGCGCAGCACACTGTCGGCTCCTACGCTCAGCACGCATTCAGCGAGGAGTACCCCGCAGAAGTAGGCCAGCGGCGGGCTCACGCTCAACGTCAGCAGGTCTTGGGGACGCACGGTCAGCACGGCCAGCCCGCAGGCGAGCACAAAACCGGCGCCGTTGACCGGCGGGTAGGCGACAGCGGTGGCGAGCAGCGCGGAGACCAGGCTGGCGAGCACGATGCAGAGCACCGCGCCGCGGGCTGTGAGCCGAACCCGTCCACGGGGTGGTGAAGGCGAAGCACCGGCGCGGTGCCGGGGTGCGGACGCGGACCGCCGCGGTGCGGCAGCAGACCGCCGCGGCACCCGGACTTCCCACGTGTCCCGCCGTGTCGTCACCGTTCCTCCCCTCGTGATGGCTCATAGTGGCCAGTGTCTCACTTCGGGTGAGGTGTCCGGTTCTCCGGTGTGTTTCGTGTCGCCCTAGGAGGGATCGGATTCCGGTCGATCATCGGGACGACGGGGATTACTGCTGGCACTGACCGCTCATAACGGGTGTCTAGACTCGAGAGTCGTGAGTCTGTCTATCGGGATCGTCGGCCTGCCGAACGTCGGCAAGTCCACACTGTTCAACGCGCTGACCAAGAACGACGCCTTGGCGGCGAACTATCCTTTCGCCACGATCGAACCCAACATCGGAGTGGTCGGTGTCCCCGACCCGCGGCTGGACACTCTCGCCGAGATCTTCGGCTCGGCCAGGACTGTTCCGGCCACGGTCACTTTTGTGGACATCGCGGGGATTGTCCGAGGGGCTTCCGAAGGGGAAGGGCTAGGCAACCAGTTCCTCGCCCACATTCGGGAGACCGACGCGATCTGCCAGGTCATCCGGGTGTTTGAGGACCCCGACGTGACCCACGTCGACGGGGTTGTGGACGCCGCGCGCGACATCGAGACCATCAACACCGAGCTCATCCTGGCCGACCTGCAAACCTTGGACAAAGCGCTGACCCGGCTGGCCCGGGAAGCCAGAGCCAACGCCAAGGACAAGGAGAAGCAGGAGACGCTTGCCGCAGCGGAGAAGGCGCGCACAGTCCTCGACTCCGGAAAAACCCTGTTCTCGGGGGCCGCTGAGGCCGGCGTGGACGTCGGACTGCTGCGCGAACTGAACCTGCTCACCACCAAGCCGTTCCTCTACGTGTTCAACGGCAACCTGGAAGCGTTCGCCGACGAGGCGTTCCGCGCCAAACTGTCCGGACTCGTGGCCCCGGCCGAAGCGATCTTCTTGGACGCCAAGCTCGAAGCGGAGCTGAGCGAGCTCGACGAGGACGAGGCAGCCGAACTCTTGGAGTCGATGGGGCAGACCGAGTCCGGCCTGGCACAACTGGCCCGGGTCGGTTTCGACACTCTCGGGTTGCAGACGTTCCTCACCGCGGGGCCGAAGGAGGCGCGCGCCTGGACGATCCGGAAGGGCGCTACTGCCCCCGAGGCGGCCGGGGTGATCCACAGCGACTTCCAGCGCGGTTTCATCAAAGCCGAAGTGGTCTCCTTCGACGACCTTGTGGCAGCGGGCTCGCTGCAGGAAGCCCGGGCCGCGGGCAAGGTCCGCATGGAAGGCAAGGACTACGTGATGGCTGACGGGGACGTGGTGGAGTTCCGGTTCAACGTCTAACGGGCGCCGCGGCGGAGCAGTCTCCGCCCAGCGGCTCTGCTGACGGTGCGGGGTGCCCTGTTCCCACTGGGGAGCGCACCCCCGCGCTTGCGTGACGCGGCCGCGCTGGCCTCGACCGTGGAGGCGCGGCCCCGCGTTTCCGCTGCCGCTGCCCGCACCCGGCCCGGTACGAGGGGTGTGCGGACGGCAGCGCAGGCTCCCTCTCCGCAGCGTGGAGCGCGGATGCCGTGTTGCCTGGGAGGGACGTTCCGCATGCGTGCTGTGTCCGCTGCTGTGGGGGGAGTTCCTCCGCAGCTCCGCTGAGAAGATCAGCTTCCTGCGCTATCCACCCGCCTTTTCCGTTTTTCGGATCACCCGTAAATATCCGCAAGGGGTGGCCGTTTTCTGATACCGCAGAGAAAATTGACGTGACTGTATCGTGCTGTTGCCCGATCAGTCCAGGTCAGGTATTGAGAGCGGGAAAGAAACACGTTCCGGTAATCCGCGTGTAGATCCCGGATCATGCCGCACTATGGAAGATGGGATAAACAACAGACGGATGGCGGAACCGGCGGCCCCGCGGCGGGGCGCGCCCGTGTGTGGATGGAGGCGCAATGGCTGGCAGGTCAGCCGCTGGGCGCGGGAGCGTCATTGACGAGGATGCTCCCGCCGAAGCGGACGAGACCTTCGACGCCGCCCCGCAGCCCGGTGGGGGACGGCGTCCCCGGGCCGGTGCGGGGGGCCGTTGGTGGCTCTGGGTCGGCCGCGCCGTGCTGTGGGCATTCATCATCGTGGTGATCGTCAACGGCGTGTGGCTGCCGATACGCGAGAACTTCTTTCCCCAGTCCACGCAGCAGCCGGTTGGCGAAGACACCGTGGAATTCCCGGAAACCGCCGCAGCCTCTCTCGCCGTGCGGTTCGCCGACGCCTATCTCAACGCCGATCCGGAAAAAGCGAGTGAACGCGCTGAAGCCCTCGCCCAGTTCGTCCCGGAAGGCCGTGTCACCGCTTTCGACCTGCCCGGGGCCCAACTGTCCGCTACCGGCATTGAAGTCATCACCGTCGAGGTGAAAGACGAGCACAACGCGCTCGTGCGGCTCGCCGTCAACGTCAACGGCGAACCCATGACGCTCGACGTGCCCGTCTACGCCGCCGACAGCGAAGGAACCGCCCTGGTCGTCTCCGGCCGCCCCGCCCTCCTCGCCGCCCCCGAGAAAGCCAGCCTGCCCGACACTTCGTTCGCCACCGACTCTGAGGCGCGGGCAGAACTCGAACCGATCCTCAAAGGCTTCTTCGAAGCCTACGCGCACAACCACGAGCACCTGGACCGCTACCTCGAACCGGGCGCCGAGGTCACCGCACTCCCCGGCGACTTCCTCCGGTTCGGCAAGATCACCGACACCAAAGTGCCTCCCGCGGTCCCCGGAGCCACCCAAGACGTGCGCGTCGCCCAAGTCACCGTGGTGTGGCTGATCCCGGACGGAAGCGGCGGGGACACCACCGCGGAACTCACCCAAAGCTACGACGTCACCGTTGTCGGAGATGACGGGTCCTGGTACGTACGCGACATCCGCGGCGCGCTCAACTCGTTTGACTGACGGGCGCGCCACAATGGTCGCGATTAGGCCAGCCATTGTGCAAAGAGAGGCAAGGACCATGCAGGACAGTACCCAGGAAAGGGAGGGGGTCGGCTAAATGCTCTCCCTCCTCACCGGCTTTGCAGCCGACCTGGCCGCCGCGGCATCCACAACGTTGCATCTGGCCGCCGAGGTTACGGACAGCCCCAACACCACAGGGCTAGCGGACTGGCTCCGCGGATTTTTCGGGCCCCTGTTCCTGGTGATCGTGTCGATCGTCGCGATCTTTTTCCTGTTCACCAGGGAAATCACGCGATTCGCGCAGTTCATCATCCTGGCGATCTTTATTGGGATCGTCTTCTATGTGCCCGGGATCATCGAGGTCCTCGCCGTTGCTATCGCGCGAGCCATGGGCGTGAGCACCGAGTAGGAGGCCGGGGACGTGGATCTGCCCACATACACCAGGATCTGGCGTATCGAGAAACGGCTGTACAAGCTGTACGACTTCCGGCTGCCGGTCCCGGTCTCGCTCGTCACCATCGGTGTGTTCGTGGGCACGTCCGTCGTCTGGTGCCTGCTGATGGGGCTGCTCGGGGTCCCCTTCCACACCCCCTGGCACGTGGTGTGGCTTGTCCCGCCCGGCGTGATCACGTTCCTGGCCACCCGCCCCGTCATCGAAGGCAAGAGCCTCACCGAACTGCTGCGCTCCCAACTCGTCTACGCCACCGAGGCGCGGGTCTACACCCGGCTCGTCCCCCAGTACGAGCCGGACCGCATCATCGTCACGGCCCGAGTGTGGCGCCGTGACCCGGCTGCGGGACCCCTCCCCGGACTCGGCAGGACCACTATTCGACACACCGAACCGGAAACCGAGGTTCTTGAAGCCTCGGCCCGCGAAGACCACTCCGAGCCCGCTGCGACACCCGACGGTGCACCGGCGGCCTCCCCCACCCCTACACCCGCCCACCACGAACCCGAGGAGCGGCGGTCCGCCCAGCCGCCGCTGTTCCGGCGCGTCCTCAACTACTTCGGTTTCGCCCTCCCCGAGAACCCTCCTGCCCGCCAGGAGGAGCCCGCTCCCGCACCCCTCACCTCCTCGACTGCTGCCGCTCGCCGGGCAGAACTGGCCCCCCGCAAGAACCGGGACGACGCCCCGGCGTTCCGGACGGGACGCGACACAGGGGACACCGCCACCGGCAACGACGACCACCCGTCCACCGCGGCCGAGACGGTCGCGGTCCCCGCTGGGGACACCCAGCCCGAGCCGCAGGACACTGACGCGCACGCCCGTGAACCGGACGCCGCGGCGACACGGGACGAGGAGGAACGCAGAGCGGCTGAGGAGCGTGCCGCAACACGCCGCCGAGCCGAGGAGATCATGGCAGCACCCGAACCGGAGCCGACACTCGCCGCGGAATCCGCGCCCGCCCCCAACACGGAACCGGACGCGGAGCCCACCTCCACTGCTGACGTTCCCACCCAGCCGTCCCGAGCCGACGACTTCGCCGACGACGCTGCCGAGAAAGCACACCGGAAAGCGAAACGCCGCCTGCGCGGCCGCGCCCAAAGCCACGTGATCGCCCGGCGCATGCAGCGGGCCCGCGCCCGTGCTGAAGCCCACGAAGCGCAGGCTGCAGCACACCCCACGCCCACCGAAGAACCCCAGACCCGGTCCGAGGACATTCGGGCCGCAGCCGAACCGGTCGTCCGCGGCACCGCGGAACCGGCCCTCCAGACCGGCCAGGGCACTGCCCTGCCCGCCCCCGCGGAGGAGCCGCGGCCGCAGCGCCGCTCCAACCGGCCGCGCCCGCACGCCGCCCCCTGGGACCTTCCGCCGGTGGCCCGGACCAGCGACACCGGTGTGCCTGCCCCGAAACCGTCGCCTGCGCCTTCCCCGTGGGAGGAGCCTCGCGACACCGCGGACGTCTCCGCGGCAGAGGACGCGGCTGTTGTCCCCGCCGAACCAGCCGTCCCGGCCGAACCTGACCCGCAGGCCGATTCCGGGACGCCGGAGGACACCGGCCCCGAACCCGCCCCCGCCGCACCGTCCCCCACTGCCGCGGACAGCGACGAACCCGCAGCATGGGAGGAAGACGTCTCCGCCACCCTGCCTTCCCTCGCCGAGCAGATCCGCGCCGCCGGATCCGGGAAACCACGC
>NZ_BCWB01000067.1 GCF_001592045.1 Thermobifida fusca NBRC 14071 = JCM 3263 | reverse complement strand
GTGGCCAGGCGCGACGGTGGATGGAAGCGCGTGGTGCTCAAGCTGTCGGGGGAGGCGTTCGCAGGCGAAGAACAACTGGGCATCTCTCCCAAGGTTGTCGGCTATATCGCCCAAGCGATCGCTGAAGCTGTCGCCAAGGGCATTCAGGTAGCTGTCGTCATCGGCGGCGGCAACATGTTCCGAGGTGCCGAACTGTCCCAGGGCGGTATGGAACGCAGCCGTGCCGACTACATGGGCATGCTGGGCACCGTGATCAACTGTCTCGCGCTCCAGGACTTCTTGGAGCGGCTGGGGATTGAGACTCGGGTCCAGACCGCGATCCACATGAGCCAGGTCGCCGAGGCTTACATCCCGCGTCGCGCGATCCGACACTTGGAGAAGGGCCGCGTCGTTATTTTCGGGGCGGGACTTGGAGCGCCCTTCTTCTCCACTGACACCGCCGCCGCACAGCGGGCGTTGGAGATTGGCGCGCAGGCCGTGCTCAAGGGCACCCAGGTCGACGGCGTCTACGACTCTGATCCGCGCAAGAACCCTGCGGCGGTCCGATTCGACCGTCTTGACTACAACGAAGTGCTCACCCGCGGATTGAAGGTCATGGATGCCACAGCGGTGAGTCTCTGCATGGACAACGGTCTGCCGATCGTGGTCTTTGACCTCATGGGCAAGGGCAATATCCTCCGCGCGGTGCAGGGGGAGAAGATCGGCACGATCGTGTGTCCCCCGGATGTCTGACAGGTCTGCCCAGTCCTCGTATTACTCCGGCAAAGCGACACACGGGAGTCCCGAAATGATCGAAGAAACACTCCTCGAAGCAGAGGAGAAAATGGAGAAGGCCGTCCTCGTCACCAAGGAAGACTTCGCCTCGATCCGTACCGGGCGTCCCAGCCCAGCCACGTTCAGCCGGATCACCGTGGAGTACTACGGGGCGATGACCCCGGTCAACCAGTTGGCGTCGTTCCAGGTGCCCGAGCCGCGCATGGTGATCATCTCCCCGTACGACAAAGCGGCGATGCCTGCGATCGAGAAGGCGATCCGGGAAAGCGACCTGGGGGTGAACCCCAGCAACGACGGCAACATCATCCGGGTGGTCTTCCCGGAGCTGTCGGAGGAGCGCCGCAAAGAGTACGTCAAGGTCGCGCGGAACAAGGCTGAGGACGGCAGGACGTCGGTCCGGAACGTGCGCAGGCAGGCCAAGGACGCCATCGACAAGGCGGTCAAGGCCGGCGAGATCGGCGAGGACGAGGGGCACCGCGCCCAGAAGGAGCTGGACGCGCTCACCCAGAAGTACGTCGGCGAGATCGACGAACTGTTGAAGCACAAGGAATCAGAGCTGCTCGAGGTCTGATCCTTGTCCGATTCTGATTCCTTCGAGGGTGCGATGCCGGCGCGGGGCGACTCCCAGGCGCTTCCGTCCCAGGAGGCCGGGACGGGAACGGACCACGCTGCTGACTCCCCGAAGCGTTTCACCCTGCACAAGCCCGGTGGCAAGCCCGTGCGCACCGGACGCAACCTGCCCGTAGCGATCGCGAGCGGGTTGGCGTTGGGCGCGCTCGCTTACGTCACGATCGTGCCGTACCCGCCCCTGTTCGTGATCGTCACCTCGCTCGCGGTGGTGCTGGGGGTGCGGGAGCTGCGGCGGGCGTTCGCTTCGCGGGGCGTGCACCTGGCCGTGGTCCCCCTCCTCGCCGGGGGCGTGGCCATGCAGGTGGCGGCGTTCTTCGGCGGGCCGCTGTGGCTGGTGGGAACGCTGGCAGTGGCAGCGATCCTCAGCCTGGTGTGGCGGCTGCGCGGCGGGGCTGAAGGGTATGTCCAGGATTCCACGGCAACCCTGTTCACACTGGTGTACCTCCCGCTGCTGCTGGGCACGTGGCTGCTGCTGCTCGCCCAGCCGGAAGGCCATCTGCGGATCATCGCGTTCATCGTGGTGACGATCAGCAGCGACATCGGCGGCTATTTCGCGGGCATCCTGTTCGGCCGCCACAAGATGGCACCGGTGATCAGCCCCAACAAGACATGGGAGGGGTTTGCCGGGTCCGTGCTGAGCTGCATGGTCGCCGGAGTGCTCACGGTCTCTCTCATGCTGGACGGCCCGTTGTGGGTCGGGGCGGTGCTCGGGGTTGCGGTGGTGCTTGCCGCAACCGTGGGCGATCTGATCGAGTCGCTGATCAAACGCGACTTCGGCCTCAAAGACATGGGGTCTTTCATGCCAGGTCACGGCGGTGTGCTGGACCGGGTCGATTCGCTGCTGATCGCGGGGCCGGTGGCCTGGATTGTGCTGAGTCTGCTCGTTCCGGTCACGGGCTGACCGTAGAGTTTTGGGGCCGCGGCGTCTCTTGTCGCGGCCCCGCGCATGGAGGCGGGCGCAAGCCCGCTTGTCACGTTTCCGGGGGAAGTTCGTCGAGGAGGCGCTGCCCGCAGATCCGGCAGCGCAGGGCGTGCTTGGGGTTGGGGGCCCGGCATGCGCTGCAGGACACGGTGCCGAGGCCTTCGTCGATAGCGCGGGCCACCGTGCCCAAAGGTTCGTCGGCGAGTGCTGCGTGGGCCGCGCAGAGCCCTTCGCAGAACGGGACGACCTGGTCGGGGGTGAGGGTGAGGGTGCGTCCCGCCCGAGTGGTGATCCGGTAGACGTCGCGTCCTTGATCCTCGTGGAAGGTCAGCAGCCCCTCCTGTTGGGCGAGCCGGAGCAGAGTGCTGAGGTAGGCGTGTGTGCCGCGTTCGAGCAAGGGAAACACCCGATCTTCCTTCCGTCCACGTAGGTCAGGCAGAGACCAGGCTAGACCGCGAGGTCAGCCGAGGATCCAGCTACGTCCCTCCGCGGCGAGTTTGGCGATGAGGGTTTCCGCGTCGTGTTCTTTAGCGAACAGGTGCTCGGGGCGGGTGATGGGGATGACCCAGAGCCAGTTCACCGGATCGCCGTGGAAGGTCAGTCCGGACAGGTCGGGCGGGGGCGGTCCGGCGAGGACACCGGGGTCGGAGACGAGCAGGACCGCGGTGTGGTTGCCGCGGAGCGGGGAGTCTTCGCCGTTGTCCAGCCATTTGACGCTGTGGCCGGGGCCGAACCAGGTGACGGCCCGCCAGGGGAACGTGCCCAGCCAGCGGAAGATCCGCGCCGCCAAGTGGGCGGGGGCCGTGGTGGCGAGGGCGAGTTCGATCCGCGCATAAGCGGACGTGTCCGCCATGTAGCGGTCGAGGGTGGGCATGCGCTGGCCGCACATGCCGACGGTGCTGAGGATCGTGTACGGCCTGGTCGGGGTGGGGGGCCGTTCGGAGACGCGGATGAGCGGGTCGTAGCCGTCGGAGACGTCCCAGTAGTGTCCGGCGGGGCCGAGCGTGCGGAGGTGGTTGAACACGGAACGCTGCACGCTGCGCCAGGCCCCGGGGGCGCACCGCCACGACCAGTATGCTTCGGCGTGGACGACGCGGGGCCACAGTTGGGCGGCGACGTCGTCGAGCGCCCACGCGTAGGCGCTGCGGCCGATCGCGTCACGCGAGTAGCCAGGCAGGCCGCGGTCGGCTTCGGCCCAGCCGGGGATGACGGCGAGCAGCCCTTCCTCGTCGAGCAGGGCTACGCCGTCGCCTTCTTCGAACCACACGGCCCGCAGGGTGGCGGGGTCGAACGGGGCGCGGCCCTGGGGGTGCTTGGTGTGGGCGGCGGGCATCAGCGGGGCTCGGCCTTCGTAGAGTCCCGAGGCGTCACTGGTTTCCGGGGCGATTTCGTGGTTGGCCAGCCACACGGGGACCCGTACTTGGCCGCGCGGGTCTAGGAGATAGGCAGCGGTGGTGCGGGTGTCGTACTCGACGATGACCCGGCGACTGCGGTAGGGACTGGTCTCGTCGAGGAGAACCTGGGTCGGGGCCACACACTCCTCCTCGTCTCTTGTTCACCGCGCGCGGGCCTCCCCGCGCCGCATAGTATGGACGACAGTGCCGGTTGGGGGAACACGCCACCTTTCCCGGGAAAGCGTTGTAGTCGGCTCCAAATTACCGCGCACTGCCCAACCTTCACCGTTGTCGCCGACGACAGACACCCTTTCTCGACTTGGACCTGAATCCATGCCTGCTGAGCTCACGTTTGTAGCGCCGCGCCGGACGCCGCCACCCCGCCACCTCGCTGACTTGGACCCTCAGGAGCGGCGGGACGCGGTTGCGGAACTGGGGGAGAAACCGTTCCGGGCCCGGCAGTTGGCCCAGCACTATTTCGGTCGTCTGGAGGCGGACACGGCCCGGATGACGGACCTGCCGGCCGCGTCCCGGGAACGGCTGGGCGAAGCGCTTCTGCCGCAACTGCTCACCCCGGTCAAGCACGTCACGTGCGACAACGGGATGACCCGCAAGACGCTGTGGCGGGCGTTCGACGGGGTGCTGGTGGAGTCGGTGCTGATGCGCTACCCGGACCGGGTCACCTTGTGCGTGTCCTCCCAAGCCGGGTGCGGTATGAACTGCCCGTTCTGCGCTACCGGCCAGGCGGGGCTGACCCGTAACCTGTCGACCGCGGAGATCGTCGACCAGGTGGTGTCCAGTGCCCGAGACCTGGCGCGCGGCACGGTCGCGGGCGGCCCGGGGCGGATCTCCAACATCGTGTTCATGGGCATGGGGGAGCCGCTGGCCAACTACAAGCGGGTGCTGGCGGCGATCCGACGGATCACCGACCCGGTGCCGGACGGGCTGGGGATTTCCCAGCGCGGGATCACCGTGTCCACGGTGGGCCTGGTTCCGGCGATTGAGAAGCTCACCGCGGAGCGGATGCAGGTGCGGCTCGCCGTGTCGTTGCACGCGCCCGACGACGAGCTGCGCGACGAGCTGGTGCCGGTCAACCACCGGTGGAAGGTTGCCGAGGTGCTGGACGCTGCCTGGCGGTACGCGGACACGACAGGGCGTCGAGTGTCGATCGAGTACGCCCTGATCCGGGACATCAACGACCAGGCGTGGCGGGCGGACCTGCTGGGCCGGCTGGTGGCGGGCCGGCTGGCGCACGTGAACCTGATCCCGTTGAACCCCACGCCGGGGTCCAAGTGGACGGCGTCGCGGCCCGAGGTGGAACGGGAGTTCGTGCGCCGGCTGCGGTCGCACGGGGTTTCTGTGACGGTCCGGGACACCCGGGGGCGGGAGATCGACGGGGCCTGCGGCCAGCTCGCCGCGTCAGGGGCGTAGCGGCGTGAACAGCCCCGGTAGGGAAGCGGTCCCGCCGGCGTCGCACTGGTGTCCGCGGTGCTGCCGTGCCGCACCTCCGAGGCCTCCTCGGCGAGGCGGGCCGCTGGGGTTGTCGCGGTGCGGGGCAGGCCCGGGGGAAGACCGCCTACTCTCCGGCGGGGACGTTCGCGGTTTCCCAGGTGCGGCGCGCCTCCGAGGGGCCAGGACACTGGCGGGCGCGGAGCCCGGGAGCACGACAGGGCCGAGGGGCATCCGGCGTGGCGAGCCGGACTGGTTGCGGTGAGGGCGTCGACCAGTGTTCCCCTGTTCCTGGCGGGCCCGGTGCGGGCGGGGACGGTCCGGATGCCCTTGGCCGTCTGCGTCGCGGTAACCATGGTGACCTGTACACCCGTGTCGCGGTGCTGGTGGGGGCTGCGACCGCGGTGACGGCTCTGCGGTGCGCGGCGGGCCTGACCGGGTCTGCTAGCGGGTGCCCCACGCGTAGGTCTGCTTGCGGAGCTTCAGGTAGAGGAAGATCTCGGTGGAGATGACCGTGGGCACCGAGCGGATCCGGGTGAGGATGTTGAGGAGCTGCTCGTCGTCGGCGGCGACGACTTCCGCCAGGATGTCCAGGGAGCCCGCGGTGATGACGACGTATTCGACGCCGTCGATGTCCGCGATCGCGTCGGCCGCTTCGTTGAGGTCGCCGTTGCAGCGGATCCCAATCATCGCTTGGCGTTTGAAGCCCAGCATCATGGGGTCGGTGACGCCCACGACTTGGACGACACCGTTTTCGAGGAGGCGTTGGACGCGTTGGCGTACCGCGGCTTCCGACAGGCCGACGGCTTTGCCGATCGCGGCATAGGAGCGTCGCCCGTCCTGTTGGAGCTGTTCGATGATCCGCTTGGCGGTGTCGTCGAGGACCACTCCGCCACTGTTGCGGCGCTGCGTGGGCGTGGACTCCGAACCCCCAGTCACCTGTCCCTCCGCTATCAGTGAGTTTTTCTCGTGAAATTTCACGAATTGGTTGTTAAGGATAGACCCTGCAACGGAATCAAAAGGTTCCGTCGGGATGGGAAAGCCGTGGAAACCTTACCGAGAGATTCGGTCGCGTACGGACTCCAGCGCTAAAAGCGCGACGTGGAGAGACAGACAGGTCTCGACCGAGTCCAGATCCGCGCCGAGGATACGGGCAATGCGGTGCAGGCGGCCGTAGAAAGCGGGACGGGACAGGTGGGCACGGGACGCGGCCAGCGCCTTGTTCCGCCCCGCGTCCAAATAGTGCCGCAGGATCGACGTGAGGTCTTCGCCGTGCTGGGCGTCGTAGGCGAGCAGCGGGCCCAGCTCCCGCTCCACATAGGTCTGCAGCCGCTCGTCGTCCCGCAGCAGGTGCAGCAGGCCGCGCAGCCGCAGGTCGAACAGCCGGTGGTAGGGGCGGTCCGCGGCCTGGTGCACGGCAACGTCCGCCACCTGCCGGGCTTCCAGGAACGAGGACCGCACCCGCCGGATGTCGTCAACCGGTGACCCCACGGCGACCACCACTCTGCTGCCGGCGTGCTCGTGGATGAGCGGGGCGAGCCGGTCCAGGCAGCGCTCCACCCGCTGGGTGGCGGGCAGCGCCAGCAGGACGCCTACGCGCAGGTCGTCAAGCGACCCCACCAGGGCGGACAGCCGCAGCTCCCGGCACACCCGGGCCACGTTCTCAGCTGCTTCGGCGAGCCGGGCCTGCGTGGCGAGCCCGGTACCCGCGTCGCGGAGCCGCAGCACCACGACCACCAGGGTGCGGCCGGCCAGCGGCACGCCCACAGCCCGGGCCCGGACCAGTGCTTCTTCCGGGTCCGAGTAGGAGCGGTCGATGATCCCCGCGATGATCGTGCGATGCGTTTGGCGTTCCAGGCTCTCCTGCTGCCGTTCCAGCAGACGGCCCAGCGCGAGCGTGGTCGCCGCCCGCTCCACCAGTGTGGTCTGCGACGGGGTGGGGGAGGCCCCGCAGACGAGGATGAGCCGCCCCCAGTCCTGGCCGCGCGCCCCCACCGTGGTGACCAGCCAGCCGGTCACCGGGTCGTGGAAGGTCCGCCGCGTGGAAGCCACCGACCTGGACCGGTTCTCCCAGGACGCGAGCACCACTCCCGGGTCTTCGCCGTTGAGGTCGTAGGCCAGCACCTGGTGGGCGAGGTTCTCCACCACCACGGGACAACCGGACAGCCGCGCCACCTCCCGCAGGACCCGGTCCCGGGGCGCCCCTTCCAGCGACAGCTCCGTGAACACGGTGTGCATCCGCTCGGAGGCGCGCAACTCCTCTAACTGCTCGGTGAGCACCCGGCTGTGCACGGCCTCGGTGATCTCCACGAACCGGGTCTCCCGTTCCAGACAGATCACGGGAACCCCCGCCTCCCGGGCCGCGTCCACGAGCGCATCCGGCAGCCTCCGCCGGTATTTGCGGCCCAGCTCGACGGCGATCCCGCTGACCCCGGCCTCGGCCAGGTCGGTGACGTACCGGCGCAGCGCTGCTGCGGCGTCGGGAAGCGCGATCCCCGTGGTCAGCACGAGTTCACCGCCGCGCAGCAGATGCGCCAGGTCGGTGACTTCGGCGACGTGCGCCCAGCGCACGGGCGTGTCGAGACGGTCCGCGCCCACCACGACCCGGGGCCGGGCCCGCCGCACCACGGGCAAGTCGAGGACATCAGCGAGGGAGAGCACCACGGCCTGAGTGTACGCCGCACTACCAGGCACGATTGACACCATGTCAAGCAAAGCAGCGAAAGGCGACCACTCTGTCGCTAGTCAAGGGGGCGGCGAGCGGTGAGACTAAAACCATGTCGGATCTGCTCGCCCGCCACCGCGCGGTCATGCCCGCGTGGATGCCCCTGTACTACGAGACGCCTATCGAGATCGTCAGCGGCAAAGGAAACCGGGTCGTCGACGCTGACGGCAACACCTACCTGGACTTTTTCGCTGGAATCGTCACCAACATGATCGGCTACGACGTGGCCGAAGTCCGGGAGGCCGTCGAAGCCCAGCTCGCCCGCGGAGTCGTCCACACCTCGACCCTCTACCTGCTGCGCGGCCAGGTGGAGCTGGCCGAGAAGATCGCCCGCCTCTCCGGGATCCCCGATGCCAAGGTGTTCTTCACCAACTCCGGCACCGAAGCCAACGAGACCGCGCTGCTGCTGGCCACCTATGCGCGCCGCAGCGACGAAGTGCTCGCGCTGCGCAACAGCTACCACGGCCGCTCCTACGGCACGATCGCGGTCACCGGCAACCGCGGGTGGAAGAACTCGTCGCTCTCCCCGCTCACCGTGCACTACCTGCACGGCACCGACCGCTCCCACCCGGCGTTCGCGCACCTGTCGGACCGCGAGTACATCGACGTGTGCGTGGCCGACCTGCGCGACGTGCTCAGCACCACCGCACCGAACGTGGCCTGCCTGATCGCGGAACCCATCCAAGGCGTCGGCGGGTTCGTGATGCCCCCGGACGGCCTGTTCGCCGCCTACAAGGAAGTCCTGGACGAGCAGGGCATCCTGTTCATCTCCGACGAAGTGCAGACCGGCTGGGGCCGTACCGGCACCAGCTTCTGGGGGATCGGCAACCACGGCGTCACCCCCGACATGATGACGTTCGCGAAAGGCCTGGGGAACGGGTTCGCGATCGGCGGGGTGGTGGCCCGCGGAGACCTGATGGACGCCCTCCCGGCCAACGGGGTCTCCACGTTCGGCGGCAATCCGATCTCCACTGCCGCGGCCAACGCCACCCTCGACTACGTCCTCGACCACGACCTGCAAGCCAACGCGGCACGCCTGGGCCCGCTGGTGCTGGAACGGCTTCAACCGTTGGAGCAGCTGCCCACGGTCAGCGCGGTACGCGGCCGGGGCCTCATGTTCGCGATCGACATGGCCGACCCGGCCACGGGCGCGCCCTCCGCGGAACTCGCAGTCGCTGTACTGGAGGAGACCCGCAAGCGCGGCCTCCTCATCGGCAAGGGCGGCCTGCACGGCCAGACCCTGCGCATGGCGCCGCCGCTCACCCTCACCGAGGAGGAAGCAGAAGAAGGGGCGGCCATCCTCGTCGACGCGGTCACCGCGGTCAACGACGCCGTCGCGTAACCAGTTGAACGGGCGCACCCTCACGCCGCACCCGGGGGTGCGCCCCCACTTGCCCGCACACTCTCGTCACCCGAAGAGGTTGTCCGTTGTCTGTCACGCACGTTTCCCACTGGATCGATGGCAAGCCCTGGCAGGGCCCGGCCGAGCGCCGCGGCGACATCTACAACCCGGCCACCGGGCGCGTGTCGGGAACCGTCGACTTCGCCGGACCGGCTGAAGTCGACGCCGCAGTTGCCGCCGCGAAGCGGGCATTCCCCGCCTGGCGGGACACTTCCCTGTCCCGGCGCACCGAGATCCTGTTCGCGTTCCGGGAACTGGTCCGCGCCCACCGCGACGAACTGGCCCGCATCATCAGCGCCGAGCACGGCAAAGTGGTCTCCGATGCGCTCGGCGAAGTCTCCCGCGGACTGGAGGTCGTCGAGTTCGCCTGCGGGATCCCGCACCTGCTCAAAGGCGGCTATTCGGAGAACGTCTCCACCCGCGTGGACGCCTACTCCATCCTGCAGCCGCTGGGCGTGGTCACCGGGATCACCCCGTTCAACTTTCCCGCGATGGTGCCGATGTGGATGTTCCCCATCGCGATCGCCTGCGGGAACACGTTCGTGCTCAAACCGAGCGAGAAGGACCCGTCCGCCCCGATGCGTCTCGCCGAGCTGTGGGCCGAAGCCGGACTGCCTGACGGCGTGTTCAACGTGGTGCACGGCGGCAAGGAAGCGGTGGACGCGCTGCTCACCCACGAGGACGTCAAAGCGGTCAGTTTTGTCGGCTCCACTCCGATCGCCCGCTACGTCTACGCGACCGCGGCCGCCCACGGCAAACGCGTGCAGGCGCTGGGCGGCGCCAAGAACCACATGGTGGTGCTGCCCGATGCGGACCTGGACTTGGCTGCGGACGCCGCCGTCTCCGCGGGCTTCGGCTCGGCGGGGGAGCGGTGCATGGCGATTTCCGCGGTGGTGGCGGTGGGCGGCATCGCCGACGACCTGGTGGCGCGGATCAAGCAGCGGGTGGCGCAACTGCGTGTCGGCCCCGGCGATGACGAACGCAGCGAAATGGGGCCCTTGGTCACCCGGGAGCACCGCGATCGGGTCGCCTCCTACCTGGAGTCCGGGGTGCGCGAAGGCGCGACCCTGGTCGTGGACGGCCGGATCCACCCGGTGATCGGCGGGGAACGCGACGGTTTCTGGCTGGGTCCGTCGGTGCTCGACCACGTCACCCCCGA
This sequence comes from Thermobifida fusca NBRC 14071 = JCM 3263, assembly GCF_001592045.1. Taxonomy (GTDB): domain Bacteria; phylum Actinomycetota; class Actinomycetes; order Streptosporangiales; family Streptosporangiaceae; genus Thermobifida; species Thermobifida fusca. The sequence goes on along the minus strand of NZ_BCWB01000067.1, from coordinate 3,047 downwards.
CATGGCCTGCTACCGCGACGAGATTTTCGGCCCGGTGCTGTCGATCCTGCGCGTCGACACCTACGAGGAGGCGATCGACCTCATCAACGCCAACCCCTACGGCAACGGGACCGCGATTTTCACGAACGACGGCGGGGCGGCACGCCGCTTCCAGAACGAGGTGGAAGTGGGCATGGTCGGTATCAACGTGCCGATTCCGGTGCCGATGGCCTACTACTCGTTCGGCGGGTGGAAGAATTCCCTGTTCGGCGACTCGCACGCACACGGAACCGAAGGTGTGCATTTCTACACCCGCACGAAAGCGGTCACCGTGCGCTGGCAGGACCCCAGCCACGGCGGAGTCAACCTCGGTTTCCCCACCACGAAGTAAGGGCCGATTCCAACGAAACGGTTGTCTCGCGCACGAATTGACAGCGGATTGCCCTACTGATGATCAGTTGCCCACTGTGCGGAGTATCGTGGTTGCCGGTTCGCCACCTCGGGGATGCTGGCCGGTTCACACCCCCCGTCGACGGTGGAAACCGTGAGGATATGCGTCCAATTCCCCTCCCCCCTCCGGAATCGGGCGCACGGTGAAGGGGTACTCCGGACCGTCTCTCCCCCCAGTCCGGAGTACTCCCTACACCTACCCACCCCGCTCAGTGGGTGACCAGCAAGTCGAAATCCGCGGGGGCGCCCATGGCCAGTTGCGCGCACTCGGAGCAGCCGTAGAGACGGGTCCCGTCGGGGAGTACGCCCAGTTGGCGGCGTGGCCTCGGCCAGCGGGCATGGCAGACGACGCAGGCCTCCCCCATGACCTGGGCGTCGCTGAGTCCTTCCGGTGCGACGACGTAGTCGTCGTCATGGTCCGCGGGCGCCCCGCGTTCGCACATAGTGCTCATACCGCTCAACGTCCCTACTCCCCCCGTGGCACAGGACAGTCGCGGATTGATACAGACAGACAGGTAGATGCCGGTGATTGGATTCAATCAGACCGGATGTGTTCGCTGAATAAAGCAGAATCAAAACTGTGACCTGGAGCTTAGTGTCGTTAACTCTGAGTAGTCAAAACCGGAATTGCATACCGCAATTTTTGGTGTGAAAAAGGGGAGCGCACCGGGAGGCGGGATCACACGGGGTATTTCGGCGCCACGGTGAAACGCCGAAGCTCCAGCACCGGGTTGAGTGCGCGGACTTCCGCGACCCGGGCCGGGTCCACTGCGGCGACCGCGACCCCCTCGTCGTCGGCGAGGGACGCCACCACCACTCCCATGGGGTCGGCCACCATGCTGTGCCCGGACCCCATCGGCGCGGTCTGCCCGGCGGCAGCAACGTAGAGGGTGTTCTCCACGGCCCGGGCGCGCACCAGCAGCTTCCAGTGCTCTTTCTTCTCCGGGCCCGGCACCCATTCCGCGCCGAGCACGACAGCGTGGGCGCCCGCGTCGGCCAGCCTGCGGGTGACTTCGGGGAACCGCAGGTCGTAACAGGTCTGCACGCCGAAGGTGAGCCCGTCGACGGTGAACACCGCAGGATCGGTGATCTCCCCGGGCCGGACCACCGCGGACTCGGTGAAGCCGAAAGCGTCGTACAAGTGCAGTTTGCGGTAGCAGACGAGGAGCGCCCCGTCCGGGCCTACAGCCACGGTCGTGTTGGCGAACCGTTCCGGATCGTCTACCGCCTCGTTGACCCCGGCCACGAGGTACACGCCGCAGTCGCGCGCCAGGTCCCGCAGCCCGGACACGTAGCGGCCGTCCAAGGGTTCCGCAGCGGCCACGAACCGGTGGTCGGTGGCGGGGGCGGTGAACATCGCATACTCGGGGAGCACGACGAGACGCGCCCCCTGGTCGACGGCGGCGCGGACCAGTTCGACAGCCCGGCGCAGGTTCGCCTGCTTGTCCATTCCCGGTGCGAACTGTGCGACGGCCACCCCGACCATGCCTGCTCCCCACTGGTGTGTGCTTCTGGGCTGCGCAGCGCTCCGGCTGCGGACGCACACCACAGTAAAGGGCCGGGACGGGACGAGACGATCCCCCCAGCGTCTGCCCGTACCCGGCCCGGCTTGGAAAGCTCCGCTACAGTTGCGCGAACGCTTCTTCGATGATGGTCAGGCCTTCGTCCAGCAGCGCGTCGCTGATGACGAGCGGCGGCAGCAGCCGGATCACGTTGCCGTAGGTGCCCGCGGTCAGCAGGATCAGGCCTTTGGCGTGGCAGTACTTGACGACGGAGGCGAGCGCTTCAGGGTTGGGGGTCTTGTCGCCCGCACCCGCCACCAGTTCCATGGCGACCATGGCGCCGCGTCCCCGCACGTCGCCGATGATGTCGTAGCGTTCCGCCAGCGCGCGCAGCCGGGACAGCAGCACGTCCCCGATAGCGCGGGCGCGCTCCACCAGGTTGTCCTGTTCGATCGTCTCCAAGGCGGCGAGCGCGGCCGCGCAGGCCACCGGGTTGCCGCCGTAGGTGCCGCCCAAGCCTCCGCCGTGCACGGCGTCCATGAGCTCGGCGCGGCCGGTCACTGCGGCCAGCGGCAGACCGCCGGCGATGCCCTTGGCCGTGGTGATGAGGTCCGGCACGATCCCTTCGTGCTCGCAAGCGAACAGGCGGCCGGTGCGCGCAAACCCGGTCTGGATCTCGTCGGCGATGAACACGATGCCGTGCTTGCGGCAGAACTCGACGAGCGCGGGCAGGAACCCTTCACCGGGCACGATGAAACCACCCTCGCCTTGGATCGGCTCGATGAGCACTGCGGCCACGTTCTCCGGGCCGATCTGGGTGGTGATCAGGTCGATGGCCTGGGCGGCGGCTTCCGGACCGCAGTTGTCCGGCCCGGTCGGCCAGCGGAAGGGGTAGGCCATCGGCATCCGGTACACCTCGCCGGCGAACGGGCCGAAGCCCTGCTTGTACGGCATGTTCCGGGCGGTGAGCGCCATCGTCAGGTTGGTGCGGCCGTGGTAGGCGTGGTCAAACACGACCACTGCCTGGCGTCCGGTGGCGTGCCGCGCGATCTTGACCGCGTTCTCCACCGCCTCAGCACCCGAGTTCACGAGGATGGAGCGTTTCTCGTGGTCGCC
>NZ_BCWB01000066.1 GCF_001592045.1 Thermobifida fusca NBRC 14071 = JCM 3263 | reverse complement strand
AGTTCGGCTGGTCGTGCTGAGCGGGCCGTTCTTGCCAGGCGCCTTGGGCAGCACCGGCCGGGACGCCGCCCGCAGGCGGAGGCCCGGGACGGCCGGGGGCCGGCTGGGGCGCCTCCGGCCCGGGGTAGGCCTGCGCCCCGTGCCGGGCCGTGGCCTGGTCGGGTGCGGGCGGGCCCCATGCGGGGTGGGGAGCGTGGGACTGCGGCGCGAACGGTGCGGGACGGGGCGCCGGGTGCGGCGGAGTCTCCCTACTGCCCGGTGCGGGAGCCTCGTGGGAAGCGTCACGCTGCTCGGCCGCGGAGGCGGCAGGCTCCGAAGCGGGTGCGGCTGCTGCGGAGGGTGCGGAAGCCGCCTGGGCAGTGTCGGGTGCGGCTCCGGTCTCAGAGCGGGCAGCGGAGCCGGTCGTGGCGTCTTCCGGAGTGTCCGCAGCGGTGGTGTCTTGGTGGTCCGTGACGCTCTCCCGGCCGTCCGCGTCGGCCAGCGGTCCCTCAGGGCGTTCTGGTTCTTCCATGGAAGAACCGCTACCGCGGTCGATCGCGCTCATGCGAGTTTCCTCCCGGACATCTGGTGCTTGCCTTCAGCATCGGCATTCAGGGTTAGAACACGGTGAGACAGCGGAAAGGTCCGGTTTCGAAGAGTTCGCGGGAGGCACGGACCTGGCAGTCCGCTCTGGTCCGGCGTGTCGCCACCGGTTCGTGCGCCGAGCAGTCAACCATGGGGAACCGGTCCCCGGCGCCGGTGGACTCACCGCGTGGCCGTGCACTGTGCCCCTATCCCAGGCCACGCGGTGCCTGACCCGGAGGCGATCCCTGTCTGCCTCCGGGAGGGGGCAGGGCGGGTCATTCGCCGGTCTGCACGGGGAGGGACTCGTCAGCTCCCCAGGCACTCCACGACCCTGGGTAGAGCCGGGCGTCGGGGAAACCGGCGTGTTCCAGAGCGAGCAGGTCATGGCAGGCGGTTACCCCGGAACCGCAGTACACGGTGACGCTGGTGGCGGTGTCGACGCCGAGCGCGCGGAAGCGGGCCTGGAGGACGTCGGGCGGGGCGAACCGTCCCGTGTCGTCGAGGTTGTCCTGCCAGCTTGCGCTCCGCGCCCCGGGAATGTGGCCGGGCCGGGCATCCACGGGGGCAGGCTGTTCCCCGGTGAACCGGCCGAAGGTCCGCGCGTCGAGCAGGAGCCTGCCCGGTTCGCCGAGTTCCTGCCGGACAGTGTCGGTGTCCACCACGCGGTCTGCGGGCCACGGCACGGGGGTGCGGGTGCGGGGCTCGGCGGTGACGTCACCCGTCTCGAGCGGCCCCGGCCACGCTTGGAGTCCGCCGTCCAGCAGTGCGGCACGCGTGCCGAGGACGCGCAGCATCCACACGAGGCGGGCCGCGGTGGAGCCGCCCGCGTCGTCGTAGGCCACGACCACGCTGCCGTCGCCAATGCCCAGCCGGGAGAGCGCCGCGGCGAAGTCAGCGGGGTCGGGAAGTGGGTGCCGTCCCCCCGCGGGACTGGGCGGGGCGGCCAGGTCCGTGTCGACGTCGACGAACACCGCGCCGGGAAGGTGCCCGTCGCGGTATGCCTGGCGGCCGGAGCGCCCGTCCAGGTACCAGCGCACGTCCGCGAGGATCACCTCGTCGGCGTGGGCGCGCAGCCAGTCGGCGGTGACGATAACGGGGAAGGATGGGGATGCGGCGGACTCGGAACGTGCCATGAATCCAGGCTAGCCGCGATGGCTGGGTGGTGCGGAGGATGCCGCGTCAGGGGTGCGGGGGTGGGACCGGCCGAGCCACAGCAGCCCCAGCACGGGGAGGACGAGCGGCACGAACCCGTAGCCGATGCCGAAGAGCGACCAGACCGTGTCGTCGGGGAAGGCTTCGGGGACCAGCAGGGTGAACAAGCCGACCGCGACCACGCCGACGAGTTCGAAGGTGCAGGCAGCGAGGGCCACGCGCCGGGAGGTGTGCCCGCTGCGGGCGAGCGCCACGGTCGCCGCGATGTAGACGGCAGCGGCGAGCGCGGACAGCGAGTAGGCGAGGGGAGCTTCCTCGAAGCGGGTGAGGATCTGTACGGTGGACCGCCCTGTCGCGGCGACCGCGAAGAGGGCGTAGACGGCGACCAGCAGCCGTCCGGGGCCGCTGGCGCGCGTGGTGGCGGCGGTGTGCGTGGTCTCAGACAACGGGCGCGTTCCAGAGCTGTTCGAGACGGACCATCAAGACCGGCAGGACGAGGCCGGCGAACGCGATCACGGCGGGGCCCCACTTGCTGCGTTCCATGAGTCCCCACACCGCGCAGGCCGGGGGGACCAGCACCAGGGTGACCAGGTAGCTGACGAAGGTGACGGTGTCGGGCGGCCGCGGCCCTTGCACGAGCAGCACGATCGACAGGACGAGTTGGACGAGCAGCAGCACTTCGAGCACTGCCAGTCCGATCAGGTGCGGCACCAGCATCGGCTGGCCTCGGAACGCCGAGATCCCACACCAGACGGCCAGCACGAGCGATGCCAGTTGGACGATCGTGGTCCACAGGTCACTCACGGCTGGCTCCGTCTCGCATTCCGTCCACCTTCCCCGAAGAAGCCTGACTGCTACGACGCAATGTAGTCCATAGCAGAACGCCTCCCGCACCGGGGGCCACTGGAGCGCGGTGAGCGGTGCGGGAGGGTGGGATGGCCGGGGAGCAGCAGGTCAGCGGACGACAGCCACGGGACCGCGTGCCCCGTGGAGGACCGCCTGGCTCACCGAGCCGAGAAGCAGGCCCCGGAATCCTCCCCGGCCGCGGGAGCCTACGACGATCAGGTCGGCCGGGGTGGCGGTTTCCAGCAGGCCCGCGGCCGGGTGGGCGCGGACGGTGCGGACGGTGACGGAGACGTCGGGGTAGCGCTTCCGGTAGTCGGCGATGGCTTCTTCGATGGTTTGCTGGGCGGCTTCGGCGAGCGGTTCTTCGTCGAAGATCTCGGGGGGAAGCGGCCCCATGGTCAACGCGAAGGCGGTGATGGGCTGCCAGGCGCAGACCACGACGAGTTCGGTGCCGCGCCGTTGGGCTTCGGCGAAGGCGAAGTCGATGGCGTTGCGGCTGGCGGGTGAGCCGTCCACGCCGAGGACGACGCGTTCCCGGACTCCGGGCGCGGTCTCGTGTTCTTTGGGGAGGACCACCACCGGGACGGGGGAGTGGGCAGCGAGTTCCACACCGACCGATCCGGCGAAGGCCGAGGCGAGGGTGCCGCGGCCCCGCGAGCCGACGACGACGAGTTCGGTCCCCGGTTCTTCCGCGGCTTCCATGAGCGCTTCGGCGGGGCGGCGGAGTGCGACCCGGGTGCGGGTTTCCAGTTCCGGGTAGACCCGCTGGATCCATCGGTCGGCGTAGTCCAGGAGGGCGCGCGCGTCTTGGAACAGGGGGAGTTCTTCGACGTTGGCGGGGATGGCCGGGCCAGCGAGCGGGTCCCGCGGGTCGGGGATCTCCACGGCGGTGACGATGCGTAGCCCGAGCCCGCGCAGCCGCGCCTCATGTGCTGACCATTCGAGCGCGTACCTGCTGGAGGCGGAGCCGTCGACCCCGACGACGACCCAGCCGGTCGGTGTGTCAGCCATAGGTCTCTGCCTCACTTTCGTGGCGTCACACTCGGGTCTCTACCCACGATGCGGCAGCTCACTGCGGGCGGCTGGTCCCTTTGGTCCGGGCGGAAAGTCCTGAGACGGGAGCGGTCCGGCAGCCGAGGTCTCTTTTTGCTCTATTTCTTTCTAGAAAGAATTTTTCTAGATAGGCTTATGGGGAGCGACACCGAGGAGAAGACCATGGCCACCGCAGAGACCCCCGAGAACCTCCCCGTGCTCTACTTCGGCCACGGGGCGCCGCCCCTCGCCGACGACGAGCTCTGGACCAGCCAATTCGCCGCATGGTCGGCCGAGCTCCCCCGCCCCAAGGCGATCCTCGTCATCTCCGCGCACTGGGAGTCCGCCCCGCTCACCATCGGGGCGACCACCACTGTCCCCCTGGTCTACGACTTCTGGGGCTTCCCCGAGCGCTACTACCAGGTCACCTATCCCGCCCCCGGAGCACCGCAGCTCGCCGCATCGGTACGCGCCCTGCTCAGCGGCTCCGGCACCCCTGTTGCCGAGGCGCCCGCTCGCGGCCTCGACCACGGCGCCTACGTGCCGCTGAAAGAGATGTACCCCGAGGCGGACGTGCCGGTCCTCCAGATCTCCATGCCCACTCTCGACCCCGAGGAGCTGTTCGCCCTGGGCCGCCGCCTGGCCCCGCTGCGGGACGAAGGCGTGCTCATCATGGGCAGCGGGTTCCTCACCCACAACCTGTCGTGCGTCGACATGAGCCGGGGCCCCGACTACGCGCCACCGTCCTGGTCGGCTGAGTTCGACGACTGGGCTGCCCAAGCCGTCCACACCGGGGACGTCGACGCCCTGCTGGATTGGCAGGCCAAGGGGCCAGCCGCCACGATCGCCCACCCCCGCAGCGAACACCTGGCACCGCTGTTCGTCGCCCTCGGGGCCAGCAGCGGCACCACCGAAACCGCCCGCAGCGTCATCGACGGCTTCTGGTACGGGCTATCCAAACGCGCGTTCCAGTTCGACTGACCCTGCACACCAGGCGCCCCCTCCCGGGGTGCGCCAGCGGCCGGAGGTTTACTCCTCCTCGACCAGGCCCCCGGCCAGCAGCGGCTCCATCACCAGGTCGGGGTGGTCCCGCTGGATGACCTTGAGCCGCCACTTGTTGTGCACCAGCACGAGCAGCTCCCCGTCGGAGCGCCGGGTCAGCACCTCGGCCCCGGACAGCCCGTGCAGTACGGGGGCTGACGCGGCGTCCGTGCGGCGCGCCACGCTGTAATCGAGGTGGGTCAACTCCACCGGTGCGCGGAACTCGTGCTCCATCCGGTGAGTGACCACGTCGAACTGGAGGGGGCCCACCGCGGCCAGCACCGGGGCCTGTTCGCCGCGCACATCCGACACCAGCACCTGCACGACGCCTTCGCTGTCGAGCTGCTCGATCCCCCGGCGGAACTGCTTGTAGCGGCTGGAATCCACGGCACGGGCCACCGCGAAATGCTCGGGGGCGAAGCTGGGAATCGGCGGGAACTCCACCTTGGGCCCGGCATACAGGGTGTCGCCGACCCGGAGCGCCTGGGCGTTGACCAGCGCGATCACATCACCGGGGAACGCGGTGTCCACGGTCTGGCGCTGGGCGCCGCGGACCGCCTGGGCGTACTTGGTGGCGAACGGGCGGCCCGTGGTCGCGTGGGTGAGCACCATGCCCCGGTCGAACCGGCCCGAACACACCCGCACGAACGCCATCCGGTCCCGGTGCGCCCGGTCCATGTTGGCCTGCATCTTGAACACGAACCCGGAGAACGGCGCGTCCACCGGCCGCGGGGCGCCGGTCACGTCGAGGCGGGCCGCGGGCGCGGGCGCCAGGTTGATGAGTGCGCGGAGCAGTGCGGAGACGCCGAAGTTGGGCAGGGCCGCCCCGAAGAGCACCGGGGAGGACTTGCCTGCCAGGAAGGACTCCTCGTCGTAGTCGGCGCCGATCTCCTCGAGCAGTGCCAGCTCTTCCATCGCCTGCTCCCAGGCAGCCCCCTCGACCTCGGCCGCCTGGACCGCGTCCATGGGTTCTTCCCGGGCTTTCGTGGCCCCGCCCGGGGTGCGGTGCAGTTTGGTGTAGCGGTTGCCTGCCGTGCGGTCGATCAGGCCGCGGAAGTCCCCGGCGACACCCACCGGCCAGTTGAGCGGGGTGGGGCGCAGGCCGATGCGCTGCTCGATCTCGTCCAGCAGCTCCAAGGGCTCGCGGCCGGGCCGGTCCCACTTGTTGACGAACGTGATCACCGGGATGCCGCGGCTGCGGGCCACGTCGAAGAGCTTCAGCGTCTGCGGCTCGAGGCCTTTGGCCGAGTCCAGCAGCATGACCGCGCAGTCCACGGCGGACAGCACCCGGTAGGTGTCCTCGGAGAAGTCGGCGTGGCCCGGGGTGTCCAGCAGGTTGAGCACGCAGCCGTTGTATTCGAGGCGCAACGCCGCCGAGGTGATGGAGATGCCGCGGTCCTGTTCGATCTCCATCCAGTCCGAGATCACGCCTTTGCGGTCCCCTTTGCCGTGGACCGCGCCGGCCGAGGTGATCGCCTCCGTGTGCAGCGCTAGCGCTTCGGTCAGCGTGGACTTACCGGCGTCAGGGTGGGAGATCACCGCGAACGTGCGGCGGCGGGCTGCTTCCCGGTTGACCTCGTTGGCTCCGGTGGAGGTTTGCGCTGCGACAGACACCACGTTCTTCTCCTGCTCCAGGGTCCTGAGCGAGGCTATCCCACCTGCGTAGCACAGGCCGCCTTGACGAAACCGGTCCGTAAACGATTCACTCACTACCGACTGGTCGGTATCTCAATGGTGGGAGGCGAACACCGGTGAAAGCGCTGCGGGTGCACAACCTGGGAGAGCCCAAAGACGTTCTCAAGCTCGAAGAAGTCCCTGTCCCCGAGCCTGCCCCGGGGCAGATCGTGGTCCGCGTACTCGCCACAGCGGTCAACTTCCCCGACGCGCTGATGTGCCGCGGGCTCTACCAGGAGAAGCCGCCCCTGCCGTTCACCCCCGGCGTGGAACTGTGCGGCGAAGTCGTGGCCCTGGGCGAGGGCGTCACCACAGTCACCGAAGGCGACCGCGTCATCGGCTCCCCGGTCCTGCCCTACGGATCGTTCGCGGAATACGCGCCCATGGACATCAGCCGTGTCTTCCCTGCGCCCCCCTCCCTCAGCGACACAGAAGCGGCGGCCCTGTTCATCGGCTACCAGACCGGATGGTTCGCCCTGCACCGCCGGGCCGGGCTGCAAGCCGGGGAGACCGTCCTCGTCCACGCCGCGGCCGGCGGGGTCGGCAGCGCCGCAGTCCAGTTGGCCAAAGCAGCGGGCGCTCGCGTGATCGGTGTCGTCGGGGGCGCGGCCAAAGCCGAATACGCCCGCAAACTGGGCGCCGACATCGTCGTCGACCGGTATGTCGACGACTTCGTGTCCGTGGTCAAGGAAGCCACCGACGGGCGCGGTGCCGACGTCATCTACGACCCGGTGGGCGGCGAGTCCTACACGCGCTCCACCAAGTGCATCGCCTTCGAAGGACGCATCCTCATCATCGGCTTCGCCAGCGGGACGATCCCCACCCCTGGCCTCAACCACGCCCTTGTCAAGAACTACTCGCTGCTCGGCCTGCACTGGGGCCTCTACAACAAGCGGAACCCCGCACTCGTGGCCCACTGCCACGAAGAACTCACCGCCCTCGCGGAGCGCGGTGCGATCAAACCCGCCGTCAGCGAGGTGCTCAGCCTGGAAGAGCTGCCGGACGGGGTGCAGCGCCTCGCAGACGGCACCACCGTGGGACGCCTGGTGGCCACCCCGCACGGAGCCCAGTAACCGTCTGGCGCGGCCCCGTCGCCAGACGCCGTTGTCCCGCCAGTGCCGTCACCGCACCCCTGCCCGGCTCGCGGGACTGACCAGAGAGGAAGACCCATGGGGAGACCGTTCACCTTCCCCGACCGAACCATCGTCGTCACCGGTGGCGCGAACGGGATCGGCTACGCGCTCGCGGAACGCTTCCTCGCCGAAGGGGCGGCCCGAGTGGTCCTCGCCGACCTGGACGGGGAGCGCGCCGCGGCCGCAGCAGCCGAACTGGGGGCGCGAGCCCAGGGCTACCAGCTCGACGTCACCGACGCCGAAGCGGTAGCCGCGCTCATCGAGGAGGTCGAGCGGGACAGCCCTATCGACCTGTGGTGCTCTAATGCCGGGGTGACCACGGGCGGCGGCCTGGGTAGCGACGCGGACTGGGACCGCACCTGGCGGGTCCACGTCCTCGCCCACGTGTATGTGGCCCGGCTCCTGCTGCCCCGCATGGTCGAGCGCGGCGGCGGACACCTGCTCATCACCGCATCGGCCGCGGGCCTGCTCACCAACATCGACTCGGCCCCCTACTCGGTGACCAAGCACGGCGCGGTCGCCCTCGCCGAATGGCTGGCGATCCTGCACGGGGACGAGGGCATCGACATCTCGTGCCTGTGCCCGATGGGCGTCAACACCGCGATGACCGCCAAAGACGGCCCGGACGCGGCCACCCGGCTCGGCGGCGACTACCTCGAACCCGAAGACGTCGCCCAGTCCGTGGTGGAAGCCCTCAACGAGGGCCGTTTCCTCATCCTGCCGCACCCGAAGGCCGCGGTGATGGAGCAGCGCCGCGCCTCCGACCGCGACCGCTGGCTGGCCGGAATGCGCCGGGCCAGAGCCAGGCTGAAGGGCGGCAGCGGCCGCTGAGCGCGGCCGCGCACCACCCCCGGCACCGGGAAGCAGACGGCCCCGGACACGGTGACGTGCCCGGGAATATCGCCGCCTATCCCTCCGCACCGTCAGCGTCCCGGTGCCGGGAAAGCCGGAGCTGAGGGCTCCGTCTCTCCTCAGGCTGCTCACACCCGCGGCGCCCGGCCGGGCGCCGGACCGGATCCTCTGGGATTCCGCGGCCGCACTGTCCGCCTTCCGCTGAGCCCGCACAGCAGCGCGGCAAGGACACCCCCGCCCGGCGCCAGGCGTGACGTCCAGCGGCGCGGTCCCGCTTCCTCTCGCCGTCCTGATCGGAGTTCCTGCGACCTCACCAAGGCAGTGTGCGCGCCCTGCCCCGTCCCGGTGCGGCCAACCGCCCTGCCAGCCGTCCAACATGCCCCCCTGACTGCCCCTATGGGCGGACACGACCGCGCTGCCCGAGGTGTGCCGTGCCGGGGGTGCCACCCACGTGCACGGTCTTTTCCCGCACGTCACCCCCGGTGAATGTGAGGTCTTTTCCTCAAAATTCATGATTTTCGGCTGATGGGGTGAACCGCGTGCGGCAGCGGCGCGTCCCACAGGATGTCCTCTCCCATCCCACCCCGGATAGCCAGGCCTCTTCGCCCGTGCACTCCTCCCCGGGAGAGGTCCGATATGTTCCTGGGGCGGGATGTGACGTTGGGGACAAGACAGCACACATCGGTGTGTCGTCTCCTGTTCTCCGTGGAGGTCCTCAGACTCCTCAAGTGCCGATCAGGTTGACAAAAGATCACAAAAAGGCCGGTTGTGGCCAGCCGTGACGTGCCGATAGGCCACAACAGTGCTGGAAAAGGTGGGATCGGTTTGTTGGCAGAGTGCTCACCCGACAGTTGCGCTCCCTTCATTCACACAGATCGACAAGGGCTTTCCCGATGTCTTCGGGAAGGGAGCGGTAGTCTTTCCGAGCGGAATCGACGGCCGGGAAAAGATTTGGCTAACCACCGGAATTCACGGTTTTGGGTGGGTATGATTTCTTCTGTCGGCAGGCACTTCTCCCCCACGTCCATTTCCCCGCTCACATTCGCATCACTCCCAGCCGAAGCCGCATCGCCGCTTCAGCACCCGGGAATGCGCACGGGCCGTCTATGGGCAGGTTCGCAACAGTGGTGACCACAGTGTTCCGGTTTTTGAGGATCGCGGTGTCGTCTCACCTGCGTTCTGCCCAGCCGTTCAATGGGAATCGGAGGTGCGATGACTAATCACAGCACCTCGCGTTCCGGAACGGACACCGCGGTCATTGTTATTGCTGCCGACGACCTCAGCGCAGAGGTCTTTATCGACGGCTCCCGGCACGTTGTCCACGGGGCCGACGCCAAAGCGACCCGGCGGGCCGCGCTCGACTACGTCACCGACCATGCCGCCCGCATCGGGCGCCCGGTGATCATCGAGGCACGGGACGTCTACGGAGTCCAACGACTGGAAGCACTCCCCCGCGGCGTGATCCGGAGCATCCCCCAGATCCCGCCACCCGCGCCGCGCAACAGCGGAAAACAGTCGGGGAGCAGGACCGGCGTGGTCCTGGCCCTCGCCGCAGCAGGCCTGGCAGTGGTCGTCCTCGTCGTGGTCTCCGTAGTGCTCGTGGTTCCCCGGTACCTCCCCGGGTTTGGCACTCAGGCCGCGCCTTCGCAGCAAGCCCCCGAAACGCCTGACACCATCCCCTTCGAAGCACGTTCCGCGCCCCCCGGGTTCTCCAGCGAAGCGCTCTGGCGGATTCCCGTCACCGAAGGCACCCGCCCGGCCGTCTCCGACGACGGCAGCCGGGTCGCTTTCATCGGGGCTGACGGGAAGCTCGCGGTCGCTGGCCCGGAAGGGAAACGGCTGTGGGAAGCCGACCTGCCGATCCAACCCGCGGAGATCGAAGGGGCGGTCCGCTTCGTCAAGAACGACGACCAGTGGGAGGTGGCGATCGCGGGGACCGGGAAGCTGTGGATCTGGTCTGCCGACGGCAGCGGCCCCACCGAGTACAAGCTCCCCAAGGACGGCGTGGTCACCTTCGCGGGCACAGCCCCGCTCGTCACCACCGACAAGAAGGCCATGGTCCCCCGCGAGGGAGAACTGCTCGAAGTCAAAGTGCCCAAGGGAACGGGGGGCATGCTCGTCGTCGGGGACGAAGTGCTCCTCGCTGCCGCCGACGGCCCCTGGTACTGGGCTGCCCCCGGGGAAGAGCCCGCGAAAGTCACGGCGAAGGAACCCAAGAGCGCCGATGGACTCGATCGGGTGATCACCGCATCCGAGCGGTATGTCATCGTTCGGTGGCAGAGTGAGAAGGAAGACAAAGTCATCCTGGCCGCCCACGACGCCCGGGACGGCTCGGTCTTCGCGGAGACGGAGATCACCGCGGGAGAACTCGCCGATGCCACCTGGATCGAAGGGGAGACGGTGGCTGCCTATGGACCGATCCTGACCGACCTGGAGTCCGGACAGACTCAGGTGCTGCCGGGCTTCACACCACTCAACGCTGTCGCCGGCGTGGTCTACGGCGAACTGGAGGAAGGCCAAGTCGCGGTCAACGCGGCGGGGGAGGTGACCCCCATGGAACCCGACACCGCCCGTCCGTGGGGCCTGCTCGACGGCCACGCCGTAGTCATGGCCGACGCCAATCTTTATGCCTTATTGCCGGATTAACCCCTAACGAGAAGTTAAAGGAGATACATGTCCTATACGGCACGCGCCTTGGGCGTGACAGCCGCAGGCCTGCTGGCCTTCGGCCTTGCCTCGGCTCCGGCTTCGGCTCTGGAGCTGGACCTCGGTGCTGACCTCGGCATCGCGACGCTCGACGCGGAGGTGGGCATCCTCACCAACGGAAACGACGGCGGCGACGACACCCCCGGCGAGACCCCCGGCGGTGGTAACCCCGGCGGCGAGGACCCGGGGCCGGGAGACAACCCGACCCCTGAGCCTCCGGGCGGAGGTGAGGACCCGGGTGGCGGTGACCCGGGCGGTGGCGACCCGGGTGGCGGTGACCCGGGTGGCGGTGACCCGGGCGGTGGCGACCCGGGCGGTGGCGACCCGGGTGGCGGTGACCCGGGCGGTGGCGACCCGGGCGGTGGCGACCCGGGTGGCGGTGACCCGGGCGGTGGCGACCCGGGTGGCGGTGACCCGGGCACCCCTGAGCCGGAGCCCGAACCCGAGCCCACTCCGGCGCCCGGCGATGGCGAAGACCCGGACGACAAGAATCCGGGCCAGCAGCCTGGCGACGGTAGCGGCGAAGACGGCGACGCCGACGACAACAAGGGCAGCAGCGACGACAAGAAGAGCGACAAGGCCGACGAGACCCTGCCGGTGACCGGTGTGGACCTCAGCGGCTTCGTGCTCGGCGCCTCCCTCACGACCGCTGTCGGTGCGATCACCATCGTCGCTTCCCGCCGCCCGGCCCAGGCGCGCAACTGACGCTGCCCCTCCGGTTCGCGGTGACCGGTAAGTGACCGCACAAGCCCTCCGCGTGCACCACGCGGAGGGCTTTTTTGCTATCCGACCCGGCTCTCCCCGCGATCCCGGTGTCATCCTGCACTGGTTCTCTTACTCTGCGTTACCCTCACTGTCGACACAGCGGAGAACGGGGGAGGGGAGCATGACCGTGCGGAATCGCACCATCGCGGTGCTCCTCGGCGGGCTGGCTGGGCTCCTCGCCCTTCCGAGCCTGGGGCATGCCTCCCCGCAGCCGGACGACACCGTTCCTGGGCGCAGCAACGACATCACCCTGTCCATCACCGACTCCCGGGACCGGATCGCGGTCGGGGAGGACACGGCCTACACGGTCACCGTGCGCAACGAAGGGGAGGAGGCTGCCCCCGAGCTGCTCGTGGCCCAGATCGCCCCTGCCCACCTTGATCTCCGGGAAGCCGACGGCGGGGGCGTGATCGAAGACAACACGGCGGCCTGGCTGGTCTCGCTCGGCCCCGGCGAGGAGCAGACCCGCACCGTGACCGCCACCCTTGTCGAAGACCCGGGGCAGGACACGGTGGCCACCACTGTCTGCGCGGGCTGGCAGGAAGCAGACAGCCCTCTGGTGTGCGCGGATGATGAGAACACGGTGGGCGCGCAGAACGGGAGCGTCCCGCTCCGGCCTTTCTTCACCGGCGCCGGGATCGCGGCTGCCGCAGCTCTCCTCGTCGGACTCGTCGTCGCCGTGCTGCGCCGTCCCCGAAAGCCCCGAGGGCGGCATGCGCGCCACCGGGCTGCGGCCCGGCGGTGACCTCCGGTTCTCTCCGCTGGCCGCGGGCAGGAGGAGAGCGTCGGGAAACTGCCTGGCCCGACAGTACACGCGGGTAGGGGCAGTGCCCGGGCGCGGTCAGGTCCAGCCGTAGCGGTCCCGCAGCACCGCGGCCACCCGCCAGAACGTGGCGCGGTCGACGATCGCGCCTTCCCGGCGGATCTCGTGCTCTTCCAGTTCGAAGAGGCGGTCCAACCGGATGTAGGAGACCCGTCCGGCCCTATCCCACGGTCCTGAGCCGAGCAGCAGCCAGTCGTCTGCTTCCCACGGGTCGGGCTCCTGGCTGGAGAGCATCAGGGCGTGCAGCACGTTGCCTTTGCGGCCCACCACCAGGAGGGGACGGTCTTTGCCTTGGGTCGGGTCTTCTTCGAAAGGAACCCAGGTCCACACGATCTCTCCGGCGTCGGCCAGACCGTCGGGCTCTGGGGCGTAGGTCAGGACTGTGGGGTTGCCTCGGGTGGGCACTTCGCGGATCGCGCCCTCGTGGGGGTGGGGCGGGCGCGCCGCGGATTCGGCTGGGTGGAAGGTCACGGGCTGATTGTAGAAGGCGCGGTGGGGTTACGCCGAGTGGTGGGAGCCCATCGGAAGCGTGGCGGACCGCGGTTCTCCGGCATCGAGGCCGTCGGCGAAGTCGAGGAGGGGCGGTTGGTGGGCGCGGCGCTGCTCTAACGCGAGGAGCCACTGCTTGCGGGCCAGGCCACCGCCGTATCCGGTGAGCGAGCCGGACGAGCCCACCACCCGGTGGCAGGGCACGATGATGCTGATCGGGTTGCGGCCGTTGGCGAGTCCCACGGCTCGGGACGCCGAGGGTTTGCCGATCCGGGCCGCGAGTTCGCCGTAGGAGACCGTCTGTCCGTAGGGGATCTCCAGGAGGGCACGCCAGACCGTGGTTTGGAACGGGGTGCCGGTGAAGGCCAGCGGAAGGTCGAAGACGGTGCGTTGACCGGAGAAGTACTCCGTCAGTTGGGCGATGACCTCGGTGAACGGTGCGGGGTCGGGGACGCCGAAGGAGTCCGGGGCAGGCCGGTGCCGCTGGTCTTCCTGGTAGAGGCCGACGAGTGCGCCGTCGGCGGCGACCAGGGTCAGCGGGCCGAGGGGACTGTCCACAACGGTGTGGACTCGTGCGCGAGCCGGGATTTCGGCGGTCACGATCACTCCTTGGTGGGTACGCGGTGCGGGCGTACTTGTCCCAGTATCAGGGGTCCGCCGGTGTGGGAGAGGCGGGCTGAGTGAGTTTTCCGCCCGACACCGCATACCGTTGCGCTCCCCGGGTCAGCGGGTTTCGCGTCCGGAGTCGTGGTGGTTGTTGTTGGGCAGAGTCTCTTCAGACTGTTCGCTGCGGTGGCCGTTTATGTTCTCGGACAGGTGGCGCAGCGGCGGAACCCACAGGCGCATGCTTCCCGTACGGAGACTTTTGGACGAGGCGGAGCGGCGGAGCGCTCTGGGTTCTCTGTGCTCGGCGGTGCGCAGGGTCCCCGCTCCCAGGGCGATGAACAGCACGAGGGAGGCGGGGAACAGGAGGGCCACGGAGAGCCCGGCGCGGTCAGCGAGGAAGCCGATGGTGGGCGGGCCGAGCAACGGTCCGAAGTAGCCGATCGCGGTGACCGTGGACAGGTCCCGGCCGGACCGCTCCGGGTTGTCGTTGGCCGCGGCGTTGAACACTTGCGGCACGATGCCGGACAGTCCGATCCCGACCAGTGCGAATCCGATGATAACGGGAATCTGGAGGGGCAGGACGAGGGCGAAGAAGAGCCCGAACGATGCGAGGAGGCTGCCGCCCCGCACCACGTTGACCGGGCCGAACAGGGCGACCAGGCGGTCGCCGATGAGACGGCCCGCGGCCATCATCGTGGCGTAGGCAGCGTAGGTGGCGGACGCAGCGGTTTCGGAGCCGCCCACCATTTCCCGGGTGTAGAGGGCGCTCCAGTCGTTGGCTGCCCCTTCGGCGAGCATGCAGCACAGTGCGAGGACCCCGAGCAGCAGGATTCTGCCCCGGGGGAGGGCGAAGCGGCGGAATCTCGGCCGGGCGGGGGCGCGCTGGGCGGCGAGGGCCGGGGTGTCGAGCAGCCACTTGCGCCCCAGGAGGGAGAGGAGCGTCAGCACGGACGATGCGCCGATGAAGGTGGTGGTGACGTCCAAGCCGGCCCGGACGCAGAGGGTGCCCGCGATAGCTCCGAGCCCGCCGCCGATGGAGCACACGGCGTGGAAAGAGACCATGATCGGACGTCCCCACTCACGCTGCAGCCGTGCTGCTTGCAGATTCGCGGAGACGTTGAGCAGGGCTTGGCTCGACCCCAGCAGGAGCAAGAAGAGCGTGAGCTGTTGCAGATTGGTGGCGTATCCCGGAGCAACAAGCGCGATACTGGCGACGAGGGCGGCAGCCGGTACTATGATGCGGCCGTTGAACCGGTCAAGCAGGCCGCCCATCAGCCGGATGGTCACGACGCCACCCAGGGCGAGGGCAAGCAGGGCGATACTCAGTTCCCCTTCGTCGACTCCGGTCTGACGTTTGATGGCGGGAATACGTGAGGCCCAGATAGAGATGACTGATCCGGTGACGAAAAAGTATGCGTACAACGCGATCCTGGCGCGTCGTAGCCGACGTGGAACGGGGTGCTCTCCGCGGGAGTGGGAGGGGCTGACGGGCTGGCTCTCCGGCATGCGCTCATCACCTTCTCGAAATTGCCGATTCTGGACATAGCGCGCCGAACGGTGTGCGACAGCGGTGTGTCCAGGAACGGGGGGCGCGGCGGTGACCAGGCCAATCCGGACGCCGCT
>NZ_BCWB01000065.1 GCF_001592045.1 Thermobifida fusca NBRC 14071 = JCM 3263 | reverse complement strand
CGATGAGGAACGCTGTCCAGTGCCTCACCGACCTGTCGGAAACGCGTTGCTGCCCCTCTTAGGGGCGATGAGGAACGTGCTCGTAGCGCTGGCAGGGGCCGAACGCATCATGTTGCTGCCCCTCTTAGGGGCGATGAGGAACCACTGGGGAGTCTCCTACAACACCGTCCGCACCTACGTTGCTGCCCCTCTTAGGGGCGATGAGGAACAGCACGAGGGCAGCACGCCACCTGCTGCCACGATCGTGTTGCTGCCCCTCTTAGGGGCGATGAGGAACTAGTGGCAGCCCAACCGATCGCCCGTCGGATCGGACGTTGCTGCCCCTCTTAGGGGCGATGAGGAACCATTGTTTCGGGTGGCGCGCCAGATCGGACACTTCCTGTTGCTGCCCCTCTTAGGGGCGATGAGGAACCAGCCGCTGGCTGCGCTGGCTGGCCGAGGCCACGTTGCTGCCCCTCTTAGGGGCGATGAGGAACCCTCGACGTCATCCGCGCGGACATCACCAACCACGGGTTGCTGCCCCTCTTAGGGGCGATGAGGAACGCCACGGTTGCCCCGTGGTCAAGCGCGCGACCAGGTGTTGCTGCCCCTCTTAGGGGCGATGAGGAACCACAACCAGGACCAGCAGCACGGTCCCTATTGACCTGTTGCTGCCCCTCTTAGGGGCGATGAGGAACACTCCTGGGGAGTTTGTCCGCATTCGTATGTTTTGTTGCTGCCCCTCTTAGGGGCGATGAGGAACAGCCCAACCCGGTACGCGGGTGCGGGCCATGACCACCGTTGCTGCCCCTCTTAGGGGCGATGAGGAACCCGGGCTCGTCTCCGTAGCGTGGGTGGCGATCTTGAGTTGCTGCCCCTCTTAGGGGCGATGAGGAACCTGCCCAGGGAGGTCAACAGCCCGCACCCGCGAGTTGTTGCTGCCCCTCTTAGGGGCGATGAGGAACGATGAGATTCACATAGTTGCTTAGATCTGCAGCCTGTTGCTGCCCCTCTTAGGGGCGATGAGGAACCTACGGGACACTGCACGGACCAGCGCCCGCTGAGGGGTTGCTGCCCCTCTTAGGGGCGATGAGGAACGAGGATCAAACCCAAACGGGAAATCCTCGAACATGTGTTGCTGCCCCTCTTAGGGGCGATGAGGAACTGCGGAGTCGAGCGCGAATGAGGATGACGGTGGCGAGTTGCTGCCCCTCTTAGGGGCGATGAGGAACAAGAGGTCTCGGTGAGCTCACCGGACCGGATCAGATGTTGCTGCCCCTCTTAGGGGCGATGAGGAACGATGTAGACCGGTTCGCCCCGGCTTATGGCTGCCAGTTGCTGCCCCTCTTAGGGGCGATGAGGAACTCGCCGAGAGCGCGGCCAACGACGTCGCCGAGAGCAGTTGCTGCCCCTCTTAGGGGCGATGAGGAACCCCCGGTTCGGCCTCGACTTCCTCGGCGTCTGTCAGGTTGCTGCCCCTCTTAGGGGCGATGAGGAACTACTCGGCCTTGTAATCAATGGCCTGGCCATCGCCATGTTGCTGCCCCTCTTAGGGGCGATGAGGAACTGGACGCTACACAGCCTGTTAGCCCTGGATCTCTCATGTTGCTGCCCCTCTTAGGGGCGATGAGGAACACGTCCCCCGTACCCCCCGGGGAGCAGGCTAGTGGTGTTGCTGCCCCTCTTAGGGGCGATGAGGAACATGAGCCGGTGTCTGATTATTACCGTGGCACGGCCAGTTGCTGCCCCTCTTAGGGGCGATGAGGAACCACCGCGGAGAAACTGTCCCCAAGAATTCTTACAGGGTTGCTGCCCCTCTTAGGGGCGATGAGGAACGATCACGGAGGTGGAGGTCACGGACGACCCCGCCTAGTTGCTGCCCCTCTTAGGGGCGATGAGGAACGCGCCGGTTCAACGGTCAGCTCACGGGGATCAATGAGTTGCTGCCCCTCTTAGGGGCGATGAGGAACCCGTGGCGATGAGCGGGCCGCTGCCGGTTACTCGGCGTTGCTGCCCCTCTTAGGGGCGATGAGGAACGCTCGGGCGCGGGTCAACCCCACCACCCAAAACCAGTTGCTGCCCCTCTTAGGGGCGATGAGGAACCCCTGGTCTACGTCCAGGTCTGCAGGCGGTGACAGTGTTGCTGCCCCTCTTAGGGGCGATGAGGAACCGCTCAGGACCTCGCCGAGCTGGAGGCTGCCGAACGGTTGCTGCCCCTCTTAGGGGCGATGAGGAACTCCGGATTCCTGTGGGCACGGACACGCTGGGTCGTCGTTGCTGCCCCTCTTAGGGGCGATGAGGAACTACGGCAGCCTCTTGCAAGCAAGTCTCCCAGTCTCGTTGCTGCCCCTCTTAGGGGCGATGAGGAACGCACGCTACGCGCGTTCAGGATTTTGCGCAGTTCGGGTTGCTGCCCCTCTTAGGGGCGATGAGGAACGAACTCGGACTCCCACCGAGTCCCACGGCGTTTATTGTTGCTGCCCCTCTTAGGGGCGATGAGGAACATACCGTACTTTCCCGCGGCTGGTGGTCCCCCTCTAGTTGCTGCCCCTCTTAGGGGCGATGAGGAACCCGAGAGTAAAGTCGCTGGTCACACCCAACACGGAGGATTGGATTCGGCAGCTTTTTTCAGCGAACCTCCGGTAGTGCATCAGACCCCGGCGTGTCGCTGAAAAACGGGGTTCGTGGCAATGATTCACAGGATGTCACTTGGGCCAGGTCTGTCTACTCCGATGGTGTGGCGTTGAAGCTGCGCGCCAGGAGGAAGCGTGTAAATGATGACATGGTCATACCCGTGGTCGAGGAAGTTGCTCACATCGCTTTGGAAGCGACGCAACTGGGCTGGGGAGAGCTGCCCCTCAAAGACACTCCGCTGCACGTGGTGCAGGTAGCGGCGACAGGTCCGCAGAATCTTCGGGTTGCGCTCCTGGGCGGTGTCGTAGACAACAATGACATGCATTCGTGGTCACCACCAGATACGAAAAGGTTTGTAAGGAGCGCCTTCGAGGCAGGTTCGGGTGAGCCGGAGCGCCTCAAGGTAGATGAGCTCGTCGTAGACAACAAGGCGTTTGAGCTGGCGGTGGGTGACGGTTGTAGCGAATTCGTCGCGAATTGTCTGTACCACAAGCTTGCGTCCTTCATCGCTGAGCATGGCTTGGTTGGAGTCGCGGTGGAAGTGGTGGGATTTCAACTGGCCGCGGTTTGCCATGCGAAGAAGCACCCGCTCAGCGAAGAGAGGTTTGAAGAGTTCAGCTATATCCAAGGCAAGAGAATGACGCTGGCGTTCCATTGTGCTATGCAAGAACGCTATGCCGCTGTGCAGCGGGGTGAGACGGAGCGCGGTCAGTGTACGGGCGTACACAATGCCGTTGACATAGCTGATGAAAGCGTTTCCCGCATTGCGGGGAGGGCGTCGACTTCGGCCGTGAAGTTGAAGCCATTCAGGAAGCTTGGTGTCTAACACTTCCCACGCTGATCTGCGGAAGTTTCCCTCTATGCCCATGAGTTCTGCGGGACTAGTGGCGGCTTTGACCTTTTCTTTCAGCACCTCGTAGGGCGCTTTGAGCAGGGTGCGATCGAGAACTCGACGAACGTTGAAAGCGGTGGCCAGCACAATGTCACGGGCGATGGCAAGCCGCTTCTGCTCGTCCATAGCGAGCTGGGCCTGGGCTAATACGGTCTCTCCTGAAGTGGAGGTGTCCGCAGGGGTGAGGGTGCCTACATAGTCGCCGTAATAGCCGAGCAGGTGCACGTTGATGTGGTGCTGGTTGAGCAGGCTGACGACCGAGGTATTGATGTCAACGGGTTTGCAAGCGATGATGTCGCGGACATCGGTGATAGGGATGTGCACAGGATCGCTGTAGTCGCGTTCAATAACCAAAGATTGGTCTTTGCGGCGGATACGGCAGCTGGAAGTCAGCCAGTAGGTGCGGGCAGCAGTAGGCATCGGTCAGTCACTCCAGCAGTAGTCCTGATAGCTGCACCCTCGGCATGCAGAGCGCTCGAGACGTTCAGGAGAGGTTGGGGAAGCTACGGTGTCCAGGACGTTTGCGATGTCTTCTTCGGCGCGGGCCTTGTGGGCGGGTGTGTAGGTAATGCGCTTGGTACGACGGGTTTTGGGGTAGTGAAGAACGGCTCCGCGGGCTGCTACTCCGACTTTATGGAGCCGATAGCAGTAGTGGATGGCTTGCGCTTCATCGGCTACGGAGGGCTTGGAAGCGGATTTGATTTCGTGAACCCACAGGTCGCCGTCAAGGTCGTCGAGCCGGGCTGAGCCCAAGTCGATAGGAGTAGCCCTGCGATAAGAGGTGGCGTGAACGGCTTCGCCCATCTGCACTGCTTCGCTAAGTGCTTCAGGCCGGAACCCTCTGGCATACAGCCACAGTTGGCGTGGACAGTGGTACAGGTACTTGATGTGGACGCCG
The DNA here is from genome assembly GCF_001592045.1 of Thermobifida fusca NBRC 14071 = JCM 3263. Taxonomy (GTDB): domain Bacteria; phylum Actinomycetota; class Actinomycetes; order Streptosporangiales; family Streptosporangiaceae; genus Thermobifida; species Thermobifida fusca. The sequence continues at coordinate 12,373 of NZ_BCWB01000065.1, read as the reverse complement.
CCTACATCATCAGCGTTGATCACAGTACTTCACCCATCACGTAATGTGTTCGGCCGTCCTGTCTGACGGCTCCAAGCCCTTTTTCTTCGGTGTAGTCGGCGTCAACCACGATGAGCCGGAGTTCTTTGTCCCACCGGCCTAGGTGACGGGCATAGCCGGGGAGCGGGATGAGGTAGCCGGATGCGAGGAGACGGGCTGCTTTGCGGCTGTGTGCGTCACGGCCTTTGCGGATCTCCTCCCAGTAGTGGTCGAGATCGGTGGACAGGATCCCTTCCGCACCGTCAAACATCTGGTCGAATGCTGCTTCGAGGTCGCTGCGGTCGTCGAACGGTGGGTCAAACGCAAGGAATCGACGGCTGAAATCGGTGCGCACCCGTTCGACGTCTCTGCGCCATTGCTGACCCCACGGACTGGAGTAGATCTCGTTGAGCCATTTGGTGAACAGGCGCTCGTCGAGCGGCTGGCCGTCATGGCGGGCAAGGATGTCCCATCCGAGGCGGGTGGGTTCGGCCGCGTACACCTTGTCGGCGTATTCGTCACCCCCGCTTTTGCTGCGGGGAGCGTAGGCGGGACGGTGCACGATGACCGGTGCCGGGTGGCCGCGTCCATTGACTCGGTTGACTCGGCCGAAGCGTTGGATGAGGGCTTCCAGGGGTGCTGCCGAGGTGTGCAGGACGTCGAAGTCCAGGTCCAGGGTGACTTCTACAACTTGGGTAGCGACAACCAGGCCTGGCTGGTGGTCTTTGTGGGTGCCGTAGCGTTTCAGAATGCGTTCTTCGATCCGGCTGCGGTCTTTGGCACGGAATCGTGCGTGCAGCAGGATTGCGCCGTCGTCGCCGTACAGGCGTGTGGCGACGGGTTTGAGGCTCTCGTAGATGTGTTGGGCGTCAGCGACGTTGTTCGCCACCACTAGCACGCTGCGCCCTTGAGTGAGGTGCCCGGTGATGGCGTCGATACTTTCCGGGCTGGTCAAGTGGGATTCGTCGAGGTGGAGCCGGTGGCGGAGCGGCCAATCTTGCTCTTTGTCCGGGTCCACTTCGGTGAGGGGTGCGCCTAGGGCGTTTTCGGCCAGTTCTGCTAGGACGTCGGGCAGGGTTGCTGAGATGACGCCGATGCGTCCACCGATGCGCGCCCACAGGCCCATCATGGCCAGGATGATGCCGAGACGGTGGGTGTCGTAGGCGTGGAGCTCGTCGAAGACGAATATCGAGTTTGCGGAGTCGAGGAGCGTGGACGAGTGGACGGGGCCAGCGATGGCAGCACGCATCAACTGATATGGGGTGGTGACGCGGACAAGTTCACGGAACAGGCGACTGGCGTTGGCTTTGGCTACTGCTCGGGAAGCGTGTTCCAGCGGGTCGGTGCCTGGATCGTCGTTGATGGCGCGGCGCAGGTAGTAGTCGGCGGCTCGGGAGTGTGTGACACCGATACGTTCGAGGCTGGGGTCTGCCAAGTCGCGTTCGCCTAGCCGGTTGGCTGTCGCGTTGATGGAGGCCAGGTAGGGGAGGGTATAGAACAGGCGGGGCTGTCCTTGAGTGGCGGCGCGCATTTGGTCTAGTTGGGTGAGTGCCCACAGTAGGGAGGCTTCGGTTTTTCCCGAGCCGGTGGGGGCACGCAGCAGGAGGTGCCCGGTGGTGTGGGCAGCTGCTTCTTGGTGGGGGAAGAGGGTGGCGCCTTTGCGGGCTAGGCGTTTGCGGAGCCGTTCCGGGTATTCGCTATTGAGTGGGTGCTCAGTGAGCAGGGCGGTGTGGGCGGAGGCGACGTGGTCGGCGAGGGTGACCGCTCCTTGCAGCAGTACCGCGCATAGCCCCGCGTCGTCGTCGGGGCTTTCGTCGGCCCAATAGTCGAGGATATCGTTGAGGAGGCGGTGGATCGCTTTGCCTAGGTCGTCTGTGGTGACGGGTTGCGGTGTGGGGGCGTGGCAGCGCTGGGCAAGCCAGGTTGCGAGGGAGTTAGCTGTCTGCTCGTCTACCGGTCCAAAAGTGTCCGCTATCTCCTTGGGGGTGCGGAGGGAGTTCTTCTGTTTTTTGATGGATTGAGCGCCGCCGGTCAGCGGGCGGTGGTGAGTGAGTACGCCCAGCCCAACCCATCGCCGCTCGTCTTCGCTGAGATGGGTGAGGACATGGTCGACAAATCCCAGCGAGTAGATTTCGTGCCGCAAACCCCATGGCTGGGCGGGACGGGGGTTGCCGACCATGCGTTGGAAGCCGTCGGGGATTTTCCCTGTGTCATGGAATAGGCATGCGAGGGTCGCCCACGTCCAGAAACGTTCGGGCAGCCCAGCAATGCGCCCTACCCGACTCCGCAGCAGTTCTAAGGCGTCGAGGGTGGCGTCAAGGTGGTCGGTGAGCAGCTCCCCCCGTGTGGTTCCGGGGGGAGCGCTTTTCGCCCAGACCCGTTGCAGCGGGTTCATGCAGTGTGCTCCACGACAAGGTCAGGGTGAACGTCTTCCAGCAGCACCACTGCTTGGCCTTCCGGAGTAGAACAGCCGGTGGTGAGCAGGTAGTCACTTCCTGAAGCGGCGTAGCGGTATCCAGCCCACGTGGTGCGGGCACGGTCACGGCTGATCGCCGCAGGAAGCCGCAGCCTGGTTCCGGCCTGGGACACGCTGTCGGGGACGAGAGCGTACCCTTGACGACCTGGTTGGGAGCCGAGGACAATGCGTCGGGCTCGGGCTGAAGCCAGGTCTTGGCTGCGGCCGAACCGCAAGGGCCACACTGGTCGACGCACCGCTTTCTCCCACAGGTCGAGATGGTCGGTGAGCCACACGGTAAGTGTGGCTGCGGTGAGGAACTCCCGCTCTTTAGGATTGGGAGAGGCCTGCCCTTTCCCCACTTCAAGGGGATGGAAGGTTTCTAGGTCAGTTCCTCGGCCTCGCGCGTGGAATGCCATTGCGAAGGATGTAGTGCGAGGCATGGCATCCCAGCCGCCGACCATGGAGGCGAGAAGACCCGCAACCGTTGAAGGGGGCGGGCAAGGCAGGGTGACTTGAACGGCGGCATACAGGGGGTTACGGAAAGACACGATCGGTGCGGTGACCGTGATTTCCAGGGCTTCTGTCACCGTGGCTCGTCCTCAAACCAGTGGTCGTACTCACCTGCTTCGATGCTTGCCGCCAGCTCTTTCAGCAGCGGTCGCGGGTGGTTGAGAATGACCTCGCCCGCTTCGATTTCATGGGTGAGTTTGCTGCGGACGTCTTCTCGCTGCTTGCCGAGGAAACCGGGGGCCCAACCGATCCGGATGGGACCGTCAAGTTCGTCAGCCCAGGCTTCTTTCTCTTCCCGGAAGGTGTCGACGTCGAAGACGACTCCGCGTGGGGTGGCGGCCAGCACCCGGGTGAACGGGTTGTTGCCTCCTTTCAACGGGGCGAGCAGCACCAGTGCGGGAGCACGGTCGCCGTAGTGGAGTGCTTTCTTCGCTCCACCTCGCACTTCGGCGAGGGTGCGGAGCAGCACTGCGGCGCGGCGGCGGCGTTCAGTGATGTCCAACCGCAGCGATGTCACGCCGCGGAACTGCACTTCCTCAGCGCCTGCGGCCAGAGCCTCGGAAGAAGCTGCGGGGGACAGGGCACGGCGCAGGCCACCTTCTAGTTCAAACACCCCGATTCTGGGCAGGTCAAGAAGCACGTCCCCGGCGAGTTCCGCGGTGTAGTGCTCGTGTTCATGGAGGACCGGGTCGGCATCGGCGGGGAAGCCGCGGCTCATCGCCCCGAAGTCTTTCTCGGGTTTGGCAGGGGCCACGGAGACGAGGGTCCCGGTGGCGAGCACCGTGTCCCGCTGGTAGCTATTTTTCTTCTCTGCGACCATGAACCCGAACAGGTCGTCGTCCAGGTACAGATCGGGACGTCCCTTGGTGTAGGCTTGCTGGCGCTTCCCTTTAACGGATCGGCGGACTGGGGAGCGGGCTTCTGAGGGGGGAAGCGAGTCGCGCAGCCACCGCCGGAACGCCTGCGCGGACACGTACGGGTGGGTTTTCCCGTTGATGGACAACTTCTTGGTGTAGGCAACGTTGTCGAAGCTACGGCCGTTGTTGGGCGCACCAGCAGTGATGTCCAGGGCGATCTTGCCTACCAGGTAAGTCATTGTCACTCCTCGTCGACGTCGGTTCCGTTGGAATCGATGACTTCTTCCAACTCCTGGCGTGCATTGGGGTCGTCACGCCAGGCGGGGGACAGTTCATGCACTTTTGCTAGAACGCCAAGGAACAGCAGGTCACGGTGCAGGTAGTTGCGTTCTTCCGAGTCGAACAGGAGCAACCACTGCTGTTCGGTGACGAACGGTTCCCTGGTCCGTGAACGCAGCGTGGTGTCGACGGCTTTCCGGTGAAGCCATTCGCGCAGCGTCTTCGGCTGTTTCTGTGCCTGCAGGTATTTCTTCAGTTCGGAGAGGTCGCCGCTGACTTCTTCAGCGATCTTGTGCGCGAGCTTGCGGATTTCGTGCGATTCGGTTTCAGAGAGCATCAGTACCTTCGATGCGTAGGAGAAGCAGGTTTCAGCTAGTGCCAGGATTTCACCGGGAACGCGTTCAGTTTCTTCAGTGATACGGCTCGTATAAGAAACAGCTGAGGAAACCACGTGGTGCGGCTTGTCGAAAAGATTCCCAGCCAACCGAAAGATGCCTGGGGTTTTCTCCGTGTGATGCGCGCGACACAGGTAATTCCATCCCACGGTGTGTGGACCGTGCGCAGATTCACGAATCCATTCAGCTAGAGGCTGCTCCAAGGACTGGACGGTGAGTTCTTGTTCTTTGTTGCTGTTTGTAAACACCAACAGCTCTACGCCGTCGGTGAGGTCTTCTTCGTATCCCCGAAGTGCCTCGACGACCCGGCATTGACGTGAGTTGGGGAGTGAGGAAGAGGTCGCAGCAGAGGTCAGTGATGCCTTTCCGAGCATGCGTCTCGCCTGACGTCCAGTGACGTAGGCAAGGAAACGGTCGTCCCAGGTGTGCACTAAAGCCGCACGTCCGCCGCCGATCTCACAGGCGTAAGGAACTGCGTAGAAGCTGAGGAGGCACCCCCGGCACAGTGCAAGTCCTTCATGGCCAGGAACAGTGGTGTTGCGGTAAGAGGCGCTGGCGGCGAGGGGGATGTCAACTTTTCCGTACCAGCCGCAGGCGCGGCGTCCGCACAGCACGCAAGGGGCCTCTAATAAGGTTTCGGTGTCGGGTAGGTCCCGCCACTGGTGAAGCTTGTCCCGAAGCTCCTCGCGCCTCAGCTTTTTACGGTTAGTGGGGTTGATAGGACAGTTCGGCCAAAACATGTAGCTGATACTCAGCCAGAAGCCACCCGGTTGTTCGGAGTCTGCCGCGTCGACGGTGGCTTCCAGGTCTGCGGTCATCACATCGTTGGCGAACCTGATTTCTTCTGGGGTCAACTCTTCAGGGTGCTTCATGGCACGGAGCCGCCCCTCTGCTGCCAACAAGGCCAGGGCGAACGCTCCTGCTCGCTGCATGGGGTGGGCAGTCAACCGGATCGACAGCGTGCTTTCTTCGGGAGAGGGCGTGGTGGTCATCCGGCCACCCATCCGAATCCCGCGGAGTTTGCCTGACCCAGTCCCCAGCTCCACAAGCTTTGGAGCGTTTCGGGAGCACCGCGGAGTTCGACTTCTACCCGCGCCCCTGGTTTGAGGCCGCCTGCGACCGCGAACGACCGTTTCGCCCCCACCCACGTGATCGCTTCCAGGGACACGTCCTGGTCAAGCCCCAGCGTTTCAGCTTTGCGACGCAGGTTCTGCGTGAAGTATTCAGCGAACTCAGGTTCACCCGGGAGCACCCAGGCTTCACGTTTGACCCGTACTCCGTCGTCGTTGCGCCCCGAGCCTTTCAAGACCACCGGGGTAGTGGTTCGCCACCGAGCCCGCCCATCCGGAAATTCCGGAGGTTCCATTGCGCTCATTGAGTCCAACCGGAACGCGATTCCACCCCAGTCCAGTACGTCGCGGCCCGCCAGCCCTTTTGCCAGCCCTTCAACGATCTCAGGAAGCGGACTGCCCAGCTCCAGCCAGCCAGGACCGCCGGTGGCATAGACGCCTTTCTGGCGCCGAGTCAAGGGAAAAACCGGGGCACTGTGACCAAAAGGGACCATTCCGTATGGAGGCATTCCCTCGGAATGGAGGCGTGCTCCTACCTCGGGAGCACCTCGCTCCAAAAGACCATAGATCAAGCTCCGTCCAGGCTTGAGAACCTGCTCCCACGGAAGCGACAAAGCTGATGTGTGTATCTTCAGCCGCAATCGCATCCCATACGCCTCCTCTTTGGAGGGTACCTACTGCAGACATCCCGTCCAAAGATAGAGGCAACCTATGACAGTCCACAGATTCATAGGGAAAGTTCCTCAAATTTGCTGAAATCCCGTATGTTGGAGGCGTCGGCCTCTCCCGAGAGGAGCCAGAGATTCACCCTTTTTCAGCGACACGCCGGGGCCTGATGCACTACCGGAGGTTCGCTGAAAAAGCTGCTGAATCCAGTTCTCTGGGTTGGGTGTGACCTGCGACTTTACTCTCGGTTCCTCATCGCCCCTAAGAGGGGCAGCAACAGTGAGTCCGTGCTCCCGGAACGTCGCAGCGAGCTCTTCCTCATCGCCCCTAAGAGGGGCAGCAACACATACGACTGCCAGTACGCCACATCAGCGAAAAACTTCCTCATCGCCCCTAAGAGGGGCAGCAACCTGATGCTGCGTCGGCCCCGCTGTCCCTGCCCAGGATTCCTCATCGCCCCTAAGAGGGGCAGCAACGAGAGCGACGCTGATTGCAGGCCTGGGAAGACCGCCGTGGCGGGGCCTGGACTGCTTTGGAACAGGCCGGATGGAAGGGTGAACTCGTCCTAGACGACGACGGGGTCCGGAGTTAAGAACTCCGGACCCCGTCCTGCCTCTCAGGCGAAGCGGAGGATAAGGGATTCGAACCCTTGAGGGGTTGCCCCCAACACGCTTTCCAAGCGTGCGCCCTAGGCCACTAGGCGAATCCTCCGCGGACCACTCTACATGGAAACGGGCACTATGCCGAACTGATATCCCGCTCCTGCGCGAAACCGCTGATCGGCGCGGGTGCAAGACCCGGTTCGCGAAACCGGGAGGGGGCCTATAGACTCTGGGTCAGGCCCCTCGTGCGGCGTCATCCTACGAACCTCCCCAGGGCCGGAAGGCAGCAAGGATAAGTAGGCTCTGACGGGTGCGCGGGGGGTCCTTCGCGTTTGAGCCACCGATCACGCGGAACAGCCCGGACTGTCACCGGAACCGGGTTGAATAGGTGGTTGGAGATACCACCGAGGAGCCTGTGACCCCACAGCGCTGGTCCGCGGAGGGAGCAGTGAGCGCGCCGTGAGCATCGCCCTGTACCGCAAATACCGTCCCGCGACCTTCGCTGAAGTACGCGGCCAAGAGCATGTCACTGAACCCCTGCGTCAGGCGTTGCGGAACGGGCGGGTGAACCACGCCTACCTGTTCAGCGGTCCACGCGGCTGCGGGAAGACCTCCAGCGCGCGGATTTTGGCTCGGTCGCTGAACTGTGCGAAAGGTCCCACGCCTGACCCGTGCGGGGAGTGCGACTCGTGCGTGGCGCTGGCCCCCGACGGCGGCGGCAGTATCGACGTCATCGAGATCGACGCCGCCTCCCACGGTGGTGTCGACGACGCCCGTGACCTGCGGGAGCGCGCGTTCTTTGCGCCGGTGAACTCGCGGTACAAGGTCTACATCATCGACGAGGCGCACATGGTGACCCGGGAAGGGTTCAACGCGCTGCTCAAACTCGTCGAGGAACCGCCGCCGCATTTGAAGTTCGTGTTCGCCACGACCGAGCCGGAGAAAGTGATCGGCACGATCCGGTCACGCACCCACCACTACCCGTTCCGGCTGATTCCGCCGAACACGCTGCGGGAGCTCATCGAGGAGATCCTCAACGAGGAGAAGGTGCCCTACGACCCCGCGGCGCTGCCGCTGGTGATCCGCGCCGGTGGGGGGTCTGCGCGGGACACGCTGTCCATCCTCGACCAGCTTCTCGCGGGTTCTGACGAGCGGGGTATCACCCGGGAGGCCGCGGTGCAGCTGCTCGGCTACACCGACTCCAGCCTGCTGGGGGAGATGGTGGACGCGCTGGGCGCAGGCGACGGCGCAGCCGTGTTCGAGCTGATCGACCGGGTGGTCGAGGGTGGGCATGATCCGCGCCGGTTCGCCGCCGACTTGTTGGAGCGGGTCCGCGACCTGGTGGTACTCAACGCGGTGCCGGACGCGTTGGACAAGGGTCTGATCAACGTGCCGCCCGATGCGGTGGAGCAGATGCGGGAGCAGGCGAGCCGTCTCGGTGCGGCCCAGTTGACGCGTGCCGCGGAGATCCTCAACAAGGGCCTCACCGAGATGCGGGGGACGACGTCGCCGCGGCTGCTGCTGGAGTTGATGTGCTCTCGGATTCTGCTGCCCGGAGTCGACCCTGGGGACGAGCTGGCGTTGGCAGCCCGGTTGGAACGGTTGGAGCGCAATGGTATAGCGGCTGCTCCGGCCGCTCCCGCGGTGTCTCCCCCCGCAGCGGGCACGCCTGCTGCAGCGCCGCCGCCCACTCCTGCGGCTGCGCCCCGACCTAGCACGGCTGAGCCGCGGCCCCCGCAGCCGCCCGCGCCCTCGGCACGCCCCCATCCGGCTCCGGCTGCTGCAGACGACTGGGGCGCTCCCCGACGGCCCAGCCAGCCCGCACCGGCTGCTCCCCAACCCGCGGCCCCCGGCCCAGCAGGGGAGGGTTCGTTTGATGACCGGTGGCCGCACATCGTGGAGTATTTGGCGAGTAATCGGAAGCGGGCCGCGCACGCCATCGTCCGCGACGGGGTGCACGCCACTCTGCTGCAGGGGCGCACCCTCACCCTGTTCTTTGAGACTGAAGGGCTGATGCGCAGCTTTGTCACGGGCGGGCGGGCCCGGGACATTGCTGAGGCCGTGCACCGCGTGTTCGGTCTCGAAGTGGCCGTGGAAGCAAAGACGGGGCATCCCGGCAATGTGCGGCAGGCGCCCCCGCAGGCTCCGATGTCTCGTCCGCCGCAGCCGGTTGCCCAGTCCACCCCACCTCAGCCGGTCCAGCCTTCTACTGCCCAGCCGCCTGGCGAACCGCGGGACGCTCGGGCGGCAGCGGAAACCGGTTGGGACGCCCCGGCTGCTGTCCCCCCGTCGACGCCTGCCTCCACGCAGGAGCCGGCTCCGGTACCTGAACCAGAACCGGAGCCGCCCTCGGCTGCTGAACCTGCCCCAGCTCCTCCTGCCTCACCGGTGGACGTGTCCCCTGCGGGGGAGGCCGAGGAAACCAATCCGGAGGACACAGCCGACAATGACCTGGATGAGAGCTCGCTCACCGGTGCCGCGCTGATTGAGAAGGAACTGGGCGGCAAGCTCATCGAAGAAATCGACCACACCGACTGAGCGGGAGCACATAGTTTCTTCGCGCAGGTCCTGGACCGATATTCAGTAGTGCCGTTTGAACCCTTGTTACGGAGAAAACCTTCCTGGCAAGGCTTGGAGCGGCATACGATAGGTCCATCACGCTCCGCTCCCTCTTCGTCATACCTCTGTTGGGGAGGCCCTCGATGTTGCTGCGTTTCAGAGTGGCCAACCACCGGTCGATCCGCGAGGAGCAGGAACTGTCTCTCGTCGCGGTCCCCAAACGGGGGGAGGCGAAGCCGAAGGCTCACGAGATCCCGCCCACGGTCCACGTTGCAGGGATCTACGGGGCCAACGCCTCGGGAAAATCTAATGTGCTGGATGCCTTGCGGTGGATGAGCGCAGCGGTCAAGTACTCGCACATCCACTGGCAGCCTGATGCCGGGGTGCCAAGGGAGCCGTTCCGGTTGGACGACACCTCTCACGAAGAGCCTTCGTTCTACGAGATCGACTTCGTTTTTGAGGGTGTACGGCACTCCTATGGGTTCGAAGTCACCGACCGCGAAGTCGTGGGAGAGTGGCTTTTCGTGTTCCCGCACGGGCGCCCCAAGCGGCTTTTCGAGCGGGAAGGACCACAGGACTACAAGTTCGGCAAATCCCTCAAAGGGGAATTGCGCCGTATTGAGAAACTTACCCGCCCTAATTCCCTCTACCTGTCGTGCGCGGCGTCGAACAACCACCCCTATCTTTCTTCCATCCACCACTGGATCGGGACTCACATCCGTTTCGCTACGCAGAATTCCTTCGATGAAGGCGTCAGGTTCCGCTTCACCCAGTCTCTGATCGAGGACCCCGGGAGCAAAGGGGCAGAGTACGTCAGCCGGCTCGTACGAGTCGCTGACCTGGGCATCACAGACATCGTCCTTTCCAAAAGAGAAATCGACGGCTTCGAGAAAGAATTCATCTCTTTCATCAGGGAGAGACTCCCCGATATCCCTGAAGAAGAATTCCGCAAGCGAATAGAGCAGCGCCCGCTGTTCATCCACGATTACTCGGGAAAACCTCGACCGCTTCCTATCGACGAGGAGAGCGATGGGACGCGTTCGTGGTTTGGTCTCGTGGGATTTGTGCTGCGCGTGCTTGAGGAAGGGGACGTCTTCCTCGTCGACGAGATCGACTCCAGCCTGCACCCGGTCCTCTCGTCCACTCTCATCCGGATGTTCAAAGATCCGGTCATCAACCCCAAGGGTGCACAAATGGTGTTTGCCTCACATGACACCACTCTTCTCGGTACCATGCTGGAAAACAAACTTCTCGAACGGGACGAAGTATGGTTCACCGAGAAGGATGCCCACGGGGCGACCTCCCTCTACTCCCTCGTCGAATTCCATCCGCGGGGCGACGAGAATCCGGAACGGGGCTACCTTCAAGGCAGATACGGCGCTGTGCCCCACGTGAATTTCCAAGAGATCCGGTCGCTCTTCGCCGAACTTCACGGGGCCGCCGGTGAACCGTCCGCGTCGGCTGAAACGGGACCTCCGCCGGAAAGTCAATACGCGTAAAGCCCGCTCGCGTATCCTCGTTGTGTGTGAGGGGGAACGCACCGAAGTCGACTATCTGAAAGGAATCACTTCCTTTTTTGGGGCGCTTCCCGTAGAGGTGGAAGCGGTCGGCTTGGGCAGGGATCCGCTCCAGGTCGTCCAGGAGGCTATTGACCGGTTCCATGAGGCGCGGGTCAATGCTCGGCGGACCAAAGACGCGAACCTCGCCTTTGACGAGGTGTGGTGCCTTGTCGACGTCGACGAGCACACCCGGTTGGAGCAGGCGTTAGCCCTCGGCAGACGCGAAGAGGTCAAGGTCGTCGTCTCCAACCCCTGTTTCGAGTTGTGGCTGCTCTACCACTTCCAAGAGCTGACCAGTGGGGTGCACCGCACCGTGCTCCTCAAGGAGAAACTGCCGAAGTACCTCTCCGGGTACAACAAACGCCTTCCGGTGAACTTTCCCTACGCAGCCCATCCCAAGGCGAAAGCCCGGGCGTTGCGTGCCGCTCCCAAACACACGGAGACCTGTCACAAGGGACCGAACCCCTCCACCACGGTGTGGCTGCTCATCGACGCGATCCGCAACGCCGGGGACGCGAAGCGGCGCTGACCATCCCCTGCGCCCCGCTGTGCCCGTTGGCACCGGGGACAGCGAGGCGCACAAGGGCGTTTGGGGATGGGGCACCCCTGGGTTGGCGAAGGCTTCGGGATGTGCTCTCCTAGCCACTGCAGGAAACACCGGGTTCGGCGTGGCATCCGATAGTCGAGCACGCAGCGTTTCCCCCGGCCCGCGCAGCGCATCTGGGTGCACATCTGTTCGTAAAGAGCTCAGCACAGGGCAGGGAAGAGTCGTAGGCTCAGGTGCCACAGCCGTCTCTTCTCTTTAGTCGCCTTTGGGAGTAGTCGCGTCGTGACGAACGATCCCTTCGTCCACCTTCACGTCCACACCGAGTATTCGATGCTGGACGGTGCCGCCAAGCTCAAGCCGCTGTTCGAGGAAGCTGCCCGGTTGGGCATGCCTGCCGTGGCGATGACGGACCACGGAAACATGTTCGGGTCTTACGAGTTCTGGCAGACCTCCAAGGAGTCGGGGGTCAAGCCGATCATCGGGATCGAGGCGTATGTGGCGCCCGAGTCCCGCTTCCACAAGCAGCGTGTGTTCTGGGGGACGGGAAAGACCGGCGACGAGGCTGCTGAGGGTGGCAAGGACGTTTCTGGCGGCGGCCGCTACCTGCACTTGACCATGTGGGCGCGGAACGCGAAAGGGCTGCGCAACCTGTTCCGGTTGTCGTCGCTCGCGTCTTTCGAGGGCTACTACACCAAACCGCGCATGGACTTGGAGCTGATGGCCCAGTACAGCGAGGGCATCATGGTCACCACCGGGTGCCCGTCGGGTGGGGTGCAGACCCGGCTGCGGCTCGGCCAGGAGCGGGAGGCTATCGAATACGCGGGCAAGCTCCGGGATATTTTCGGTCGCGACT
>NZ_BCWB01000064.1 GCF_001592045.1 Thermobifida fusca NBRC 14071 = JCM 3263 | reverse complement strand
AAGCGCTGCTCGCCGACGATGAAGGGGAGACCACGCAACGGGCCAACATGGCGGAACTCCTGAACGATCCTCCCCCGCCCCCACGAGGCCCCACGCAGGGACCCCAGACCGGCCCCGCACCTTCCTTCCGCCCGCCCTCCGGTCCCCCGCTCGCCGCTCCGCCCCCCATGGGGCCGCCGGTTGATGCCCCGCCCCCGCCGGAGACCCCGCCCCACTCAGACGAACCTCCGTACCGCTACTGACCCCGGGTGGTGCGCCTCCTGACCAGCGAGGCCACCACCACGCACACCTGGTCGACCATCGGGGGCGACCCCGCAGAGCGGACGGACGCACATGACACCCTGGGGCCGGGAGGGCCGACGGCTGGACCGGTCGCTACGCCATCCACAGGAGAACCGTCTGCTGTGGATCTGTGTGGCTGTCACCACACTCACGGTCATCGGCACTTTTGACCGGGCCATCACCGAACACAGCACCCAGCCGCTGCTGGTGCTCCTCGTCCCGGCCCTCGTGTTCTTCACCCGCGGACAGTTGTACGCCCGGCAGCGCGTCAACGGTGTCCGTATCACCGAACACCAATTCCCGGAAATCCACCAGATCGTGCTCGACGCCGCCCGCGCCTTCGGGCTGCCGCATCCCCCGGACGCCTACCTTGTCGCCGGCCACGGCCAGATCAACGCCTTTGCCTCCGGGCACGGGTTCCGCCGCTATGTGGCGATCACCAGCGACCTGTTCGAAATCGGGGTCCGCAACGGGGACCTCGCGGCACTCCGCTTCGTCATCGGACACGAAGTCGGGCACATCGCCGCAGGCCACGCCTCCTTCTGGCGGCAGTTCGGCATCTCCATCGCCAACCTCATCCCCGGACTCGGCAGCTCGCTGAGCCGGGCCCAGGAATACACCGCCGACAACCACGCCTACCGTTTCTGCCCCGAAGGCGTTCACGGTCTGTGCGTCCTAGCCGCAGGCAAATACCTGTACCCCCGGGTGGACTTCGCCGCCATCGCCGACCGGGCCCGCACCGACCAAGGATTCTTCGTGATGCTGGTGAACCTGCTGGCCACCCATCCGATCAACACGTGGCGTTTTGCTGCGCTCCGCGACCGCAGCAAGCCGGGACGGGTCTTCTGACACCCGCACGCCGTACCGCGGTGCCTTCCCCCGCCTTCCCCGCCCCCTCCGGCACGATGGAGCCATGACCTATCCCGTGCGCGACCGCGACGCCCAGCACCCCCGGCAGGCACGCCGCTGGCTCACCACCCCCGACGGGGTCCGAATCGACTCGGTGCTGCTCCGCGGCACCCGCACCCGGACCAGCGCCGTCGTACTCGCCAACGGTTTCACGGGAACATGGCGCAGCCCGCACACGAGAGCGATCGCCGCCCGCCTGCTGGCCGTAGGGGACGTCCTGCTCTTCGACTTCCGCGGCCACCACGCCTCCACCGGATTCTCCACTGTCGGAGACCGGGAGGTCATCGACCTGCAGACCGCCGTGGACCATCTCCGCGCCCAGGGGTACACCCAGATCGCGACTCTGGGGTTCTCCATGGGGGCGGCCGTCGCGGTCCGCCACGCCGGCCTTTTCGGCGGCGTCAACGCCGTGGTGGCGGTCAGCGGCCCCAGCCGCTGGTTCTACCAGGGCACGACGCGGATGCGGCTGCTCACCTTCGGAGTGACCCGCCCGGCAGGCCGGCTTCTGCTCCGCCTGACCCGCAACGTCAGGGTCCTCGACCGCCCATGGGACCCGGTCCCCCTGGACCCGACGGAACTGGCCGGGGCCGTAGCCCCCGCCGGACTACTCGTCGTCCACGGCGACGCCGACCCCTACTTTCCGGTCGAGCACGCTCGGCGGATCCACGAGGCGGCACAAGACCCCAGGGAACTGTGGATTGAACCGGGAATGGGGCATGCCGAACGGGCCGTGGCCGTCCGACCGGATCTCGTCGACCGCCTCGCCTCCTGGCTCAGCCTGTACCTGGCTGCCACGCTGTGAACCGCGGCCGCGGACACCCCTGCGGCGGAGCCGCGGAGGAAAGCGCGGTCACCACGACGAGATGTGCACGTGGTCGTAGTGGTTCTGGGTGATGCTTCCCCGGTCCGCCATCGGCTTCCACCCGGCGCCCGGGTTCCGGGAGTCCCAGATCTTCTGCTCCCAGATCACATACATGACCCCGAGCCGGTCGGCGTTGGCCTTGGCGTATTCGGCGATCTGCCAGCCCAGCTCCCGGTTGGCCGCAGAAGGCATCGCACCCCCCGCGCTCATCATGAAGTCGCAGGCACGCCCCGAACCGTGCTCTCCGGGGTCGCCGGGGCGCAGGCACCCCACCGGGTAGGGGGCGCCGAACTTCCGGATGATCTCGTCTCGGATCGCCGCCATCCGCGGGGTAGCACCGTCGAAGCCCCAGCCGCGGGCGCTCTCGGGAATGCTGCCGGTTCCGGTGGTGACCGGCACCTGTTCCGACTCGTACTCCTCGATCTTGGCGAGCACTTCGTCGCGTTGCGCTTCAAGCTCCTCAACGAGCTCTTCGGCTTCTGCCAGTTTCGCTTCGGCCTCCTCCTTGGCCTGCTCCGCCTCCTCCTTCAGCTCGGACAGGTGGGACACCCGCTCCCCGTTGATATGGGAGACCTGGGTGATCAGAGCCACGTCGGAGAGCACCTCGTCGGGGGAGCGGCTCACCATGACCTCGATGACGGGGTCGAACCCGCTGCTCTTGTACTGGCTGGCCGCGATCAGCGCCACATCGTCGCGCGCGGCCTCCAGCTTCTCTTCGATCTCTTCGAGCTCCTCGGTGGCCCGCTCCACCTCTTCCTTGGCGCTGGTGTACTGGACGAGCTCAGCGTCGTACTCCTCCTCCAGCGCCGCGATGCGCTCGTTCAGCTCCTCCAGGGACGGCTCGTCGGGGTCAGCGTGGGCCGTGGAGGAGGACAAGGCTAGGAAGAGCGCCGCAGCGGAGGAGAGGAGGACAGCGCTGCGGCGGCGGATGGACACAGTGGAAGGATCGACGGATTTGCTCACTTGACTAGCTCCATGGGAGGGACCTGTGGCCGTACCACAGAAGTGAGGCGGGGGTCACCCGGGCCACGTGGTGCTGGAGCAGACCTTATGAGATCTTCTCGTGATCTGACTAGTCGATACCGCTCGTTAATCGGAAGAGAGGTACAGATCAGAACTTTCCGCCAAAAGCAGACGGAAGGGAGGGGGTGGACGGCGGCGTCTCCCGAGCGCCCAGGAACCACGGGGAACGGCGGATCTCCCGCATAGCGGCACGGCGCGTCTCGGGAGGCAGCCGGTCCAGGTAGAGCTTCCCCGCCAAGTGATCAGTCTCATGCTGCAGGCAGCGCGCCATCACCCCGGTGCCTGCCACGACCACCGGCTCGTTGCGGAGGTCCACTCCTTTGACGACGGCCCGACGGGCCCGCGGGGTCGGATACCACAGTCCGGGCACGGACAGGCAGCCTTCATTGCCGTCCTCCTGGATCTCCTCGGACAGCTCCACGATCTCCGGGTTGATGACATAGCCGATCTGGCCGTCCACGCGGTAGCTGAACGCCCGCAGCCCCACCCCGATCTGGGGGGCGGCGACCCCGGCCCGGCCAGGGGCGTCCACCGTGTCCATCAGGTCGCGGATCAGAGCCTCAGTGTGCCGGTTGAACGTGGTGATCGGGGCGGCGGGTGTCGACAGCACCGGGTCCCCGAAGAGGACGATGGGGCGCTTGGTCATGCCCCCAGAGTAGAGCCTTGCCCGCAGGGCTTTTGACCTTCCAGGGAGGCGCAGAGAAGAGGGAACCGCTCTGACGCGGGCTCAGGCCGGCTGCAGCGAGAGCGCGTCGTCCACCACCATTTCGATGTAGTCGAGCGCTGCCCGGCGCCGCTCCAACGCGCTCCGGTAGAGCGACGGCAGCGTGGAGTTGCGGCGGATCCGCAGGCACTCGTTGACGATGCGCTCCCAGCGCTCCGGGAAGGCGTGCAGGGCGTAGAAACCCGCCCCCGACTTGGAGGTGACTTCCCCGGTGCGCAGGGTGAAGTGGAGGCGGCTGACGCTGAGCACACTCCACGAGGGCACTAGGGAACCCAGCACTGCCAGGCCGCGCGGGGTGATGAGGCGGCCTGCTTTGGCACGCCACCGTCGCCACTGCTCTTCGAGGTTGCCGAATGACCACGTCCGCAGCATGGTCGGTTCGTCCCAGATGTCCACGTGGTCCGGGTGCGGGCCGCGGACGGCAATCCCACGCTCGGCCAGTACCCGCCAGGTGACCGGGTTGACCTCGGCGCTGGCGCGCAACCGCAGCCGTCCGGCGAGGACGGAAGCCACCGGGCCGCACTGCTGCGGGTTGGTAGCGAGGTCCTCCCAGGTGACATAGATGCCGTTGAAGTGGGGACGGGGAAAACTGCTGCGGATCCGGGCATGCGTCCGCCGGAGCGCGTCGTGCTGGGCGGCAGTGAGCCGCTCTGTAGTGACCACGACAAAGTTGATGTCGCTGGTGTGTGGACGGAAGTCTCCCAACGCCACGGATCCGGTCAGGTAGAGGCCTTCCACGAGACCTGGGAGCTCATTGTCGACGTCCCGCAGGAACGCCTCAGCCACGGTTCGTACCAGCGGGTGGACAGCCATCAGTCACTACTCCAGTCCAGTTGTTCCGGTCGGGCCGTGACACCGGACGGAGTGCGCACACTCCGGCGGGGGGTATCCGCGGCGCCCGCCCGTCCGGGACGCAGACGGTATCGAAAGCCTGCATTTCCCGGTTTAAGGGTCGATATTCGTGCTTCAAGGGCGGGAGTGTCCACCGCGGCTTGCGACCGCCCCGGTGGAGGTTCGTCCTGCCATGCCGACACGCCGGGAGGCCGCTGCCGGGGCGGCCCTGGGACGGCCTCGAGCGCACAGTGCGCGGGGCAGCCGCGCCCTCCGGTGTATCGGACAGGTCCATAGTCGCATGGGAGGCCGTGGTCCGGCATCCGAGACCGGCTGATACGGCATGCCCCGCAGAGCACTTCGGCAAACGGCGGTGGCGGTGCGGCGCCCCGCGCGGGTCACTGCTCCGCCAGCGCGGCTTCGGCAGCGGCGAGAAGCGCGGCCGCGCGGATGCCCCAGTCGGGGGCACCGCGGCGGAACGGAACGGTCGCCTGGTGCAGGAGCGCGGCAGCCGTCACGGCACCCAGGTCGCGGTGGACGTGCGCGGCCAGCGGCGGGGGAAGCGCGTCCAGGTAGCCCGCTAGGAGCGGTTCGGGCGGGATGACCGGGCGGCCAGGGCGCGGCTGGGCTGCAGCACAGGATGCGGCATACCAGGCCAGGTCGACGGCGGGATGGCCGCGGTGCGCCTCCGTCAAGTCCACGAACGCCGGACCGTGCTCGCCCACGATGATGCGCGTCGGTGCCAGACGGCCGTGGACGAACACCGAAGGCGTCTCGGTACGGGCGAGGGTGGCGCTGACGTCCTGCGCCACGGCCGCGGCGCGGGACGCCAGGCGGGGGAGGAGCGCGGAGAGGTCTGCAGCCGCGCAGGACAGTGCGGTGTCCAGATCGCGGCGGGGGAGTTCCCGCGGTGGCGGCGCCGCATGCAGGCGGGCAAGCAGCCGACCAGCCTGGGCCAGGGCCTCTTCCTGAGCCGATGCTGCAAGGCGGTTCACGGGTGTTCCGGGGAGCCACTCGGTGACCACCAGCCCGTACCGGCTCACTTTGACCAGCCCGGGCACGGGGATTCCGGCAAGCGCCGGGCCGAGGTAGCAGGCCGCGTTCACCCCAGCGGAGCGGGCATGGAGCACGAGTCGTGGAGCGCCTGAAGCGTCGCTGGTCTGCCCGGTCCAGTGGTGTCCGGCCAGGTAGGAGCGAGTGCGCGGCGACAGTTCAGCAAGCCTGGTCGAGCGGTGCGGTTCGTCGACGAGCCACCGCAGGGCGGGCAGGGCACGGTCGTCCGCGGGCGGTCCCAGCACGATGCCGAGGTCGGGGCTGGAACAGAGTCCATGCAGCCTTGGGGCGGCGAGGGCGCGCAGACCAGCACTCCGCGCAGCGGGGGGATGCCACCGGCGGGCATAGTCGAGCTCCGCGGCGAGCTCGGCCGCGGCGTCCGGGGGGAAAGCCCGGGCAAAGGCGTACTGCGGGCCGTCTGCAGAGTGCAGGACCAGGGTGGCGGTAAAGCTGGTGCCGCGGCGGTAGCGGCCGCGCACCACGGTGATGCGGGACGGTCGTTCCTGGCTTTCGGGGAGCAGTGTGTCGAGGAGTGCTGCGGCCGCGTCCCCGGTGAGGAGCGAGCGGAGCCCGGGGAGCCGGGGATCGGTACGGATGAGTTCCTCGTCAGCGCTGGGGAATGTGCTTCCTTGCGGCACCGCCACCTCCATGGCGATCCAGACAGGCGGCGAACCGGTCCGCAATTCGCCTGTTAGAACACGTTCTTTTCAATTTTCTCATTCTGCTCTGCTGGCGGGGAGAAGCCGCTTGGGAAATTATGTTAAGGCGGGTTCGGAACTGGGTATTTCTTGAACACCGCGCCCTCCGAATGGACCGGACGCCCCCCAATGAATCTCCTGGAAGGCTGACTCTTGACCGGAATCCGCTACCCCGAGAACTCCGCGGGTCCGCACCGCCCATGCGCTGCAGAGCGACATCCTAAGTGATAGGCGCAACATTGTTGTGATATGGAGAAGAAAATTCCCTTCGATTATCCTCTGTAGTGCGTGGCTACCGGTAGTGGTCCACGGAGGGGTAATCCTCCAGTGTTCCTCCCGGAGTCAACCAGCTTGGTCTTTGTTCTGACTTCGGTCGGGTGGGCGACTATTGGGCGCTGTTAGCTCACGTGTAACACAGATTCATTCGTGTGAAACCCGTGCTTATTAGGCTCCGGGGTTAACAGGCAGGGTTCTCGGGTCTTTTGGAGGCAGTGGTTATGGTCCCGACTATGGTTCTCGTGGCGGACGGAACACGTGACGCCCGGCGCCGAGACGCCCTGCATGGCCTGGCCGAAGCGGTGTCCGACCGCCGAGAGGTCCCGGTATGCACGGCGTTCGGCACCCGAGCTGAACTCCGCGACATCGTGCAGTCCACGGCGGGACCGCTCGTAGTCGTCCCGGCGTTCCTCGCGGGCAGCGATACCGCGAGCACTGAACTGCTGGCCGGGCTCGACCTGGGTGGCCGCTTCGACGCCTGCATGACGGCCCCGCTGGGAGCGGTGCCCTCGATCGTCGGGCAGCTCATCGCTCGGCTCCACGCCGCCGACTGGCGTCCCGGGGACGGCATCGTCCTCGCTGTGGACGGCGGATTGGAGCTGTCCAACGACACGGAGCACCGCCAGGTCCTCGACGTGGCGCGAATGCTGAGCCGTCGGCTGCAGACCCCGGTTCAGATCGGCTACCTGCGGGAATGGGCTCCTTCCGTGACCGACGCGGTGGCTCGCCTGCGCCGCAACGGGCACGAGAGGGTGGCTGTGGCCGCCTGGCAGCTCGTGGACGGGGCAGAGCTGGCCGAACTCCAGGACAGCGGTGCCACCACTGTCACCGCCCCGCTCGGCCCTTCACCCGTCGTGGTCGAAACACTGCTGGCCCAGCACCGGGCCGCCACCGCACGGCTGGCAGCGTGACGAGCAGAACGGAAAGCCTGGAGGGGAACTCCACGAACCGGAAGTCTCCATCCAGCACGGTCCTGGCCGACCGCACCGGCGTCGGCCAGGACCGTCCGAGCAGGAAGAGTCAGAGGGCTGATCCGCATATCTGCATCTCCCGGCCCCGCACGGGCCGCGGCTGGCGAAACACGTCGTAAGACGGGTGCTCCTTCCCGCTGTGAATACGCCGAAAGAATCCGGGCCGCGGCTGGGCGGCGCCGCAAAGAAAGGAAAATCCCGCGGCAGCGCGGAGGAGTGAGACGGTATCCAAGCTCCGCAACCGGCGGCGGGACACGGCGATCCGCGAGCCCTCTGGGGCGCTATGGAACGGAGAGCCGAGGCGGAATACCCCGATTCGGTGAGAGAGCGCCGCGGATTCGGCTGCCAAGCGCCGCTAATACCCGGGATGAAGCCAGCCGACAAATCCTTGACAGTTCAGTATCGACGCGGTGGCTCTCTGTTTGGGAAGCCGTCGCCTCGACGTTCTCCTTGCGTAGAGAAAACAACCGGTTACCCGATCCGGCCCCGAGTCCACTGACCGGGGACTGCTTTTCCCCGCGGAACCGATCAGAAACACACGCCCCTCCCGGCATGCGGACGCAGTGCGCCGCAGAATACAGAGGAAAGAGGAGTGACAGGGGCGTAAGGGGGAAGCACGGATAGAGGAAACCGATCTTCTGAGGGTGGTTCCCATGAATAATGTCGTTACGCAGCCCATCGATGACAAACAACAAGAGCGCTTGGTGCGACGTTTCGGGGCCGGGGCGCTGCACTGGCTGGACGGGCTTCCCCGCCTTGTCACCGAGCTCATGGACGAGTGGGGCTGCACGGTGGAAGGACGCGGACCGCACGGACAGACATCGGTCGTCTTCCGGTGCCGCCGCGCCGACGGGACCCCAGCGATCCTCAAGATCAGCCCTGATCCAGCGCTGATCGGTGCCGAGGGGCGCGTCCTTGCCTTGTGGGCGTCCACCGACCGGGTGCCGAAGGTCTATGCGGTGGACACGGAACGCGGCGGAATCCTCTTGGAAGCGATCGAACCGGGGTTCACTATTGCCGAGCTCGGCACGGTCCCCCCGATGGAACAGATCAGCTCCCTCATCACCGAGCTGCACTCCATTCCGCTCAGCGACGCCCAACGACAGGAACTGCACCCGCTGATCAGCCGAGTCAACTTCCTGTTCGACCTGTGGGAGCGCGCTCGGGTCGAGGGCCCGGCCGCCGACCTCGTCCCCGCCCCGTTCATGCACCACGGCCACGCGCTGGCCCGCACCCTGGCGTGGGAGGAGGAGAACGCGGTGCCGCTCCACGGGGAGCTCCACCCGGGCAACATTCTCGACGGGGGAGTGAGACGCGGACTGGTCGCCATCGACCCCCGCGGCTGCCTGGGGGACCCCGCTTATGACGCGATCGATTGGGCGGTGTGGCAGACCGAGTCCCTCGCCGAGATCGAGGAACGCTGCATGGTCCTCGCCGCTGGTATCGGCGTTCCCCACCAGCGGTTGTTCCGGTGGTGTGTCGCCTTCGCCCCCATCTTCGCTACCGCACTGGCGAACCGTGGACGCGCGGACACCGTGGCGTTCAAAGTGGCAATGGAGCTCTGCGCAGCCTGAGCCCGCAGCGACTTTCCCCGTCCGGTTCGTACCGCTCAGCACCGCCCGAACTAGGCCATCAGTCGGGACGAGGAGAAGAGCGAGACCTTGGAAAGTGCTTCGGCTGACGGTCCCTAGCGCCGTGGCCATCCCCAGCCTCATGGTGCGACCAGCCGTATTCCCGTGCTGCGGACCGCCGGAGTCCGACTGCAGTCCTCCCTCCCCATCCGTGATCGACGTCCCGTGCCGCACGGGGCCGAAACGATCTGGACGACCGGTGTGTCAGTCCTGCAGCAGGACTGACACACCGGTGCCCCGCCCCGGGTAGGGCAGTCAATGGGAGGCTCGGGCCAGCCTGCGGGCCTGGTCGGGGGCGAAGACCGCGTGCAGCACGGTGGCGTCGTCGTGGAGTTTGCCGAGTTTCACACCGTGGCGGCGTTCCTCGCGACGCACCCAGTCGACCAGGGAGTGCGGGCCGTAGGCCCGGAGGTGGTTCCAGACGTCTGCCCAGCTATACCCGTAGTAGTCCACTAGGCGAGAGCAGCCGTCGGACATCAGCGCGAACTCGTTGCCGTGCACGGTCCCGGTCAGCGCCTCATAGGCGGCTTCGGGGACCGTGCTGGCGACCCAGAACCCTCCGGGGGCGTTGCGGGATTCCCGGACGAGCTGCCTGCTGTAGGGGCGGCCTCCCGGCAGGCGGTCTACCCGGTCGTCGCTGACTGCCTGGACTGTTCCGTCGCCCTGGGCGAATACCACCGCGGTGTCCGCCAGCACCAGGTAGTCGAAGCCGTCGTCGCAGCGCCGAGCCAGGGCCACGGTCGCCGACGGGCTGTCTGGGTTGTTCAGGTCGCACTGGCCGTCGTGGGCATAGCAGACCCGTTCGATTGCGACGGCGAGCGCGTCGGTCAGCGGCATCGGGGTGTTGAGGGTGACGCTGAGCGCTTCCGCTAGCCGGTCGACGAGCCAGCACACATCGTGGATGCAGCCGCTGTCCACTCCGGCGGGGGCGGTGGCTCCGTCCAAGACGAACGCCCAGTCAGCTCCGCTGCCGAGCCGGTCTTCGTTGTTCGCTCCAACACCGCGGCGGCTGGCCTGCCTGATTCGCATGAGCCCCTCTTTCACAGTCCGTGGCGGGGGCGCCGCGGGTCGGCGCCCCACTTACGCCGTTTGGGTGGTTTTGGTTGGGAATGAGCTTTCCGAGGGCCGGATCAGTGGGACGGGACGGCCCGCGGGCGGAAGGTCGCGACGGTGACGCAGCGGTAGCGGCGTGGGGGATGGACAAGCAGCGGTGAGGCGCGCGGCGGTGCCGACGCGCCGGTAATGCGGTGCGCAAACGGACGATTCCGCGGACGGTCGGAATCGGTTTGCGGTAATTCGGCCAGGTGGCTGTGTTTGTGCGGCTGGGCGGTGAGGGCGACGCAAGTAGCCTGACACGCTGCCTAAAAACGGAAAATGGGTGGCGAATGAGAAATCTTCACGTGTGCCCCTTGACATCACTCATCCCGCATTACTAGGAAGAAACCGACTAGTCGGTAAAGAAAGGGGTAAATGCGTGGAGATCGTGATCAGAACCGGCTCGGGCGACGTGCGAGGAAGCAAAGAGAACGGGATCGCGGTCTTCCGCGGAATTCCCTACGCTGAGCCGCCTGTCGGCGCCCACCGCTTTACCGCACCCCGCCCGCCCCGCCCCTGGGACGGGGTACGGGACGCCACCGAATTCAGCGCCACCGCGCCCCGCCCGCCCTACCCCGAAGCCATCGGCGCGCTGCTCATCGAACGGTTCATCCCGGGGGACGACTACCTCACGCTCAACGTGTGGACCCCGGACCCCAACGCCGTCGGCCTGCCGGTCATGGTGTGGATCCACGGCGGGGCGTTCACCAACGGCTCCGGCTCAGAACCCGTCTACGACGGCGCCGCTTTCGCCCGCGACGGCGTCGTCTTTGTGAGCTTCAACTACCGGCTCGGCATCATCGGCTTCGCCGACCTGCCTGACGCTCCTTCCAACCGGGGCCTGCTTGACCAGATCGCTGCCCTGGAATGGGTGCGCGACAACATCGCCCGCTTCGGCGGCGACCCCGGCAATGTCACCGTGTTCGGGGAATCCGCGGGCGCCATGAGCGTGTGCACCCTCATGGCCACCCCGCGAGCCCGCGGCCTGTTCCGCCGTGCCATCCTCCAGTCAGGCGCAGGCAACATGGCAGTGGCAGCCGAAGACGCCACCACCATCGCCGCAGTGATCGCCCACCGGCTGGGGGTCGAACCCACCGCGGCAGCCCTCGCCCACGTCCCCGTCGCCCAGCTCCTCGACGTCCAACAACAGGTCGCCCAAGAAATCCAGGGAGCCCCCGACCCTGCAGTGTGGGGGGAACGGATCGCCGGCGGCAGTGTCCTGTTGCCCTTCGCCCCCGTCATCGACGGAGAACTCCTCTCCCAGCGCCCCGCGGAGGCCATCGCCGGCGGCGCCGGACACGACGTCGACCTGCTGTTCGGCACCACCACCGACGAATACCGGCTGTTCCTCGCCCCCACCGGGCTGCTGCCCTTCATCACCGGCGACTACGTGACCACCCACCTCGCCAAGTCCGGGCTGGACGCGGACGCCGCCAAGGCCTACACCGCGGAAGGACGCGGCGAAGAACCCGGCGACATCCTCGCCTCGATCATCACCGACCAGGTGTTCCGCATCCCCGCCCTCCGCATCGCCGAATCCCGCGTCGACGCGCCCGCCCGCACCTTCGGCTACGAATTCGCCTGGCGCACTCCGCAGCTCGACGGAATCCTGGGTGCCTGCCACGCGGTCGAGCTCCCCTTCGTGTTCCGCACCCTGGACCGGGCCGCCTCCCTCGTCGGCACCAACCCCCCGGAAGAGCTCGCCGAGACCGTCCACAACGCCTGGGTGCGTTTCGCTACCTCCGGCGACCCGGGCTGGCCCGCATGGAACCCCGAAACCCGGTCGGTCATGCGCTTCGACCACCCCGTCTCGGAGATGGTCACGGACCCGTACCCCGCCACCCGCGCCCTGTGGGACGGGGTGCCGCTGTAGCCCGGGCCGCGGTGAGCCCCGGCAAAGAAAAATCCGCCCGCCGCACCCGTGCGGATGCGGCGGGCGGATCACCTGTCTGAGACAAAGGGGAGGAGAGAAGGCGAAGAACAGGCCGTGCCCGCCGCCTGCGCAGGCAGACAGCCTCGCCTCGCTGCCCGAAGACACCGGGAGCACCCTGGTGACATGTGTGCTGGCCCACTCGGCAGGGGAACGGCCCGCGGGGCACCGCACGCACCTTATGGCTGTCCCACGAAGAAGAGTCCGCGCAGAGAGCGGAAAAAGACGCGGCGGTACGCTCGCAAGTAAGCCCGAAACAGCACCGAAAAGCCTGTCAACAACACAACCCCGGGACTGAAAGCCGCCGGGGTTTGCTGTCTTCTGGGTGCCCCCTGCAGGATTCGAACCTGCGCACACGGCTCCGGAGGCCGTTGCTCTATCCCCTGAGCTAAGGGGGCGCTCTGCTTCCTCAACTGTAGCAGGGCCGCTGAGTAGGTTGCACGATCATTGTTGCCGCCCGCAGCCACCCCCGAGCGCTGCGGTCACGCCCACAACCCCCACACCGGGCACCGCTCGGCGCGCCCCGCGAGCCGCACCGCAAAGCGAGAAGCGGGACAGAGCCACAGGTCACACCAGAGCAAAGACACCGGACCACCGCGGTTCCGAGGACACTGCAACACCCAATCCAGCTGCCCGTCCTCCCGGGGCACTAGGCTGCCGAACCAGGCGCAGACCTCCCGGTCCGCCACCGTGTAGTGGCACTCATCACACCACGCATGCCAGAAGCGGACCGTGGCAGAGACACCTTCGCCGTCCTGCCCGGCACCCCACACATCCGGCCCTGCACCGGAGCCCACATGGCCATGACAGCACTGTCGTTCGCTGCGGCGACCCCCCGCTATCTCAGCGACCTCATCCGCCACGCCTGTACAGAAGCCACGGGAATCCCCGCGGCCCACCTTCCCGACGCCCCCCTCCGACGGTCGACCGACCAGCCCGGACAGTACCTCTCCCCCCTGCCGTCGCGGCTCGCCGGACGCCTCGGCCGGGCTGCCCGCGACCTGGCAGCCGACATCACCGCGGTGCTCCGCAACCAGCCGCACCTCACCGACGTCCAGGTCACCGGACCCGGATTCGTTGCCGTCACCCCCGTGCCGAGCATGCGGGCCGCGCTCGCTCAACTCGTCGCCGACGCGCCCGCGGCCTTTCTGCTCGACCTGGCCGTCCCGGGCGTGGCACACCAACCCGGGCCGCCCCCCGACGGCTGGGCCCTCTCCGACCTGGCCCACGCCCGCGACTCCGGACAGCTACGGGACTGGGCCCGTGCTGATGCGCGCCGCCGGATCGCTGCGGCCGCCGACCCCGCGACCGCGCCCGCTGCCGCGGCCGCCCTCACCCGGCAACCCCCAGCGGACTGGCGCGACGTGCCCCAGGACAACACCGCAACCGAGGCCGCCCAACTGCTCACGGTGATCGGAGAGGCTGCCGCCCGCGTCGCCGCCTGCCGGAGCGCCGCCGACCAGGTGCGGCCGCAGGAAACCACCGGCCCCGACCTGCCCGCGCGCCCCAGCCCGCACGCGCCGGGCGCCTGGGCCCGCGCCACCGCCGCCAACCCGGCTTTCGCTCTGCGCTACGCCCACGCCCACGCGCACACCGCGGTCCACCACTGGGCGGCCCAGCTCGGGCTGCGGCGGCTCGGCACCCGCCGCCGCCACACCGCCGACGAAGTAGCGGCCCTCACCACTCCCGCAGCCGAGGCCCTCCTCGGTACGCTTTTCGACGGCCCGGCTGCGCTCCGCGCTGCAGCCCGGCGTCACCAACCTCATATCCTGGTGCGTTACCTTGAGTCCCTTGCCGCTGCCTACCATGAGTGGTGGGAGTCCCACAGTGTCCTGCCCGGACACGAGGGCACGGCCGACACCCACACCACAACCGTGGCAGCCCGGCTCGACCTCTGTGCAGCCGCCGCCGGTGTCCTACGCGCGGGACTCCTCCTCATCGGTGTGTCCGCGCCCACAAGGCTGTAGACGCTCGTCAACCGCGCCGCGATCAGTACGGGCCGGCGCGCGACCACATCTCCGCCCCTAGCACAACCCAGCCGAGAGTCTTATCCATGAGCCGTTACGCCCATCCCGCCGGACCGCGCCACGCGGACGTGCTGCCTGAGGAACACCCACCCAGCCCTCCGGCGGACCTCCTCGAGCTCCACCCCCGCGTCTGGCCGAGCACAGCCACCCGAGTCGACGGCGAGATCACCATCGGCGGTGTCGGCGTCACCGAACTCGCCCGGAAATTCGGCACCCCGCTCTACGTCATCGACGAAGCAGACTTCCGGGCCCGCGCCCGCGACTACCGTCTCGCCTTCGAGGACGCCGACGTCTACTACGCGGGCAAGGCCCTGCTCACCAAGGCGGTGGCCCGCTGGGTGGCCGAGGAAGGGCTCAAACTCGACGTGTGCACCGGCGGCGAGCTCGCTGTCGCCCTGGCCGCGGGGTTCCCGCCCGAGCGGATCGGCATGCACGGCAACAACAAGTCCGCGGCCGAACTGGCCCGGGCCGTCGAAGTCGGCGTCGGACGGATCATCATCGACTCCTTCGACGAGATCGACCGGCTGGAGCGGATCGCCGCGGAGCGAGGCCGTGTCCCCGAAGTGCTGATCCGTGTCACCACCGGCGTGGAGGCACACACCCACGAGTTCGTCGCCACCGCCCACGACGACCAGAAGTTCGGGCTGTCCCTCAGCAACGGGGCGGCTGCCGAGGCGGTGCGCCGCCTGCTCACCTCCCCGCACCTGCGCCTCGTCGGGCTCCACTCCCACATCGGATCGCAGATCTTCGACACCGCAGGCTTCGAAGTCGCCGCGCGCCGTCTCAGCACCTTCCTCACCCAGATC
The DNA here is from genome assembly GCF_001592045.1 of Thermobifida fusca NBRC 14071 = JCM 3263. Lineage (GTDB taxonomy): Bacteria > Actinomycetota > Actinomycetes > Streptosporangiales > Streptosporangiaceae > Thermobifida > Thermobifida fusca. The sequence goes on along the minus strand of NZ_BCWB01000064.1, from coordinate 2,335 downwards.
TACGCTGAACACGGGATCTCCCTCCCCGAACTCGACCTCGGGGGCGGGCTGGGGATCGCTTACCTCCCCGACGACGACCCGCTGGACCCCAAGAGCATCGCGGACAGCCTGCGGTCGATCGTCGAACACGAATGCGCCGCCCAGAACCTGCCGGTGCCGCGGATCGCGGTCGAACCCGGCCGCGCCATCGCCGGACCGGCGGGCATCACCCTCTACGAGGTCGGCACGGTCAAGGACGTGGAGGGGATCCGCACCTATGTCAGTGTCGACGGCGGTATGAGCGACAACATCCGCACCGCGCTGTACGGTGCGGAGTACACCTGTGTGCTGGCCTCGCGGCACAGCGACGCCGAGCCGATGCTGTCCCGCCTGGTCGGCAAGCACTGCGAGAGCGGCGACATCGTCGTGCGCGACCTCTACCTCCCTGCCGACCTGCGTCCCGGCGACCTGGTAGCAGTGGCCGCCACCGGCGCCTACTGCTACTCCATGGCCAGCAACTACAACCACGTGCCCCGGCCTGCCGTGGTCGCGGTCCGCGAGAAGAACGCCCGCGTCCTGGTGCGACGGGAAACCGAAGAAGACCTGTTGCGGCTGGACGTAGGCTGAGCAGTGGCCGACGACGCTCTGGCCACCACGACGAGGTTCTGGATACGGACAATGAACGACGAAACGGGAGTCACCCCCTCATGGCACTGAAGGTGGCGCTGCTGGGTTGCGGCGTTGTGGGTTCTCAGGTGGTCCGGCTGCTCAACGAGCAGTCGCGTGAACTTGCGGAGCGCATCGGAACGCCCCTGGAGATCGGAGGCATCGCGGTGCGCCGCCTGGACCGCGCCCGGGGGACGGGCGTGGACCCCGACCTCCTCACCACCGACGCCATGGGTCTTGTGACCAGAGACGACATCGACCTCGTGGTGGAGGTCATCGGCGGCATCGAGCCCGCCCGGTCGCTCATCCTGGCCGCGATCCAGAAGGGCAAGTCTGTGGTGACCGCCAACAAGGCGCTGCTCGCCGAGGACGGCGCGACCATCCACGCCGCTGCCCGGGAAGCGGGAGTTGACGTGTACTACGAGGCCAGCGTCGCCGGGGCCATCCCGCTGCTGCGGCCGCTGCGTGACTCCCTGGCCGGGGACCGCGTCAACCGGGTCTTGGGCATCGTCAACGGCACCACCAACTACATCCTGGACCGGATGGACAGCCTGGGCGCCGGCTTCACCGAGTCACTGGAGGAAGCCCAGGCCCTGGGATACGCCGAAGCCGACCCGACCGCCGACGTGGAGGGCTTCGACGCCGCCGCTAAAGCCGCGATCCTGGCCCGGCTCGCCTTCCACACACCGGTGACCGCTGCCGATGTGCACCGCGAAGGCATCACCGAGGTCTCCGCGGCCGACATCGCCAGCGCCAAGGCCATGGGCTGCGTGGTGAAACTCCTCGCGATCTGCCAGCGCTCCGACGACGGCTCCAGCATCGGCGTGCGCGTCCACCCGGTGATGCTGCCCCGCGAACACCCGCTCGCCAGCGTCAAAGGCGCCTACAACGCGGTGTTCGTGGAAGCCGAGTCCGCCGGGCAGCTCATGTTCTACGGCGCGGGCGCGGGAGGCGTCCCCACCGCCAGCGCAGTCCTCGGCGACCTGGTCGCGGTGGCACGGAACCGCCTGGCCCGCACTTTCGTGGCCGACGGCCGGGCCGACGCGAAACTGCCCGTCCACCCCATGGGGGAGACCATCACCAGCTACCACGTGGCGCTGGACGTTGCCGACCGGCCCGGCGTGCTCGCCGGGGTCGCCAAAGTCTTCGCGGCCAACGGCGTGTCGATCAAGCACGTCCGCCAGGAAGGCCGCGGGGACGACGCCCAGCTCGTCCTGGTCAGCCACACCGCGCCGGATGCCGCCCTGGCCCGGACCGTGGAGCAACTGCGCAACCACGAGGACGTCCGCGCGGTCGCCAGCGTGATGCGGGTCGAAACCTTCGACAACGAACGATGAGCAGCGCCCGGACCCGTCCCTCGCCTCCCGCGGCGGCCGCCGCAGCAGCCCCAAGGGGCAGATGCCGCGGAAGTGCCGCGTTCCGAAGGGCTCTAGAATCAGGGGCAGACTACGAGCTCACGCGTGGTCGCCCCACTGGAGCATCCCATCCGGGCGCGGCGACGGCGTCCGGTCGTCCAACCAGTCCACCATTCGAAAGGGCCCTGTCATGAGCATGGCACGGGCGTGGCGAGGAATCGTCGAGGAATATCGCGATCGCCTTCCCGTCACGGCGAACACCCCGGTCGTCACCCTGCTTGAGGGGGGTACACCGCTGGTTCCCGCCACGCGGGTTTCGGAACTGACCGGATGCG
>NZ_BCWB01000063.1 GCF_001592045.1 Thermobifida fusca NBRC 14071 = JCM 3263 | reverse complement strand
ACTAGAAGATCAGTTAAGAACGATCTGCGATGGGAGGATGGCGCTTCCTCCCCAGGGCTGAAGCCCGGGGTCTCCGCGCCAGAAGAACGATGAAAACTGCTGTGCTTCCCGCCGAAGCACCAAATCCGCTCCCCCAAACCAGGCCACGCCACACCCAGCCGCTCACCCGCGCCGCGAGCCCGCTGCTCCCACGCATCGCGAACCGGAGCTGAACGTTGACCCGCCCGCGCTGATCCGCCCCTACCTGATCGCTTTCGAAAGGAGCCACACCGTGATCGCCCCGGAGATCGACCTGATATACGACCGCATGGTCGAGCGCCTGCGCGATCACCTGGCGGACCCGCCGGAGCTCCGGGAGGCGTGCATAGCGTTGGACAACCACTTGAAGGGCCGCGCCCAGCTCCCCTCCCCGTGGGCCTCGGCACGCAGCACACCGCGCTAGACCAGCCTCTCCCCACGCCCAGCCGGCACACCGGTGGGCATCCTGCTTACAGGGTGGTGCGCGGACAGCCGCTCCAACACCGTGGAACTCCGCGTACCGTGCTTCCCCCCGCGTTTCGGAGACAGGGAAAAGGCCACCGGCTGCATCCGGTGGCCTCCCCCATGCCAGGGTGCGTCCGCTGTCACCCCACCAAAACCGGTTCTTCTGCGCCGAAACCGCGGGGCAGCCGCAACTGTTCCGCATCCGTGATCGCGCCCGCCGGTTCGTCGTCGAGCCGGGCCGGACGGTACGGGTTGCCCATCGGGCACAGCAGCCACAGGCCGTACGGGGCGGTGCCGCTCTCCCGGGCCTGCTGGGCTAGCGTGCGCAGCAAGTCTCGGCCTGCCGGGTAGCGGGCCAGCGGGGTCGCCCCGTACACGAACACAGGCCGGTCCTGTCCCGCGGCGCGGATCCGGTCGCCGAGAATCATGCACGCCTCGGCAACCATGTTCCCGAACTCGGGCGGGCCGCCGGGCACGTCAGCGGCGACCACCACATCCCATGGCGGGCCGCCGTACTGGTTGATCATCTCGGTGACGACCCGCACGAACTCCGCAGACGCGTCGAACGCCGCCACATCCGGCCGGGAAGCCAACAGCTCTGCCACCCGTTCGGCCTCTGACATCCACGTCTTCACGGCAAGGTAGCCGCCGCGGGCCACCGCCTGGTCGAGGCGGCGGCGGGCACTCTCATGCTCGCTCGGCGGCTCGTATCCGCCGCCCGCACTGATCGCCGAATAGGTGATGGACCTGGTGATCGCGGTGCGTGGCAGATACCAGTACTCGGTGCCGTCCGAGGCCGTCCGGGACTCCAGGTTGGGGAAGTCTTCGCGCAGCTGCCGACGGATCACGTGCACGCCAGGCGGGTCCATGTGCGGGAAACGGGCCCGCACCCGGTCGACGATCTGCTGCGGGGTGATGCCGGGCTCGCCGAGATAGCTGGCGACCTGGACGATGTCCAGCACCCGTTTCAGGCTCAACGACCGCGGATACAACTCCAGGCGCGCGGTGGCCTGCGCGTTCTCCGAGGCTGCCGCGGCCAGCGTCACCAAGTCCACGTCGGACAGCGGGGCCATGCCCGGTTTGGTGGGCACCCCGCGCAGCCGCTGCCGCACCTCGGCGGGGGAAGGCAGCGGCGCGTCATCGTCGAACCGGACAATCCGGTCGGCTTCCCGACCCAAGGCCGCCGCATAGTCGAGCAGGTCGGCCTCGACGGGAACGGTCGGGTCGTTCTCGATGACCTGGGCGACCAGCACCTTCGGGGTGTCGCTGTGCGTGTAGAGGCGGCGCAGCACAAACACGGGCGACTCTTTTTGCTTTCGCTCTTCGCATTCGGTCACCACGCGGATCGCGGCCAGCGCATACGCTTTCCGGGTCTCCGGGATTTCTGCGCTCGTCCCCCGTTTACTCAGCAGCTCGTCCGCGATCTGCCGCACCTCGCGGACCCGGCCGTGGCGTTCCAGGATCTCCACGATGTCGTCGCGGACCGCGGCACGCAGCTGGGAAGGAGTGTTCTTCACCCAGTACTGGCGGGCCTCCGCCAAATGCCGGGACACGGTGGCCTGCTGCAAGCCGAGCCGCTTGGCCACCTCTTTCTGGGTGCGCCACACCGGTTCGGCGAGAGCGTCCTCGGGGAGGCCAAGCAGCTCCCGGACAGTGCGCACCCAGTCGCGGTTCCGTTCCGTGGTCTTCGGCAGGAACTGGCGAATGATCTTGTCGAGGCTCGCGTTCTCGAGAGCGAGCTCCTTCTCTTCCTCGCTGGCGCCGTCCACGGACAGTTTGGCGCTGACCTTCGGCAGCGGTTCGGCGTGCGCCAGCTTCCTGCGCCACCGGTTGGCTTGGCGGGCCAGTTCGTTGCGGGCCCGCAGCGGCACGCCGCGCAGGCGGCGGATCTCCGCAACCGGTTTCTTCAACAGGTCGCCGACGGTTTCACAGCGCAGCAGGCGGGTTGCGGCGTCCAGCGCGTCCGGGCTCAGCCCGGCCACGACCAGCGGCGTGTCCGCGGTGGCGTTCTCTGCGTTGCGCCGCCGCGTGGCCTCGTCGTCCACCTCAGCCAGCTCCAGGCTGTCCGGGGTGGTGACCGGGGAGGCTTCGATGTTCTGGAACGCCTGCTCCCACGCTTCGCGCATGTCGGCGAGCGTGGCGAACCGCTGCTCGGGTCTGCGGTGCAGGGCACGCCGGAAGAACTCGGTGAGTGAGGCGCGCACCTGGTCGGGGAAGTCCTCTTCGCTGAGCCGCGGGTATTCGACACTGTCCGGCAGCAGGTGGGGTTCGACCCCCTCCTCGTTCCACACCGGCAGGTCGCCGGACGCCATCTCGTGCAAGGTCACGGCGATGGCGTAGCGTTCCGCGGCGCTGTCGTAGCTGCGGTTGCCTTCTGCGAGGAACGGGTCCAGGTATCCGGGGGTGCCGGCCTGGGTTTCCCGGGTGCTGGTGCCCGCGAGAGAGAAGTCGAACAGCACCAGTTCGCGGCTCTTCTTGGTGCGTTCCCGCACGCCCAGGTTGGCGGGTTTGATGTCGCGGTGGAAAACCTTCTGGTCTTCCAAATAGTCGGCGATCTCGAACAGGTCGATGCCGAATCGGCGCAGCTCCTCGATACCGAGGTTGCCTTCCTGGCGCAGGTAGTCGGCGAGCGTGACCTCCCCGGCCAGTTCCAGTTGCAGCACGGTGTGCTCGCCGATCGTCATGACCGGGTCGTCGCCGATCACCGCGACAATACGGCGGTCGCGGAGCCTGCGGAGCTGTTCCGCTTCCCGGCGGAGCTTGGCGGCGGCACTGTCGTTCACCGCCACTTTGAAAACCCGCTGTTCGCCGTTGCGGGACACGAGCAGGGCGCGGGACGTGGCGCCCTTGCCGAGGACGCTCTCCACCTTCCAGCCGTCGATGATCTCCTGGCCTTTGGTGGCCTCCAACGGGCTGGTGACGACCTCGGGCCGGGTGAGCAGCTCCTCGATTTCTTCGAGACGGCGCAGGAACTCGCGGGGGGATGAGGTGCGTTCGGTGGGGATGAGCCGGGTCGCTTCCCGCACCAGGGTGTCCATCAGCGGGTGGATGTCGTCGCTCACCGCGGCAGGGGAGAGTTCGCCGTGCTCCCGGATGTGTTCGTTGAACTCTCGGCGGTCGTTGCCCGGCGGCTGCCCTGTCAGGATGAGGAAGGTGAGCGCCCCCAGGCCGAACATGTCCAAGGCACGCGGGTCGCTGTTGGGAGCGTTGACTTCGGGGGCGAGGTAGGCCTGGGCGGCGGCCTCAATGTGTTCGACGAGGGCGTGCACCGTGGTCTGCCCGACGTGCTGGGTGTGTCCGAGGCTGCCGATCCCCTGCCGGGCCGCGGTCTGCCAGTCGGCGATCCGCAGCCGCGGATAGTGGCCGTCGAGTTCCACCCAGACGCTGCGGGCCGCGAGCGCCCGGTGGAACAGCCGGTTGCGGTGGGCGTGGTTGACTGCTTCGGCGAGCTGGCGGACCATCTCCACGCGGGTGTAGACGTCGAGGTCGGCGCCTTTCTCCTGCATGAAGTGGTCGAGACGCTGCCAGCTTTCGCGGTGTTCGAACACGACCGCGGGACGGTAGCCCTCGACTTCGACGAAGTCTTCGGCTTTGACTATGCCTTCGTGGGCGACCCCGACCAGGGAGCGGTATTCGCGTTCCGCGGCTCGCAGCACTGATTTCTTCGTCTGCTCGTCGGCGTCCGGACGGTAGTGGTAGATCCGCACCCGGGAGTGCTTGTTGGTGATAACCGTGTGCTTGCCCAGGTAGTCGGTCCACGTGGGTCCGCTGTCGAACGCCCGGCGCTGGAGAGTGTAGGAGCCGGCCGTCAGGTCGCGGCGGATCGCTTTCGCCCCGATCGTTTCCATGAGCCGGGTGATGGAGCGGAAGAACACGGGGTCGGGGCTGCGGTGGGTCCGCCGGTTCAGCAGGCCGCTCCAAATCCCGGGCAGCCCGGTCTGCTTGTCCAGTCCTTCGCGGCCGTAGACGTGCTGCCGCTGGATTTCGTCGAAGTCGCAGCGCAGGTCGGGGGCGGAGAGGAAGACGGCGGGGGTGAAGTACGGCGACCGGTAGTCGCGGATGCCGAGCTTTTTAGCGGCCCACTCCAGTTGGCTTTTGAGCTCTTTGGCTTTCTTGTCGGTGAGGTAGAGCGGGTTGTCGATGGTGCGGACCCGGTCCCCGTAGAACGTCCACGTGCTGCCGCGGTTGATGGCCCGTCCCGGCTGGCTTTTGATTTCGACGAGGAACGCCCCGGCTGGGGTGACGATGAACAGGTCGCATTCGCGGATCTGCCCGGACGCGGCGGTGAACGAGAAGCACTGCCAGGCCCGGTAGGGGTCGCGCTGCGGCATGAGCGCTTTGATGTGTTCGAGAGCTTCCTGCTCCCATGGATGTTCGGAGCGTTCCCCCCACCACCGGTCGGTCATCGACGCCCTTCCCTGATACGGACCCAGTTATTGGCGAAGGATAGCGACCTGCACAGACGGTTTCCCAGACGAAGCGGACAACCGGGAAGAGAAGTGGGCAGGCACCTCGGGGTCGTCCACAGCCTGGGGGCAACGGCCGTCGTGTCGTGCTGTGCGGCCGCATGCGTGCCGGGGACTGCGGCAAAGCCCTCGGTGCCCTGCCGCGCACAGTGGGGCGGGGCAGGGGTGCGGTGCGTCCCGCGCCGGGCGGGTGCGGTTACACCGACCACACCATGACCTGCCAGACCACGGCCAGCACGACGAGAACGGCCACGAACAGGGCGGTTGCCGTCCCCCGCCGCGGTTTCGCCTCTTTTTTGCGGACGGCGGCTTCCGGCGCTTCGATGACCAAGTCCTCGGGGATGTCCCCGTGCAGGTCGGTGTAGCGGGCGCGGTACTCCTCCGGGGTGAGTTCGCGCAGCCGCCACAGGTCGCGCGTCTCCGGCACCGTGATCCCGCTCGGCCCGCTGCCGGGTGATGCCGCGACCGGGCTGGCGGGGATGCCCGCGGCCGCTCCGGCATGCTGGGGGACCAGGTGGCGGAGCTCCTGGTGGACTTCGCGGGCGGTGTGCTGGGTGAGCCCGGCGCGGGCCGCCAGCATCGCTAAATGTTCCGCGTCTTCCGCGGTGACCGTGCCTTGAGCGGCATACCGTTCCACGGCCATGCGGTAGTTGGCGAGCCCGTCGGCGCGGGACGGCGGCGCGTCCTGCATGGCGGGAAGGCGGTCCACGAGCAGGTCCACGTGGTCGAGGGTGCCGCGGCGCGGAGTTGCGGCGCGCGGCGCGATGTCGCCCCCGCATGCCAGCATCGGCGGCACCGCGGACACGGGTCCTTCCCAGCCGAGCGGTTCCGGGGCGGTGTCGACGAGTCTCGCCACCATGGCGGCGAGCAGGCGGGCGTCCTCGAGGGCGTAGCGTTCCGCGATCGGCCACTGGCCGGTCAAGGCCCGGCACAGCGAGTCGAACCGGTAGTCGGCGTGTTCCAGGTGGGTGCGGCACGTCTGCAGTGCGCACAGGCCGGGGAGCCCGGTGACGGGGATGCCGAGCAGGTCGAACTCGGCGGCGAGGAATTTGTCGATGGCGGGCAGGTCGTAGCCGACGACGACCGCGTCGTTGAGGTAGCGGACCAGGTCCCCGGCGATCTGCTCGAATCCGGGCACGCCCGCCATCCAGGCGTCGGTGATGCCGTGGAGTTCCGTGTTTCCCAGCGGCGTTCCCGGGTTGACGAGGGTGGCGTATTCGTCGAGCACGGTGCCGTCGCCGCGCATCCGCACCACGGCCACCTCGCACAGTCGTGCTCCCCACGTCACGTCCAAGCCGGTGGTCTGCACGGCGAGGCAGGCGAAAACCAGTGTGCGGGGATCCGTTCCTCCGTCCCTGGTGAGACGGCCGTAGTGGAAAACCATAGAAAACCTCCGGGGAATGGCCTGCCCCGAGGATCGTACGCCTTTCTCCCCCTTAATGAGAGCGAAAACGGAATTTTCGGGTCATTGCCATGTGTCGGCGGGAATGGTGGGGTTCGGAGCCATTCAGCGGTGTCACCCCAGGTCGTTAGAGGTATGCGGGGCCGGTTTGCCGGGTACGGCCGCTAGGTGCGGCTCTAGGGGGTTTCTCCTGGAATACTGGGTTTCCCCGTACTCTGTCCGTGGCCGAGATGTTTCACGGGGAACTGCACCGGTGCGGCGCCCGCTGGGCCGCACCCCCTTCGACAGGTCGGGAGTCCCACAGGTGACCGGTAAGGAGCTCAGCCCCTCCGCGCACCAGAAGAGCGAGGTCCGCAACGTGCTGCGTGCCCTGGTGGCGGACGGGTGGACGCTCCGCGGGGAAGGTCACTGGGGGCGGTTGCACTGCCCGTGCGGGTGTTCCGCTATCCAAGTGCCGGGCACGCCCCGCAATCCGGGTCAGGCGGCCCGGCGCATCCTGCGGGAGGCGCGGCGCTGCCCGCTGCCGCAGGACGATCCGCGTCGGCTCCGGTCCCGGTCGGACAGCTCCCCCACCTCGTCGCGTTGACGTTTGTCAACAGCGATGCGAGACTGGACCATGGCTGGGCGCCTGCCTTCCCCCGCCCGTTGCGCCCACCCTTCGGAAAGGGACCGCTGTTGCCCGACTACGAATTCATTTTCGTGGTCGACGGGATCACTCTCGACGACCACGCCGCCGTCAACGCTCTCACTGACGAACTCGACGCCGTGCTGTCCTGCTCGCACGGCGTGCACCGCATGACGGTGTCGGGCAGCGGGCCCGACGCGGTGACTGCGGCCGGGTCCGTAGTGGCGCGGGCGCGCGCCCTTGTGCCCGGCATGCGGATCCTGCGGCTCGACCCCGACCTGGTCGGCGTGTCCGACATCGCGGAACGCACCGGCCGCAGCAGGCAGAACGTCACCCAGTGGATCCACGGGCAGCGCCGCGACGGTGTCCCCTTCCCCGCCCCGGAAGGCACGGTCGGCCGGTCCCTGGTGTGGCTGTGGTCAGACGTCAACGCCTGGCTGCGCGGTATCGGCTTGGACGACGGGGAGGACCGGCCCACGCGGGACGAGGCCACCGAGATCAACTGGCTGCTCCGGCACGGGGTGCCGCCGGTACACGTCAACGTCGACGTGGACTTCGATGTGCTGCCTGGGCGGGAGGACACGCAGCGCATCGCCGCGCTCCTGGTGGAGCACGCCCGCATGACTCCCCGGTTCATCGAATACCTGCTGCGGCATCCCCAGGTGCGGGATGCCCGCGGCCGCTCCACGGTCGTGGTGTGCTCGCCGGAGCACCTGGCCGCGGACGTGTTCGCCCGGTTGCGCGCCTATGGGCGTCCCGTCGTGGTCGCCACTATCACCACGGGGGTGTTCGCCCAGGTGATCAGTGCGTCCCGGCGTCCCGGCAGCACGCCGGTGGAGCTGCCGCCGGGGGCGACGGTGCGGGACTGGATCGGCCTCATCGCCTTGTACCCGGACCGGGAGTTCTCTGTCGGCTCCGACGACCTGGGTGCGATCGGGGAAAGCGACCCGCTGGAATTCGCGTCGCGGTGACCGTTCCGCTGCTCGTCGGCCGCACCACTGGCACGAGCTTGCTTTCCCGGTGTTTTTCTGCGCGTTTCCGGTAATGGCGTTCCCCACCACCCCCATTTACTGTGATGTACATCACTCTTTGGGGCTGGTGTGACCGGTGAGGTTCCCGGTTCCCCGTTCCCGCAGAGGAATGCGGCAGGGGTGGCCGATAATGGTCCGACGGTTAACGTTCTGCCCGACAACGCACGGAATGGGATTTCAGACGTCAATGGACCCGGACGCGACTCAGGTACTGACCTGGACCGGAGAATTCGCCAGCCCCGAAGCCCCTCTCCCGCAGTGGGAAGCCGACGTCCGCGGCCAACTCCACGCAGCGTTGGAGCGGTTCACCGGGCCCTTGCAGGACCTCATCGACCGGGACGCCAACGAAGGCGACACCCGGCTGCTGGTCACCGACTTCTTCAGCGACGGGCTGGGCTACAACAAGTACGACGAGGTCACCACCGAATACCGCACCAAGAACGAGTCCGTCGACTACGGGCTGAAGGTGGGGGACGACGTCTTCGCCCTCGTCGAAGTGAAACGCTGCGGCCAAGACCTCAACGCGCGCAGCCTGCGCCCCGCCCGGCTCAGCGCTGCGGAGGAAGGCGTCCAATGGCTGGTGCTCACCAACGGCCGCAACTGGGAGGTCTACTACGCGGAGACCGCTGAGGACTCCCCCATGCGGATCCTCGAGGTGGACCTGCTCGGCGACGCCGACCCCAAGGCCAAAGTGGACGCGCTGTTCCACATCAGCCGCGCCGGAGTGGTGAGCGGACGGCTGGACACGCTGCTCAAATGGCGGAAGGCGCTGCTGGGTGCGCCGCTCGCCGAGGCGCTGCAGAGCCCGACCGTGCTCGAAGCGATCCGCGCTGAGGTGCGGAACCGCACTGAGCACGTCGGCCACCTGGGGGACTTGGACGACGTGCTGCACGCTCTCCGCAAAGAAGTCATCCCGCCCCGGCTGTTGAACTGACCCCGCTGCCCGCGATTCCGGGCAGGGCGTCGACACGGCTCCGGTCGGCAGCGCGGGCAGGCGCTGCCAGCCGGAGCCGGTATCCATCCCGTGTGTGCGGCGGCAGCGCCGCTTTTTTCGTGCCCGCGGCCGGAATGCCGTGCCGCGCCAGCCCGGCTGCGGGGGCAGTACCGGGCCGAGACACCTAGCCTGAAACGCTGCGGCTGCGTTGCGGGACGGGCAAGGACCACCCGCCCCGCAACGGGAAGCGGGTTACTTCAAGGCCGCGTCCAAGGTGATGGGAGTGGCCGCCAGCGCCTTGCTCACCGGGCAGTTCTCCTTGGCGCCCTCGGCCGCCTTGACGAAGTCGTCGGCGGAAATCCCCGGGACCTCGCCGCGGACCACGATGTGGATGCCCTTGATGCCCTCACCCGGCTGGAAGGTGACCTGGGCTTCGGTGTGCAGCGACTTCGCCGGGGTGCCCGCCTTGGCCAGGGCGTTGCTCAACGCCATGGAGAAGCAGGACGAGTGGGCGGCCGCGATCAGCTCCTCGGGGCTGGTGAGGCCGCCGTGCTCCTCGGCACGGGCCTTCCAGGTGACCTTCTGCTGGGGCAGGTTGGACGAGTCGAAGAAGACCGTTCCGCTGCCCTCGAACAGGGTCCCCTCCCACACGGTGTGGGCGTGAGAGACGAGCGCCATGGCAGACTCCTGAATCTCTGTTGTCGTATTCCAACGTGGCTGTTCGACCGGGGGCGCGGTACTCCCGGCCCGGCGCACCCGCGGATGCACCGGAAACGATCATTCCTGATCCTCTGGGGATTGCGGTACGGCAGGGGCCTAGAACACCCCCGCACTTTCGCGCGCACACCGGTAACAGTACGGTGACGGTACGCAACCCCGGGCGCGCCTCTACCCTGCCGCGCCCCTGTTGACGCACCCCTGCAGCAGGAAAAGGGGGGACGGCACCGACCGTTCATCCCCGCTCCCAGATTGGTTTAGACCTTTTTGTCTACGATGAGAGCGCTCCCAGGTGTGAGGAGCACGCGACTCCCGGGCGAGAGCGGCGTCCGGGATCGACCACCGCCGACCCTGAAGAGAGGGCGCATGATCCTCACAGTTACTCCCAATCCCAGTGTCGACCGCACCCTGGAGATTGACACCTACGTGCGCGGTGCGGTCATTCGCATCCACAACGCGATGGCGCACGCCGGAGGCAAAGGCGTCAACGTCTCCCGTGCCCTGCGCAACCACGGTGTCCAGACGGTTGCCGTGCTTCCCGTCGGCGGTGCGGAAGGAGCCCAGCTCACCGCCCTGCTCGGCGAGCACGGTATCGCCGCGGTGACTGTTCCCGTTGCCGCGGTCACCCGGTGCAACATCACCACCGCGGAAGCCGACGGCACCACCACCCAGCTCAACGTGCCCGGCGCATCGCTGAGCGAAGCCGAAGTCGCGGCCCTGCTGCGTGCCGTCGAATCCCAGTTGCGGCACCACCCCAAGTGGCTCGTGGCGGGCGGCAGCCTGCCGCAAGGCACCCCCACCGACTTCTATGTGCGGCTGTCCGTGCTGGCCCGCCGCTACGGGGTGCCGATCGCCGTGGACACCTCCGGGGAGCCGCTCGCCGTGACTGCGCGGGCCGGGGCAGCCAACCTGCTCAAACCCAACCACCACGAGCTCGCGGAACTCCTCGACCGGGAACTCACCACCCTCGGCGACGTGGTGGACGCCACCCGGGAAGTGCTGTCCTGGGGCAACGACGCGGCCCTCGTCACCCTGGGCAGCTACGGGGCGCTGCTCGTGGAACCGGACCGCTTCTGGTGGGCGGGCGGACCGCCGATCGTGCCGCGCAGCACCGTGGGCGCGGGCGACAGCACGCTCGCGGGCTTCCTGTTCGACGACGGTGCCCCGGAAGAACGGCTGCGGCGCGCCGTGTCGTGGGGCAGCGCAGCAGTGGCCCTGCCCGGCACCACCATCCCCGGTCCCGCGGACATAAACGACGAAGGGGTCGTGGTCGTCCCCGAACCCGACCTGTCCCTGCCCATCACCGACCTGCCCGCGAAACTCGGCTCGGAAGCCGCGCGCAGCAGGCCATGAACAGCCGTGGGCCGCGCCGTGGCCGCCGTCCCCCGTTGCGGGGAGCGGCGGCCCGGGACCGGCCCCGCGGGCCCCAGTACGGCAGCGGGCGGCACGCGCAACGCCCGGGCGGAAGCCAGGAATAATGAGCGTCTGACTGCCTTGTTTCGCCCCTGGTGGCACGGCTTTCGAAGGAGGGGCACAGCGGTGGATGTCCGTACCCTGGCAGCCCGCATCCGCAACTCAAGCTACGGTCCGGCCAGCCCGGAAGCGGTGAAACGGCAAACCGTGGCGATCGCCCAACGGCTGACCCGGTACGCGGCAGAGTTCGGCTACAACCCGGCCGCATTGGAACCGGAGCAGGCCGACGCGTTATCCGAGGTCTACCTCGCGGAACGGGACGTGCCCGTGGTGGAGGCCGACCACATCCGCGAACTGTACGAGGCACACGACATGGATGCGATCCCGTACAACGACGACATCGCGGTGCTGGCGATCGACCCGGACGTGTGGGACGACTACGCGGTGATGAGCGCGGGCGAAGCCCTCGTCAAAGGCATGCGCACCGTCTACCACGCGCGGAAGCTCGCCGAACGCCTCGCGGGCGCTGAACTCACCGACGAGCTCGCCGAAGAGATCGCCTGGGAAATCACCAGCGAAGTCTCCCCCTACTAAGCGGTCTGCTCACCCGGTCTGGCAGCCCGGACACCAGTAGAGGGAGCGTCCCGCCAGCTCGGCGGAGCGGATCGGGGTGCTGCAGACCCGGCACGGCTGCCCGGTCCGGTAGGCCACATAGTGGGCTTCTTCGCGGGGGATGTCCGGTCCGGGATGGGTGCGGTGCTCGGGGCGGGTGGTGATGATCCGGCCGTCGCGCACCCCGTCGCGCAGCAGGTGGACCAGGTCCGCCCACAGCGCCTCCCACTGGGGTTCCGTAAGGTCGCGGCCCGGTCGGTAGGGGTCGATGCCCGCGCGGAACAGGGACTCGGCCCGGTAGATGTTGCCTACCCCGGCGATCACGTCCTGGCGCATGAGCAGCACCGCGATCGCGGTGCGGGACCGGCGGATCTTCTGCCACGCCGCGGCCGGGTCGGCGTCCGCGCGCAGCGGGTCCGGGCCGAGCCTGGCCTGCACCGCCTGTTTGCCTGCCGGGTCGATCACCTCGCACGCGGACGGGCCGCGCAGGTCCGCCCACGCGTCCGCGCTGACCAGCCGCAGCCGCACCGCCCCGGTCGGGGGCGGCGGGACCACGAACCCGTCCGCGTCCCGCTGCAAGGCCCGTTCCGTGCCCGCTTCGGTGCGCGGCGCGCCCAGGCTGCGCTCCCCAGTGGCGTCCCCGAACGTCCACGCCCCGTACAAGCCCAAGTGCACGCGCACCCATTCGCCGGAGTCAAACCCTAAGAACAGGTGCTTGCCGTGGGCTTCCGCCTCCCCCAGCACCCGGCCGTCGATCCGCTGCGCCCCTTCCGCGAACCGCCCCTGCGGGCTGGCGGCGCGTACCCGTTGTCCCCCGAACGTCTTCGTGAAGTGGATCGCTAGTCGGTGCAGCGTGTGGCCTTCGGGCACGGTGGTGTCGCCTCCTCCACTCCTCGCAGCCACCTCACGCGATTGTGCTGGCGATTGCACCCTACTTGACCGTTGTGCGGCATCCGCGTGGTGTGCGGGGGTGGGGAGGTTCAGGCCTTGCCGAGCAGGATCTCCTTCGCCAAGTCCACGGGGTTGTGGAGGCAGCGCCACAAGGGGACGCGCAGCACGGGCAGGTCGGTGACCTCCCGCAGCCGCTGCTGCCGGTCGAGCAGGCGGCGCAGGCCGCGGCCGTCCCGGGTGCGGTCCACGAGAATCAGCATCTGCCCGAGCGGGGTGGTCACGCACAAGTCCACGCGGTAGCCGGCCACAGCCACATTCGTCTCCACTTGGGCGGCCAGGTCGCTGAGCGCGTGCAGCAGAGGGCGCGGCACTTCGCTGTCCGCGGCCTCCCCGGTGCCGGTCTCCGCGGCTTCCACGACTGCGGCGGGCACTCCGCCGCCCGCTGCCCACAGGGCGCGGTCCCCGACCACGACAAGCTGGGCGATCGTGCCGGTGAGGATGGGATGCCACCACTGGGCGGTGGCGAGGGTGCGCGCCACCGTGCGGTGCGGGGTGTTCTGGCTCAGCACGGGGGAGACCACGAGCGCGTCGCACGGCTGGGCGCCGAACGCCTGCGGGGAGTCCACGCGGATCTCCCGCGAATAGCGGCGGCGGCCGGTCAACTGCCGCAGCAGCGCGCGCTGCCCCGCGAACGGGCTGGTCACGCCGAGAGTGGCTTCGTCGGGGAGGCGGAGGTCGAGCGCGGTGAGGACCGCTGCGACCCGGTGGGCCTCCGCGCGGTTCACATACGAGCCGTCCTCGTCCGTCTCATACTCCCCGGTCACGTCGTGCCACTGCACGGGCCGGGCCGGGTCCCCGGGCAGGCTCCACGGGTCGGTAAGCACCGTGGACTTGCCGCCGTAGCAGCACCGGTCCGCGAGCGCAGCGATCGCAGGCTGGGCCCGGTCGTGCTCGTCCAGCCACAGCACCCGGCCCCCGGTTTCCGTGCGGATGCGGGCCAGCGCCTGGTAGGCGGAGACGGTTTCCGGGCCCCGCCTGCCGAGCAGGGGCGTGCTCCCGGCTGCTGCCGGGTCGCCGATGATGAGGGCGCGGCGGGCCCGGTACAGCAGCGGCAGCACTTCGCGGATGCCGCACCGTTCCGCCCGGTCCACGATCACCAGGTCGAACATGCCGGCGCGGGGCGGCAGTTCGTGGTCCTGCCCCACGGCGACCGCCCACACCGGAGTGGTGGGCTCGGGCCGTTCCGCGCCGTTGCTGCTGCGGGTGTGGCGGGCCCGGGCGTGCACGGCGAGGTAGGCGGCGCTGGACCTGCGGTGGGCTTCGAGGGCCGCGACCAGGTCCGCGTACAGCTCGTCAAGAGCGGTGGCGCGGCGGCGCGCGTCCAAAGCGGCACGCCACTCCTGTTCCACGCGGGCGATCTGGCTGATCCGGGCGAGCACGGCCGGATCGGTTCCGGCCGCCATCCGCCGCGACGCGGTCCGCTGCCGGGAGCGGAAAGGGAAGCGCTGGGAGGCCTGTTCCGCCCAGCGCAGCCACTCGCGTGGACTGGTGGTGCGGAACAAGGCCTTGGGATCCCAGCCGGCCGCGATGATCTGCCCGCGCGCTTCTGCGAGGAGAGCTAGGTCGCGTTCGATGCGAGCGATCGCATCGATAGCTGCGCGGGCCACGCACACCGCGGCCCAGTCTCGGTAGAGGGCGGTGCGCGCCTCCGTCTCCTCCTCGGCACGGGTGCGGCACTCTTGGAGGGTGCCGTGCCCCGAGCCGCGGCCGCGCACCGCTGCTGGTCCGCCCGCGACCAGGTGCGCTGTTTCCAGTTCGGTGCGGACTTCGACGGTGAACGCGTCAGCGGACGCGGTGTCGGAGGCGACGAAGAGCACGCTCTGCCCGGAGGCGACAGCGGTGTGCGCGACCGCGGTCGCCAGGGTGTGTGCGCCGTTGCCGGGCGGGGCCGCCACCACGGTGAGGCGGCGGGTCATCGCCGACTCCACGGCGCGGTGGTGGGATTCGCTGACCGGGGCGGCGCTGATCGGGATCGCGGGGTCCCCTCTTCTCCCCGGTTCGGGGACGTGGGCGAGGCTGGCGAGCGCGGTGTCGCCGAACCGGGCCACGTCCAAGCCTTCGACCACGGCCAGGTCGGTCAGCAGCGACCGCGGGTCGGGGTGCTGGCCGTTGGCGTGGGGTTGTTGCCTCGGGGTGGGCGGGCCGCCGGGCTGGCGGGCCAGTGGCACGGGGGGTGCGTCGGTGATGAGCACGGGCCGGGCGTCCCCGCTCGTCGCCCGGTTCAGGTATTCACTCAGGTCTCCGGTGTCGATCCAGCCGTCGCCGTCCCGGTCGGGTGCGGCCCCGCGCAGGGCGCGGGCCACGTGCAGGCTGAGCGGTGTGGCCGTGGGATAGCCGACTCCTGGGGCGGCGAGCACGGTGCAGCCTTCGCGGGGGAATGCTCGCCGCAGGTCGAGTTGGGGGACTGTCGCGGTGAAACCGTCCGGCCCGTCGTCGAACCAGCCACTGTAGCCGCAGTCGAGCAGGATGACTGTGCTCCGGACCGGGGCGGTCTGGATCACTTCGCTCACCGTGTCCAAGAGCACGGCCCCCGAGACGAACCGGCGTCCCCGGGCGGCGGGGAAGCACAGGCGGCCGTCGCTGTCCCGCACCACGACGCCGTGCAGCGAGAGCAGGAGCACGTCGGTGGGTTCCGCTGCCGAGAAGAAGGAGCGCAGCTCCTCCACCATGCGGGTGCGTCCCGGGTCGTCCAAGGCGCGGACTTCGTCGAACGCGATGTCGGTGAGTGCCGAGCCCAGCGCTTCCACGCCCAGCCGGATCGTGGCCTCGTACCCGGGCCTGTCGCCGTGGGCGGTGGCTGCGATGAGGAGCGCCCTGCGTGTCCGAGGCCTCATCGCCGTCCCGTTCCGTGCCCCGTCCCCGGCGTGAACGGTGGAGGAAATGTGTGGAATAACCGCACGTGACACCTCTGTTCCCACTGACCGACCAAAACCGGACTGTCAGGTGACGAATGAGTCACTCAAAGCGACTTATCGCATTCTCGCGATCGATAGTCCCATGTGTGGTACGTATGCGAAAAATATCCGGACGGATTCTCCGAACCGGGGTGTACCACCACGCGTGCACAACGGTAATCCCGGGTAGGGAGCATTCGCGCCGCCTGGGCCAGAGTCATCTCATACCGTGTTCCGATTCTGGGTGTGTCCGACACCGTACCGTGTCTCCGCTCCTGGGTGTGCCAGTGTGCGGTGTGCTGCTTTTGATTCTCGCCTCTCCGCGGGCTTTCACGGTACTCCCCGACACAGGGGTGATTTCCTTATTTCTGGATCGTCTTTCCTGGTCAGATCGGGTCTGACCGTGTTCAGGAAGGTGTGCGCTGCGGTTTGTGCTCCACATCCACTGCCCGTCAGATTTTCCAGTATTACCGGTATGCCGCTTTGACGAATTTACCTCATGACAGGAATGCACGGTATGCCGTTTTTATTCCTTCAGGAAAGACGTGGACTTAGCGTCCTTTACACCGGTATCGACGGGGGAATCTCTTGTGCTCCGTTGCAGGGGACACCTCAGAACAAATCGCGAACTTTCTCCCTTATTTCCCTGATGGGATTTTTGCGGGGGCACCGGTTCTCGAATTTCCGTGCCCCGCACTCCAGGAATCCCGCCACCAGCGTGCCGGACCTTCCCCCGCTCTGGGGACAGGTTTTCCGGATGATGTTCCTGCCCATGGCATCCGGTTTACTCGCCCCGCGGGTGCGGCTGCGCCGCATCGGCACCGTCCTCCACCGGCGGGGCCGGCCACGGGATCTCCTTCTCCTGGCGGACCGGGATCATGAGCAGTGCCCCCACCCCCAGCACGATGAGAAAAGGCAGCGCATACAGCAGGACGTCGATAAGGCGTTCGACGGCACTGTTCCCCTCCGACGCGTCCTCCAGCCGCGCCGCCAGCGCGGTGAGCGTGGCCGTGGCACTGTCGCTGTCCCGGGCCCCCGTCACGATCTGGGACAGGCTGCCCTGGTCCAGTTGGGACCGCAGCCCCACCGCCGTGCTGCTCGCCGACCCCGCGGTCACCCGCCCGTTCTCGTCCACCAGGTAGACCACGGCAGGCACATCCCGCTGCCCCTGCACCAGCTCCGCGATATTGCCCGCCCCGCGACGCACCACCCCACCCTCGTACTCGACCGCGTCCCGGGGCAGGAGCGCCACCCGCACCGGCTCCGGCAGTCCAGCGAACCGCTGCGCCAGGTCGCGAACCCGCTGGTCGGTGAGATCCGTGGACAGTCCCGGGGACACGTACAGCGACGTCTCCGCGAGCTGCTGCGCGGCCGTAGACAGCACCTCCCCCCGCAGGATCACCGCCACGGCTGCCACGTGGACGAGCAGGTCGTCGGGGGCGACCCGGCGGCTCGGCCCCGCCAAAGTCCGCTTGGTCCGCGGGACTTCCGCACCCGTCACCACATCGGCGCGGAACGCGTCCCCCTGCCAGGTGTAGAGGGCCACCGGCTGCCGTCCCTGCGCCACGTGAAGCTGGGAGGCAAGTTCGGGCGGAGGGGTCTGCGGCTGGAGGACCACCGCCACCCGCGCCGCGGTCTCCTCCCCCAACGCCTCCGCCACAGCTTCCGCAGTGACCTCGGGAAACATGGCGGTGATCCGGTGGTGGACGTACACATCCGACTGCTCCCAGGCACTGCGGACCTCCTCAAGGCAGGAACAGTCGCCACCACCGGACAACGGCACCGCCGGGACCGCTGCCGCCCCCGCCGGGGCGCCCGCCAGCAGCACCGCCAGTAGGCCCACCCCTGCCGTCACTGCCCGTAGCGCACGCCTGACCATCGTTCCCCTGGCTTCGGCTCCTCGCGTCCCCACCCACAGCCCTGGGGTGGCCTCGCACCCGCGCCCCGAATCCGACATTCCGCCATCGGGGTCGAAACACCACCCCAACACGAGGCCACCCGCCTGTTCCTGAAGAACCCGCTAGTTTCGGCACAGGATGCGGCAAAAGATCCACCAACCGGCGGGGCGCACCGAACCGGCCTAGTCCCGTTCCGTCATCCGCAGCGCCAGCCACAGCTCTGCCCGGTAGTCGGGGTCGTCCAAATCCCCAGGAAGCAGTTCGCGGATCCGCGCGATCCGGTAGCGCAGCGTGTGCCGGTGGACCCCCAGCGACTCGGCTGCGGCATCCCACCGGCCCGATGCGGCGAGATAGGCGCGCAGTGACGCCAGCAAGTCCGCGCTAGCCCGGTGCTCGCGCAGCGGGGCGAGCAGCCGCTGGGCCATGCCTGTCCCGGCCGGGGTGTCCAACAGTCCCAGGAAACCGCCTGGCAGGTCGGTGTGGCGGACCAGGGCGGCAGCGTCGCGCTGCGCGACCTCCAAGGCCCGCTCCGCCTGGGCCAGCGCTTCGGGAAGCGCGTCGTAGCCGACCTCCTCGCTCACGCCCACCGGGCCCCCGGTGAACGCGGCCAGGCTGCCCGCCGGATCCGAGCGGGCACTGCCCAGGAACGTGAACCGGCCGTCCACCACAGCGGCCAGGCCTTCCTCGGCGCCGCGCCCCCACGACACGGCGGCCGGGCTCGGGTCTGCGGCGACGACCACCACCGGTTCGGCGGGCAGAGCCGCCCGCAACGCCTCCGCCTCCGGCCCGGTCACGGTCACCGCCCCGCGCACCAGCGCGTGCAGCAGGCCGCCGCGCAGCCGGTCGGTGACCGCGGAATCGCCGCGCTCCAATTCCAGCGACAGCAGGGAGCTGGCCGCGTTGAGCAGGGTGCGCTCCTCAGTGCCGAGTGCGCGGGGCGCCCCCACGGCCAGGAACCCGCGGACCCGTCCCGCCACGCCCAGCGGTTGGACAGTGATGTGCCGGGAATCCGCGGACAGGGAGACGCTGGCGGGTTGGCGCAGCTCCTGCAGGCGGCGCAGCTCCCCGGCGAGTCCGGCCGCATGGGACGCGGCCTGCGCGGGCCGGGCGTGCAGGGGGGAGCCGTCCGGGGCCAACAGCAGCACCCACCCTTCGGGCAGCTCCGCGCCGAGCCGGTCCACCACCGCTTCTGCGCCCTGCAGAGCGGCCCGCGTCAACTGGCGCTGCGCGGCGAACGCCTTCGTCAGCCCTTCGTACTCTTCCCGCGCCAGCATGCGGGAGACCTCTTTGCCGATGGCGATGAACGGGGTGGGGCGGGGCACCGCGATCAGCGGCAGCCCGTATTCGGCGACCGCGTCCACCAGGGTCGACGGCACCTGCTCGTGGACCACCCCGATTCCGAACCCCAGGCCCGCGACCCCGCGGTCCACGAGGCGTTGGACGTAGGCGCGGGCGTCCACCATCTCGTGCGTCCACCGCATCCCCGTGGTCAGCAGGAGCTCTCCGCCCTCCAAGTAGGGGGTGGGGTCGGTGAGTTCGCTGACCGCCACCCAGCGCACCGGGGTGTCGAGTTTGTCGGTGCCGTGGAGCAGCCGTAACTGCAGCCGGGGAGTGCGCAGGATTGCTCCGAGAGAAGGCGGCACGCTCACTCCTCGCTTGCTCCAGGCCAGGCCCACACCACGACGTTTCCGACAAAAAGTCTAAGAACCTTCCGAAAGCCTATCCATACCGGCGAGGAAATTCGGAGGTTATTCGCTTACTGTCGATCCGGTAACCACGGATCGCCAACCACACCCACGGAGGAGGGCAGGGAACCATGGCTAGCGAGCACGCGGATCTCCCCCAGGAACGTCGGCTCGTCACCGAGATCCCCGGTCCCCGGTCGCGTGCGCTGCAGGAGCGCCGGACCGCGGCCGTCGCTCAAGGAGTAGGCAGCTCCCTGCCGGTCTACGTGGTGCGGGCCAGCGGCGGCATCGTTGAAGACGTGGACG
>NZ_BCWB01000062.1 GCF_001592045.1 Thermobifida fusca NBRC 14071 = JCM 3263 | reverse complement strand
GTGGACAAGCCAGAGGAAGGACACCCGGGCTGTGAAGCTCATTAGGTACGGCAAGATCGCGGGCGTGACCCTCGCCAGCGCCCTTGCGCTCTCCGCCTGCGGCAGTGACCAGGCAGTCGCTCCCGAGGAGACCGGCGGCACGGCCGCGGGCAGTGTCGACTGTGTCCAAGGCGGCGGGACCCTGGCCGGAGCCGGCGCCAGCTCCCAAGAAAAGGCGATGGCGGCGTGGGTCGCTGCGTACACCAGCGCCTGCGCGGACACCACCGTCAACTACGACTCGGTGGGCTCCGGTGCCGGACGCTCCCAGTTCATCGAGGGCGCCGTCTCCTTCGCCGGGTCCGACTCCCCGATGGACGAAGAGGAGACCGCGCAGGCCACCGAGCGCTGCGGCGGCTCCGAAGCCGTCCACCTGCCCGCCTACATCAGCCCGATCGCCATCATCTTCAACCTCGAGGGCGTCGACTCGCTCAACCTGCGCCCCGAGGTGATCGCTGACATCTTCAACCAGAAGATCACCAAGTGGAACGACGAGGCGATCGCCGCGGACAACCCTGATGTCGACCTCCCCGACGCCGACATCATCCCGGTCAACCGCTCCGACGAGTCCGGCACCACCGAGAACTTCGTGCAGTACCTGTCCGAGGCCGCCCCCGACCACTGGCCGCACGAAGTCAGCGGTGACTGGCCGATTCCCCCGGTCGAAGCCGCCCAGGGATCCTCTGGCGTTGTCTCCGCTGTCCAAGGCGGTACCGGGACGATCGGCTACGTCGACGCCTCGCACGCCACGGAATTCGGCACCGTGGCCGTCGGCGTGGGCGACAGCTTCGTCCCCTACAGCCCGGAGGCCGCCGCAGCGATCGTCGACTCCGCAGAACCGCGGGAAGGCAACACCGAAAACGACCTGGCAGTCAGCCTCAACTACGCCACCGACGAGGACGGCGTCTACCCGATCGTGCTCGTCAGCTACGAGATCGTGTGCCTGGAGTACGAGGACCAGACCGAAGCCGACCTGGTGAAGAGCTTCATCGGCTACGTGATCAGCGAAGAGGGCCAGCAGGCCGCCGCTAACGAAGCCGGCTCTGCGCCGCTCTCCGATGCCACCCGCGACAAGATCCAAGCCGTACTGGACAAGATCCAGGTTGCGAGCTGACCCGCGCTGGTCCTGTCGCCGTCAGGGCAGGGCACCACAGACCGCTGTGGGCCCTGCCCTTGGCTGCGTTGTCCTCCCCACTCCCCCGGTGCCCCGCACACCCGCCCAGCGCACCGGCAACGCCTCACCGCGAGGACAGCCGCGCTTTGCCCGCCCTGACCAGAGATTTTTCTCGCTCTTCGGGTATTTCCGGAACGACTCCTGGGTGCCTTCCGTTCTGGTCAGGGGTGTACTCCACAATGTCACGGGCCCTGCCCTCGTCCGGCGGAGCGGTGTCGCGTGCGGGCTCCGCTGCCGCCGAGTGCATACCCGCATCAGTTGACCGGAGTCTCAAATGACCACCACGGATCTGTCCACGACGGGCCGCGCGCAGCGGCAGAGACGTCGCCTCGGTGACGTCCTCTTCGCTGCCGGAGCCCAAGGGTCAGGGATCCTTATCCTGGCGATCCTGGCCGGGGTCGCCGCGTTCTTGATCCTGCAGTCCTTCGACTCCTTGGCTGCCAACCAGGCGAACTTCCTCACCAGCAGCGAGTGGGACGCCAATACCCGGGAAGAGCCCTCCTTCGGTGTGGCGGCCCTCGCCTTCGGTACCGTGCTCGCCGCGGCAATCGCCCTCGTGCTGGCCACTCCCGTAGCGATCGGCATCGCCCTGTTCATCGTCTTCTACGCCCCCCGCCGCATCGCCGCCATCCTGGGCTACCTCGTGGACCTGCTCGCGGCAATCCCCAGCGTCGTCTACGGCCTGTGGGGCATCGGCTGGCTCGTGGTCCAGCTCGCCCCGTTCTATGCCTGGCTGGAGACGTACTTCGGCTGGATCCCGCTGTTCGCCGGACCCGTGTCCACCACTGGCCGCACCATGCTCAGCGCAGGCATCGTGCTCGCCGTGATGATCCTGCCGATCATCACCGCCATGACCCGCGACGTGTTCCTCCAGGTGCCGCAGTCGCACCGGGAGGCTGCCCTCGCACTGGGCGCCACCCGCTGGGAGATGATCCGCATGGCGGTACTGCCGTTCGGGCGCCCCGGCATCATCGGCGGCGCAATGCTGGGCCTGGGGCGGGCGCTCGGCGAGACCATGGCGGTGGCCATGATCCTCTCCCCCTCCCTCGTCATCTCCTGGTTCCTGCTGCAGAGCGGCAACCAGACGATCGCCGCGCACATCGCCCTGCAGTACCCCGAAGCCACCGGCTACGGGGTGTCCGCGCTCATCGCGGCCGGTCTCGTCCTCTTCGCCATCACCCTGGCCGTGAACATGGTGGCCCGCTTCGTCGTCTCCCGCCGCAAGGAGTTCGCGTAAATGTCCGCCACGAAACTGTCTGCTCCGGAGAAGACCGTGCCGCCTCGGCCGCTCGCGCCCTCACTCGGCGCCAAGCCGCTGCCTGCCCTGTTCCCGCCGACCCTGCTCGCCGGGGTCGCCCTGGTCGCGGCCGGGCTGCTGTACGCGCTCGGGTGGTGGAACCCCGCGGTGTGGGCCATCGTCACCGCGGTGGGCTACATGGTGCTCATCACCGCGGCCTCGGCCCTCATCGAGAACCGCCGCAAAGCCAAAGACCGCCTGGTCACCGCCATCGTCTACACCTGTTTCGGCATCGCCATGGTGCCGCTGGTCTCCCTGCTGTGGACGGTGCTCTCCAAAGGCCTGGTCCGGTTGGACGGCTACTTCCTGACCGTCTCCATGAACGGGGTCACGCCGAGCATGGACGCCGGCGGCGCCTACCACGCCATCCTCGGCACCCTGCTCATGACGCTCATGGCCGCGCTGATCTCGGTGCCCATCGGTCTGATGACCGCGATCTACCTGGTGGAGTACGGCCAGGGGCGGCTCAAGCGGGCGATCACCTTCTTCGTGGACGTGATGACCGGTATCCCCTCCATCGTGGCCGGTCTGTTCGTGGTGGCGCTGTGGATCCTGCTGTTCGGTCCGGGCAAGACCAACGGCGCGGCCGGTGCGATCTCACTCTCGGTCCTGATGATTCCGGTGGTCGTGCGCTCCTGCGAGGAGATGCTGCGCCTCGTGCCCAACGAGCTGCGGGAAGCCTCCTACGCGCTGGGGGTGCCCAAGTGGCTTACCGTGGTCAAGGTGGTCCTGCCCACCGCTATCGCGGGGCTCACCACCGGTGTGATGCTGGCCTTGGCGCGGGTCATCGGCGAGACCGCCCCGCTCATCCTCACTGCGGGCTCCTCAGCGGTCGCCATCAACGCCAACCTGTTCGAGGGACAAATGATGAGCCTTCCGGTGTTCATCTACTCACAGGTGCGCATGGGCGGCGTCATCAACTACGAGCGTGCTTGGGCCGGGGCGCTGACGCTGATCATCATCGTGATGCTGTTGTTCCTCGCCGCCCGCCTGGTCTCGCACTTCTTCGCCCCGAAGACGCGGTAACCCCCTCATCCCCTTTGCCGTCTCATCCGAACCAACCACGGTCTTGAGGAAACACAGTGGCCAAGCGAATTGACGTCTCCGGACTGCACGTCTACTACGGTGACTTCCTCGCCGTCGAAGACGTCTCCATGACTATCGAACCCCGCTCGGTAACCGCCTTTATCGGCTCCTCCGGCTGCGGCAAGTCCACCTTCCTGCGCACCCTGAACCGCATGCACGAGGTCACCCCGGGGGCACGCGTCGAAGGCAAAGTCCTCCTGGACGACCAGGACATCTACGCGCCCGACGTGGACCCGGTGGAGGTCCGCCGCGAAGTCGGCATGGTCTTCCAGCGCCCCAACCCGTTCCCCACCATGTCGATCTACGACAACGTCATCGCCGGGTACAAGCTCAACAACCGGCGGCTCCGCAAGTCCGAAGCCGACGAGATCGTGGAGCGGTCCCTGCGCGGGGCGAACCTGTGGGAGGAGGTCAAGGACCGCCTTGACCGGCCAGGGGCGAGCCTGTCCGGTGGGCAGCAGCAGCGCCTGTGCATCGCCCGGGCCATCGCCGTGGAGCCCAGCGTGCTGCTCATGGACGAGCCGTGTTCGGCGCTGGACCCGATCTCCACGCTGGCGATCGAGGACCTGATCTCCCAGTTGAAGGAGAACTACACGATTGTCATCGTCACGCACAACATGCAGCAGGCCGCCCGGGTCAGCGACGTGACAGCGTTCTTCAACCTGGCGGGTACCGGTAAACCCGGCAAGCTCATCGAGATCGGCGAAACCAACAAGATCTTCACCAAGCCCGAAAAGAAAGAGACGGAGAACTACATCACCGGACGCTTCGGCTAGTCCACTCCACGGCTGTGGCCCGCCCAAGCGCTTGGGCGGGCCACAGCCGTATGCGTACCTGTGTCTCCGCCGCGGGTCAGACGACGGTGTGCAGCAGCCCGTAGACCCCGGCGGCGATCACCGCGGTGACGGGGACTGTGACCAGCCAGAACAGCACGATGGTGGCGAAGATGCCCCAACGCACCCCCGTGACCCTGCGTGCGGTTCCCGCACCGGCAATGGCCGAAGTGGTGGTGTGGGTGCTGGAGATCGGCGCGTGCCACACCAGCGACGTGAAGCCCATGATGGCGGAGACCGCTGCCTCCACCGCGAACCCCTGCGGCGGGTCGATGCGGCTCATCCGCCAGCCCAGGGTGCGCATGATCCGCCACCCGCCGGTGGCGGTGCCCAGCGAGATCGCGACGGCCGAGCAGAGGGTCACCCAGGTAGGAACCTCGTAGGTGTTCTGGCTGCCGACGGTGATGAGCGCCAGGACCACGATCCCCATGGTTTTCTGGGCGTCCTGCAGGCCGTTGCCGAGGGACAGCATCGCCGCGGAAACGCTCTGCGCGAGCCTGAACCCCCGGTTCACTACGCCGGGGCTGGTGTCGCGGAACAGCCACAGGATCCCCAGCATGATGAGGTAGCCCAGCAGCCAGCCCAGAAGCGGGGCCACCAGCATGGGGACGAGGAAGCTGATGAGGACGCCGTCCCAGCGCACTTCTCCTTGGGAGGCCAGTGCCGCCCCGACCATTCCGCCGATCAGCGCGTGGGAGGCGGAGGAAGGCATCCCCCGGTACCAGGAGAAGAGGTTCCAGGCGGCCGCGCTGGACAGTGCCGCGAACAGCACAGCCAGGCCGTCTGCACCGTGGATGGGGCTGATGAAGTCCTGTCCGATCGTGCGGGCCACGCCCTCGCCGAGGAAGGCGCCGAGCAGGGTCATCAGCGTGGCCAGGGCGATCGCAACCCCAGGGGTAAGGGCCCTGGACACGATGGCGGTGACAATGGTGTGCGCGGAGTCGTGGAGGCCGTTGGTGAAAGCGAAGAGCAGAGCAGCCAGGACCACCGCGAGCAGGGCGGATTCGAGGAGCACGGGAAAGTGTTCCTGAGTCGGGGTAAGGGGGTGGTGGGGGTGGGTCAGGCTTCCTTGACCGCGATGCTTTCAATGGTGTTGGCCACGTGCTCGAAGGCGTCGGCTGCGGCTTCCAACTGGTCAACGACGTCTTTGAGTTTGAGCACGGTCAGCGCGTCGTATTCTCCGCCGAACAGGTGGGCGAGCAGACGCCGGTAGACCTGGTCGGCCTGGTTCTCCAACTGGTTGATGGCCACCCAGTAGCCGGAGAGGTTGCGTAATGACCGTAGTTTCGGCATGGCTTCCGCGGTGAGTTCGGCGGAGCGTTCCAGGATCCCGACCTGGTCGATGATGCCTTTAGGGAGGCGGTCGAGCTGGTAGAGCCCGATGAAGTCCACGGCCGCTTCCATGGCGTCCATCACGTCGTCCAAGCTGGACGCCAGGCGGTAGATGTCCTCGCGGTCGAACGGTGTGACGAAGCTCGTGTTGAGCCGGCGCATGATCGCGTGGGTGCGTTCGTCCCCCGCCTGCTCGCACTGCCGCATCTTCTCGGTGATGGCTTCTCGGTCGGCGTCTTCGCTGATGAGTTCCACCAGCAGCCGCGAGGCTGTGACTAGGTTGTTCGCGAAATCGGCGAACATCTCGTAGTAGCTGTCATCGCGCGGTGTCAGGCGAAGACGCACATCTTTCTCCCATGAGTGCGGTAAGGCTCATGTCCTTGAAGTGTCGGACCCTGTCCCGCGGAAGTCCCTTCGGGCACGACCGCGCCGCACCCCGGCGCCTGCGACGCGGGGTGCGTCACTCGATGTTCACTTACAGCTACCCCAGCGTCCGCCAGAATGCCGACGTAGTGGAGCGATTCCATCCTAACCGCCTCCCCTGCGGCAGGCAGGGAGATGACTCATCAACGCACTGGCAGTCCTCGGAGGTATGGTTCGTGAACGAGACGTGAAACCGGGGGAAACCTGCAGGTCACAGCGTTTCACCGGCACGTCATCGCCACAAAACGCAAGATTAACGCACAAGTTCTGGCAATAACCCCGAACCAGGAGAACTGGCAATTTATCCACACACCGTCCCGGTGGGCACGGTGATTGTTCTGCGATCGTGACCTCTCCCATGGCATCTCTCTCCCCTGCTGCGCGGCGCCGCCTCGCCGCCCTACACTCCGCACTCGACGAGCAGCTCGCCGCCCTCGGCGAACCGCCCTATGCGGGACCGGGCCACCCCGCTGCTGCCCTCACCGCCTGTGTGCAGGCCCTGCTGCGCGCCCAGCGCCGCGGCCTGGCCCCGCACCGCCCAGCGGTCAAGGCTGCGGTGCGCGCCACCCTTGCCGAACTGGCCTCTCGCTACCCCGGACAAGCCGTTGAAGTGCGAGTTCCGCCGTATGGGGCAGTGCAGTGCTTCCCCGGTCCCCGCCACACCCGCGGCACCCCGCCGAACGTGGTCGAAACCGACCCCCTGACCTGGCTTGCCCTGGTCACAGGTGACCTCACCTGGGCAGATGCGGTCTCTTCCCACCGTGTGTCAGCCAGCGGAGCACGCGCCGACCTGTCCCCGGCCCTTCCGTTGTGGTCTCCTCCACACGAAGCACCCCTGCATGGCACCGGCACCGGTGACAGCCGTTAAGCTGGATCACGTGTCGCAACCCGACGGCCGCCTCAGCCTGGACATCGATCCTTTAGAACGCGGACCGCAGGACGCCTGCGGAGTGTTCGGGGTCTGGGCTCCCGGCGAAGAAGTAAGCAAACTGACCTACTTCGGTCTCTACGCGCTCCAGCACCGCGGCCAAGAGTCCGCGGGCATCGCCCTCAGCAACGGTGAGCGGATCGTCGTCTACAAAGACATGGGGCTCGTGTCCCAGGTCTTCAACGAAGTCACCCTGGACTCCCTCAAAGGGCACCTGGCGATCGGCCACTGCCGCTACTCCACTACCGGCTCATCCGTCTGGGAGAACGCGCAACCCACGTTCTTCAGCGCGCGGGAGGGCGGTCTCGCGCTCGGCCACAACGGCAACCTGATCAACACCCCGGAGCTCGCGGCGCTGCTGCCGTCGGATCGCCTGAGCGCGACCACGGACACCGAGGTGCTCACCCGTCTGCTCGCCGCCGCCCCGCACCGCACCACCGAGGAAGCCGCCCTCGACGTGCTGCCCAAAGTCAAGGGCGCATTCTCCCTGGTCTTCATGGACGAGCACACCCTGTACGCGGCTCGCGACCCCCAGGGAATCCGCCCGCTGGTCCTGGGCCGCCTCGACACCGGGTGGGTCGTGGCCAGCGAGACCGCGGCGCTCGACATCGTTGGTGCTTCCGTGGTGCGCGAGGTCGAACCGGGAGAGCTGCTGGTCATCAACGCGGACGGCGTCGCTTCCCGACGTTTCGCCCCGGCCGAGCCCAAAGGCTGCCTGTTCGAATACGTCTACCTGGCCCGTCCCGACACCACGATCGCGGGACGCAACGTCAACAGCGCCCGCGTCGAAGTGGGGCGGCGGCTGGCCCGGCAGCACCCGGCCGATGCAGACGTGGTCATCCCCGTCCCCGAATCGGGCACGCCCGCGGCCGTGGGCTACGCCGAAAGCAGCGGCATCCCGTTCGCCCAAGGGCTGGTGAAGAACTCCTATGTGGGCCGCACGTTCATCCAGCCGAGCCAGACGCTGCGCCAGCGCGGCATCCGGCTCAAGCTGAACCCGCTGCGCGAAGTCATCGAAGGCAAGCGGCTGGTCGTCGTCGACGACTCGATCGTGCGGGGCAACACCCAGCGGGCCCTGGTGCGGATGCTGCGCGAGGCGGGCGCTGCCGAGGTCCACGTCCGGATCTCCAGCCCGCCCGTGATGTGGCCCTGCTACTACGGCATCGACTTCGCCACCAAAGCCGAACTGATCGCGGGTAGCCTCTCCGTCGAAGAGATCTGCCAATCCATCGGCGCAGACTCGCTCGGCTTCATCGATCTCGATGAACTGGTCGCAGCCACCAGAGTCGAGAAGAACCGGCTGTGCCGGGCCTGCTTCGACGGCGTCTACCCGGTCGAGGTCGACGAGGACTCCCGCGGCAAGTACCTGTTGGAGAAGTCCTGCGGCGCCCCTAAGCGCCCCTAGCCGCCGTCACGTTCCCAGCCGTCTGTGTGCCTGCGGTCCAGCCGCACGGCAACCTACGACTACAGAAGAGGTTTTCCGTGTCAGAGCGCGCCCCCACCGCTTATGCCGCCGCCGGCGTCGATATCGCCGCCGGGGAACGCGCGGTGGAATTGATGAAGCGACATGTGGCACGCACCCACCGGCCGGAGCTCGTCCCCGACGCCAGTGGTTTCGCCGGGCTGTTCCGGCTCGATCTCTCCAAGTACACCGCCCCCGTGCTGGCCACCTCCACCGACGGTGTCGGCACCAAGGTGATGCTCGCCCAGGCATTGGACCGGCACGACACGATCGGCATCGACCTGGTCGCCATGGTCGTGGACGACCTGGTGGTCAGCGGAGCCGAGCCGCTGTTCCTCACCGACTACATCGCCTGCGGCTCCGTGGTGCCCGAGCGGATCGCCGAGATCGTCAGCGGGATCGCGGAAGGCTGCTGCCAGGCGGGATGCACGCTGATCGGCGGGGAGACCGCGGAACACCCCGGTGCGATGGGTCCCGACGAGTACGACCTGGCCGGGGCCGGAACCGGGATTGTGGAGGCGGATGCCATCCTCGGCCCGGACCGGGTCCGCGTGGGCGACGTGGTGATCGCGATGGCCTCCTCCGGCCCGCACTCCAACGGCTACTCGCTCATCCGGCGTATCGTGGCCGACGCCCAGCTCGACCTGCACGCGAACGTGCCGGAACTGGGCGGCCCGCTCGGCGAAGTCCTGCTCACCCCTACGAGGATCTACGCCAAGGACTGCCTGGCGCTCGCCGCCGATATGGAAGTGCACGCGTTTGCCCACATCACCGGGGGCGGGCTTGCCGCGAACCTGGCCCGTTCCCTGCCCGCTACCGCGGACGCTGTCGTGGACCGCGCTTCCTGGGCGCCTCCCGCGGTCTTCGGTTTCCTCGCCCGCCACGGCCAGGTCTCCCAGGAGGACATGGAAGCCACCTTCAACATGGGCGTGGGCATGGTGGCGATCGTGGCCGAGGACGCCGCGGAGCGGGCGCTGGAGCTGCTCGCGGAACGCGGAGTGCCCGCCTGGGTGCTGGGCTCTGTGATCCCCGGTTCCGGGAAGGTGGTGATGACCGGGGAATACCGTTCGTAGACATGCGAAACCGGGGCTTCTCAACGGTGAGAGCCCCGGGTTTCGCCGCTGTCTAGATGTCTGGCTCGGCGGTTCCGTCGCCCAGAGTCGCTCGATTTACTCGAGAGTCACGCGATCCGGAATCCGGTCCCGTGCGATCTGTCTCTGGTCGACGTGGAGATCAGCAGATCAGCGACGTTCTGAGTCGGAGCCATCGCTGGGCGGGTAGTTCTCCGCGAAGTCCGCGTAGCGCTCGATCAGCTCGTCGTAGGGGTCCCGGTACGTGTCGTCCGGTGAATCCGAAGACTTCGACGCACCCCCACCGACACCCAGCTCTGCCCGAAGCCGATCAAGGTCCGTGTTGACGGTGCTGTACTTCAACCGCCGGGCGACCTTCTGCTGCTTGGCCCTGGCACGGCCGCGCCCCATTGGCTCGACCCCCTCAACGATTGGGTTCTTCCAAACCCGTTCACTAGCAAAACCGCATTGCCGGGCTGGCGGCCATCACCGAACTGACGACAGGCCCCAGCTTTACGTACGAATACAACCGTACCCGGTTCAGAGGCGACGTGCCTACGCCGCCCGTGTCCTACCGAGCGTGCCGCTTGTGTCACGCCCGTGGAGGACGGGATTGCGCGACGCACAACCCTGAGGTTTCACCTCCTACAGACTAGGAACGCCGTCTCGTCCCGCTTCCTTCCCCGCACCAGAGCATGCCCCGCGGGACGGGACCGGATCCCGGTGCGGGTCACGTGTGAGGTTACTCTCCTTGCCACGGTGCCCTTCAGCGGGACCGCTGTCCGAAAACTGCCGCCATTCCAGGCGAAATCCCCGCACGTCGGCGCCGTTCTGTGCCACTATGCGAACGTGCTCCCCTATCCCGCCTACCTTCGCCTCTACCAACCACTCTCCGTTTTTCCCCGTCGCGAACGGGAGTACTGGAAGGCGTATGCGGAGTCGCCGCGGTATCGGGGGCGGCACGAGGCGATGGCTGCTGAGCACGCGGAGAGCCTGCACCGGCTGCTCTCCAAACCGCCGCTGGCTGCGCCCCTGGCAGAGAGCAGCGACGCCTACATCCACCGGGTCGGCGACGAGCTGCTGGTCTGTCCTTGGCAGACACGGCTGCGTTCCTGGCTCGCTTTCTCCACGTTACAGGCTACGACGTCGCGGCGGCTATTCCAGAGTTTCCTGCCGGACTTGGTCGCCCAGGAGACCCAGCGCGATTTCGAGCGATGGCAGTCCCGCACCGGTCGCACGCGGCCTCAGATCCTGACCAGCACGTGGGAGGTGCCGCTCCCCTGGTTCGTGCTTTTCGATGCCGCAGAGCGCCATCTCGTCCTGGACCAGGCCGGGGAGGAGTACCGTCCTCCTGCGCCTCATGGCGGGGCGTGCCCCCAGTGTGCGACCTCTCTTCCCGCTTTCCAGCAGACGCCGGTGCGCGCGCTGCTCTACCTCACCCGGGCCGCCGACGCGCTTCCTCGCCTGGTGAGAGCGGTTCGCCTCGTGAGCGGATACTCCCCTGCGAGTTCCTCCTTCCTGTACGCCTTGGAACGACTGGAGGAGTGGGTGAGCGCGGTGGCGCACCCCCGCGCACTCCTGGAGCTTGACTACGGCGGCCTTGTCCTCCTCATGGACGACGCCACGCTGCGGTCGGACCAGTCGGTCGCGGAGGTGCATACGGCACTGACCGCGATCGAACAGGACCGGCCGGAGCTGGTGGCCGCAATGCGCTTGCGGCTGCGGACGCGGTGGAACGCGATCCGCGCGCTCCGCCACGCCAATTGAGGGCCCTGCGGGTTTGCCCGCCTTCGCGCTCACCGCGCCCAGTGTGCAGGCTCACAATCCCCGTTTCCCCCGGTGGCAAACCTGGTTCGCCAGGTTTCTCGGGAGGTGTTTCCGGTTGTCGCAGGGTGGACGCGGGGGATGGCTCCATAAGCCTCTTAGTTGACAACAAAATTACCAAAGGGGGACATACCCTTCGATAGACGGCGATATAGACTGCACTGGGACCGTTACAGAGAGCAACGAGAACATTCGAGAACCCCTACCGCATAGGGGTTTCCACGCCGCGCGTCTGCGTTGGCGGCCGTCCCAGGCCTGCCACCGGCGCCCTGACCCGCACAGGAGGAAAAAGGCCAGACCAACCATCCACGACCGCACCCGAGGAGGGGGAGCATCCCCAGTTAAGGATGCGCTGTCTTTGCGTTTTCGGTCAGCCGGATTACCGAAACCCCCGTCCGAGAATGAAGTTTTGACCGAATACGCCACATGCCACTAAACGTATCGCTAGAATCACTCAGCGTGACGCGCTACATGTGCGACTTTGCAATCCCATTTGACAAAGTCGCGTTAAGTGGTCGCACAATCACCTCGGGTGATGCCAATATAGACCTCAGGGAAATATTGGACATCCGGACCAAGCGCCAGGATTGAAAAGTCTCAAGGATCAACACACCGATCCGGGAGGAGAGGCCGTACATATGTCAACTCGCACGCCCGAGGCGGAACCCCTGTTGACCCCTGCCGAGGTCGCCACGATGTTCCGCGTGGACCCGAAGACCGTCACCCGGTGGGCGAAGGCTGGAAAGCTGACGTCGATCCGCACCCTCGGCGGTCACCGCCGCTACCGGGAGACCGAGGTTCGCGCCCTGCTGGCCGGGATTCCCAGCCAGCGTAGCGAGTAGCCCTCCTCGCCTCGACCAATTCGGCGGGATGGCGGGGGGACGCCCGCGATACCCGAAAGAGTAGAGAATCTCGAGGGGCGGGCCGCTACGGCGGTCCGCCCCTCAGCATGGCGCGGCGTCTCTTGCACAGACCCACTTCAGGACAGCACTTCCCCCTCGATGTAGTCGGTCCCGATCTGCTCCCAGTGGAGGAAACGTTCCGTCTCCCCCAGCAGCATGGCGGTCAGCCACACGGCCACGCCCACGTCGTCCGCGGCTCCGAAAAGGGGGATGAACAGCTCAGGAACGAGGTCGATGGGGGAGATGATGTAGGCGAGAGCGGCGAGCAGCAGCACGATCTTCGAGGTAGACAGCTCGCGGTACTGCCCGCGCATCCGGGCTTTCAGCATGCGGGGAAGGGCTTTGACCCGGGCCGCGAGGGACGGCTTCCCGGGCTGGGTGCTCTCATAGACCAGCTTCATGGCGGCAGCGCCGGCCGCAGCACGATTGGACTTGCGCATTCCTCCACCTCGTCGGGTCCGTGCGCCCGGAGAAGTTCCGGACGTCTCTTGCGATATGACGTGTCTCCGTTCGGTTCTGTTCCCTGCCCCGCCCAATCCCACGCCCGACACATCCCGCTTTGTCCGCCTGTTCCCCGCGTGCGTTCGGTAACCGATGTGGCATAGGTTGGTTATGGTCATTGCGGCCACACCCATTCCACCGTTACGACTGTCTGTTCCGGAGGAAGCATTACCGCCCGAGTGCCCGCTCCCCCGCGCCTGCTGCGCCTCCTCGCAGCCGTTACCGGAATACTGCTGACCACCGCGTGCTGGACGCCTCCCCCGGACGCCCGCCCGCCCATGGCAGAGACCGCCTCGCTTCCTCTGCCCAGGCCGGACGACATGCCCGGACCGCGCGACACGCCCGCACCGTCGCCTCCGGCTGCGCCGCTGCCCCTCGACGGCGCCGTAGTCGTCGTCGACCCGGGCCACAACGGCGGCAACGCTGACGCGGCCCGCGAGATCAGCCGCGCCGTTCCCGCAGGCCCCAGCACCAAGGAGTGCGACACGGTGGGCTCCCGGACCGAGGACGGCTACTACGAGCACGAGTTCACGTGGGAGCTGTCCCTCCTCGTCCGCGACCGCTTGGAGGAGCAGGGCGCAACCGTCATCCTCACCCGCGACAGCGACGACGGGGTCGGTCCCTGCATCAACGAACGCGCCAAGATCGGCAATGAGGCTGAGGCGGACGCGGCGATCTCCATCCACGCCGACGGCGCCGCCCCCGGCTCACGGGGCTTCCACGTCATCGTCCCCGGTGAAGTCCCTGGGTTCACCGAACCGATCCTGGAGTCCTCCTACGCCCTCGGCGTAGCGCTCCGCGACGAATTCCACGCGGTGACCGGACACCCCTACTCCGACTACCTCGGTGAGGAAGGCATCGACGTCCGCACCGACCTGGGCGGGCTCAACCTGTCCACCGTGCCCAAGGTGTTCCTCGAAGTCGGCAACATGCGCAACCCTGAAGACGCGGCCAAGCTCACCGACCCCGAGTGGCGTGCCCTCGCCGCGGACGGCATCGTCGCCGGGATCAGCCGGTACCTCGAGGAGGCGCCAGCGCGGTGACCCGCAGCCGCCTGGCACGGCGGCACGGTTCCCCGCTCGGACCCGCTTCCCCACAGGGTGCCCCGGACACTCCGGGTTCGCTTTGTATGGTGCTGATCACTTCCTGACTGCACAATGGGTGCTATGCCACTGACATCCAGTGACGTGCGCGACAAGCGGTTCAGCACCTCGCGCCTGCGCCTGGGGTACGTCCAGGAGGACGTCGACGCCCTGCTGCGCCGGGTGGAGGAGACGCTGCGCGCGCTTGAGCAAGGAACCCGCCCCACAAAGCTCATCACCGCCTCCGACGTAATGCGCGCGCAGTTCCGCACCACGGTCATGCGGCCGGGCTACGACGAAGAGGAGGTGGACGCCTTCCTCGACGAAATCGCGGAAACCCTGCGGGAACTCGGGCTGTACTCGCAGCAGTTGCGCACCGGGAAGCACAGCGCCGAATACTTCCGCCGCGAGGCCGCCCCCAAGCCCCGGGAACCGGTCTCCCCGCGCATGCGCCCAGAAGACATCCGGAACAAGGGCTTCCACACCACCCGGCTGCGGATCGGCTACTCAGAGGAGGAAGTCGACGCCTTCCTCGACCTGGCCGAGGCCACGGTTGCCGCTCTGGTGGAGGGCAGGCCCCAGGAGGCCCGGTTGACCGCATCACAAGTGCGCGGCGTCCGCTTCTCCAGCACGCGGTTCCGTCCCGGCTACGTAGAAGAAGAGGTGGACGCGTTCCTCGACGAGATCGCCGACGAGCTGGAACGCTACGGCCTGCACTGACCTCGGCGGATCAGTCGGCGCGCAGGCTCGCGAGCAGCAGGTCGGCGTAGTACTCGCCCAGCTGGGCGCCGTCCAGCTCGCCGTCGGCCCGGTACCACATGCTCAAGTGGTGGATGGAGCCGAAGAAGTAGTTGACCACGATGTCCGCCGGGATCTTGTCTTGGAATACCCCTTCACGCATCCCCTCCTCGACCAGGGAGCGGAACAGCTCGTGGTAGGCGCGGCGCTCCTTGCGCACCTCGCGCTGGCGGTCCGGCGAGAGCATGTGCAGTGAGCGGAAGAAGATGACCATGTCGTCAAGGTTGTCCACGGTGGTCTTGACGACATCGGCGGCCGCTGCGTGCAGGCGTTCGGTGACGTCTCCACCTCTCTCGACGATCTGGGCGAGCCGGCTCATCTGCAACTGCAGCACGCGCTGGTAGATCGCGAAGAGCAGGTCGTCCTTGGAGGTGAAGTAGTGGTACATCGCCCCCTTGGTGACCCCGGCTGCCTCAACCAATTCTTGGACTGAGACGCGGTCGAAACCACGCTGGGCAAACAGCCGGGTGGCCTCGGCCAGGAGGCGGTCCGGCACGGAAGGGGAGACCGTGGTGGACTCCGCTGACTGCGTCATGTTCCCCTACACCTCTCGCGTCCGCCGCGGATCTGCGGCGCCGTCACTCCCCGGATGGGCACGTCCCCTCAGCATAGAACACGCGACATACCGACCAGTCTGTCGGTTCGGGTAACCATGGCGGGGAAACCCTGACACCATTGTGTTCCGGAGCTCACCCACCGCTCAATCCAGCAAGAATGAACGGTAAGGGTTTTCGTATTAAGGTCTAGCTTCGACCCGCTGCCACAGACTGTCCCACAACCGAACCTATGTTCGATAAAGTGCGCGGGTGAGTCTTTACAACGAGCAGATCGACGTCCGTTCCACCACTAACGACGCTCCTGTCCTCTTCTCCTGGCGCGGCACCCTCTACCGGGTGCGCCGCGTCATCGGCACCTGGCACGGCACCAGTTCTGAGGCCGCCAGCGAAGTGCGGCTCGTCCGAGTCGCCGCCGAATCCGACCACGGCCACCGCGGCATCGCCGACATCGTGCTCGACACCGCGACCAACCATTGGACGATGCGTCGTCTGTGGTACTGACCGGCTACGGCGCGGTCCCATCCGCGCCGACTTCCACCTCCACGGTCGTCTTTCCTTGCAGCTCGCAGAGGGCCTGCCCGGCGGTGATCTCGGCCACCCACGCCGTGAAATCCGCCGGGTCGGTCCCGTACAGCGCGACATCGATCTCCACGTCGGCCCCGTACCGCACGTCCACGACCCGGTGCGGCGACTCCCGCAGATCGCTCTCCAACCGCCCGGCCTGCTGGTAGTCGGCGAGCACTGTCACCACCGGAAGAGAGCGGCGCTCCAAGATCCCGACCTCGTCGATCGCCGCGGCCACCGCGCTCCCATACGCCCGGATCAGCCCGCCCGCGCCCAGTTTGATCCCCCCGAAATAGCGGGTCACCACCGCAGCCGTGTCCGTCAGCCCGCGGTGCCGCAGCACTTCCAGCATGGGCACCCCCGCGGTCCCGGCGGGCTCCCCGTCGTCGCTAGACCGCTGGATCCTGCCGTCCTCCCCCACAATGTAGGCCGTGCAATTGTGGGTGGCGTTCCAATGCAGTTTGCGCCGCTCCGCAATAAACTCCCGTGCCTCGTCCTCGCTGCTCACCCGGGCAAGCGCGCAAATGAACCGGGACTTTTTGATCTCGATCTGGTGTTCGCCGCCGCGTCTGATCGTTCTCATGCCGCCTTCGATCGTATGCGCCGCGTCCCGGCCCCAGCATGCTCTGTATGGTCGGTGCCATGCCGACACCTCCCTTCGTCCTCCGCTTGCGCGAGCAGGTGGGCCACGCCCTGCTGCCCCTCGTCGGAGTGACGGCCGTGGTCATCGACCCTGCCGGGCGCATCCTCCTGCACCGCCGCGCCGACGACGGACGCTGGTGCACCCCTGGCGGCCTCGTGGAACCAGGCGAGCAGCCAGCCGCCACCCTGGTGCGGGAACTGGAGGAGGAAACCGGGCTCCGCGTCCACCCGGAAACCCTGGTCAGCGCCGTCATGGAAGCGCCCTACACCTACCCCAACGGGGACCAGGTGCAGATCCTCGACCTCACCTTCCGGTGCCGTCCCCTCTCCGGGGAAGCCCGCGTCAACGACGACGAGTCGCTCGACGTGCGCTGGTTCGACTACGCCGCACTCCCGCCCATGCCCGGCCGCATCATGCGCCGCATCAACCACGCACTCGAAGGACGAGTCGGCTGGTTCGACCGCCGCAACGGCCCGTGGAGCGAGACCTGACCGTGCCGGGCAGGCGTCGCCGGCGCGCCCCACACGCTGCTGGGCCGCGCCGGATCCGGTCAGTTCGGCAGGTTCTCTTCGATCGCCCTGATGATCTCGGGGTCTTCAGGCTCCACCTGGGGCCGGAAGCGGTACAGCACCCTGCCGCCGGGGGCGACCAGGAACTTTTCGAAGTTCCACTGGACATCCCCCGCCAACCCCTGGGAGTCCCGAGCCTTGGTCAACTCGACGTACAACGGATGCCGGTTGGGGCCGTTGACCTCCATCTTCTCCAAGATGGGGAAACTGATGCCGTACGTGGTGGCGCAGAACAACCGGATCTCCTGGGCATCCCCCGGCTCCTGGCCGCCGAACTGGTTGCACGGCACCCCGATCACCGAGAACCCCCGGTAGGCGTACGCTTCCTGGAGCCTCTCCAGGCCGCTGTACTGGGGGGTCAGGCCACACTTGGAAGCGACGTTGACGATCAGCAGCAGTTGCGTCTGCGGCAGCCGGAACGGCTCGCCCTCCAACGTCCGCAACTCGCTCTGGTAGATCTTCATGTCCCGGAGCCTAGCCTCAGCCCCCTGCCCGTCCGAAGACCCCACAGGCGAATCCTGCCGCGCCACATGCCGAACCGTCCCGTGCTCACTCCCCCGCGGGCCTAGGATCGTGGCGCAGGCAATCCGGCACAGAGAGTTAGGGAGCGTCATGCGCAGCAGACAGCACGGCCTTTTGCGGCTGGTCACCAGCGTGGTCCTCCTGTCTGCCGCAGTGTCCTGCACCGGTGAGGACAGCCCCGAGCCGGAACCGTCGCCCACCCCGCAGCCGACCCCCACCGTCTACGCGGGGGAAGCCCCGCCCGGGCTCGCCGCCCAGCCGCTGCGCTACCTGCACGACCCTGCGCAGCCCGGCCAGGACATCCTCAGCGACCCCCTGGGGGTGCGCATCCACTCGGTTGGCGACGCCTTCCTCATCAGCTCCAACAGCGAAGAACGGCACCTGCTGCAGCACGCGGCCGACGGCACAGTCCTGTGGCAGGGGGAATCCCACATCGAACGGTTCACCCAGGACCGGGACGGCGCAGACGTCTTCGAAGTGAGCACCCGCACCGGCGACCGGGTGACCCGCACCGTGGTGAACGAGGCCGGGGAAACCGTGTGGACCGGCTCCGACCCCCGGGAGAGCTACCTCAACGGGCTCGTGGTGCGTGCCCCCGCCGAGTGGAGCGCCAGCGACCCGTACGGCACGTTCACCCTCCGCGACCCCGCCGCGGACGGCGTGGAATGGTCCTACGAGTTCACCGCCCCCGACGAGGCGGAAGCCAGCAGCGCCGAGGACCGCGACACGGCAGACGACGAAGACGACGCAGCAGAGCAGGCCGCCCACCTGGGAGTCCCGGTCGGGGCGCGCGACGAAGTCGTGCTGCTCGACGACGGCGCGGGCCTGCTCCAAGCCCGCGACCTGACTGACAAAGGGGCGCTGCTGTGGAGCGTCTCCGGTGACACGGTCGCTGCCGACGACGGCCGCACCCTGTCCGCTCCCCGGCCGCGCCTGGTCGGCTTCTACTCGCTGCCGGCCGACGACACGTCGCCCAGCGACGAGGCAGACGACGAAGACACCGACGCCGAGGCGCAGCCGCGCCGCACCGTCCTCGTCCGCTGGAGCAGCCCGGAAGAATCCTCGCTGCTCTCCCTGCACGACCTGCGCGACGGGGAGACCCTGTGGACGCTCACCGAACCCGGCAGCAACACGGTCGGCCGGGCTTTCGCTACCACCCCGGTCACCGGAACCGTGTGGAACGGCACCACCGGGGTCCTGCTCGTGCCGCAGGCCGACGCCACCACGTCGCTCATCGCCGTGGACCTGGTGTCCGGGGAAACCCTCTGGGTGTTCGAGGACGCTGTGGAACGGTCGATCGCCCCGCGCTTCGCCCTGGCCGGATACGTCTACGGGGACACACGCGCCGAAGACGGGGGTACACAGGTCGTGTTCGACAGCAGGACCAAAGACGTCGTCGCCGACGACCTTTCCGGCTATGTGGAAGCGGTGACCGACGACGGGTACGCCCTCGTCGTCCAGAACCGCCAGCGGTTCGTCTTCGCCCCCGAAACCCCGCCCGGCGGCACCGCCACTCCGTCACTGTCCCCCACAGAGCGTGGCTGAGATGCGCTTTCCCTGAACCCTGGTGCCCGGCGAACCGAACGCCATTCTCTACTATCCGGGGTATGAGCGTGCCGGAGAACACAGCCACGGCGACCGGTGCTCTGCCCTTGGCAGCCGAGTTCCCCTCGGTGACGAAGGAGCAGTGGCGCGAACTGGTCGCGGGAGTGCTGCGGAAGAGCGGGGTCGACGTCGAGTCGGCGCCCGAGACGCCCGAAAGCCTCCTGACCACCACCACTTACGACGGGATCGCCATTCAGCCGCTGTACGACAGCGGCGACGACATCGAATCCGGTTTCCCCGGCCTTGCGCCG
This sequence comes from Thermobifida fusca NBRC 14071 = JCM 3263, assembly GCF_001592045.1. Taxonomy (GTDB): domain Bacteria; phylum Actinomycetota; class Actinomycetes; order Streptosporangiales; family Streptosporangiaceae; genus Thermobifida; species Thermobifida fusca. The sequence goes on along the minus strand of NZ_BCWB01000062.1, from coordinate 1,838 downwards.
TTCATCCGGGGAGCACAGCCACAGGGCGCGGTTGTCGAGGGCTGGGATGTGCGCCAGCGCCACGCTCACCCCGACGCCGCGACCGCACGCAACGAAATCCTCGAAGACCTGCACAACGGCGTCACCTCGATCTGGCTGGGCGTGGGCGCCGCCGGAGTGCCCGTCGACCGGATCGACGAGGCGCTCGCCGACGTCCACTTGGACCTGGCCCCGGTCGTCTTGGACGCCGGAGCCGACTACGAGGCTGCCGCGGCCGCCCTGCTCGCCGCCTACGCCGACCGGAACCTGCCGGACAGCGTGGTCTCCGGCAACCTGGGCATCGACCCGCTGGGAGTCGCTGCCCGCACTGGGGAGCGGGCCGACCTGGCCGCGGCCGCGCGTTTCGCTGCCCCGCTCGCCGCCACCCGGCCCCAGTTGCGTCTCGTTGTCGCCGACGGCACCCCCGTGCACGAGGCCGGCGGCTCCGAAGCGCAGGAACTGGGTGCGGCGATCGCCGCTGGCGTGGCCTACCTGCGTGCGCTCACCGACGCCGGGCTGGACCTGGCGGACACGGCTTCCCGGATCGAATTCCGGTTTGCGGCCAGCGCCGACCAGTTCCTCACCATCGCCAAGCTGCGTGCTGCGCGCGCCATGTGGCACCGGGTCACCGAAGTGTGCGGGCTCACTGAACCGCACCGCGGCATGCGCCAGCACGTCGTCACCTCCGCGGCAATGATGACCCGCCGCGACCCGTACGTGAACATGCTGCGCACCACGCTGGCGTGCTTCGCGGCGGGAGTCGGCGGCGCGGACGCGGTCACGGTCCGCCCGTTCGACCACGCCCTGGGGCTGCCTGATGCACTCGCCCGGCGGATCGCTCGCAACACCCACTCGCTGCTGCTGGAAGAGTCCCACATCGCCCGGGTCATCGACCCGGCGGGCGGCTCCTACTACGTGGAACGCCTCACCGCCGACCTGTACCAGCGCGGCTGGTCGTTCTTCCAAGAGCTGGAAGCCGCCGGCGGCATCGTGGACGCGCTCGCGTCCGGGCTCGTGGCTGACCGGGTGAACGCGGTGTGGGAGGAGCGCCGCGTCAACCTGGCCCACCGCCGCGACCCGCTGACCGGGGTGAGCGAGTTCCCCAACCTTGACGAACCAGTGCTGGAGCGGGCTCCCGCGCCTGTGGTGCCCGTGGCGGACGCACCCAACGTGCTGCGCCCGCGACGCTACGCCGCCGGTTTCGAGGAGCTGCGCGACCGGTCGGATGCGACACTGGCCGCCACCGGTCAACGGCCCCGGATCTTCCTGGCCACGCTGGGCCCGGTCGCCGTGCACACGGCCCGGGCTACTTTCGCCGCCAACCTGTTCCAGGCGGGCGGGATCGAACCGGTCAGCGGCGGCGGCGCCGGGCCCGAGGAGGCCGCGGCCGCGTTCCGGGAAAGCGGGGCGCGTGTCGCCTGCGTGTGTTCCAGTGACCGGGTCTATGCCGAACAGGCCGCGGCCACGGTTGCCGCGCTGCGTGAAGCAGGCGCGGAACGGGTACTGCTGGCCGGGCGTCCCTCTGAGGACTTCTCCGCTGCCGGGGTCGACGACTTCGTGTTCACCGGCTGCGACGCACTGACCCTGCTCACCGACCTCACCGACTTCCTTGGAGCAGCCCGATGAGCGCGAACATCCCGAACTTTGCGGAGATCGCTGCGGGCACCCCCGCGGCGGCCTCCAGTCCGGAACAGGCCGAGCGGTGGCGTCAGGCGCTCGTGGAAGCCACCGGGAAGAACCCGGACGCACTGGTGTGGGAGACCCCTGAAGGGATCAGCGTCAAACCGCTGTACACCCAGGCTGACCGGGAAGGCTTGGAC
>NZ_BCWB01000061.1 GCF_001592045.1 Thermobifida fusca NBRC 14071 = JCM 3263 | reverse complement strand
TCATCCTCATCCCAGTCAACAATTCCAACCAGTAATTCACCGGTCGAAAATTGCTGATCGGGAGCTGAGCGTCGAATTCAGACCTTTCATTTGGTCTTTCTTCGAGCTCCTTTTCCAGAGTACCAGCTTCTTCGAGTGCTTCAGACCATCCCTGGTCTGACTGCGCCGGTACCCGTGCCCCTCTGAAGTGAGGGACCTGGAGAGAGGCTACCAGTCGTCGCGGATGCTCTGACCGGAGTCTCTCCCAGCAGCCGTGGTCTTGCAGGCACCTCGAAAGGGAGATGTCTCCCACGGCGGTTTCAGGAGTTTAGTTCGCTGTCCTAGGCATGTCAAACATGCCTGGGCGCCCGGGGGCGCTACCCCGGGATACCGAAGTAGCCTCTGTGAGGCCTCTGCGGCACGTCAGGGAACGTCTGCTGTCCCGCTCGTGCGCTCTATTCAACATCGTAGCGAAAGGTGTTCTTCCCCCACTGGCGAGCCGTAAACATCCGCACAGCAGATTGACGGCCCATCCAGTGGGGGCTACGGCTACTCCACCGAAGCGCTAGCGCAGGATGACTCCCCCGACGTTGCGCTTGCCGCGGCGGAGCACGAGGTAGCGCCCGTGCAGGAGGTCTGCCTCACTCACCCGGGCCTCGATGTCGGTGACCTTGGCGTTGTTCAAGTAAGCGCCGCCCTCCTGGATGGTGCGGCGGGCCGCTGACTTGCTGGGCACCAGACCGGTGGACGCAAAGAGGTCCACCAGCGGGGGAAGCTCCCGGACGGTTCCCGAGAGTTCCACGTGCGGCACCTCCTTCAGCGCAGCCCCCAGAGTGTCGGGGTTCAGGTCGGCGAGAGTGCCGTGGCCGAACAGCGCCTTGCTGGCCTCGATGACGTTGCGGCACTCCTGCTCGCCGTGGACCAAGGTGGTCAGCTCTTCAGCGAGAGCCCGCTGCGCTGCCCGTTCGGCAGGGCGTTCAATGGTCTTCTGCTCCAGCTCCTCGATCTCCTCGCGGGACCGGAAGCTGAAGATCCGCAGGTAGCGGGGGATGTCCCGGTCGTCGGAGTTGAACCAGAACTGGTAGAAGGCGTACGGGCTGGTGAGTTCGGGGTCCAGCCACACTGCTCCGCTCTCGGTCTTGCCGAACTTGGTGCCGTCGGCCTTGGTGAGCAGAGTAGTGGTCAGTGCGTGCGCCGGACCGTGCGGCTCGTTTCCTTCCATGCGGCGGATGAGGTCCAGGCCGGCGGTGATGTTGCCCCACTGGTCGCTGCCGCCGATCTGGAGCGTGCACCCGTGCCTGCGGTACAGCTCCACATAGTCGTAGGACTGCAGGAGGACGTAGCTGAACTCGGTGTAGCTCATGCCCGCGCCCTCAAGCCGGGTCTTGACGGTCTCCCGGGCCAGCATCTGGTTGATGCTGAAGTGCTTGCCGATGTCCCGCAGCAGCCCGATCGCCGTCAGCTTTCCAAGCCACTCCGCGTTGTCCAGCAGCAGGGCGTCCGTGGGTTTCGGCTCCGCGCCCTCAGGGGTGAACTCGAGGAACGATGACAGCTGCCGCTTCAGGTTCCCCACCCACTGCCGAATAGTCTCCGGCGAGTTGAGGGTGCGCTCCGCGTTGGGCTTGGGGTCGCCGATCATCCCGGTAGCCCCACCGACCAGAGCGATAGGGCGGTGTCCCGCTCGTTGGAAGCGAGCCAGGGTCAGTGCCTGGGTCAGGTGCCCGACGTGCAGGCTTCCCGCTGTGGGATCGAAGCCGCAATAGAGGGTGACCGGGCCATCAGCGAGTGCCTTGCGCAGGTCGTCAAGGTCGGTGGTCTGCGCGATGAGTCCGCGCCACTGCAGGTCGTCGATGATGTCGGTCATGGGGTCTTTCCGTAACGGCTCTTCAGACTTCGATGGCCGGGCCACCTGGGGTTCACCGACCGCTTCCCTACGGTATCGGTTTGTCGCGCGAACCGATGCGACGGCGGTGCTGCCTCCCCGCCGGGGGCAGGTCCGCGCTCTTGACTTCATACGCTAGAGCACTCGGCTACGAAGCCTGTCCGCAGAGGCGTGACCCTCTCCGCCTGCGCGCCATGGCGCTGGTCCCGGCTGGGCGCCGTGCCGGGACCGCAGTCTTTTCAGAGGGCTTGCAGCCCTTCCAGCACCGCCTGGAGCAGCGAGTCGGTCGGGCGCGGATCGGGTGTGGCGCCCACCCGCAGGGCCCCTTCCGCAACCATGTCGCTGACCAGCAGGCGAGCGAGGCTGGGCGGGATATCCAGCGCGGCGGCGATCTCCGCGACGGAGTGCGGGACCGCGCAGAGACGGAGGATTTTTTCCTGTTCCGGAGCGGTCTCGTACCCCTCCTCAGGGGGATGGACCGCGACGACCATGCTGGCCAGGTCCAGGACCAGGGCCGTGTCATCACTGTCCTTCAAGGCCAAGGCGAACGGCCGCAGCAGCCGGCCCGGATCAGAGGTGGAGAGCCCGGTCATGGCGTCGCTCCCGGCTGGACCGGTGAGTCCTCGGCGGTGGAAGAGCCCTCGCTGTCTTCCTCCGCCACGGGAATCCCGGACAGCTCCTTCGGTGGGGAGCAGGCAGCAGCGGATTCGCGAGGCTGGTCGAGGAGGCTGTTCGGGAGCGTGACCCGCGCGAGCACGCCCCCGTAGGGAGACGGCTCCAGGGTGACGGTGATCCCGTGGCGGGCCGCCAAGCGGGCCACCACGAACAGGCCGAGGCGGGGTTCGGCGGACAACGCCATCACGTCGAACTCCGGCGGCTGGGCCAGGGTGGCGTTGAGCCGGGCGTACTGGTCGGGGTCCATCCCGATGCCGCGGTCCACCACCTCCACGGCCACCCCGTCGGGGGTGCTCTTGGTGTCGATATCCACCTGGGCTGGTTCCGGGGAGAAGTTGACGGCGTTCTCCACGAGCTCGGCAAGCAAGTGGGTGACATCGGCCGCCGCATGTCCGTGCACTCTGGTCTGCACCACGGAGCACAGTCGCACGCGGGTGTACTCCTCGATTTCGGAGCTTGCGGCGCGCAGCACGTCGATCAGCGGCATCGGGTCTTTCCACTGCCGGGCAGTTCCTGCCCCGGCGAGGATGAGCAGGTTGTCGGCGTAGCGGCGCCCCTGGGTGACCAAGTGGTCCAGGCGCAGGAGGCGGCGCAGGGCAACCGGGTCGTCTTCAGCGGATTCGATCTCGTCGAGCAGGCACAACTGCCGGTGGATGAGCCTCTGGTTGCGTTGCGCGATGCCGAGGAAAACCCGGTTGGCTCCTTCCCGGATCTCTGCCTGCCGTACGGCCGCGGCTGCCGCGGTGCGCTGCGCGGTGTTGAACGCGTCAGCGACCCTGCCGATCTCGTCCGTGCCGTAGCGCAGTGTGGGCAGCTCAGCGGTGACGTCCACTCGGGCCCCGGTGGACGCACGGGCGACGATCTCGGGGAGACGGCTGTCGGCGACCGCCAACGTCTCCGAGTGGAGGCGGTGCAGCCGTCCGATCAGTCTGCGGGCGAGGCGTAGAGCGTAGACGATGGCGACGCTTCCTGCCAGGAGCACGATGAGGCAGCCCACGACGGTCACGACTACCGCCTGCAGCGCCGCTGCTTTGGCGTTGTCCAGCACGGTTTCGGTCTGGGCGGTCACCAGCCGTTGGAACAGGGGTTCGGTGACGTCCATGACGCGCTGCCATTCGGTGGCGGCTACGGGGATCTCGGTGTTGAACTCGGCGGTTTCGGACGAGTTGACCACCGGGGGTCGGGACAGCACTTGCAGGCTGAGTTCCTGCAAGGTGATCCAGGAGGGGGACTGGTGGAGCGCTTGGTGGGCGGTGCGGGCCGGTGAGCTGAGTTCCGGGCCGATCCGGTCGAGCGTGTCCCGGTAGGAGGCGGTGAGGAAGGTGAAATGCGCGGTCTCGGAGTACCCCATGCCGCCTGCGGCGGACGCTCCGGCCAGCAGGGCGTCGGCTTGGGCGTAGCGGTCTTGGGCGCGCATGAGTTCCAGCGCAATAGCCCCGTCGGTGTGCGGGCCGTCACCGTGCAGCCGGGCGACGATGGCGTCGTTGACGAGAAGGATCGCGGAGAGGACCGAGGTGTACTCCTGGAGGGCGGTCTCCCGGTCGATCTTCCGCTGGTCGACTTTTTCGCGGAGCGCGGGCAGGCCTTTCCACGCCGCAAAAAAGTCGCGGAGGCGGTCGTCGAGTTCGGTGTCGGCGGAACCGAGTAGACGCGAAGCCTGCCGGCGCTGCCGGGCAAAGATCGTGTCTGTGTGCTCTCGGGCTTCCTGAAGTGCGCCGTGGGTCGCCGCGGAACCGTCGCCGAGAAATTCCTGGGTCGATTTTCGTTCGGCGCGCAGTTCCGCGGCGATCAGGCTCAACGCTCGTATTCCGGCCTCGCCTCGCTGGACTGTGCCTGCCAGGCGGAGCGCACCCGTGGTGCTCGTGGCGGTCAGCAGGGCCCATAACAGCAGGAAGCTGACGCTGGGAATGAGCACCATCCGGATGAGCTGACCGCGAATAGCGCCTTTACCGGCTGGGTTGTGTTCGCACGTGGTCATGGTCTTCCCCCTCAGGGGACGACCGTACCGAAACCCATCGCGTTAAGTGGCCACTTTGTGACAATCAGTTATTACTTTGTGGGGGCCCCAAAGGCGACGGATCAGTTCTCCTTGCGGTGTCGGGCCCCCACTGGCGCTGGCAGGTCCTCCAGGGTGGGCTGCTTTTCCACTCCCAGGGTGTTGAGCAGTTCGGCGTAGCGCAGCGCCACGATCTTGGCGGTGATGGTGTTCGCCCCCAGGGGAGCGCTGACGCGGGCCCCGTGCTTGGCCGCCAGAGCGTTGATCTCGGCAGGGGAGATCTCCTGCCCCATGATGCTGGGCGCGATCACCGGACGACGGCACCCGGCGGCAGCGAGTTGCGCAAACGCTTGCTCAAGATTCGCGGGATCGTCCAGTGCTGCGGGAAGCACGGTGATACCCAAGCGTGCGGCGAGGAGCACCGCGGTGACCCCGGCAGCGTTCAACGCGTCCGGACCGCCGACCGAGCCGACCAGCACTCCGTCGGCCATCGTGTCACTGGGTGCCATCACACTGATCAGCCGCATCCGGTCGGCACGCACGTAGGATGCCTCAGCCAGCCGCAGGTGGAGAGCTTCGGCGAGCATGGGGTGCGGTCCCAGCGGGTCGGTGACCCGCACCTGCAGACCGGTGGCCTGGATCGCCTGGGTGATGGCGTTCAACGTGGGCTGGTGCGGTCCTGCCACCAAAGGAACGATGACGGCGTCACACGGGTCAGAGTCCCGCTGCTCCTCGTCGCGCTGCACCGCGATGTCCTTGAGGAGCGCGACAATGCGGTCCGCTTCTCCCTGGGTGTAGGCGAAGTGCAGGGTTGGCTCGGGCCGGTAGGGACGGACGAAATCCACCATCTCGGTAGCGAAACCGCTCCTGTCGCCCTCGGGTGTGCCAAAGGCGACGAGGACCAGGGGTGGCGTGCCCACCCACTTGTCGAAGGACAACGGGTCGCGATGCCGCCCCGAACGCCGCCGTCTTGAGGTGATACGGGGAGGAAGCCGGTCAGAATTGTGCATACCGTCTGAACTCACGCGAGTGATAGTAACGATTGGAGGTACTGGGCCTATCACGGTCGATTCTCAGCCGTGAAGATCGCACCGTGATAACGGATCATCCCATGGTTGCGGTACTTTGCGTGGCAGTCTCGCGGACCTGGGCTGACTCGCGGCGTCGCATGATGTGCTGCACCAGGGTGATGAGCATGTGGGCGGTGGTCGTCTTGTTCTCCACGCCGGACAGGTCGTCCACCCCCAGACTGGCCTCGGTCATCACCTCCTCGGTGCTCAGCGGGGTGATCTCACTAATCGAGCCGACCATCGTGGTCTTCCCCGCGCCGAACCCGCCCGCGATGAGAACCTTGAGCGCCGCGGGGAGCACGGGAGCGTCTGCGGAGCTAGAGTCTGCGAATGCCATCGAGCACCGCCTGCAGCAGAGTCATTTCAGAGGTAGCAGCCCGAGGAGGCATGGGTGCTCGAGCCAGCACGAAGCCTTGGGTGACGAGATCACCGAGCAGCACTTTGACCACGGTGATCGGCAGGTCTACCCGGGCAGCGATCTCAGCTACCGACACGGGGGAACGGCACAGCCGCAGAATCGCGCGGTGTTCCGGCAGCAGATGGGTGATGCCCGTTTCCCTCCGGGAGGCGACAACCGTACTGATCATGTCCAGTTGGCTCTCCGCGGGACGGGTGCGGCCCCCGGTGACCGCATAGGGGCGGACGAGAGGCCCTGCGTCTTCCTCCCAGTGCGGGCCTCTACCAGTGCCGTGGTGGTCTGTCATGACCCGGTTGATACCCGGCCGGCGGCTTCGGGATGGCGCGGGGCACTGGTGAGGAACTGTCCGACTCGCTTGATGCGGCTGTTCATTTCGTAGGCGATCATCCCCACGTCGGCGTCCTCAGCCGCGAGCACTGCCATGCACGCGCCCTCGCCCGCGGCAGTGACGAACAGGTAGGCGTGCTCCATCTCCACGACTGTCTGCAGCACTCGGCCGCCCTTGAACTGCCGACTGGTGCCGCGTGCCAGGCTCTGGAATGCTGAGGCAACCGCGGAGAGATGCTCCCCTTCTTCGTCGGTGAGGCCACGGGACCTGCCGATGAGCAGACCGTCAGCGGACAGCACGATGGCGTGGTCCGCGCCGACGACCCGGTCGACCAGGTCGTCGAGGAGCCAGTTGAGATTTTCCGAGGCGTTGCTCATCTGCTTCCCATTCCTTCGTGTGTTCCTGCGGTTTCGTTCGGTCGTCCACTCTCCGGGCAGCCCATCCCAGCCCACTGTGCGCGGACGATTGGCCACAGTACCGAGCAGGCCCCGCGTGGTTCCGGAGTGGACCGCGAGGCCGAACGCGGGCCGACGAAGGCTTCGCACACGTGCCGCCGCATAGGAGCACCTACTCAGTCACGGACTCAGGGGACCGTGTCGCTCTACTCTCCCGCCCTTTGCGGGTGCCGCGGTGGAAGGCTTCCATCATGCGGCGCGCCTCCTCTGACGACCGGCGGGGGGTTGCCGCGGGCTGGGTAGCGGAAGGGTCCGGTGCTCCAGCGTCCCGCAAGGGGGCGGCGAGATGAGTCTGCCGTTGACGCTTCGGCAGCGGGGGCCGAGGGTCGTTCGGGTCACGGGACACGGTTCCCGCCGGGGAGGCCGGTTCGGGCACTGGGGGAGCGGCAGGCACGGCAGGAGGAGCGGGCGGCGCGGTCCGGGAGGCAGACGACCGGTTGTCGCGCTCCGCCTCGTACGGTCCCAGATCGAGGTCGTCGGGGGGTGTCTCCACGACCAAGGTGTCCGGAATCAGCACAATCGCCTGGGTCCCGCCGTCGGGGCCGGAGCGGAGCCGCACCTGGATGTTGTGCCGGGCGGCGAGCCGGGCCACCACGAACAAGCCGAGCCGGACGTTCTCGCCCAGGGCCACCACGTCGAATTCAGGCGGGTGAGCCAAGAGGTTGTTGGCCTCGGCCAGGCTCTCCTCGCTCATGCCCAGGCCCTGGTCTCTGACTTCGACGGCGACCCCTTTCGATACCCGCTCGCTGTACACCTCAACGCGGGTGTGCGGCGGCGAGTAGCGGGCAGCGTTCTCCACAAGTTCCGCGAAGAGGTGGATCACGTCGGCGACTCCTTGGCCGAGGAGCGCCACGTCCGGGGTGGGCAGCACCGTGATCCGGGCATAGTCCTCGGTCTCGGAGACCGCGCTGCGCAGCACGTCGATGAGGGGAATGGGGGAACGCCACCGTCGGCCTGGCTGGCCCCCGGCCAGGATGATGAGGTTCTCTGCGTTGCGCCGTCCGCGAGTCGCCAGGTGGTCCAGCTGGAAGAGGCGGTCCATGAGGTCCGGGTCCTCTTCTTGGCGTTCAATCTGGTCGATCAAGCGGAGCTGGCGCTGGAGCAGCGACTGGTCGCGGTAGGCGAGGGCCAAGAACACCCGGTTGGCGCCGGAGCGGATCTCGACTTGGCGCGCGGCAGCGGCCACTGCCGTGCGCTGGGCGGTGTTGAATGCGTCGGCGACCTGGCCGATCTCGTCGTTGCCGTAGTCGAGGCGGCGCGGCTGGGTCTGCAGGTCCACCTCTTCGCCTTGTTCGAGGCGGCGGACGATGTCCGGCAGTTCGTTTCGGGCCAGGTCCAGGGTGTCCTGGCGGAGCTGGGACAGCCGTCCAGTGAGCCGGGTCGCAGTCTTGGAGGCGATGCCGTAGGCGAGTGCGCCGGCGAACAGCGCCAGAATGGAGCCGCCGATCGCCGTGGAGAACACTTGGGCGCTGGCGTCCTGGGTGGTTTCGATGGTGACCTGGGCTTGGGCTTCGGTCATCGCCACGAGGGTCTCGTTGACCCTGACCGCGTCGGTGTCCCATACGGCCACGGCCGTGGGCAGGGTTTCGGACCATCCGCCGAAGACGGGGTCCTCGGTCGGCCGCCAGTTGGCGATCTGCCCCGCGCTGGCGACCATGCTCTCCCATTCCGTGGACTCGGCGAGAGCGGCGTAGTAGCGGGCCGCGGGTTCGGAGAGCGCCCAGCGGAGTTCGTTGAGCCGCCGCTCCAGCTCGTTGATCAGCCCGGAGAACATGATGCGCTCGGCTTCGGTGAGTTCTCCGGCGACCTGTGCCCCGGCGATCAGCGCATCGGCCTGCGCGAAAGTCTCCTGGGTGCGCATGGTCTGCACGAAGGCGCCGCCCGTGGCCACGGCTTCGCCGTCGCCGAACTTCCGGCTGTGGATCGCGTAGTGGTCGATGCCCGCGGCGATGATGGCGCTGTAGCCGCGGTGGGCTTCGCTCCGGTTGATCCGCCGGGCGGCGATGTCCTTGCGCAGGGTCTCCCGCTGGTTGAGCGCGGAGCGGAAATCGGCTTCGGCAAGGTCGTCCTCGGTGAGGCGGATCTCGGCCAGTGCCTCGTCGGTCCCTGCCTGCTGGGTGCGGAGCAGTCCCAGGACTTCGGGGGACGGATCGGCCAGGTATTGGAGGGCGAGTTCCCGCTCTGCCTGCAGCTCGACGAGCGCGGCATAGAGGCGGGAGCCTTCCTCGCTTTTTGCGGCTGCCGCACGCAGGACCAGGGCCTGGGTGACCGTGGCCACACTGAGTACGACGAAAAGGACAAGGAAAGTGATCGCGGGGATCAGCACAATCTTGTTGAGTTGTGTCTTGATCCCGCGTCTGGTGCCGTCCGGCCCGCTCATGGTGTCCTCCCCGCACCGCGACACGCCAACTACCCATCGTCATGGTGTTCGTACCAGCGGTGCCGTGAAGGGACGCTACCGGAAACGAGGGGCGTGTGTGAGGGTTTTGACCAAACCGGTCCTGCGTCGCGTGCTTCCTCTTTCGACAGTGCAGGGCGGACAGGGGTCCCCGTCCGCCCTGCGCTCTCACGCGTGCGACTGGGTGAAGGCGCGGTGGTCGTCGATCGCCTTCCGCAGTTCGGCGAGCTGTTCCCGGACCCGCTCCGGGGCAGTCCCGCCTCGGGCGGCCCGCGACTCCAGCGACCCTTGGACGGTGAGGACCTCGCGCACCTGCGGGGTCAAGTGCGGGGAGATGGCGGCCAGGTCCGCGTCGCTGAGGTCGGGCAGGTCGATGCCGCGTTCCTCGCAGACCCGCACGCATGCCCCGGCGATCTCGTGCGCCTCGCGGAACGGCACCCGCTGCCGCACCAGCCATTCGGCGATGTCGGTGGCGAGCGAGAACCCCTGCGGGGCTAGTTCCGCCATCCGCTCCCGGTTGACGGTGAGGGTGGCGACCATGCCGGTGAACGCGGGAAGCAGGACTTTGAGGGTGTCGACGGCGTCGAAGACCGGCTCCTTGTCCTCCTGCAGGTCGCGGTTGTAGGCGAGCGGCAGCCCTTTGAGGGTGCTGAGCAGGCCCGCCAGGTCGCCGATAAGCCGCCCTGCCTTGCCCCGGGCGAGTTCGGCGATGTCCGGGTTCTTCTTCTGCGGCATGATCGACGACCCGGTGGAGAACGCGTCGTCCAGGGTGATGAACGAAAACTCCTTGGTGGCCCAGAGGATGATCTCCTCGGAGATCCGGGACAGGTCCACCCCGATCATCGCCGCCACGAAAGCGAACTCGGCCACCACGTCGCGGGCTGCAGTGCCGTCGATGGAGTTGGGCACCGACCGGGAGAAACCCAGTTCCGCGGCGACCGCTTCAGGGTCCAGTCCCAGGGAGGATCCGGCGAGCGCCCCGGAGCCGTACGCCGACATGTCGGCTCTCCGGTCCCAGTCGCGCAGCCGTTCGATATCGCGGATCAGCGGCCAGGCGTGCGCCATCAGGTGGTGGGCCAGCAGCACCGGCTGGGCGTGCTGCAGGTGGGTGCGGCCCGGCATCGGCACGTCGAGGTTGGCTTCAGCCTGGTCTGCCAGTGCTGCGACCAGGTCGAGGAGGAGCGCGGTGATCGCGCGGGCCTCTTCGCGCAGGTACATGCGCACCAGCGTGGCGATCTGGTCGTTGCGGGACCGCCCGGCGCGCAGCCGTCCGCCCAGTTCCGGGCCGACCCGTTCGATGAAGCCCCGTTCGAGCGCGGTGTGCACGTCCTCGTCGTCAGGGCTGGGTGTGAAAGCGCCGGAGGCGACGTCAGCCTCCAACTGGTCCAGCCCGCGCAGCATCTGCGCGAGTTCCGCGTCGTCGAGCAGGCCCGCTGCGTGCAGGACACGGGCGTGGGCGCGGGATCCCGCAATGTCGTAGCGGGCGAGCCGCCAGTCGAAGTGGGTGCTTTGGGAGAGGCGGGCCAGTGCTTCGGACGGGCCGCCGCTGAAACGGCCGCCCCACAGGCGTACGGTCTGGCTGTCGGGCTCGTGGGCCACGATGGGTCCTTTAACAGTCGATGGTTTGGTGGAACACGGGACAGGCGTCCCGCACACCCCGGGGTGTGCGGGACGCCACCTCAGTGCGGGCTCCGGGTCAGGAGAGCCGGCGGTCGCGCATGTTGGCGATCTTGGCGGGCATGCTCCAGATGTCGATGAATCCGCGGGCCAGGCTCTGGTCGTAGGTGTCGCCGCTGTCGTAGGTGGCCAGGTGGTAGTCGTAGAGGGAGGCCTCGCTGCGCCGACCGGTGACCACGGCCCGGCCGCCGTGCAGCACCATCCGGATGTCGCCGGTGACGTGCTTGTTGGCTTCGAGGATGAACTTGTCCAGCGCGTTCTTCAGCGGGGAGAACCACAGGCCGTCGTAGACCAGCTCGCCCCACCGCTGGTCCACCCAGCGCTTGAAGCGGGCCAGCTCGCGTTCGACGGTGACGTTCTCCAGCTCCTGGTGCGCGGTGATGAGGGTGATCGCGCCGGGCGCCTCGTAGACTTCGCGGCTCTTGATGCCCACCAGGCGGTCTTCGACCATGTCGATACGGCCCACGCCCTGGGCGCCGGCGCGCCGGTTCAGCTCCTGGATGATCTCCAGCGGGCTGAGCTCCTTGCCGTCGAGGGCGGTGGGCACCCCGGCGGTGAAGGTGATGACGACCTCGTCGGGCTCCCGCGGCTCGGCCGGGTTCTGGGTGTAGTCGTAGATGTCCTCGATGGGGCCGTTCCAGATGTCCTCCAGGAAGCCGGTCTCCACGGCGCGGCCGAACAGGTTCTGGTCGATGGAGTACGGCGACTTCTTGGTGACGTCGATCGGCAGACCCTTCTCTTCAGCGAACGCGATCGCCTTGTCGCGGGTCATGCCCGAGTCCCGGACCGGGGCGAGGACCTTCAGCTCGGGGAAGAGCGCTGCCAGGCCCGCTTCGAAACGCACCTGGTCGTTGCCTTTACCGGTGCAGCCGTGCGCGACCATGGTGGCCCCGTGGTAGCGCGCAGCCTCGGCCAGGTGCTTGACGATCAGCGGCCGCGACAGCGCGGAGACCAGCGGGTAGCGGTCCATGTAGAGCGCGTTGGCTTGGATGGCCGGCACACAGTAGTCGTTGGCGAACTCCTCCTTGGCGTCGGCGATGACCGCCTCCACCGCGCCGCAAGCCAGGGCCCGCTGGCGGATGACTTCCATGTCCTCTCCGCCTTGGCCGCAGTCGATGGCGACCGCGATGACTTCAGCCCCGGTCTCTTCGGCGATCCAGCCGATAGCCACGGAGGTGTCGAGTCCTCCTGAGTATGCGAGTACGACCCGCTCGGTCATGGATGTCTCTCCTAGTGCAACAGAACGGATGCGGCGGCATCCGGGTCGATGGTCGTGTGACAGGCCTCGGCTAGACGCGCCGGTTGGCGAACCGCAGCAGCGTGGCTGCGAGTTCTTCCCCGCCTTGGGGGTCGCGGGCGACGACCAGGATGGTGTCGTCTCCCGCGATGGTGCCCAGGATGGCGGGGATGTCGCTGTGGTCGATTGCCGAGGCCAGGTACTGGGCTGCCCCCGGCGGTGTGCGGACGACGACGATATTGGCCGAGGCCTCGGCCGAGACCAGCAGGTCTTCGGCTAGTCGGCTCAACCGTGGGTTGGAGACCTGCTCCAACTCAAGTTCGTCGGCGTGGGCCCGGGGAAGGCGTTCCCCGCCCTCCCCGGGGAGTACGTAGACGAGGTTGCCGTCGACGGTGCGGAGTTTGACCGCGCCCAATTCGTCCAGGTCCCGGGAGAGTGTGGCTTGGGTGACCTGGACCCCCTCCTCAGCGAGCAGCCGGGCCAGTTCGTTCTGCGAACGAACAGCGTACTTGGTGAGCAGTTCGGTGATCTTGGCGTGGCGGGCTGCTTTGGTGGGGGGTGCGGACTTCGCGCCGTCGACGGTCATCGTCGCTGGTCCTCCTCAGCGTCGCGGGCGGCGGCGTTCAGGATGTCCGGGAGTGCCCGGGTGAACTCGAGGATTTCGGCCCTGGTGATGATGAGCGGCGGGGCCAGGCGGACCACCTCGGGTGTGACAGCGTTGACGAGGAACCCGGCTTCGGCCGCGCGGGTTTGGACGTGGGCGGCTGCCGGTGCGGTGAGCTGGATTCCGCGCCACAGGCCGACGCCGCGCACTGCCGCCACCAGGGGGTGGCCGATGCCGGTGATTTCGGCGGCGAGCAGCTCCCCCAGTTCGGTGACCGATTCCAGGAGCCGGTCCTGTTCGATGGTGGTGAGGACGGCGAGGGCTGCCGCGGCTGCCACGGGGTTGCCGCCGAACGTGGACCCGTGGTCGCCTTTGGCGAAGGCGGTGCCGTACCGGCCGAAGCCCACGCAGGCCCCGATCGGCAGTCCACCGCCGAGTCCTTTGGCGAGGGTGAGGACGTCGGGGCGGACCCCTTCGGCCTGGTGTGCGAACCAGTGCCCGGTGCGGCCGATCCCGCTTTGGATCTCGTCGAGGACGAAGGCGGCTCCGGTGGCGTCGCAGATCTCGCGGACCGCGGCCAGGTAGCCTGGCCGGGCCGGGACGACTCCGGCCTCCCCTTGCACGGGCTCGACGAAGACCGCGATGCACTGGTCGGTGACGGCTTCGCGCAGCGCTGCCACGTCGCCGTGGGGGACGAACCGCACGTCCAGGTTGAAGGGGCCGAACGGGTCCCGAATCGCGGGTTTGCCGGTGAGGGCGAGCGAGCCGGAGGTGCGGCCGTGGAAGCCGGCCACGGTGGAGACGTAGTAGGTGCGTTCCGGTCCCGCGGCACGTCGGACGAGTTTCAGCGCTGCCTCGTTGGCTTCCGTGCCGGAGTTGGCGAAGAAGACCCGCGCGGACCCGCCGAGCAGGCTGACGAGTTTCTCCGCGAGTTCGACTTCCCGTTCGTGCAGGAACAGGTTGCTGGTGTGGATGAGGGTGGCGGCCTGCTCGGTGACTGCTGCGACCAGGGCGGGGTGCCCGTATCCCAGGGACGACACCGCGATCCCGGCGATGAGGTCGAGGTAGGTCTTCCCGTCGGCGTCGGTGACCCGGCATCCTTCGCCGCGGACCAGGGCCACGGGCGGGATGCCGTAGTTGGGCATGAGGACCGCTTCGAAGCGTTTCTGCAACTGTTCGGTGGCGCTCATGCGTCACCCCCGGCGGGATCCTTGTCCGGCAGGACCATGGTGCCGACTCCTTCGTCGGTGAAGATCTCGAGCAGCATCGCGTTGGGGATGCGCCCGTCGAGGACGTGCGCTTGGGGGACGCCGCCGCGGACTGCGCGCAGGCAGGCTTCCATCTTGGGCACCATGCCGGACGACAGGGTCGGCAGCATTTCCTCCAGCTCGCTGGCGGTCATGTGGCTGATGAGCTCCGAGTTGACCGGGTAGTCGGCGTAGAGGCCTTCCACGTCGGTGAGCACGATGAGTTTGGCGGCGCCCAAAGCCACGGCCAGTGCCGCGGCCGCGGTGTCGGCGTTGACGTTGTACACGCCGCCTTCGGCGGAGCGGGCGATGCTGGAGATGATGGGGATGCGTCCGTCGTCCAGCAGGCTGCGCACGGCCCCGGGTTGGACGTCCACGACTTCGCCGACGAGTCCGATGTCGACGGGTTCGCCGTCGACCATGGCGTATTTGCGTTCGGCGGTGAACAGGTGGGCGTCTTCACCGGACATGCCGACGGCGAAGGGGCCGTGCTCGTTGATGAGCCCGACGATCTCGCGGTTGACCTGGCCGACGAGGACCATGCGGACGATCTCCATCGTCTCGGGCGTGGTGACCCGCAGCCCGGCGGTGAAGGTGCTTTCCACGCCGAGCCGTTCCAGGTGCGCGTTGATCTGCGGGCCGCCTCCGTGGACGACGACGGGGCGCAGGCCGGCGTACCGCAGGAACACGATGTTCTCAGCGAAGCGCGCCCGCAGGTCCGGGTCGGTCATGGCGTTGCCGCCGTATTTGACGACCACGGTCTTGCCGTGGAGGGCGCTCAGCCAGGGGAGCGCTTCGATGAGGGTCTTCGCCTTGTCCAGGGCTTCCTGGCGGGTTCTGGAGATCATGTGGAGTAGGCCGAGTTCTCGTGTACGTAGTCGACGGTCAGGTCGGTGGTCCACACTGTGGCGGAGGCGGAGCCCGCGGAGAGGTCGACGGTGACGGTGACGTCCCGGGGTTTGAGGTTGACTTTGGCGCGGTCGTCGCCGACCGATCCGCCCCGGCACACCCATACGCCGTTGATGGCGACGTTGATGTTGTCCGGTTCGAAGACGGCGTCGGTAGTGCCTACTGCGGCGAGGACGCGTCCCCAGTTGGGGTCCTCTCCGTAGATCGCGCATTTGAAGAGGGCGTTGCGGGCGATAGCGCGTCCGACGGTGACCGCGTCGTCGGTGCTGGCCGCGCCCACGACTTCAATGGCGATGGCTTTGGTCGCGCCTTCCGCGTCGGCCAGGAGTTGGCGGCACAGGTCCTGGCAGACTTCGGTGAGCAGGCGGGAGAACTCTGCCTCGTCCGGGGTGGTGCCGGAAGCGCCGCTGGCCATGAGCACCACGGTGTCGTTGGTGGAGGTGCAGCCGTCGGTGTCGAGCCGGTCGAAGGTCACTTCGGTGGCGGCGCGCAGTAGGGCGGTGCACTGCTCGGGGGTGAGCACGGCGTCGGTGGTGAGGACCGACAGCATGGTGGCCAGCGACGGGGCGAGCATGCCCGCTCCTTTAGCCATGCCGCCGATGGTGTAGCCGCTGCCGCGGCGGAAGGCGATTTTGGAGACGGTGTCTGTGGTGCGGATAGCGTCGGCCGCGTTGAGGCCGCCGTCGCGCGCCGCCTCCGCCACTGCGGCGTCCACTCCGGCAAGGAGTTTCGGCATGGGCAGGCGTTCCCCGATGAGACCGGTGGAGCAGACCACGATCCGGTCCGCGGAGTCGTTGAGCGCTGCGGCCAGGTGTTCCGCGGTGGTGCGCGCGTCCTGGAAGCCCGCGGCCCCGGTGCAGGCGTTGGCGCCCCCAGAGTTGAGGACGACGGCGCGCACTTGGCCGTCGGCGACGGCCTGCTGGGACCACTGCACCGGTGCAGCCTTGACCCGGTTCTTCGTGAAGACTGCCGCGGCGGAGTGGTGCGGGCCGTCGTTGATGACGACGGCGACGTCGCGCTGGCCGCCGTCTTTGATGCCGGCGGCTACTCCTGCCGCCCGAAAGCCTAAAGGCGCGGTAACACTCACGGTGCCACTCCAGTCATAGGGAGTCCGGTGGTTTCGGGGAGGCCGAGGGCAAGGTTGGCGCTTTGGATCGCACCACCCGCGGTTCCCTTGGTGAGGTTGTCGATGGCTGCGACCGCGACGAGGCGGCCCGCTGCTTCGTCCACGGTGACTTGGACAGCGGCGGTGTTGGCGCCGAGGGTCATCGCGGTGGTGGGCCACTGTCCCTCGGGCAGCAGGTGGACGAAGGGTTCCGCGTCGTAGTGGCGCTGGTAGGCGGCGCGGACTTCGTCGAGGCCGATGGCGGGCTTGAGCGGTGCCGAGCAGGTGGCGAGGATGCCGCGCGGCATCGGCACGAGGACCGGGGTGAAGGACACGCGCACCGGGGTCCCTGCCACCGCGGACAGGTTCTGGACGAATTCGGGGTTGTGCCGGTGTGCTCCCCCGACACCGTAGACGCTCACCGACCCCATGACTTCGCTGGCGATGAGGTGGGGTTTGGCGGCTTTGCCAGCGCCGGAGGTTCCGGAGGCGGCGACCACCACGACCTCCGGTTCGACGAGCTGCTCCGCGAAAGCAGGCATCAGGGCGAGGGTTCCGCAGGTGGGGTAGCAGCCAGGGACCGCGATCCGCCGGGTCTGGGCCAGTGCGGCACGGGCCCCGGGGAGTTCAGGCAAACCGTAGGGCCAGGTGCCGGCGTGGTCAGAGCCGTAGAACTTCTGCCAGGCCGCGGCATCGGCCAGCCGGAAGTCGGCGCCGCAGTCGACGATGAGGGTGTCGGCGTCGAGCTGGGCTGCTAGCGCAGCGGAGTGGCCGTGGGGCAGGGCGAGGAAGACGATGTCGTGGCCGGCAAGGGTCTCGGGGGTGGTTTCGGTGAGGATCCGGTCAGCGAGCGGGGTCAGGTGAGGGTGGTGCTCGCCGAGCCGGGTCCCGGCGTTGCCGCCCGCGGTGAGTGCCCCGATCTCAATGTCGGGGTGGGCGAGCAGGAGGCGCAGCAGTTCCCCTCCTACGTACCCGCTGGCGCCGGCGACCGCCGCCGTATAGCCCATACCTCTCTCCCTCTGAGCAGGGTGCGACGTGCACCATCATGCACTCGACTGAAAAATTATGCAACCTAGTGTATAGGCTTGGCTCGGTGGTTGGGCGGGTGCCCCGCCCAACCACCGGAGGTCAGCGTCCGGCGAGCTTGGTGGCCAGCTCGGCCAGCGTGGACGTCTCAAGCGTGCGGGATGCCTCACGGCGGTCAGCGCCGCGGTAGAGGCCGTAGACGAGGTGGGTGCCGATCCAGCGCAGCGGCTCCGGCTCCCAGTCGCGTGCCCGGTGGCCCACCCACGGCAGCCGCGTCAGGTCCGTGTTCCGCTCCAGGACGAGATCGCGCAGCGTGCGCCCCGCCAGGTTGGAGGTGGCAACCCCGCTGCCGACGTATCCCCCGGCCCAGCCCAGTCCGCTGGTGCGGTCCAGGTACACGCTGGGGCACCAGTCCCGCGGCACGCCCAAGACCCCGGACCAAGCGTGGACCACCGGGGCCTCGCTCGCCGCCGGGAACAGTCGAGCCAGCGCCCGCCACAGTTCCGCGATCGCCTGCGGCTGGGTCGCGCCGTTGGTGTCGTGGCCGGACCCGAACCGGTAGGGGACCCCGCGCCCCCCGATCGCGATACGGCCGTCCGCGGTGCGCTGCGCGTAGATGTAGGCGTGGGCGGCGTCCCCGAGCACTTCGTGCCCCTCCCAGCCGATGCGCTTCCACACCTCCGGGCTGAGCGGCTCGGTCACGATCATCGAGGAGTTCATGGGCAGCCACTGGCGCCGGTAGCCGGCAATCTCCGCGGTGAACCCCTCCGTGGCGCGGATGACATAGTCGGCCCGTACCGTGCCCTGTTCGGCGACCGCGGCTGGCCGCTGCGCGTCCTTGCGCGGCCGCAGTTCCGTGACGGCGGTGCCTTCGAAGATGTCCACGCCGAGGTTCTCCACCACGGCGGCCAGGCCGCGGACCAGCTTGGCGGGGTGGATGCGCGCGGCGTGCGGGCTGAACGCTTCCGCCACTGCCCCGTCGACCCGCAGCATCGGCTCGTAGTCGGGCTCCAAGAGGTAGTAGTCCTCCGGCCAGTAGCCCCACTCCTGCAGGTAGGCGATCTCCTGGAGCAGGCGGGCCTTCTGTGCGTGGTTGGTGGCGACGATGCGCATGCCGCCCTTGACGATGTCGGCGTCGATGCCTTCGTCCTTGGCGACCGTGATGACTTCGTCGACCGTAGCCATCATGGCGCGCTGCAGGGCGATCACCGCCCCTTTGCCGTGCTCTTTGGCGTAGCGCTCCCGGGAGCCAGCGAACTCCGCGGACAGCCAGCCGCCGTTCCGCCCGGAGGCGCCGAAGCCCGCGAATTCCCGCTCGAGGATCGCGATGCGCAGGTCGGGCTGCTCTTTCTTGAGGTAGTAGGCGGTCCACAGCCCGGTGTATCCGGCACCGACGATGCAGACGTCGTAGTCGGCGTCACCGGGCAGGGCGGCACGCCGTTTCGGAAGCCCCAGTTCGCGGTACCAGAAGGACACCGCACCGTTGCGGAACTCCTTCGAACGGGGGATGGCACGCATCTCGGCTGCGCTGGCGATCAGTCTCATGGGTATGTCTGCCTTCCCGAACGCTCCCGCATGACGCCTGCCCCGTCCCCGGCGTCGGTTGTCGTGTCACCTCCGCCCCGGGTCCCAGGGGGGCGGTTGTCCCGAAGAAGGGGAATTGTAGCCAAAGGTCAGCTCTTGCCCCCGGGCCGCTCCCGGGCAGCCCACAGCAGTCTCAGCCCTTCCCCAGCTCCTCGCGGGCGTGACGCGAGTTGTCCCGCAGTTTGCGCGCCTGTTCGGCTAGGGCGCGCACGCCGCGCTCCCCGAGGGGGGCCAGCACATACTCGCGAAGGAGGGCAACGTGCTTGGTCCTGGCCTGTTCCGCGAGGTCCAGCCCTTTTTTGGTGAGCGTGGCATAGGTGACGCGGCGGTCCAGAGCGCAGGCCTGGCGGACCAGGTACCCGTTGCGTTCAAGCCGGTCGGCAAGTTTGGTGAACCCGCCGCTGCTCAGGGAGACTTCCCGGGCGAGCTGGCTCATGGGAAGGCGGTGGTGCGGGGAGCGCTGCAACCGGAGCAGCACTTCGAACCAGGGGCCGGACATGTCTTTCCCGCACGGGGCGATTCCTTGGAGGAGCAGCGGGGTGGTCTCCGAGAGCGCTTCGTGGAACAGCCCCCAACAGGTGATCAGGTCTTCGTCGGTGATCTGCTCGGTGTCGGTGCCAGCTTTCGTCCCCATGCGCATCCCCTCACGGCCGTCCCGGGCGGCTCATTTCATCCTACGCCACAAATATCTTCTTAGATAACTAATGGTGATAGGTGATCTTTTCCCCATTGTCCTGGGATGACGGCGGCCGCGGCGGCACTCGCGGGCAGGCCGCCGCCCCGGGTTTCCCAGACGGCGAGCCACGCCCTGCGGCTGACGCACGATGCTCCACACGAGTGGGGGTCGCCCGGTCGGGCGATCCCCCACACCTCCTCGCCACCTCACGGCTTGGAACCGGTCAGCCGCGCAGCACTGCCCCGGTACGTTCCGCGGCCGCTGCCACGGCAGCATCCTTGATCCGGTTGGTCTCCTCCACGGTCAAAGTGCGGTCGTGGGCCCGCAACCGCAACGCATACGCGAGCGACTTGCGGCCCTCACCGACCTGATCCCCGGTGTAGACGTCGAACAGCCGGACGCTTTCCAGCAGTTCACCTGCGCCTTCCCGCAGTGCCGCCTCCACCTCGGCCGCGGGCACGGACGCGTCCACCACAAGGGCGACGTCCTGGGTTGCCACCGGGTAGGTGGAGATCTGCGGCGCGGTGGCGGCTGCCGCCGCTGCCTCGATCCGGTCCCAGTCGATCTCCAGCGCCGAGGTCCGCGAAGGCAGGCCGTAGGCCTTGATCACCCGCGGGTGCAGCTCTCCGGCGTGCCCCACGAGCACCTCGCGGTCGCCGTCGGCCACGTACAGCGCAGCGCAGCGTCCCGGATGCCAGGGGGCGTACTGGGCGGCGCGGACGATGAGCTCCACCCCGGCCACGCTTGCCGCTTCCTTCGCGGTGTGGATGGCATCGGCCCACGTGGCAGGCTCACCACCGCCCCACCAGCCGGAGCGCAGCCGCTGTCCCGCCAGCACCGCACCGATGTGGCGCGGCTGCTCCGGCAGCGCGGCCTCCAGGGTGGCGCGCTCCTCAGCGGTGGGCGCCCGGTCAACCGGCAGGATCGGAGCCTTGGCGGGCGCGTCCGGCTTGGGGTGGTAGACCAGCCCCATTTCGAACAGCGCAATGTCGGTGAAGCCGCGCCCCACGTTGCGCACCAGGGCCTTGAAAAGGCCGGGCAGCAGGGTGGTGCGCAGCAGCGGCTCGTCGTCGTTGAGCGGATTGGCGAGTCGCACCGCGGTCCGCCGCGCGTCATCCTCGTCCAGACGCAGCCGGTCGAAGTCGCGCACCCCCACGAAGGGATAGTTCAGAACCTCGAAGAATCCCCGGTCGGCGAGCGTCCGTCCCACGGCACGCCGCAGCCGCTGCCCGCGGGTCAGTCCGCGCCCCGGAGGAGCCTGCGGCAGGAGGGCCGGGATGTTCTCGTAGCCCTCGTTGCGGATGACCTCTTCGGCCAGGTCGTTCGGGTCGGTGAGGTCGGGACGCCAGCTCGGCGGCGTGACCTTGAGCGTGTCGCCTTCCTGGACAACCTCGCAGCCGACCTGGCGGAGCCGGGCGATCTCGGTCTCCACGGGGTAGTCCACGCCCGCGACCCGGCCTGCGTGCCCCGCCCGGACCACGATGGGTTCCCGGGGAACCGTGTGGTCGATGTGGGTGATCCCGTCCTCGATCGTCGCCCCGCCGAGTTCCGCGAGCAGCTCCACTGCGCGGGTCGCCGCGGCGAGCTGGATGTCGGTGTCCACCCCACGCTCGAAACGGCGGGACGACTCCGACGACAACTGGTGGCGGCGGGAAGTGCGGGCGATATGCGCGGCGTCGAAGTGCGCCGCCTCAATGAGGATGTCCGTGGACGTCTCCCGGATCTCGGTGCTGAGACCGCCCATGACACCCGCGATGTTGATCGGCCCCGACTCGTCAGTGATGAGGATGTCGTCGGGGTCCAGGGCGCGCACCACGTGGTCGAGGGTCTCCAGCTTCTCGCCGGGCCGGGCGAGGCGGACCTCGATCGGACCGCGCAGGGTGGAGCGGTCCCAGGCGTGCAACGGCTGCCCCAACTCCAGCATCACATAGTTGGTGATGTCCACGGCCAGCGAGATGGAACGCACCCCGCACAGGTGGAGTCGGCGGCGCATCCACAGCGGTGTGGGCGCGGCCGGGTCGAATCCGGTGACACCGCGCAGCACGTAGCGGGAGCAGATCGCCGGGTCGGCGACACTCGCGGGATAGCCGCCCTCGGCAGCGGACGGCAGCGGGCGGACCGCCGGGTCAGTGAACTCCACACCGTAGGCAGCGGCCACTTCCCGGGCGATACCGCGCAAGGACAGCGCATAGCCCCGGTCCGGGGTGACCGCGATGTCCAGCACCGACTCACGCAACCCCAGCAGGTCGTCGGCCTTCGTGCCGGGCTCGGCGAACCCTTCAGGCAGCACGATGATGCCCTCGTGGTCCTCCCACAGGCCCAGTTCGCTCGCCGAGCAGATCATGCCCTCCGACATGCGGCCGTAGGTTTTCCGGGCCGAGATCGCGAAACCGCCGGGCAGGACCGCGCCGGGCAGCGACACCACGACCAGGTCGCCTTCGGCGAAGTTGCGGGCACCGCAGATGATGCCCTGCGGTTCCCCCGTACCGTTGGCGTCGCCCACGTCCACGGTGCAGAACCGGATGGGCTTTTTGAACCCGGTGAGCTCTTCGATGGTCAGCACCCGGCCCACCACGATGGGGCCGCTGATGTCAGCGCCGACCTCCTCGACAGTCTCGACTTCCAGGCCCAGGCTGATCAGTTTGTCGGCCAGCTCGCGCGCGGTGGCCTCGGCAGGCAGTGCGACGTATTCGCGCAGCCAGGAAACGGGAACCCGCATCACATCTCCATCCCGAAGGCCGCGGTGAACCGGACGTCACCTTCGACCATGTCGTGCATGTCCTTAACCCCGTGGGCGAACATCAGCGTCCGCTCAATGCCCAGGCCGAAAGCCCAGCCGCTGTACCGCTCGGTGTCCACTCCAGCGGCGACCAGCACCCGCGGGTTGACCACGCCGCAGCCGCCGATTTCGATCCACCCTTCCGAGGAGCAGGTCCGGCAGGGGGCCTCGGGGTTGCCCACGGAGGCACCCCGGCACACGAAGCACTCCATGTCCACTTCGGCGGAAGGCTCGGTGAACGGGAAGTACGACGGGCGCATGCGGGTGCGCAGCCCTTCGCCGAACATCCGCTCCACGAACAACTGGATGGCGCCGCGCAGGTGCGCCAGCGTGATCCCCTCGTCCACCACGAGTCCTTCCAACTGGTGGAAGACCGGGCTGTGGGTGGCGTCGAGTTCGTCGGTGCGGAAAGTGCGGCCGGGGACGACCACGTAGACGGGCAGCTCGCGGTCCAGCAGTGCGCGCACCTGCACGGGCGACGTGTGCGTACGCAGCACCATGCCGGACTCTTCACCGTCCGGGCCGGCGATGAAGAAAGTGTCCTGCATCGTCCGGGCCGGATGGTCGGGCAGGAAGTTGAGGGCGTCGAAGTTGTACCACTCGGCTTCGACCTCCGGCCCCTCAGCGATCTCGAAGCCCATGCCGACGAAGATGTCCGCCATCCGCTCGGCGATCGTGGTCAGCGGGTGCCGGGCCCCGCGGGGAATCCGGTCGTAGGGCAGGGTGACGTCAACCGTCTCCTCGACGAGGACACGCGCCTCGTGCTCCTCTTCCAACTGCGCCTGGCGCGCTTTGAGCGCCTCGTTGACCTCGCGCCGGGCACCGCCCACCCGCCGGCCCGCATCAGCCCGCGCCGCGGGCGGCAGGGCGCCGATCTCCCGGTTCGCTAAGGACAGCG
>NZ_BCWB01000060.1 GCF_001592045.1 Thermobifida fusca NBRC 14071 = JCM 3263 | reverse complement strand
TCCACGTCACAGGTGGCTCCCGGGTTGCCAGGGCCAGGGGTGGGAGTCGGAGTGGGGGTCGGCGTCGGGGTCGGGGTGGGCGTCGGGCCAGGGTTCGTGGGCGCGCCAGCGGGGAAGGTGAAGGTCCAGCCCTGCGCCTTCCACTGCGGGATGACCTGGTCCACGGCTTGCACGGTCTGGCTACGGTCGCCTCCACCGTCGTGGAGCAAAATCACCGCCCCCGGGGTGACCCGCTCGTTGAGCCGCCGCACCAGTTCGCTGGTGCCGGGAGGCTCCCAGTCGGCGATGTCCATGGCCCAGCCCAGCGGCTGCATGCCCATGTCAGCGGCGACCTGCGGGCTCTGTCCCCACGAGCCGTACGGGGCCCGGAAGTACGGGATGTCAGCGTTGGGGACAGCCTCGCGGATGGCCTGGTTGGTGGCTTCCAAGTCGGCGCGGATCTGGGCTGCCGACCAGTTCCCCATGTCGTCGTGGCGCATCGAGTGGTTGCACAGGATGTGCCCCTCCTCCGCGATCTGCCGGGCGATCGCCGGGTATTGGCGGACGTGCTCGCCCCACAGGCAGAACACCGCTTTGACCTGGTGTTTGCGCAGGACCGACAGGAGGGCCGGGGTGTCGTTCGGGTTGGGGCCGTCGTCGAAGGTGAGGGCGACGGTCCTTCCGGGCTGCCCGGTGGTGGTGACGATGTCAGGAGTCACCTGGGCGTGGGCTGTGGCGGCGGAGGTGAAGGCGAGTCCTAGCGCGCACAAGGCCACCAGGAGACGTTTCCGTAAGGGGGAGCGTCGGGGGACGGTCGTCATCTAGGTCTCCTCTCCCTGGCCCGAAATTTTCGGAAACTTCCGGAAGATATAGGAAACCTAGAGAGCACCACGCCTCTATGTCAATATGTGTACACACTCCGTAATAGGCGACTTTTTCGACAACTCGGGCAGATCGCCTGGAAGTGTGTCGGCCCGCTCCCGCCCGCCCACCCCGCCAATAGGCACCGTCCCCAAGCCCCGGATCAGCCCAGACGCAGGACGATCATGCTGGGCTGCACCGGCCGGGCAGGACGTGTGAAGATCCAGTCCTGCGCCTGCCACCGCGGGATCACCTGGTCCACGGCTTGCACGGTCTGGCTGCGGTCGCCGATCCCGTCGTGGAGCAGGACCACCGCCCCCGGGGTGAGCTGCTCGTTGAGCCGCCGCACCAGTTCGCTGGTGCCAGGCTGCTCCCAGTCGGCGACTTCGACCGTCCAGCCCAACGGCTGCATGCCCAGGTCAGCGGCGACCTGCGGGCTCTGTCCCCACGAGCCATACGGAGCCCGGAAGTAGGGGATGCGTGCCCCGGGCACTGCCTCGCGGATGGCTTTGCTGGCTTCGAGCAGGTCAGCCCGGATGTCCGCGGCTGACCAGTCGCCCAAGTCGTCGTGGTGCATCGAGTGGTTGCACAGTGTGTGGCCGTGCAGCACGATCCTGCGGACCAGGTCAGGGTGGTTGCGTGCCTGGTCACCCACCAGGCAGAACACGGCTTTGACCTGGTATTTGTGCAGGACTTCGAGCAGAGCCGGAGTGTTGTCCGGGTCGGGACCGTCATCGAAGGTCAGTGCGACGGTCTTCCCGGCCCTGCCCGTGGTGGTGACGAGGTCGGCGGTCGCCTTGGCATGCGCGGGAGCTGCAATGCCGCAGGTTAAACCGATGGTCAAGACGGAGAGCACGCCGAGTAAGCCGTGCCACCGCTTCGTTTGCCCACAGAGCATGGATGGAAACCTCACACGGGAATCTCCCGGACTTTTCTGCGTCCGGGCAGGTAAAGAGACGCCAAAGAAATCGACTCCGCACAGTCAACGGAGCCTTACATAAAGTAGCGTCATTTTTTGGTTGCTGTGGGCGAAGGAGCGGTGCTGTCTCGAACGATGAGCTCAGTAGCGAGTTCAACGCGAGGACTTTCGATCTCCTCGCTGTCCATGAGTCGACGCAGGGTGCGCACGGCGAGTCGACCCATGTCGTCGAGGGGCTGGCGCACCGTGGTCAGCGGCGGGGACGACCACCGTGCCTGCGGCAGGTCGTCGAAGCCGACCACGCTGACATCGTCGGGGACGCGGAGGCCACGCTGGCGCAGCGCCTCGTAGACGCCGAGAGCCATCTGGTCGCTGGCCGCGAACACCGCCGTCGGCGGATCGTCCAGGTCAAACAGGCGTTCACCGGCGCGGAACCCGGATTCGTAGTTGAATTCCCCGGGAGCGATCAGCTCGGGGTCCACCTCGATTCCCGCTGTTTCCAGGCCGGCCCGGTAGCCGTCGAGGCGGGCGCGGCTGCACCACAGTTCGGGGCGTCCGGCCACGAAGCCGATCCGCCGGTGGCCGAGCTCGATGAGGTGCGTCGTGGCGCTGAGTCCGCCTGCCCAGTTCGTGCAGCCGATCGTGGGCACCGTGAGGTCAGAGAGTCCAACCGGGTCGATGACCACCACCGGAATGTGGAGTTCTTCCAGTTCGGAGCGGAGTTCGGAGTCCAGGTCTGTGGTGACGAGAACCGCGCCGTCGCTGGCCCGGGAGCGGACGTTTTGGAGCCATTTCCGGGTGGAGCTGGCTTGGCGGTGGATGGCGGACACGGCGATGCCGCTGTCCATGCCGTGCGCGGCATCCTCGACTCCGCGGATGATCTCCACTGCCCACGGGCTGTCCAGGTCGTTGAAGACCAGGTCGATGAGGCCGATCCGCTCGCCGCGGCGCTGTCCGTCGCCGCGGCTCCCCCTGCGGCGGTATCCGCGGAGGCGGAGCAGGTTTTCGATGCGTTCGCGGGTCTCGGGTGCTACATCGCCTCGTCCGTTGAGGACGCGCGAGACCGTCGGCGCGGACACACCTGCCTCTGCCGCGATTGCGGAGATCGTCACGGATCGGCTCGGTGTCTCGGCCACGCGTCCTCCTTTTCCTCTGTCTCTCCTTCAAAGTATGAGCGCAGAAGGCCGCGGTCATACCTGAGACGTCGCCCGGTGGTTGACGACCTGCCCCATTGCCTCTAGTGTCCTTCGTCACAATGTTCCGGAAATTTTCGGAAAATATTACGACTCAACCTTAGGGAGTCTGATGAAACCGGTGCGTCTCATCACCGCCGCGCTCACTACTGCGGTGCTGTCTCTCCCCCTCATGGTGGTTCCCGCTAGCGCGGGACCGGTCCACGACCATCATCCCGCTCCCCACTCCAACGCGAAATCCGAGCGGCTGCGCTGGGCTGCCCCCGACGGCTTCTACATCGGCAGCGCGGTCGCGGGCGGCGGCCACCACCTGGAGCAGGACTACCCCGACCCCTTCACCCACGACGGGAAATACCGCAGCATCCTGGCTCAGCAGTTCAGCTCAGTCTCCCCGGAAAACCAGATGAAGTGGGAGTACATCCATCCTGAGCCAGACCGCTACGACTTCGCCATGGCCGACAAGATCGTCGACTTCGCGGAGCGTAACGACCAGAAGGTCCGCGGTCACACCCTGCTGTGGCACAGCCAGAACCCCGAGTGGCTCGAAGAGGGCGACTACTCCCCTGAGGAGCTGCGCGAGATCCTGCGGGACCACATCACCACCGTGGTCGGCCGCTACGCCGGACGGATCCACCAGTGGGATGTGGCCAACGAGATCTTCGACGAGCAGGGCAACCTGCGTACTCAGGAGAACATCTGGATCCGCGAGCTCGGCCCCGGCATCATCGCTGACGCGTTCCGCTGGGCGCACGAGGCAGACCCGAACGCGGAGCTGTTCTTCAACGACTACAACGTGGAGGGCATCAACCCGAAGAGCGACGCCTACTACGAACTCATCCAGGAGCTGCTCGACGACGGGGTTCCGGTCCACGGCTTCTCCGTCCAGGGGCACCTGAGCACCCGCTACGGCTTCCCGGGCGACCTGGAACAGAACCTGCGCCGGTTCGACGAGCTCGGTCTGGCCACGGCGATCACCGAGCTGGACGTGCGCATGGACCTGCCGGCCAGCGGCAAGCCGACCCCGAAGCAGTTGGAGCAGCAGGCCGACTACTACCAGCAGGCGCTTGAAGCGTGCCTGGCCGTGGAAGGCTGCGACTCCTTCACGATCTGGGGCTTCACGGACAAGTACTCCTGGGTGCCGGTGTTCTTCCCCGACGAGGGCGCGGCGACGATCATGACGGAGAAGTACGAGCGCAAGCCCGCTTTCTTCGCGCTGCAGCAGACGCTGCGGGAAGCCCGGTGCGCGGACAGCCCCAAGCCGGGACCGGGCAAGCCGAAGCCGGGCAAGGGCCCCAAGCACGATCACTGCTGAGGCGCTCCGTTCTGAGCTTCGGGGAGGGCGCCGCGTGGGGCGGCTGCTCCCTGGGCGTAGCGCTTGACGGCGGGGAGCCGGGACTCCCGGTTCCCCGCCACGGCATGTCTGCCCCTGGCGTGTGCCAGGGGCAGTTTTTCTGCGCTGCACCGGCCGGATGCGTCCCGCGCGGCTTCCATGGGGTGCGAGGCCAGTTGTCAGACCTAGTGGGCGTGCCCGCGGTTGTTCGCGCCGGGCACGGTGCGGCCTAGGGCCGTGGGAGCGTGCTTCCCAGCTTGCGGGCGCAGGCGGTCTCGCGGGGTCTCTCCTCGGCGTCCCGCCAGCGGGATTCTGCGGTGCGGTCCCCTTTTTCCTGGTGGGGAAGAGGATCCTGGACTCCGGTATGCATACCGTTTTTCGATTTCTGTTCGGATTCCGTCCCCTCACCAGGGTCTGACCTCGAAAACTCCACAGATTGTCCGTAAAGTCCGCTGTATTCGTTCTGCCATCGGCGTGAAATTTCCTTTAACTTATCCGCCCTCGGACGTCAAAAAAATACGCGAGTACCGCGGATCGCCACCGCCACCTCGGCCTCTACGGATTCCGCACAGAAACCGCGCCAGCGGCACAGTCGCATAACCGCTGCTCACCCGCGGGATCCCTGACCGGGATTACCCGAATTCTTCCTATTGGTGATCATTCCGCTATTCTTCAGGCAAGAAAACCGCATCTCCCCGCCGGAATCCCGGTTCTCGGGCGGCAGAGACGACACAATCGTCCGTTCCTGCCTCGACCTTTCCACGCCCGAAACGCGGAGAGAGCCCTGTTCCCCCCAGGACGATCCGAAGGACGAACCGTGACGAACACCAGACGGTCTCCGCAGACCCCGGTTTCCGCACTCCTCGCCCTCCTGCTCCCACTGGCAGCCTGCGGCGGAGACGGGACCTCGAGCGCCCCACCCACGCCAGAGGACCGGGGCGTCACTGCTGAGACGCTGTCCGGTTTCGCCCGGCTGGCGGAGAGCTCGTCGGGAAAGACCGTCTACCTCACCTTTCACGACGTGGATGACGGAGTCCAGAAGCTCTTCCTCGACCTCACCGAACTGACGGACCGCTCCGCGAACTACATGTTCTTCCTGGACACCACGGACTTCGCGTTCTCCGCGGACTTCCGCCACGCCGCCTACGAGACCTCGGAAGGAGAAATCCGGCTCGCCGAGCTGGACGCCGACAGCCGCTCCTACCATGTGACCGCGGTCCTCGCGCCGGACGAAGCAGCGCCGGAGACCGAGGACGTGTACGGCGTCGGAAGCGAGGAATCCGAAGCCGAAGTCTCCTACCAGTCCCCGCAGTTCTCCCCGAACGGCAGCGAATTGTGGTTCGAAGAACGGCGCGAAGGGGAGGAGAAATACCGGGTACTCGCGGTGCCCACTGACGCTCCTCTCGACAATCCCCCGGAGGAACGGGGCGAGGTGCCGCACGATTCTCTTCCCCTCGAAGAGTATGAAGGGGCTCTTCTCCTCAAAGGTCCGGAAGGCTCTTTCATCCCTAAAGCCGCCTACACCGCCACTACGGACAACAAACTCCAGATATTGACCTCTCCTCGAGGGGCAGCCACCCAAGAATTCCACTTCCTCACCGACGGGACCCGGGTCGCCTCGCGGAATTTCCTCCCCGGGCCGTCGGGGAACTTCGTCGGCCTCCTGCCGAAGGACGGGCAGGGGGGTGAGGTCGACCACTCCACGCTGCGGACGTTCAAACTGTCCCCGGACGGCGAAGTCTCCGACGTGGAAGAGCTCGTCACACTCTCCGGGAAGAAGATCGAGCGCATCTGGACGGACTTCGACAACAACCGCTACGTCCTCTACGCGGACGGTACCTACTACGGTTTCCCGTTCCACGCCCGGGGCGGCTCACCGACGGAGCTGTTCTCCGAGTTCACCTTCGACGACTCCGTCTCCCACCGCACCGACTCGGCACGCATTCTCGGCATCATCCCCAAGCAGGGCACGTAGCGGGCACGCCCAGCAGTCGTGACGGCCCCGCCGGTCCCGCCGGTGAGGGCCGTTGTTTCTTCCGCAAAGCAGCCGCGACGCGCACGCCCCACCGCCGTACCAGGGGAAACGCTTCACTACCACCCCCGAATTTTTACGGCGATCACCGTATTTACACTGGGAGCGTGGGAAGTGAGGACGGGACCGTGCGAACTCCAGGCATCGACCCCGGCGAACACCGGGTCTTCGCGGACCCGAGCCGGGTGGCTGTCTGGGAAGCCCTCCGCCGTGCCCCAGGTCCGCTCACCGTTCAGGACCTCGCCCAGCGTGTAGGGCTCCACGCCAACACTGTCCGCGGCCATCTAGCGATCCTCGCGGAACGCGGATACGTGACCAGCGCCCCTGAGGAACGCGACCAGCCCGGCCGCCCCCGCCTGCTCTATTCCGCGGTCACAGACGAGACCGCTGCCCTGCGCAACTACCGGCTGCTCGCGGAAATGCTCGTCGACTACCTCGCGGAAACAGCGGCCGACCACGCCGCCGCCGCGATCGACGCCGGCCGCAGCTACGGCCGCCGCATGGTGCATGCACCGCAGGCGGGCGAGCGGGTCGATGCCGACACCGCGATCCGCGCCGTGGCCACGCTGCTGGACCAGGCCGGTTTCCGTCCCCGCCGCAGCGCAGCCGGCATCGACCTGCACCGCTGCCCGTTCCGGGAACTCGCCGAATCCGCCCCCGACATCGTCTGCGGCATCCACCTGGGCATGATGCGCGGCGTGCTCGCCGAACTGGGCGCCCCCGTGGAGGCGGTGCGGCTGCGGCCCTTCGCGGAACCCGACCGCTGTGTCGCAGAACTCCGGCCCCGTAAGGAGACAGAGTGAACGCCGACACCCTCCTGTGGTCCCTGCTGCTCGGCGTCATCGTCGTCGCTGCCGCGGCGGCGATCATCATCCCCACCGTGCGGAACAGCAGCACGGCTCCCCCGCCCGGGGCGGTAGGGACCGCGCTGGGTGCGGCGCTCACCGCCGCTGCCCTCGGCATAGCGGGCAGCGGAACCGCTCCCGCCTCCGAAGTGCCCGCGGGCTCCGGCCAGGTCCGTACCGTCGACGTGGTGCTGGGCGACATGACCGTCTCCCCGTCCCACGTCACCGTCGCGCCCGGCGACTCCCTCGTCCTCCGCGTGCGCAACGAGGACACTCAAGTCCACGACTTGGTGGTGGAGACCGGGGCCCGCACGCCCCGGCTTGCGCCAGGTGACAGCGCCACCCTGCAGGTAGGCACGGTGACCGAGCCCATCGACGCCTGGTGCACTGTGCTCGGGCACAGCGCCGCGGGCATGCGGATGCGGATCGACACCACTGACACTGCGGACAGCGCTGACAGCCCCGACACGCCCGCTGGTGCGGACAGCGGTCCGCCCGCACCGCTCCCCCTGTCCGCGGAGATGAGCGACGACTGGCAGCCCCGCGACGCTGTCCTGCCGCCCGCGCCGGACCGCACCGAACACGAAGTGGAGATCCGGGTCACCGAAACCGAGCTGGAGGTCGCCCCCGGGGTGCGGCAGAGCGTGTGGACGTTCGGCGGCGACGTCCCCGGCCCTGTGCTGCGCGGCAAGGTCGGCGACGTGTTCACCGTGACCTTCGTCAACGACGGCACGATGGGCCACGGCATCGACTTCCACGCCAGCAGTCTCGCCCCGGACGAGCCGATGCGCACGATCAATCCGGGCGAGCGCCTCACCTACCGGTTCCGCGCGGAGAAAGCCGGTGCCTGGGTGTACCACTGTTCGACCTCGCCCATGCTGCAGCACATCGGCAACGGCATGTACGGCGCGGTCATCATCGACCCGCCCGACCTTGAGCCGGTCGACCGTGAATACCTGCTGGTCCAAGGAGAGCTGTACCTGGGCGAGCCGGGCAGCGCCGACCAGGTCGCCCGGATGCGGGCGGGTGAGCCGGACGCGTGGGTGTTCAACGGGGTCGCCGCCGGCTACGCCCACGCGCCGTTGACCGCCGAGGTCGGGGAGCGCGTCCGGATCTGGGTGGTGGCGGCCGGTCCCACCAGCGGAACGTCTTTCCACATCGTCGGCGCCCAGTTCGACACCGTCTACAAGGAGGGTGCCTACCTGGTGCGCCGTGGCGACGCCGGGGGCGCGCAAGCGCTCGACCTGGCGGTCGCCCAAGGCGGTTTTGTCGAAACAGTGTTCCCCGAAGCGGGCTCCTATCCCTTTGTCGACCATGACATGCGGCATGCCGAGAACGGGGCCCGCGGCTTCTTCACGATCACGGAGTGAAACGGTGCTGACGATCTGGACAGTGGTGCGGTTTCTCCACGTACTCGGCGCTGCACTGTGGGTGGGCGGGCAGCTCACCGTGTCCCTGGTGGTGTTGCCGCTGGCCCGGCGCAGCCTGGACGACGAACGGCGCGCCACCCTGTTGACCGCGGTCGGCCGACGGTTCGGCATTCTTACCGCGGCGTTCTTCCTGCCGTTGCAGATCGGCACCGGTGTCGCCTTGGCGTGGCGGAAGGGCGTGACATGGGAGTCGCTGCTCCTGCCCGGCTACGGGCAGATCCTGACCGCCAAACTCGTGCTGTTTGCTCTGGTGATGGTGGCGGCGGCACTGCACGGCGAAGCGAGTTCGCGGGGATACCCAGTCTTCGCCCGGGTGATGGCGATCACCAGCGTGGTGGCCTCGGTGGGGGTGATCGCGCTGGCCGCTGCCCTGCCCGCCACCTGACCGGCGGCCGGGGTTGACAGGTCAGCGGGCGGCCTGCCGGGGCGGCTCTGCCACGGGGGCGGCGCTCCGCTCCCGGTACAGGGTCAGCACGGTCATATCGTCGCGGTAGTCCTCCTCGGTGAACTCGCCCAGGTCCGCGGCGATCCGTTCGATGAGCTGTTCCGCGGGCACGTTCCGCCACCCGCGGAGGCGTTCTTTCAAGGGGTAGAACTTCCCGTCGCGGTTGCGTGCCTCGGTGACCCCGTCCGTGCACAGCAGGAGGGTCGCCTCCGGGGGTAGGGAGAACTCTTGGATGACCCGGGCCTGGGGGACGAGGCTGCCCAAGCCCAGCGGGGCGCTGGGGTCGTGCGGGACTGCTGGACCGGCGTACTGGGGGCACACCACGTAGGGCGGGAGGTGGCCGCAGTTGATGACCCGCACCCGGCCCTGGTCGTCGATGTCGAGGAGGAGCGCGGTGACGAACCGTTCCGGCTCTTGGACCTGTTTGGCGTAGATGTTGTACCGCACCACTGAGGTGTCCAGTACATCCGCTAGTTGGATGAGGTCTTTGATGTGGTAGGCGGCGCTGCGGAAAGCGCCGAGGACGGAGAACGCGGTGCCGACCGCGGGCAGGCCTTTGCCTTGGACGTCGGCGATCATCACCCTTACCCCGAAAGGGGTACGGACCACTTCGTAGATGTCGCCGCCCACCATCTGGTTCTCTTCGACGGGCCGGTAGTGGCCGTCGACGATGAGCCCGGACACCCGTGCGGGCAGCGGGCGGAGGATCCGCCGTTGGAGCTCGGCGACGGTCGACCGCAGCTGGCGGACTTCTTCTTCGTGGGAGCGCCGCCGGTACTCTTCTTCGGCGCTGCGGATGCGGTACCAGCTCGCTGCGATGCTCAGCACCGCCAGGACTGCGGCGAGCACGAGCCCGTACAGTTCTTGGCCGGAGATCCCGTCCCGCGAGGCGTACACC
The DNA here is from genome assembly GCF_001592045.1 of Thermobifida fusca NBRC 14071 = JCM 3263. Lineage (GTDB taxonomy): Bacteria > Actinomycetota > Actinomycetes > Streptosporangiales > Streptosporangiaceae > Thermobifida > Thermobifida fusca. The sequence continues at coordinate 17,100 of NZ_BCWB01000060.1, read as the reverse complement.
ATGAAAGCGACAAGGTAGGTCCACCCGGCGATGATGGCGGTCTGCTGCAGTGTGCCGACCGTGGCGACGATCGCGGGAAGAAAAACGAGAAACGGAACGAGCGGCGCAAGCGCTCCCACCACGAAGCTGAGGGTGAGGACAAGCGAAATCCCCAGCGAGGCCCAGAACACGACCGTGCCCAGGGTGGACGACCGTCGTGGCCCCGCACTGAGGGGGCGTCCCTGTTCCACGGCTCCGCCAGCACCGGCAGTCCGCATCACGATCTCCTCTTCCCGGTGTGCTGTCCGTGTGTGATCCGGTAACCGGTACCCACCAGGAAAAACAGCACACCGGTGACGTTCTTGTCCCGAGGCCGGTGGATCATAACGCTGACTACGGGGAATGCGGGCCGTGGCACCTGCCGGGCACGCGAGTAAAAAAGGGGCCCGCCTCGGGTTCCGCGGTGCCGGAACCGGGGCGGGCCCCTCCTCCCTCCCCACCAGGGAGTGGTCGCTGCTGCGCCCGGGTTAGCGCAGCGGGTCGAATGCGGCCAGTGCTTCCGGCCGCTTTCCGGTGGTGATCTGTTCGGCGAGGAGACGGCCGGTGATCGGGCCGAGGGTCAGCCCCCACATACCGTGGCCTCCCGCAACGTAGACGCCTGGTGCTTTCGTCGCTCCGATCAACGGCAGCCCGTCCGGGGTGACCGGGCGCGGGCCGACCCATTCGTCGGTGCGGTCCTCCCAGGAGATCCCTTCCATGAGCGGGCGTGCCGAGGCGATGATCGCGCGGATCCGCCCCGGGTCCAGAGGGTCGTCAGGCCCGCGGAACTCCATCGTGCCCGCGACCCGCAGTTTGCCCTGGTAGGGGGTGCAGGCTACGCGCACGGCGGGCAGGTACAGGGGGCCGGGCACGGGTTGCTCGGTGGGCACGGTGAACGAGTATCCGCGTCCCGCCTGCACGCGGGTGCGGACCCCCAGTTTGCGGGCGAGCCCGGTGATCCACGATCCGGCGGCCAGCACCACCACGTCGCCGCGCACGCTCTCCCCTGTCGTCGAGCGGACCGCGATCGCCCCGGAGTCCGGCCGGATGTCGGTAACGGTGAACCCTTCGCGGAGGGTGCCGCCGCGTTTCACCACGGCTTCGCCGAGCGCCTTCGTGTACGCTCCCGGGTCCACGTAGCGCTGCCCGTCCAACCGGATCGCGAGTTCCACCCGCTGCGACACTTGCGGCATCCGCTCCCGCAGCTCGTCCCCGGTCATCTCGGCGAAACCGATCTCCTGGCCGGAGTCGCGGATCAGCCGCAGCTCCCGCAGCAGGTCCGCGGCTTGGGCGCGTTTTTCGAAGGCCGCGGTGATCGGCGCGTCCACTGTCGGCACGGTGATGCCGTTCTCCGCCAACTGGTCGTAGGCGTCCAAACACTGCGAGTTGATGGGGATGAACCCTTGCATGGACCGGCGCCACGCCCGCATGGTGCAGTGGGCGGCGAACCGCAGCAGGAATCCCCACAAGCCCACGTCGACACGGATCGGAACGTAGAGGGGGGCATTGCGGTCCAGCAGCGACCGCAGTCCGTAGCGCAGGACGGACGGTTCAGGCAGCGGGATCGACAGTCCCGGGGAGATCCATCCCGCGTTGCCCCATGACGCGCCTGCCGCCACGCTGTCCCGGTCGACCACGGTCACGTCCACGCCCCGCTCCTGCAGGAACCAGGCGGTCGACAGGCCGACCATTCCGGCCCCAATGACCACCGCGGTGCGCGGTGCGCCTCCGTCTCGTGTCTGGTTCATCGCCGCTCCCCACAAAGCTCCACAGACCTTCCCTCTGCTCTGAGCATGGCGGACAATCTCGCGGAGCGGTCTATTCGGTGTGAACAAATCCACAAGTCAGGACTGTTCGCGGAGAACAAAAGGACCGTCGGCCTCTACTGCGAGAGCGATCGCGAGCGCGAGGTTGGTGCGGGGGCAGTCCAGGTCGACACGGGCGATCTCGGCCATGCGGCGCATCCGGTAGCGGACCGTGTTGGGGTGGACGCCCAGCAGGTCGGCGGCGGCCCGGTGGTCGCCTTGGGCGTCGAACCAGGCGCGGAGTGTCTCCACGTGGCGGGTGCCGTGCTCGTGGTCGTGGCGGGCGAGGCGCGCCACGGGGTGGCCCGCAGGAATCCGTCCGGTGGCGGCGACCCGGCGGAGCCGGCCCAGCAGGATCTCGTCCCAGTCGTCGTCGTAGCTGACTGCGATCCGCCCCCGCGGGTGGGCGGCGTGCAAGGTCAGGCTTTCGTCGGCTTCCTGGCGGCTTTCGGTGAGCTGGTCGATGTCGGCGGGTCCGCCGATCCCCGCGTGCACTTCCACGTCGGACGGCAGGGCGGCGACCACTCCGGCGATCCAGTCGCGGGCCCGGGCCACGCCGGTATCGGGGAGCACCGTGTAGACGGTGGTGCCGAACAGGGCGCTGCGTCCCGGACGTGCCCACCCGAATCCGGTGGTGACGTGTTCGAACACCAGCAGGGCTGCGGCGTGCTGGTCGTCGCCGACGTGTGCTTGCAGGGCCACGACCCGGAACGGGCCGACGGGCAGGCCGAGCTGGGCGGTCACCAGCGCATCGCCGCGGCCTTCGAGGAGTTGGATCACCCCGTCGGATTCGACTTGGCGTTCCAGGTCGGCGCTGGCGCGGGCGCGCAGCAAGTGCAGGGCCACGGTGCGGGCCCCGCTTTCCAAAGCGGCGGCGCGCGCCGGGGGGAGGGGTGCTTCGGCGTCCACCCAGATGGAGCCGAGGAGTTCCCGTCCGGCGCGGACGGCGACCACGACACGCCCGTTGAGCCCGTGTTCGGGCATGGGTGGCACGAACAGCGGCTGGTCGGATTCGGCGAGGTGCGCGAAGACGCCGCGTTCCGCGAGGGCGAGCCGGACGGGTTCGGGGACGCGCCGGCCCAGGATGGTGCGGGCCCGGGCACGGTCGGTGTGTTCTTGGAGGCTGGAGTAGGCGAGGACGCGGGACAGGACGTCTTCGACCGTGACCGGCCCGCCGACGGCGCCGGCGATCGTGTCTGCGAGCGCGAACAGGTCGGTGGGGCCGCGGCCCGCCTCGGTTTCTTGGCCTTCCAGGACGAGCCCGTAGGCGACCGCGGCGAGCTGGCTCCACGACACGGCCGGGTCGAGGACGGCGATCGCGATCTCCTCGTGGCGGGCCCGGGACAGCACGTCGCTGTCCGGGGGTGTTTCGGCGCGGACCAGCACGACGACGGCGTTGGCTGCGGCCGCGAGGTCGACGGCGTGGGCGACGCTGGCCACTCCCACGGCGAGGAAGACGTCACCGCCGACCGGCCGAGGGTCGGTGGGATCGTAGGTGACGACGCTGCGCAGTTCTGCCTGGCGCATCCGCGGGTCGCAGTAGAGCCGGACTCCGAAGCGTCCCAGGACGTTGACTAACCGGTCGAGCCTGATCATCCGCTTTCCCCACTCCCGTGTGTGGAACGCCCTCATCTTCCCTGTGTCGGGATGGGCGCGGATTCGGTGCGGACTGTGCTGGTGGTTGTTCTGGAAGGGGCGGCCGGGTGGCGGGCCTGCTGCGGCCAGCCGTGCGGGGGAGGCAGCCCGTTCCGTGGTGGTCCGGGCCCCGGTGGTGCAGCGCCGCTGGGCGCGGGCCGGCACCGGGTCCGGATGTGCGTCCTTCCCGCAGCCCACCTCTCCCCTACCACGGGGATGGGGTCAGTATCCTCGGGTTTTCTTCCGGGGCGGGGAGGTTTCCCGGTTCCGGTTCTGGATCGGCAATGCCGGGCCGCTCAGGCGGGGCGGCGGTAGCCGTTGAGGAGCAGCCGCGTGATCTGTTCGACGACTTCGTCGGCGGAGAGTCGGCCTTCGGGGTCGTACCAGCGGTATGTCCAGATCGCGGCGCCGAGCAGGGTCGCCGTGGCGACGGTTGGGTCGACGTCGAGCAGTTCCCCGGTGGCCACGCCTTCGGCGTAGAGGCGCTGCATGATCTCGGTGTATTCGCGTTCCCGTTTGCGCATCTCCCGTTCCCGTTCGGGGGAGAGGAGACCGCGCTCGTTGTAGAAGACCGTGTTGGCGTCGAGGTTCCGCAGGATGGTGCGGGTGTGCTCAACGAGGAGGGCGTGGATGCGTTCCCCAGGGCTGCCGGGACCGGCCGCAATGGCGTGGAATCGTTCCAGGGCCTCGTCCACGATGCTGTTCACGATCGCGAACAGCACGTCTTCTTTGCTTTTGAAGTAGTAGTAGATGGCCGGTTTGGTGAATCCGATGCGGTCCGCAATGTCGTCCAGGGACGTGGCGTAGTAGCCCTTTTCGCGGAAGAGTTCGGTGGCGACCTTGATGATCTGGGTACGCCGATCGTTGCCGGTCCGTCCCCGGGTGTGGCCCTGCCGTTTGTCTGTTGTTGCCTCAGCCATCACATGGTCCGAATCGGATCGTTGTCCCACGCGGGTCCCGGTGCCGTGGGGGCGGCCGGGTCGGCGCGGGCGGCACCGGTTGGTCGGAAACGCTTCTGCTCCCTCCCGCTGGCCGGGCGTGCGGCGCGGCAGGGCAGTGTCTTGACCGAGCCATCGTATCCTTCCCGATCCTTCCGGGACAGGAGTCGGCTGGCCCACGTTGCAGCGTGCTCGACTGCCCGCTGCGGTGAGGGGCCGGTTTTCTCCCCGATCCGCCAAACAGTGTCCTCTCTGGCGTCTTTCGTGAGATTTCTCCCTCGAACTCCGGAAGTCCGTCATTTTTTGGCGCGGCTCAGGATAGAGTTTGGGTAGGCCCGGTAAGCGCCGATTCTCTTTCCTTCTCCCGGTACCCCGGAATGACGTGCCGCTTCCGTGTGCCTTCTTGTCGCCTGAGCACTCCGGACCTGTCAGGGACACCATCCTCGACGGGGATCGGGCACGTTGCACCGATCAATCCGGACCGCGGGCTGCTCTCCCCCGCAGGTGCTCTGGTGATCGCAGACGACCTTCTACTGCTGAAAACGCGGGCCACCTTTCCCGTTTCCAGCAGTGGCTGGTCTGTCTCCTGTCCTCCGCGAACCGCGCACCGGTGCTGGGGGACACTCGCCTCCGCACCGTCGCGGAAGGCATCCCAGCCATCATCGCCAGCACGCCCTTCCTACGGCGTCCCTCGTCGAAGGTTAGTGACCGTGTACCAGCTCATCCCCTCCGAAGAGCTGCGCCGCGCCCGGGCGGAGTTCCCTCACTACGAGATCTGTGTACTCCACGACGATGCCGGCATCCCGGAGGTAACAGCCGTCCTCAAACCTCCCTATCAAGGCATCGGCCTGGCTGTCCTGGTGTGTGCTGCTTCAGTGTCTGAACTGGTCCACACGCTGCGCACTGCGCCTAAGGCGAAACTGCCGCGACGCGACCCGAACCGTCGCTACTGGCCTCGGCCGTGGGAGCTGCGCCCCCGTCCGCAGTGAGCTGTGCGCGGGCCGTCCCAGGCGACAGCAAAACTCGCTGCTGCTGGAGAAGCGCGACCGCGAATGTGGGTAGAGCGGTTTCCCACACCGTCAGAGACGAACGAGGGGAACCATGGCGAAGACAACCACGATGCCGACGACGCGGTCGCTGCTCGCCCCGGGGCGGTATGTGCAGGGGCGGGGGGTTCTCGCGGATCTCGGCACCTATGTCGCAGCGATCGGGTCCGTGCCGCTGATCCTGGCTGATCCCGTGGTCCGGCAGTTGACGGAGGCCACGGTGACCGAGTCGTTCCGGCAGGCGGGGCTCGCGGTGCGGTTCGAAGAGTTCGGCGGGATCCCCACCGCCGCTGAGGCGCGGCGGGTCGCCGACGTGCTCTCTGACCGCGGCTGCGACGTGATCATCGGTCTCGGCGGCGGTTCGACGATCGACACTGCCAAGGCTGCCGGGGACAACGCGGGGATCCGGTGGGTGAGCGTGCCGACGGTGGCGTCCACGGACGCCCCCACTTCGGCGCTGTCGGTCGTCTACAGCGAGGAAGGCGTCTTCGAAACCTACCGGTTCTACTCGCGCAACCCCGACCTTGTCCTCGTGGATACGCAGCTCGTCGCCAACGCTCCGGCACGGTTCCTGGTCTCGGGTATCGGGGATGCGCTCGCCACGTGGATCGAAGCGCGCGCCGTGCAGCGGGCGAACGGCCCCACGCTCGCCGGGGGAATGGCGACGCACACCGGGATCGCGTTGGCCAAACTGTCGTGGGACCTGTTGTGGGAGAACGCGCTGCCAGCGGTCGAGGCGGTGCGGAGCAACCTGGTCACCCCCGCCGTGGAGGCGGTGGTGGAGGCGAACACGCTGCTGTCCGGTCTCGGGTTCGAGTCGGGAGGCTTGGCGGCGGCGCACTCGGTCCACGACGGGTTGACGGTCGTGCCCCACACCCACCACCTCATGCACGGCGAGAAGGTGAACATCGGGTCGATCACCCAGCTCATCTTGGAGGCGGCGGCAGCCGAGGAGATCCGCGAGTTCATCGAGTTCACCGCGCGGCTCGGACTGCCGACCACGTTGACGGAGGCAGGCCTGGGCCACGTGGACGACGAAGTGCTCCGCATGGTGGTGGAGGCGGCGCTCGCCCCGGAGGAGACGATCCACAACCTGCCGTTCTCGGTTTCGGAGAACGACCTGTTGGACGCGTTGAAGATGGTGGAAGAGCTGGGGCGGTCGGTCCGTGCCGAGGCTGGACTGCCCGAGCCTCGCGCCCCGCAGGAGGAGCGTCCGCCGGTGCCGGCCGCCCGCATGGCGTAGGTGGGAAAGGGTCGGGGCAGGAGGGCCGTGCCGCAGGGACGGCTGCCCTCCCGCCCCGGTTTTGCGGGGGAACTACGGGCGCAGGATGACCGGGAATTCTTTAAGGCTGTTGACGATCACCGACGGGTTGGGGACGAGCTCCGAGTCGTCCACGGCGAGCTTCATGTCGGGGTAGCGTTCGAACAGCATGGGCAGGGCGACCTGCGCTTCGAGGCGGGCCAGGGGGGCGCCGGGGCACACGTGAGGGCCGTAGCCGAAGGAGATGTGGCGGCTGCTGGTCTTCCGGGTGACGTCGAAGACTTCAGGGTTGTCGCCGTGCTGGCCGCGGTCGCGGCCGATCGCGCCGTAGGAGATCATCACCGAGTCGCCCTTGGCGATGGTCACCCCGCCGTATTCGATGTCTTCGGTGGCGAAGCGGAAGATGAAGTTGGTGGTGGGCGGGTCCCAGCGCAGCGATTCTTCGATCGCCGCCTCCCAGGTGGCCTTGCCGGTGCGCAGGAGTTCAAGCTGGTCGGGGAAGCGCAGCAGGGCGCGCACCGTGTTTGTGAGCAGGTTGACTGTGGTCTCGTGCCCGGCGGCCACGACGATCTGGAGCGTGCCGAGGACTTCCTCGTCCGTCATCCGGTCGCCGTTCTCGTTGGCTTGCAGGAGAGCGGTGGTGAGGTCGTCGCCGGGGTTGGCTTTCTTCCGCTCCATCAGTTCGGTGTAGAACTGGACGAGGGCTTCCCGGGTGGCGAGGAACTCTTCGGGCGGGGTCACGGAGCTGAAGAACTTGTCGTAGAGGCTGCGCAGCTGCCCGTGGGCTGCTTCTTCCACCCCGTACAGCTCGCCGATGACCCGCATCGGCAGTTTGAAGGAGAACTCGCTCTTCAGGTCCTGGGGTTCGTTGGCGCGTTCTTCGAGGGCGTCGAGGAGTTCTTCGGTGATCTCGCGGATGCGGGGCCGGAGTTTCTCTACGCGGCGGGGGGTGAACGCCTGGGCGGTCAGGGTGCGCAGGCGTTTGTGTTCAGCGCCGTCCGTGCCCAGCAGGTTGGTGGGGGTGGGCGGGATGACGCTCAGCAGCGGCCAGGTCGGGGAGATCTCGCCGCGGTTGTAGGCGCCCCAGTGCGCCATGTTTTTCGACAGGCGGGAGTCGGTGAGGAGTTCGCGGGCAGCCTGGTGGTGGGTGACGGACCAGGTCCGCACCCCACCGGGCAGTTCAACCCAGGCGATCGGTCCGGCCTCGTAGAGGCGTTCCCGTTCACCTTCCAGATCGGAGACGTAGGGATCGAGGACAATCGGATTGTCGGCAGGCGAAGCCATCACTGACCTCCAATGGGGGGAACGGGGGTAAAGACCACTGGAAGCGCGACGAGGCCGCGCATCCAGGGGGAGGGACGCCAGCGCAGTTCGTCAACCGGGACAGCGAGTTCCACGTCGGGCAACCGGTCGAGGAGGACTTCGATGCCCGCGGTGACGATGATTTCGGCAAGTTCTGGGGCGGGATAGGGGCAGCGGTGTTCTCCGTGGGAGAACGACAGGTAGGCCTGGTTTCCCTGGCTCATCCGGCATTCCGGCCCAGGGTTGATCTGCGGGTCGCTGTTGGCTCCCGCGAGCCCGAGGAGGACCAGGTCGCCGCGGCGGATCAGCTGGCCGCCCAGTTCGACGTCGTGGGCGGCGTAGCGGCCCAGGTAGATCTGCGTCGGGGTGTCTTCCCACAGCACCTCGTTGAGGGCTTCGCGCACACTGCTGCGGGCCCCGGTGAGGGAAGCGGCGAACCGGTCGTCGGTGAGCATCAAGCGCAGGGTGTTGCCGAGCCATTCGGTGGTCGGCTGGTGGCCGCCGCCCAGGATCACTACGAGGTCAGGGATGAGTTCTTCGTCGCGGAGCTTGGCGGGGTGGTGGACGAGTCGGCTGACTACGTCGGGGCCGGGCTGTTTCCGCCGCTCCGCGACGAGCGTGCCCATGGTCTGCAGGAGGAACTGCTGGGCTTTCACCGCGTCAGGGCCGCTGTCGATCATGGTGGTCATGGCCTCGGCGAGCACTTCGGCGTGCTTCTGGTCGAGGCCGTACAGCCGGCCCAGCACGATGGCGGGCAGCCGGGAAGCGTAGTCGGCGCGCAGGTCGGCTCGTGAGGCAGCGCAGAACCCGTCGATCAGCCGGTCGGCAGCCTGGACCGCGTACTGGCGGACTTCGTGCTGGTCTGCCCCGGATAGCGCGTCGCTGATGGCCGTAGCCCTGCGACGGTGTTCTTCTCCTTCGGAGTAGAGGATGTTGGGGGTGCGCGTGACCATCGGGTAGAGCGGCCAGTTCTCCGGCACCAGGTCCCACGCATTCCACCGCCGGGAGCTGCGGGCGAACGTTTCAGGGTGGTTGAGGACGTGGGTGACTTCCCGGTAGCCGATGACGAGCCAGGCGGGGATGTCCCCGTCGAGGAGGACGGGGGCCACCGGCCCGTAGTCGGTGCGCATCTGCCGGTACAGTTCGGCGGGCTTGTTCTGGAACTGGGGACCGTACAGGCGGAAAGCGTTCTGGTGGCTGCTCGGTATGCCGCGTTGGGCGTTCATCGGACGGCCTCCCCCGCGATGGTCGTCATCACATGTCGGACCAGGGTGACCAGCACCTGTTTGGCGGACTCTCGTTCCCGGGCGTCGCATTCCAGGAGGGGGACTGAGGGGTCCAGGTCGAGTGCCCCGCGGATCTGGTCCAGGGTGTAGGAGGACCCGAAGTTGTTGTGGGCGACGACGAAGGGAGTGCCTTGCGCCTCCAGCCGGTCGATGGAGTACCAGGAGTCTTCGAGTCGGCGGGCGTCGACGAGGACGACTGCGCCGAGCGCCCCGGTGAACAGCCGGTCCCACAGGAACCAGAAGCGCTCTTGGCCGGGGGCGCCGAACAGGTAGAGCACGAACGTGTCGTCGACGGTGATGCGGCCGAAGTCGAAGGCCACGGTTGTCGTGGACTTGTTGGGGATTCCGTGGAGACTGTCCACCCCGGCTCCTGCCTGGGTCATCGTCTCCTCGGTGTTGAGCGGACGGATTTCGCTGACCGCGCGCACCAGGGTGGTCTTGCCGACGCCGAATCCGCCGACGACGACGATTTTCAACCCGTGTGCGGCTGTGGCGGGCAGCACTGTGGATTCAGAGGTTGTGGAGTGCAACGAGAACCTTCTCCAGCACGGCCGGGGAAACGGGGACTGTCGCGGAACCCGTAGTAACGGGGTGGCGGGCTGTGACGTACCCTGCGTCGAGCAAGTCGGTCAGCAGGATGCGCACCACGGTGACAGGCAGTTCGAGCCGGGCGGCGATCTCCACAACCGCCATAGGACGTCGGCACATCTGCAGGATGCGAGCGTGTTCCGACTGCATTCCGGGCGTCGGGTCGGACTCGGTGACGATGAGCGTCACCGAGTCGAGTGCCTCGTCCCCACCGCGGCTGCGTCCGGAGGTGATGACGTAGAAGCGATCGGGTCCCTCCCGGTCGATGGATCTGCTCATGCTCTACCAGACAGGGGTTCAGCGGTACGGACTCCGACGCTGAGGTGTTCGCCGATCTGTTCGACGAGCTCGTTCATGTTGTGCCCGGTCAACCCGGGATCGGCGTCCTCGGCGGCGATGACGGCGAGGTGGGCTCCAGCGCCTGCTTCGATGATGAACAGCAGTCCGCCGTAGAACTCGGCCATGGCTTGGCGGACTCCACCGGCCCCGTCACCGAACTCCATAGACGCACCGTGCGCGAGGCTCTGCATTCCGGCGGCGATGGCCGCGAGGTGGTCTGCCTGGTCGGTGCTGAGCCCGGAGGTGTGGCACAGCTTGAGGCCGTCCCGGGAGAGCACGAGAGCGTGGCGGGCTCCGGGGGTGCGTTCCAGGAGATTTTCCAAGAGCCAACTAAGCTTGGCGAGATCCATCAGGATTCGTCCTCCTGAGTCCGGTTAGGGGTCGTCTTGCGTACCGCGGCACGGAACGCCCCGAAGCCCTCTGCCGACGTGGTCGGCGTGCGGCGGGCGGGCGGCTTCGGGGCCTGCTGTCGCCGCTGGGCTGCGGCGAGGGTTTGACCGCGGCGGCGTACCGGGAGGCCGCTGGCGTTGCGGATGGCGGCCTGCGCAACGGGTTCGGTGGTTGCGGTCCGGCCGGAGGGGGCGGTCTGCGGGGCTGGGGTGCGCGGCTGCCGTTGGGGCGCGGCTGGCGGTGCACTGGCCGCGGAGGGCTGCGGCGCGGTTTTGAGGATGCGCTGCGGGACGAGCATGACTGCCGCGGTGCCGCCTCGGGAGGAGGGCCGGTAGGAGACGGACAGGCCGTAGCGGCGGGCGAGGGCGCCGACGACGGCGAGGCCGAGCCGGCTGCCGGAGAGGTTGGTGAGGTCTCCCCCGTTGCTGACGGCTTCGCGGGCGCGGCGCAGCGCTTCTTCGCTCATGACCAGGCCGCTGTCTTCGACGGTGATCGTGACTCCTGCCTGCACCTCTTCCACGTAGACGTGGACCGTGGAGGAGGGCGGGGAGAATTTCGCGGCGTTGTCGAGGAGTTCCGCGAGGGCGTGGATGACTCCTTCGGCCGCGTATCCGATCACGGCGAGGGTGGAGGTCGAGTGGCAGCGCACGCGCTTGTAGTCGCCGATACGGGCCATGGCGCCGCGGAGGATGCTCTCCATGGGAATGGGGCGGGTCCAGCGTCGTCCGCTGCGGGCCCCGGTGAGCACCGCGATGCTGTCGGCGACCCGTCCAGCCTGGGCAGTGCTGTGGTCCAGGTGCATGAGGTCGCCAAGGATGTCTCCCGCGGGGGTGTCGTTGCCGTAGCGTTGCTGCATTTCCCGCAGGTCGGCGGCCATCGCGGTGGTGATGGCTTGGACTCGTCCGGCCGCGGTGGCGCAGGCCGCCATGGCGGCAGCGCGCTGGCGTTCGCTGCGCGCGATTTCGGTGGCCACGGTTTCCAGCACGGTGCGGTGGACGGAGTCGACGGTCTCGTTGACGCCGTCGAGCGCGGTGGCTGCGGACGCTCCTGAGCGCACCCGCTGCACCACGGTGGGAAGGGCTTCGCCGACGAGCCGCTGGGCGTCGGCGGTGATCCGGTCGGCACGGTCGGTCGCCCGCGCGGCCCGTGCGGATTGGTAGTACATGACCACCCCGAAGGCGACCAGCAGGATGATGGAAGCCCCGCCCGTGAGCAAGACGGGCAGCAGGATGGTTGAGGGGGCGCTCCACGCTGTCCAGGTCCATCCCGCGGCCACGATGAGGACGGCGGCCAGCAGGAGAAGAACGCCCAGCGGCGTTGCGCCCGTGTGAGTGCGAGCAGTTTTCTGATCAGTCATTATGGTTCGCGTTCAGGCACGTCACTGAAATGTGGGGATAGGGGGGATCAGCAACGGTTGACGCCACCATCCTCCAGAGATCAAAGATGTGTATTGATTGTCATGAAATCGCGTCTGGGGATCTGAACCCGATCCCGTGGCGTTTCACCTTTGGGACGCCTCACCGCCACTGCGGCAGCATAGCCGAGCGATGGACGTCCCTAAAGCTCCTAAACGAGAATTCTCTATTGTTTACGGTTAAATCAGTCTCGATAACTCCAAATCATAGAACTGATCAGCAGCAATGACATATGGCGCCGTTATGCGTAATACGAATTTTTTCGTCTCAGTCAGGTCATCACATCATCCCATCAATTGGAACATTACAACCTAAGCAATCATTCTCATATTTGTCGTGACATCTGTTCTGACGAGGAGAAACAACGGGATCGCCGGATCACGGCCCCACGCAGGTGACCTTTTTCTTTCTTGTCCACTTTCTTGCCAGGAAGGCACATCTGGGGCCTTCGCCACCGCAAATCCCGCACTGCGATCCGTGAACTAGACCACTTTTGCCGTCGCGGACGCACTGCCCCGAACCGACCGACCGGCGCGGCACCCGTCCCGCTGCACCGGGAGAACACCCACAGGAACCGCAAAAAGGCCGGAGCCTGCGGCCCCGGCCTCACCTCGGACTATTACGAACGGCGCAGTTCCGGAAACTCGTCGTCGCGCCACTCCTGACTCGCCTGTCCCGTGCCCTCAGCACGTTCCTGCTCCTGCTGCCGCAATTCCACTCGGCGGATCTTGCCCGAGATCGTTTTCGGCAACTCGGCAAACTCCAGCCGCCGCACCCGCTGAAAAGGTGCGAGATTCTCCCGGGCATACCGCAGGATCGACAGCGCTGTCTCCCGTGTCGGCTCGTATCCGGGGGCCAGCGCCACGTACGCTTTGGGCACTGCCAGCCGCACCGGGTCAGGGGCGGGCACCACCGCGGCCTCCGCCACCGCTGGATGCTCGATGAGCACGCTCTCCAGCTCGAACGGGCTGATCTTGTAGTCGGAGGCTTTGAACACGTCGTCGGTGCGCCCAATGTAGGTGATGTACCCGTCAGCGTCCCTCCGGGCGATGTCGCCCGTGTGGTACCAGCCGCCTTCCATCGCCTCCGCGTTGCGCTCCGGGTCGTCCTGGTAGCCGCGCATGAGCATCACCGGCCGGGCCGACAGGTCGAGGCAGATCTCGCCTTCCTCGGCGGGCTGTCCGCTGCGGGGATCGATCAGCACGACCGGGCAGCCGGGGAGCGGGCGGCCCATCGACCCGGGTTTGACCGGGGAGCCCGGGGTGTTCCCCACGACAGCGGTCATCTCGGTCTGCCCGAATCCGTCGCGCAAGGTCAGGCCCCAGGCTCGGCGCACTTGGTCGATCACCTCGGGGTTGAGGGGCTCACCTGCGGCGACGATCTCCCGCAGCGCGCCGGGGCCGCCGGAGAGGTCCGCGTTGATGAGCATCCGCCACACGGTCGGCGGTGCGCAGAACGTGGTGACCCCGGCGCGGCGGATGTGCGCGAGCAGCGCCGCAGCGTCGAACCGGGAGTAGTTGTAGACGAACACGGTGGCTTCGGCGATCCAGGGAGTGAAGAAGCAGCTCCACGCGTGTTTCGCCCAGCCCGGCGAGCTGATGTTGAGGTGGATGTCGCCGGGGCGCACCCCGATCCAGTACATGGTCGTCAAGTGGCCGAGGGGATACGAGGCTTGGGTGTGCTGGACGAGTTTGGGGCGGCTCGTAGTACCGGAAGTGAAGTACAGCAGCAGCGGGTCGTCCGGGGCGGTCTCCGGGTGTGCGATCTTCGGTTCAGCGATCGTGGCGGCAGCGCGGTAGTCGGCCCAGCCCGGGACGTCGCCGTCCACGACGATCCTGCCGTAGTCGCCGGGCACTTCGGCAAACTTCGCGGTGTTCGCGGCAGAGGTCACCACATGTTTGGCGCCGCCGCGCTCGATCCGGTCAGCCAGGTCGGCCGGGCCCAGGGCGGTGGTGGCCGGGAGGATCACCGCGCCGAGCTTCATCACGGCGAGCATCGTCTCCCACAGTTCCACCTGGTTGCCGAGCATGACCATCACCCGGTCGCCGCGCCGCACCCCCTGCTCTGCCAGCCAAGCGGCTACCTGGTCGGAGCGGTGGACCATCTCAGCGAAGCTGTACTTCGCTTCGCTGCCGTCCTCTTCGACGATCCACAGCGCCGTGGTGTCGTTGTCCCGCGCGTAGACGTCGAACCAGTCGATCGCCCAGTTGAACCGGGGCCCAGGTCAGGCCAGCGGAACGTCTCCACCGCGGTGCGGTGGTCTCCGGACAGTCCCAGCAGGGTGTCGCGGGCGCGACGATAGTTCTCGGTTGCGGAACCGTCGGTCACGTCTCCCCCTCGAGGTCGGTTCATGGTGCTGTCCACGGCAGTAGCGGCCTCCCAGCCCTGTGGGCGCCGGTACGGCCTCTTGCGGGGGACATCCTGACCTCGAAGTGAACTGGGTCACTACCCCCGAAATGGGGTAACGTGGTCTGCGTCACTCATATGTCGACCCCGGGGGTGCGGCCTATGACGATCCCTCCCGGCCCGTATTCCCCGAACCCCGCTCCCCTGCTGGCCCGCGCACTGCGTGCGCTGCGCCGTGACACTGGTCTTCCCGTCGCTTTCGGCGGCCCGGTCTCCCGGGACGGCCGGGGGTTCGTGATCGAGCAGCTCGACAGAGCCCGGACGACGTCGCTCCTTCGCCTTCGGGTCCAGGCCGGTGCCGGGCTCGGCGGTCGGGCGCTCGCACTCGCCCGCCCGTGGGTCGTGGACGACTACTTTGCAGCTGAGGAGATCACGCACGTCTACGACCACGCTGTTGCTCCAGAACACTTGCGGTCGATCGCCGCAGCACCCGTGGTCGTCGACGGGGCGCCCCGCGCTGTGCTGTACGTGGCGAGCCGCAGCTCGGTGGACTTCGGAGACCGGCTCTTGGAATCGGTGGCCCGTGTCGTGCAGCTCGTGGAGCGGGACCTCGCCGTTGAGGAAGAAGTGCGGCGCAGACTGGCTGCCGCCCCGCCAGCCCTCCACTCCGCGGAAGTGCACGAACTGGTGGCTGAGCTGTCGCAGATCGCCGCCACCGTCCAAGACGAAGGGATCCGGCGCCGTCTCGTCGACGTGTGCCGCCGCACCCGGCTGCTGGCGGGCCGTGTCCCGTCAGCGGACCGGTCCCCTGCCCCAGCCGTGGCAGCGGTCCGGTTGTCTCCGCGGGAACGGGAGGTGCTGGCAGAGGTCGCCAGGGGGTGCACGAACGACGAGGTCGCCGAGGCGCTGGGGCTGCTGCCGAACACGGTGAAGTCGTATCTGAAGAGCGCGATGCGCAAGCTTGGCGCAACCAACCGGGTGCAGGCGGTCAACCTGGCGCGTGCCGCAGGCGCCCTCGACTGACCCTGACCGGCCGCGGTCGTGCGGCGTGTCCCGGTGGCGCCTAGCGGGCACCGGTTACTGGACGAGCGCAGCCAGCCCTTCTTTGGCGTGCAGCAGTGACGGCCCGTACCAGGTGAGCAGCCGGCCGCTGACCAGCACGGTGGGAGCACAGCGGAACGCTTCCGGCCCGTCCTGCGGGGTGAAGGCGTAGGGTTCGTCGGGGAGGACGACCAGGTCCACATCGTCCCGGTCGATGTCGGCGAGCGCCACTTTCGGATAGCGCTCGGGATGGTCGGCGAACACGTTGGCGAGCCCCAAGCGCCGTGCCAGGTCCCCCGTGAACGTCGCCGACCCCACCACCATCCACGGGTCGCGCCACACGGGGATCGCCACCCGGGCCCGTACCGGGGGAAGCGGGTGCGACCACAGGCGGCGCGCCTCTACCAGCCAGTCGGGCAGCGGCCAGCACAAGGCTTCGGTGAACAGCCGCGTCAGCGAGTCCAGTGCTTGCGGCACGGTCTGGATGACCGTCACCCACACCGGGATGCCTGCGGCGCGCAGCATGCGCACGTCCAGTTCCCGGTTCTCCTCCTTGTTCGCGATGACCAGGTCGGGGCGGAGCGCGGCGATCGCCGCCCGATCCGGGTTCTTCGTGCCGCGGACCCGCGCCACATCGAGACCGGCGGGATGGGTGCACCAGTCTGTCGCGCCGACCAGCGCCTCCCGTCGGGTGTGGGCGATCGCCTCGGTCAAGGAAGGGACCAGCGACACCACGCGCCGTGCCGGACCCGACACTGAGACCGGAAACCCCATGTCGTCGTAGGCCACCGCACTACCACCCTCTCCGTGCCGCGGTCGTCGTGCGCCGCCCGTTCTCTCGCCTTGCGGACCGGGAAAGTCCAAGCCCGCACACTGGACGAGCCTGCCAGCCGTGCGGGCTGGCAGGCTCCGAACCCAGCCATTCCAGTCAAGGACTGGCAACCGGTTACACGTTTCTCCGGTATTGGCCTCCCACTTCGAAGAACACGTCGGTGATCTGCTGCAGGGTGCATACCCGTGCCGCGTCCATCAGCACCGCGAACACGTTCTCGTTGTTGATGACCGCCTGCCGAAGGCGTTCGAGTTCCCGCTCAGCCTCCTCCCGGTGCTTTTCCCGGAATTCCCGGACCCGGCGCAGTTGCGACTGCTTCTCCTCCTCGGTGGCACGGGCCAGGGTGATCTCTTGGGCCGCGCCGTCGTCCCCGTTGGGGTTGCGGAAGGTGTTGACGCCGATGATGGGCAGCGATCCGTCGTGTTTGCGCTGCTCGTACAGCATCGACTCGTCTTGGATGCGGCCGCGCTGGTAGCCGGTCTCCATAGCGCCGAGCACCCCGCCGCGTTCGGTGATCCGGTCGAATTCGGCGAGGACCGCCTCCTCCACCAGGTCGGTCAGCTCGTCGATGATGAAGGAGCCTTGGAGCGGGTTCTCGTTCATCGCCAGGCCCCATTCCCGGTTGATGATGAGCTGGATCGCCAGCGCCCGGCGCACCGACTCCTCGGTGGGGGTGGTGATGGCCTCGTCGTAGGCGTTGGTGTGCAGGCTGTTGGCGTTGTCGTAGATCGCGATGAGCGCCTGCAGCGCGGTGCGGATGTCGTTGAACTGCATCTCCTGGGCGTGCAGGGACCGCCCCGACGTCTGCACGTGGTATTTGAGCTTCTGCGAGCGCTCATTGGCGCCGTACTTGTCGCG
>NZ_BCWB01000059.1 GCF_001592045.1 Thermobifida fusca NBRC 14071 = JCM 3263 | reverse complement strand
AAGAAATCTAATTCTGGAGATTTCTAGAGAACAAATCTTCTTCCTTTGCAGGCTATTTTCCCTACAGAGGTGGAAGGTTTCCGCACGCTGTTTCCCATTCGCAATTTGTATGTCACTAGGGTGAAGATCGTTGATATTCGCAAATTCTCTAGCAACCGCATGTCAGTTTGTGCTTCACTCGTTCTGAGGCAGGAATTAGGAGCGGACTGTACTTGTGGGATACCACGGCTCTAGAAAAACCACTCTGTTGCAGGCATTGGCACTGAAATTGACGGGGACTTTGGTTGCGCGAAGTCTCCTGTCGGACCTTTCAGAGTGGGTTTCCCTTGGAACACCAAGTGGGATAGTGAGCGTCCATATCAACCAAGATACGAGGCGGGAATACTCCTCAAATCCGGGTTAGATTCTGAGAGAATCGCTTGTTGCAGAATTGGCCGGATTCTTTGCTTAAAAAGCCGCTATGGATTTTCTCGCTCACCTGCTTTGTCAGCTCTTCCTGAAAATTCTCTCTATTGAACCTCCTGGGCGGAGTTATCCGCAAAGCTGGTTTGTCGTTAGATACGGTCCCTTCCGAAGACTGAGCGAGAGCTCATCGAACTCCGGGCTTTCAAGCCTGGTCGCGCGAGTGACTACCCTGTTCCATGCCCATACCTCGCTTTCTGGGGAGCGTGCAGCGGCTGAAACGGTATTTCCCCCGCATCCAGTTCATCGTGGCTACGCACAGCCCTTACCTCTACCAGAGCGCTGATCCAGGCGGTTTGATCCGACTACCAGACGTCACTGAAGAGGAACCGCCATGCGCGTAGTCTCCCGGGTCTTTACAAGCGCGTTGTCTCCGGCAGCAGTGATGACGCACTGCTCGCTGACCTGTTCGGTATTGATTCGCGCTACTCAGTGCAGGCCGAGGAGAAGCGGCAGCGCCTGGCCCAACTGGAATCTGCTGTGCCGAGAGGGGCAGCCACCCCTGAAGAGATAGACGAGCGCCACGGGGTGCAGCAGGCCGTGGCGAGTCCGTTCACTGCTCGTGTGGACGAAGCGGCGAGGCGGATCAGCCGAGCTTGACATGATGAGGAGTTTTGTCGTCCCAGGGCTGCTCTTCTGAGCTCTGTCTAGTGACAGCACTCAGCTCGGGTAGAAAACCTGACTGAAAATACCGAGCTCACCGAATCGCTGTGTCACCGGCTACTAGCGACACGCTCCCAAGCTGCCCTGGAGCGATAGCTACCAGGATCAGTGGATCACCACCTCTTAATAGCCAGGGCTACTTACTCAGAGTGCATCGCGTTTAGCAGCAGTCAGGAACGCCATCCACTCGACAATAGAAAACTCCAAATAGCCCAGATCCCGATACTGGCTATCGCGGACAGAAGAAGAAGGAGCAGTAGCCACCTCAACACAGTTGCCATGGCCAGCGCTATAGCTGGACTTACGCCACTTGAAGTCCACGCTACCCCTCACCCCTTCCTCACCACATGGTCTTCAAAATGTCATTTCGAGTATCTTTAATCAATCTAAGACCATTCTTTTTCGAAAGGAAGGTCTTCTACTCAGAGGGTGTTGCGTTTAGCAGTGTCTAGAAACGCTGTCCACTCCACAGCGGGAAACTCTAGATGTCCCATCTCTCGGTTCTTACTGTCGCGGATTTCTGAATAGCGCGAGGCAACCGCAACCTCAACAAAAGAGCCTCCCGTTCCCCCGCTGTAACTGGACTTACGCCGCTCCACCCCCTTACCATCCCTCACTCATGCACTCCTTTGCGGTCACGATTCATGCCGCTCTCCACACGAGGAGAGAATCACTCCGCTACAAAGAGAAGGATGGTATTCAGAGTTCGTCGCGCTTAGCAGCACTCAGGAACGCCGCCCACTCCATAACGGGAAACTCCAAGCGTCCCAGCTCTCGATGCTGACTGTCCCGGACCGCCGACAAACGCGGGACAACCGCAACCTCAACACAGTTGTTGCTACTGGGGTTGCTGTAGCTGGACTTCTTCCACTCGGCGAAGGTCAGGTCCACGGTCTACCTCTACCGTCCGGTTCAAGACTCAGGTGAGCAGCTGTTCGAGGAAGATACGCGAGTCTTCCACAGACATGGCACTTCCCTGAGTGCGACTAAAAATCAGCCTATAACGGGCGATCTCCTCATCAGTGTCCAGGTAGTAACCGTCTTTATGGCTTTCCAAGTAGACGACGCTGCCAGCGGCATCAGTGCCATCGAAACCAAGAATGGTGAAGGGGACACCGGCTGCTGCATGCGCCCCTGCACTGAAGGGGAGTATCTGGATATCGATGCGAGGTCGTTCTGAAAGCTCAAGCAGGTGTCTAACCTGGGCTTTCATCGTCTCGACACCACCGATCTGGCGGCGGATAGCCGCTTCATCGATGACTGCCATGACCATCGGTGGTTCTTCACGGTCCAGGACTGTCCTCTGCCGTTCAGCGCGAATCTCTAGGCGGCGTTGGACTTCCTCTTCCCCATGGATGTCAACCGAGGTGCGCATCAGAGCAGTAGCGTAGTCGCGAGTCTGAAGCAGCCCCGGCACAAGGGCAATGTTGTACTCCTGGATCAGGGTTGCTTCTGCCTCGAGGCCGAGAAAAGCACCGGGAAGCACATCCTTGTACCGGATCCACCAGGGCTTCTCCGCCCGGGAGTCTCTGGCGATTTGGATGAGCTCCTCTGCAACAGCCTTATCAGCCTTGTACACCTGGCATAACGCCATGATGTCTCCCGCTTTGAGCCTTTGGAAGTCTCCGGCTTCAAGGCGTTGAAGCTTGGCTCGGCTCCACCCCAGCGCCTTCCACACCTCGTCCTGGGAAAGTCCTGCCTCGCGTCGGAGCCGTTTCAACTGAATAACCAGGTAGCGCCGCCGGACGGGCATTCTCGCAACCATTGCACCTCCCCGATGGGCTTACCGCTCCACTCCTCTTAAAGCCGCCTCAAAATTCACATATAAGACTTTGATGCACATATATATGATGGACTCAATTTTTGAGGCTGCCTCATTTAATCTATGTATCAGTTAACCCGCGACTACTTAGTCGCCCAGCTCTCCCCTGGAGGTGTCCTGTACCGTCTGCTCGCCTGCCCTCAACACCACCCATGCCGCTCATACGCTGAGAGCCGCGGATCTATCCCGGTTCGCGTCAGCGGGGCAGATGCGTTCGCACCTCCACCGCGATCTGGCTGGGTTTCCCGCTGAACTGGTGGACGACGTGCAACTGTGCGCCAGCGAACTGTTCGCCAACGCGGTCAACCACACCGTCTCCGGTGCCCCTGGCGGCCAAGTCGTGCGCTCCCTGTCGCTTCCCGCAGCCGACCGGCTGCGTCTCGAAGTCACCGACAGCGGCCTGACCCCGCACCGGCCGCGCATTCCCGACCTGAGCGGCACCGCACGGTTCACCGCGGAACACCACCGCGGCCTGCTCCTCGTCTCCGCACTCGCCCTGGACTGGGGGTACCGCCCCGCAGTAGCCCATCCCCCGTCAACCTGGGCTTAGTGGTCTGGGCTGACTTCGCCCTCGCCCCGGCTCAACTCCCGACCAGCCTTCCCGTGCCCATCCCCCACACGTAACCCCGGCTGTTCCAGCCCGCACTGTCCGCCCCCTCCCTGTCTGTCGAGAAAGGCGCCGCACCGCCATGCCTGCAACCTTCACGGAAAGCAACAATTTCGACACCGATCGAAACCAGGACGCCCGCTTGGCGGCCCTCATCCGCCAGCTCGCCGAGATACGCCCCGAGATCCTCCACCCGGCCGCGCCCACACCACAGCCTGCGTCCCGGCCTGCACCGCAGAGCACGGCGCGTCCCCCGCGGCCGCTCCGCCCGCACCCGACCGATCCGGCCTCGCCCCACCACATCACCTACCTGCGCGCCCTGTCCTGCGGCACGCACAAGCCCGGCCAGTACTGGCCCGCCCACGCCACCCAGGAGTACTACGCCCGCAAACTCCGCCTCTGGCTGCGCCGCCGCATCGCATACGCCGGCCACGATGCCAAACCCGCCATCACAGCGGCGCTCGCCTTCACCGCAGGCTGTCTGCTCACCCTGCTCGGCACCACAGTCCTGACGTGAGCGGCTCCCCCGCTCTCGCTGCGGGCACGGCGCGGCGATTTCCGCGAAACCCCTCACCCGCCGTCCAAGCAGCAAGTACAGTACGGCGTGCGCCCCGGTGCAGTCTCTGCTCGCAAGCTCCCCGGGGCACAGCCCTCTTCCACAGGCGAACCGAGTGGTCGCCCGCAATCCGACAACTCCCCTGACAGCCGAAGGGCGGCCCCGTGCGGGACCGCCCTCCTCACACTCCGGTCAGCTCACGCTCACGACCCGGCTGCTGCTTCCAAACGGGCCAGCTCCTCGTCGACCACGGACTGGTCGAGCTTGCGGAACAGCGGCGTCGGCGGCTTCAGCGGGGTGCCCGGCACGATCGGAATCGACTCCCACCGCGCCTCGTTGTCCGCATAGTCGCCGGTGATCACCGGGTAGGTGGACATGCCCTCCTCACCGCCGATCGAGTCGGTGGCCTCCTCCAACCGCGGCATGCCCGTCCACGTTCCCGTGCCGCCCAACATCTCGTACACCTTGTTCGACGACGCGGGCAGGAACGGGGTGAGCAGCGTCTTCGCGTCGCTCACCAGTTGCAGGGCGACGTGCAGGACCGTCTCCATGCGCTTCGGATCGGTCTTCTTCAGCTTCCACGGCGCCTGCTCCGAGAAGTACTTGTTCGCCTCGGCGACCACGCGCATGGCTTCCTGGAGCGCCGCCTTGAACTGGGCCCGGTTCAACCGTTCCCCGACCGTGGCGAACGCGGCCTTCGACGCGTCCAGCACGGCGCGGTCCGCGTCGGTGAGTTCCCCGGCTTCGGGAATGTGGCCGATGTTCTTCGCCGCCATGGAAATCGACCGGTTCACCAGGTTGCCCCAAGTGGCGACCAGCTCGTCGTTGTTCCGGCGCACGAACTCGGCCCACGTGAAGTCAGTGTCCTGGGTCTCCGGGCCGGCCGCGATGATGTAGTAGCGCAGCGCGTCGGCGTCGTAGCGTTCCAGGAAGTCGCGCACGTAGATGACGACACGGCGTGACGAGGAGAACTTGCGTCCCTCCATCGTCAGAAACTCGCTGGACACCACCTCGGTGGGCAGGTTCAGCGCGCCCAGCGAGCCGGGCTCGCCTCCCTTGCTGCCCTTGCCGCTGTAGCCGAGCAGCATGGCAGGCCAGATCTCGGAGTGGAAGACGATGTTGTCCTTCCCCATGAAGTAGAAGGACTCGGCGTCGCTGTTCTGCCACCACTTGCGCCACGCCTCAGGGTCGCCGGTGCGTTTCGCCCATTCGATCGACGCCGACAGGTAGCCGATGACCGCGTCGAACCAGACGTAGAGGCGCTTGTTGGGCTGGTCGCGCCACCCCTCCAACGGGATCGGCACACCCCAGTCGAGGTCGCGGGTGATCGCCCGCGGCTGCAGTTCGTCGAGGAGGTTCAACGAAAACTTCAGCACGTTGGGCCGCCACTCGCCCCCCTTGCTCTTCAGCCATTCGCTGAGCTGCTCGGCGAACGCGGGCAGGTCGAGCATGAAGTGCTCGGTGTCGACGAACTCGGGGGTCTCCCCGTTGATCTTCGACCGGGGGTTGATCAGGTCGGTCGGGTCGAGCTGTTTGCCGCAGTTGTCGCACTGGTCGCCGCGTGCCCCGTCATAACCGCAGACCGGGCAGGTACCTTCGACATAGCGGTCGGGCAGAGTGCGGCCCGTGGACGGCGAGATCGCGCCCTTGGTGGTCTTGCTGAAGATGTAGCCGTTGCGGTACAGGCCGGTGAACAGCTCCTGCACCACTGCGTAGTGGTTGGCGGTGGTGGTCCGCGTGAACAGGTCGTAGGAGAGGCCGAGCGCGACGAGGTCTTCGGCGATGATCCGGTTGTACCGATCCGCGAGCTCCCGAGCGCTCACCCCTTCCTGGTCAGCGAGTACCTGGATGGGTGTTCCGTGTTCGTCTGTGCCACTGACCATCAGCACGTTGTTGCCGGACATTCGCTGGAAGCGCGCGAAGACGTCGGAGGGGACCCCGAACCCGGAAACGTGGCCGATGTGGCGGGGGCCGTTCGCGTAGGGCCAGGCCACCGCGGTCAGAATGTGGCGTTTCGACGACATGGTTTAAGCCTAGAGCCAACCCGGACCGGCTTCATCCAGTTTCTTCCCCGAAAACTACTGCGTGTCTGGGTCTCCCAACCGAAACATCCTCTTATGGGACCTCGACTGCCCATCTCTTTTCTTCTGACACACAGATAAGGTGTGTGTCCGTAATCTCACTGTCCGTTCGCTGCGCACTGGAAGAAGGTGGTCACCACGGTCTCCCGTGTCTTGGCCGTGCTTCTGGCCGTGCTGCTGGCGTTCGGGCAGTCCCTCACGGAGCAGCAGGAGCCGCCGCCCCGGCCCGAGCCCACGCCGTCCACGGTGGTCGCCACCGCCAAACCGTGGCCGCACGCGGTGGTCAAACCCGCGACGAACTCCACGACCATCGCTTTAGTGCTGGCCTACGGGCAGCGCAAGCAGAGCGCACCCCCGCGCGACCTGCCCGACGGGTACGTGCCGTTCCCGGTCGCGGTGCCCGCGCCGGGTGACGCGTGGCGGTTCTCCCCGCGGACGAGCGGCCCCGGCCTGCTGCCCGACACCCACGTGGACCTGCCGTGGGGACGAGCCCCGCCTTTCACGGCGCTCAGTTGAGCATCCACGACAGCGCACCGATGCGCTGCTTTGTCCCCCAACCCCCTTTAACGTCGTGAAAGGTAATCCGTCTTGACTAGTTCACCGGGATCGGGGGCGCGCTGGCTCCGCGCGCTCATATCCCTGCTCATCATGGCCGGCGCGTTCACTGCCGGCTGGTTCCTGAAGCCGAAGCTCGGGCTCGACCTGAGCGGCGGCACCCAGATCGTCTTGGAAACCCGGGACGCCGAGGACGGCACCAAGGCCAACGCGTCCAACACTGACCTCGTCGTCGAGGTGCTGCGCAACCGCATCGACTCGCTCGGGGTCAGCGAAGCCACCCTCTCGCGCTCCGGGGAGAACCGGATCATCGTCGAACTCCCCGGTGTGCAAGACCCCACCGAGGCCGCCGAAGTGCTGGGGCAGACCGCCCAGTTGACCATCCACCCGGTGCTGGGCGTGGACCAGAGCATCGGCACCACGGGCGGCGGGATGTTCGGCGACTTCCGCAACGCCCCAGCTGACAACAGCGCGGAAGCCTCCGACTCCGAGGCGCAGGAGGAGGAGAGCCCGGCCGAAGACGAGGAAGGCTCGGAAGAGTCCACCGAGTCCGGGGAAGAAGCCGAGGCCGTCGACCCGGAGGACATCGCGCTGACCCTGCCCGACGAGTCCGGCACCCTGCTCCAGTTGGGCAAGCCCGCGCTCACCGGCGACCAGGTGGACCGGGCTGAGGCCACGCTCAACGAGCTGCAGACCGAGTGGCTGGTCAACGTCGAGTTCAAGGGTGCTGGCCGGGAAGCCTGGAAGAAGCTGACCGGTGAGGCTGCCTGCCACTCGCCCGGCGACCCGCGGCGGCGTATCGCGATCGTCCTCGACAACGAGATCATCTCCGCGCCCGAGGTGGACGCGAACGATGTGGCTTGCAACGTCGGCATGTCCGGTGGCCGCACCTCGATCACCGGCGGGTTCGACGCTGAAGAGGCCAAAGAGCTGGCCCTGCTGATCGAAGGCGGTTCCCTGCCGCTGCCCGTGGAAGAAGTGCAGCGGCAGACGGTCGGCCCGACCCTGGGTGCCGAGGCCATCAAGGCCAGCTTCATCGCCGGTCTCATCGGTATCGCGCTGACCGCGATCTACATCAGCATCTCCTACCGGTTCGCGGGCTTCCTCGCCTCGGTGGCGCTGCTGTGCTACACGGTCATCGCCTACGCGGCGCTGGTGGCGCTGGGTGCCACGCTCACCCTGCCGGGTCTGGCCGGTTTCGTCCTGTCCATCGGTATGGCGATCGACGCCAACGTGCTGATCTTCGAGCGGACCCGCGAGGAGTATCAGCGGCAGGAGAAGGTCTACCAGGCCAACAAGTCCGCGGGCATGCTGGACGCCACCGAAAAGGAGCAGGACGAGGCGGCTGCCGGCGTGGTAACCCGCCGTCGCCGCCGCGCGATCCCGCCGAACCTGCTCAAGTCGTTCACGGTCGGTTCGCAGCGGGCGTGGAGCGCGGTGCTGGACACCAACATCACCACGCTCATCGCTGCGGTCCTGCTGTTCTTCCTCGCCTCCGGTACCGTCCAGGGCTTCGGTGTGACCCTGGGCCTGGGCACGATCGCGTCGATGATCTCGGCGCTCCTCATCGCCCGCGTGCTCATGGAGTGGACGGTGTCCCGCTTCACTCCGCTGCGCCGGCTGTGGCTGATCGGTGCCGCGGCCGTGGTCGTGGGCCTGGTGGCGGTGCTGTCCGACGGGCTGCGTGTCGACAACGTGCTGCTGCTCGTCTCCGGCGCGCTGGGTGTGCTCGCGGTCTCCGTGGCGATCATTCCGCTGATCGTGCGGAAGTTCCCGCGGAGCAGCGGTATCGCCCACATCAGCGCGGTCCGCAAGTGGCTGGTGGAGCACAACCCGGACCTGATGAAGCGCAGCACGCTGTGGCTGGGCATCACCGGTGTCGTCACCGTGCTGGCGCTGCTCGGCTTCGCGGTGCGCTCCCCCAACCTGGGTGTGGAGTTCACCGGCGGCCGGGTGATGACCTTCTCCGTCACCGAGGAGCTCAACGCCGACCAGGCGCGGGAGCTTGTCGCGGGCGCGGGCTACGCGAACGCGGTGGTCCAGGAGGTCGAGGGCGGCGAGATCTCCGTGCGCACCGGGCACATCTCCGACCAGGAGGCCGCGAAGATCCAGGATGCCCTCGCCGAGGAAGGCGGCGAGGTCGAGCGGACCAGCGACGAGAAGATCGGCCCGAGCATGGGCAGCGAGCTGCGCAACAAGGCGCTGATCGCGCTGATCGTGGCGCTGGTGCTGCAGATGGCCTACCTGGCGTGGCGGTTCCGCTGGTCGTTCGGCTTGGCGACCATGCTGGCGCTGGCCTTCGACATCATCCTGGTGATCGGCCTGTTCGTGTGGCTGGGTAAGCCGATCGACGGCGTGTTCCTCGCCGCGCTGCTGAGCATCATCGGTTTCTCGGTGAACGACTCGGTGGTGGTGTTCGACCGGGTGCGCGACGAGTGGGCGCACAAGCCGAAGGGCGACTTCCGCGAAATCGCGAACTCGTCGGTCCTGCACACGCTGCCGCGGACCGTGAACTCGGGTATCGGCGGCCTGTTCATCCTGGCCGCGCTGGCGGTGCTCGGCGGTTCGTCGCTCACCGACTTCTCGATCGCGATGCTGGTCGGTTTGATCTCCGGCATCTTCTCCACGGTGTTTGTGGCGGTGCCGCTGGCGATCTGGTTGCAGCGGTTCGACCGGACACCGCCGCCGCACGAGGTCAAGGAGCGCAAGACCAAGCAGCGCAAGCAGCAGCGTGCGATCCGGGAGCGGACCGACGGCGCCGTCGTGTAGCCGAACGGTCGGAACCTCCCTGGGCGGGGGCGTGGTCCGGTGCGGGCCGCGCCCCCGTCGGCATGTGCGGGTCAGTCGCTGGGGGTGCGGTGGACCGCGTTGTACACCTCGCGTTTCGGCACCCCGTACTCTTGAGCGACCTGCTGGATGGCCTGTTTGCGGGGAACGCCCTGGTCTTCTCGGGCGGCCACGGCAGCCACCAACGCCTCCGGGGTGGCCTGCGGGGTGGTGCGCTCCGCGCCGCGGACGACGAGGGTGATCTCGCCGCGGGCGTGTTCGGCCGCCCATTCGGCGAGTTCCGCGAGCCCGCCCCGGCGGACCTCCTCGTAGGTTTTGGTGAGCTCCCGGCAGACCGCAGCCGGACGGTCCGGGCCGAACGCGTCAGCCATAGCGGTCAGGGTGGCGGCCAGCCGGTGCGGGGCTTCGAAGAAGACCATGGTGCGGCGCTCATCGGCGAGCCCTGCGAGGTAGGCGGCCAGTCCTTTGCGGGGCGGGAACCCTTCGAAGCAGAACCGGTCGGTGGGCAGGCCGGACAGCACCAGGGCGGCGGTCACCGCGGAAGGGCCGGGGATCACGGTCATCGGCACGCCGGCGTCCACACAGGCGGTGATCAGGCGGTATCCGGGATCGGAGACGCCGGGCATGCCCGCGTCGGTGACGAGAAGCACGTCGTGCCCGGCTTGGAGGTCGGCGAGGAGTTCCGCGGCCCGCTCCCGTTCGTTGGCGTCGTAGTAGGAGACGATGCGGGCGCCGCGTTCCCCGCCGGGACGCACCCCGATACGGGCGGCGAACTGGCGCAGCCGCCGCGTGTCCTCGGCGGCGATGATCTCGGCGTTCTCCAATGCCGCGCGCAGTCGGGGGGTGGTGTCGTCGCGGTGCCCGATCGGCAGGCCGGCGAGGGTGAGCGTGCCTGGCCGGGTGCTGCTCTGCTGGTCGGCCACTGGTTCTCCGTCCACGGTTGGTTAGAGGTTGGTTCGAGCGCGCACCGACCCCTGCTCTTCATGCCTCTTTGGCTCTAGTATGACCGGGACGGCACTGTCGTTTCGAACGGTGACGGGACGCCCACCCCTCCCACCGTGACTTTCCGACACCATGTCAGGACATTGCGCAATCTGGCGTGACGGTATGTGCCGCCCCATGTCCACCAGGGTGACCCTCGGCTCCGTTCGTCGAACGGGTGCGGGGTCCGGTGGGTGGCGAACAATACCCGCCACCGGGTCGACGGAAAGGAGTCGGCGTCTTTCCTAGGCGTGCGAGCGCCGCAGGGACGTACTCGCCTACCAAGCGCATGAGCACCACAGCCCTACAGGACAAGGTTTCTCCCTCGCCTGAGTCCCAGTCGCTGCGTGAGCGGCTGGTGCCCGCCCTGCCCTCCCCCGCCTGGCTGGGCTGGGTTGTCGCCCTCGTCGTCGCCGCGTTCGCCGGGGCGCTCCGGTTCATCCGCCTCGGTGAACCCGCCCAGATCTACTTCGACGAGACCTACTACGCCAAAGACGCCTACGGGCTACGCGAGTATGGCTACGAGCACGAAACCGTAGAGAACGCCGACGAGCTGCTGCGGAACGGCGTCTCCCACATCTTCGCCGGCGGCGGGGACTTCGTGGTGCACCCGCCGTTCGGCAAATGGCTGATCGCCCTCGGCGACACTGTGTGGGGGCTGCTGCCGGTCGGGGCGACGTTCACCCCGACCGGGTGGCGGTTCGCGGCAGCAGTGTTCGGCACGCTGTCGGTGCTGCTGCTGGTGCGGATCACGCAGCGCATGACCCGTTCGATCGTGCTGGGGGCGTCCGCCGGGCTGATCATGGCGTTGGACGGGCTGCACTTCACCCTGAGCCGCATCGCCATGGTCGACATCTTCTTGACGTTCTGGATCCTGGCGGGGTTCGGCTGCCTGGTGATCGACCGGGACCGCACGCGGGCCCGGCTGGCGGAAGCCACCGAAGCGGGGCGTGCCACGGTCAACGCGTTCACCGCGTGGTGGTGGACGGTAGTCGCGGACGCGGCCCGCGCCTTGGCGCCGTCCCAGACTGCGGCCGAGTCCGACGAGCAGACAGGCAAACACGCCCAGCCGGGGCTGCGGGAGCGGTGGGCTGCTGCCGCGGCCGCCCGCGCCGAACAGGCCCGCTCTCCCGAAGAGGCCGCGGTCCGCTGGCTGGGAGTGCGCTGGTGGCGGATCGCTGCCGGGGTGTGCCTGGGGCTCGCATGCGGTACGAAGTGGACCGCGCTGTTCTACCTTGCCGCGTTCGGCCTGCTCACCGTCGCGTGGGACTACGGGGCGCGGCGCAGCGTGGGACAGCGCCGGGTGTGGGGGCGTTGGCTGGGCTACGACGCAATCCCCGCGTTCTTCCAGATGGTGGGCACCGCCTTCGTCGTCTACCTGGCGACGTGGAGCGGCTGGCTGGCGACGAGCGGCGGCTGGGGCCGCCAGTGGGCGGACCTGACCCCCGAAGTCCAGTCCTACACCGGCTTCCTGCCCGGTCCGCTGCGCGAGGCCGCGAACGCGCTGATCAGCCTGGGTCACTACCACTGGCGGATGTGGAGCTTCCACAAGGACCTGGGGGAGCCGCACGACTTCGCCTCCCAGCCGTGGGACTGGATCATCATGCGGGTCCCGGTGGCGTTCTACTACGACGGGGAAGGCACCGACTGCGGGGCGACGGCGTGCTCGGACGCCATCCTGAGCATCGGCACCCCGGCGATCTGGTGGCTGTCCATCCTGGCCTGCGGGGTGATGCTCGGCTGGTGGGTGACCTACCGGGACTGGCGGGCCGGTGCCGCGCTGCTGGGGGTGGCCGCCGGGTGGCTGCCGTGGTTCGCGTTCCCGCAGCGCACCATGTTCCTCTTCTACGCGCTGCCGTTCCTGCCGTTCCTGGTGCTGGCCATCGTGCTGATGCTGGGGCTGATGCTGGGGTCGCCGGGGGACCGTCCCGGAACTTCCCCGTGGTCCCGGGTGGTGGGCAGCGTCATCTACGGCGTGGTCATGCTGCTGATCATCGCGAACTTCACCTACCTGTACCCGGTGTTGAGCGCGGAGACGATCCCGTACACGGAGTGGGCGGACCGGATGTGGTTCCCCACCTGGATCTACGGCAGCGGCGGCAACTGAGCGTGCCGCGGAAGGCCGGGGGCGCGCTGCAGACCGGGGCGCTCCCGGCCTTCGCTTTACCACAGAATCCGCGTCGTGCGCGTGTTAGAAAAGACACCTTGTAAAAAGCGGTCTTTCCGCGGAAATCGCGGTCGGAAAGTCTGCCCGTTTCGGGGCATGGCTGATACTGTCTAAAGCGGTTGCGGTCGTAGTTTCGGATGCCCTAGGCGTCCGCGGAACTTACGCGGGCGCTAGTCGGTTGGGTAGCTACTCCCGGGGACGGGCGCTCAGCAACCCGGGGCCAGCAGGGTGCGGTCCCGTTGTAGTCCCATAGGGAGAGCAGATGGCTCAGGGCACCGTGAAGTGGTTCAACTCTGAGAAGGGTTTCGGGTTCATCGCCGTGGACGGCGGCGGCCCGGACGTGTTCGTGCACTACTCGGCGATCGCGGGTACCGGCTTCCGGAACCTGGAAGAAAACCAGGCAGTCGAGTTCGAGATCGTTCCAGGCCCCAAGGGCCCCCAGGCTGCTGACGTGCGCGCGCTCTAAGCGCTCCGCCGACGTCGCCTGTTTTTTCTTCTGGTCCTTCGCCCTCGTTTGGCGGAGGGCCGTTTTTCATGCCGTGTGCTCTCCAGTGGGAGCACACGGAAGTTGGAGACTTCCTCCACGGCGACGCCGAGGGCCCGTAACTGGGCGGACAGCACCGCGACCTGGTCGCTGAGCTGCTCCAAGCGGAGCATGACCTGTTCGTGCTGGTGCAGTTCGATCTCCTGGTCCTCTGCCCAGCGGGGGGCGCTGACCTCCTCCTCCATCGTGGTCACGATCACACCGATGATGAGGTTGAGCACGATGAAGGCGCTGACCACGATGTAGCTGACGAAGAAAATCCACGCGTACGGGGCGTCCTCGATCACCGAGTCGGAGATGTCCGGCCAGTTCTCCATGGTCAGCAGCATGAACAGGGTGTAGAGAGTGGTCCCCAGGTTTCCGAAGTACTGGGGGGAGATCTCTCCGAAGAGCTGCTCGCCCATGATCGCCGCGGTGTACATGACGACGAAGAGCAGCGCGATCACCGTGCCGAGCCCGGGCACCGACCGGAAGAGCGCGTCGACGATGTACCGCAGGCTGGGGAGCACGCTGACGAGACGGAGCAGGCGCAGCACCCGCACGAGGCGCAGCACCGCGAACCCGCCGGCGAGCGGGATCAGGGAGATGCCGACGACGACCAGGTCGAACCAGTTCCAGACGTCCCGGAAGAACACGACACCGCGCGCAAGGATTCTGAGGGTCAGCTCCAGGACGAAGAAGGTGAGAAAGCAGCCCTCGATCAGCATCCAGTTGCGGTCCAGCCACACGAATCTGTCCTCGTAGGTCTCCAGCCCGAGGACAACCCCGTTGGCCAGGATCACCGCGACGACCAGGTTCTGGAACCACTGAGAGTCGACGAACCGGGCCAATGTGTCCCGCCACGCCCAGTTCGCCACCTAGACCCCCGTCCTTGGCTGTGTACACAATCCGCTGGGCCACACTAACGGGTCGCCGCCAAGCGTCGGCAAGCCACCCAATGTTCATAATCGTCCCATTGCGTTCCGTGGCGGGAAACGGACTGTCCAGTAAGGTTCGCCGCCCGGTCACGCGATTGCCCGATGCGCGTCGGGAGCGGGCTCTAAGCTGAGCTGCGCTGCAACGATCCCCGGGAGGAGTAGTGACGTCGCACCGGGCTGTTCTTCCGAAAGCACCTGCTCCCCGCCTACTCGCGGGGTGGCTGGCCGTGGCGGCGGGCGCGCTCACCGCGGTCACCTGGCAGGTGATCGTCGGGGGCCCGGTGACAGCACTGGACTGGCCGGTCCACGCGTTCGTCGACCCGCGCCAGCCGGAAGGGCCGCTGCTGTGGGCCGCGGTCGCCACGGCCCGGTTGGGACAGCGGCTGATAACCATCCCGCTGCTGGTCGGGTTGGCGATATGGGCGATGCGGCGGGGACGCGGATGGCGCCCCCTGGGGGCGGTGCTGACCGGTCTCGGGTCGCTGGCGGTGCTGGGCACGCTATTGAAGGTGGGGGTGGGCCGCACTCCCCCGGTGCTTGAAGTGGACACCGTCTCCCCGGGTGCGGGCAACATCGCGGCCTGGGTGTACGCCCTGCTCGTCCCTGGCGCGCCCCCATTCGACGGGTATGTGTCGTTTCCTTCCGGGCATGCGGCGAACGCGGCGCTCACCTACCCGTTAGCGGCCTGGCTGCTGTTCGGCGCCAACGGAGTGTTCCCGCACGCGCGGCGGCTGCGGTACGCGTTGGGCTGCTCCCTGCTTCCCGTGGCGGCCGTGGGCGTGCTGGTGACCGTGCTGGACTACCACTGGCTCAGTGAATCTGTGGCGGGCTGGCTGCTGGGCGCCGTAGTGCTGCTGGTGGCGCTGCTGGTGCTGGAGGCGCGCACCCCCGACCGCGCGGCTCCCCCGCACCAGCACGCCATGAGCCAGGTCATGGCGGACGAACCCCCAGGAAGCGGTTAGTCTGCTACCAGGTCGGTCCGTATGGGGTCTGTGGAGGAAGAGGCATGTTCAACATCGGGGCTGGTGAGTTCCTCGTCCTGAGTGTGCTCGCTCTCCTCATCTTCGGCCCCGACCAGCTTCCCAAAGCGGCGGCGCAGGCCGGGCGCGCGCTGCGGCAGCTCCGGAAGATGGCCGACAACGCGAAGCGGGACATCCGCGAAGGTTTGGGCCCCGAGTACAAGGACTTCGACGTTGCCGACCTCCACCCGAAGCGGTTCGTGCAGAAGCACTTCTGGGAAGCGGTCGATGAGGAGGAGTCGTCGCTGAGCGTGTCGGCCCGGTTGAACGGCCGCCGCCCGCCGTTCGACAACGAAGCGACCTGACCTCGTGCGCTGCTGCTCAGCCCACCATGAGCAGGATGAGCACGACCACGGACAGCACCACCGCGGAGCCGATGATGACGGTGAGGGAGCTCACCGCCGCGGCAAGCACTTCCACGGCGAGCGTGCCGCAGATGAGCGCGGCTGCCCACGGCCACCGGGGCGCGGGATCCCAGTCGTAGAGCCGTTCCCGGTAGAGGGTGATGAGCAGGGCGATGCCCAACGCCAGCCAGAAGAGGACGTGGCCGGTGAGCCGCACGCTGACCGGAAGGTAGTCGGCGCTGCCCGCCGAGCACATCACGTAGAGCGTGGTTCCGCTGATCAGGCCCCAGCGGCCTTGGGGGCGTTCCGGGCGGATGGTTTTGACCCGGGCGGGGGTGGTGCGGCGGAATTCCTGTCCCGGCTCGGGGGCGGGTTCGTGGGGGACGGTCGTGGACTCGGTGGCGGAGGATTCCTCGGCGCGGGGTGAGGGGTCTTCAGCGGGGTAGTAGCCGCCTTCCTCATACTGTTTCGGCCTGTCTGTCACGTCGCTCCTTCCGTTTCTGGCCGCGCCGCAGGCGGACGGCGGTTCAGGGCGCCGCCCGGTCCGTGGTGGTTCCTGCCGAGAATTCGCCTGGAAACATGACCCGGGGACGTGACAGTCAATCCTCAGTTACCCGCGGGCAACCTCAGCCACCGGTGTTCGGGGCAGGCCACGGCATCGCCGCGGGTAAAGACACGGTGTTCTCTTCAGCGGGGAGCGTGGTTACGGTCTCCCGTTTCCGGGGTTCGGTCACTGCCGTTAGGAAGCCGCATGGTGGTGCAGGGCTCCCACACAACCGGCGCCCGGTGCCAAGGCACCGGGCGCCGGAGTCACAGCTAGAGAAGCGTGGGGTTTACCACCACGTCCAGCCGCGGAGGATGGTCACCACGCCGTCGTCGCCGTCGGCGAGAGCGTCAGCCACGTCGTCGACGATCTCGACAACCTCGGTGCCCAGCCACCAGGTCCAGCCTCGGAACTCGGTGCCGGGCGCGTCAGCGGACGCTGTGCCAGCGGATCCGAAAATGACCGCAGCCGTCAAGGCGGCTACTGCGCAAATCTTCTTGATCACAATGCACCCTTCGGTTGTTACTTGCGTCCATCCCCGTGACACAAGATGGCCTATAAGGTGCGAAATACACAATACCCAGAAGGATCACTTTTCTTCGCATCATCCCCATTGGGATTCTTCGCCGACATACTCGCCATTGCACCGCCATCCCGGCAGAGAACACGGAAAAGTCCACGTCAACGGCGGTCTATGCTTTCTCGGCGTGCACAGAACGTGGTCGCAGTGATACGTGGCAAGGGCACTACTGACCGCGTCACCCGCCCCGCAGCACAGGTGCTCAGTGCCCCGCACCCGTCGCAGACTTCGGTTCCGAAACTATTTTTCCCAATAGGGAACTCTTTCCTTTGCGAAAGAGGCACAAAGCAGAGGTTTCGGTACAGGACTTCGGTGATGTTCTCGCTATCCGCAACCTTTCCCCTTTGCCGTCCGCCGCAGCTCTCTACGCCCTGCTCACCACAGCGAATTCCACACTGTTTCCCCAGGCTGTGGACAAGCGCATTCCCCCACTGGCGCGCCTGTTGAGACAATGCCCACACCCTGCTGCGGCGCGGCGGAAAAAGAAAGATCCCGCCCCACCCAGCGGTGGAACGGGATCTGCTGTGGAGCTAAGGGGATTTGAACCCCTGACCCCCTCGATGCGAACGAGGTGCGCTACCGGACTGCGCTATAGCCCCTTGCTTGTACGTCACGTGAGCACGTCACGTACGTATAAGAGATTACCAGCTTTGGAACGCTGCTTCGACCAGACCGCTCCTTCCCCGGCCCAGGGTTAGGACTCGGGCCCGACCACTCACCAGCGTACCCTGCCCCAGACGAGCCAAGACCCGCCACCGGGCACGGCCACTACCGCCTCCCGGCTCCGCTTGCTGCCTCAGTCCCCCGCCGCCCGACGCTGCGCATCGGTGTACTGGTCGTAGACCTGGTTGCGTTTCAACTCCACAACCCGGGCCCGGCGGGCGGCTTCCGCGGAACGCCGCGCCCGCTGCCGGGCCCGGCGACGCGCCATCATGGCAGCCCGCCGCTCCGCGTCCGCCTTGGCCGCCTCACGCAGCAGCACCACGTGTCCCGCCATGAGCAGAACCGGAGGGACCAGCACCCACCACGGGCCCAACCCCGCCGCCACCGCAATCCCCGTGCCGACCAGCAGCAGCGCCAGAGCAGCGGTACGGCGACGGCGACGCGCGATGATCCGCGCCCGGCTGACCCGGTACGGCCGGGGAGCGACGGGCGGCGGCTCAGCCCGAGCGGCGTGCTCGGCGTCCGGCTCGGTGTCCTCCTCGTCCTCGGCTTCCCCCTCACCGCCGGAAGCCTCGGACAGCTCCTCATCGACCAAGTCGCGGCGCAGTCCTTCGGCATCCGGGTCCGCGGCGTCGCGGCGCAGCAGCATCGGCACGAGGACCAGGATCCACACGGCCACGATGGCCAGGTAGAGAGGAGAGCTACTCACTGCCCCTCCTCGTGTCGCCGATCCGTGAACGCCGCTTGGCGTTGCCTCCGCGTGCCCTCCGGTGCCGGGTCCATGGGTGGCTCACCCCATAAACGGGCGGCCCGCAGGCAACGACGAGGCCCCCTTGGGAGCCGTTCTGCCCGTCGTCATCCTGCCGTCCCCCACACACCGCATATACACCACACTGTCCGCATCACTGATGCGTCTTCTTCGCACCGTACGACCCGGTGTCCAGGAATGTGCGGTATTGGAACCGGAGTGTCGTGAGATCTATTCTTGTCCCCTATCTCCGAACCATGCTCCCATCACGGAAATCGCTGGTCAAAGACGACAGGACAGAAAGCCTCCCAACAGATACGGAGAGTAGCAAACGGTTGGTCACCACGCCCGGAATTCACACGCTCCGTTTTCCCATTCCGGGAACGTCGCTTCTCTTTCACCCTCGTCCGTTTCGCCCCACCCCAGGGGGTTCAGTGAGGGCGGTCGGGACGGCCTGGTGACGCTCCGCGCGTCTTCTCCGAAACGGTATCGCCCCGCTGTTCTCGCACCTTCCTCCACCGAGCGAGCAAACCGCCCGGAACGTCCTCGACGGTAAGGGCGTAACAGAGATGATCGCGCCACTCACCGTCAATATGCAACTGACGCTTACGGAGCCCTTCCTCACGAAAGCCGAGTTTCTCCACGACCCGCCGGCTTTTGTGGTTCTCCGGGCGGATATTAGCCTCGACGCGGTGCAGCCCCACCGTGAAAAAGGCATGGTCGACCGCCAACGCGACTGCGGTAGGCATCACACCCCGCCCGGCATAGTCGCGGTCAATCCAATAGCCGATCTGCGCAGACCGCGCCGACCCCCACGTGATCGCCCCCACCGTGATCTGGCCGATGAACCGGCCCTCCCAGGTGATAGCCCACGGCATCGCGATCCCCTGCCGGGCCTCCCGGCGGATGGACTGCACCATGGCCACATAGGCGAGCAGGCTGTCACTCTGCGGCGGAAGTTCTGGATGGGTGGGCTCCCACGGGCGCAGCCATTCACTGTTGCGGGCCCGGGTCTCGCGCAGCGCCGGAGCATCACGCAGCCGGAGCGGACGCAGGACAACCTTCCCCTCCGCTAACGACACCGGCCAACCACGCATCCGTCTCACCGTTCCTCGCACCACCCGACAGAGTCCATCATCCTCCGCCGCGTCCCAAGGCGGGAAGACGCGACAGGGCTTCTCTCTACCCCGGGCTATGCGTGGTGGTCACCGCCCCGGAGCTGAGCGACCGCGTGGCCGAGGATCGGGCCGAGCACCGCCATACCGTCACGCACCCCGCCCACCGAGCCCGGCAGATTGACCACGAGCATGCGATGCCCGCCGCGCCGGGCCACCCCCGCCAGTCCGCGGGAGAGCACCGCCGTCGGGACACCCTTGTCGCGCCCCGCTGCACGCAGCGCCTCAGCCAGCCCGGGGATCTCGTACTCCAAGAGCGGCCGGGTCGCCTCCGGGGTGCGGTCGCGTGGCGCCAAGCCGGTGCCCCCGGTAGTCAGTGCCACATCGTAGCCTTCGGCCAGTGCGCGGCGCAGCGCCTCGGCGACCGGCAGACCGTCAGGCACCACCCGCGGGCCGTCCACCACACACCCCGCCTGCGCGGCGAGCTCGACCAGCAACGGGCCGGACCGGTCCGGGTACTCCCCTGCCGCAGCCCGATCCGAGACAGTGATGACCACGGCACGGGGGGCCGCCGCAGTCATCCCGACCGTCTCCACTGGCCGGTTTTCCCTCCGGTCTTCTCCTCGACCCGCACGTCGGTCACCACCGCTTCCGGGTCGAGGGCCTTGACCATGTCGATCAACGCCAGTGCCGCCGTCATCACACAGGTCAGCGCCTCCATCTCCACCCCTGTGCGGTCCGCGGTGCGGACCGTCGCCCTGATGTCGACGCCGCGGTCCACCACGGTCAGCGCGACATCCACCCCGTGGATCGCGATCGGATGGCACAGCGGGACCAGGTCGGGGGTGCGCTTGGCCCCCTGGATCCCGGCGATCCGGGCCACGGCCAGCGCGTCGCCTTTCGGTACCGCGCCTTCCCGCAGCGCGGCCACCGCGGCAGGCGACAGCAGTACCCGGCCGGTGGCGACAGCGGAGCGGGCCGTGACCTCCTTGCCGGACACGTCAACCATGCGTGCCGCGCCGGAGGCGTCCAGGTGGGGAAAACCAGGAGTCGATGGGTGGGACATGCGGCGGCCAGTGTTCTCTTGGGTGGGGATACCGTGGCGAAGCTTACCGGTGGGGCAACTGGATCGCCTCGACGACACTGCCTTCCGGGAGTTCCGTGACCTGCTCCGGCACGACGACGAGCGCGTTGGTCTTCGCCAGCGCGGACAATTGGTGCGACCCCTGCTGGGCCACGGGCAGCGCCGTGTAGGCGACCTCTTCGCTCTCGATGTCGTAGTCGAGGACCGCGCGCAGATAGGAGCGCCTGCCGCGGGGCGAGGACGTGATAGGAGCGAGCAGCCGGGCCCGGACCGACGGAAGCTGCTCCTGGGGCAGGCCGCTCATCTTCCGCAGCGCGGGCAGCACGAACAGGTAGAAGGAGACATAGGAGCTCACCGGGTTTCCCGGCAGCGCGATGATGGGGATGCTGCTCTCCCCCACAGTGCCGTACCCCTGCGGCATCCCCGGCTGCACCGCCACCTTGTCGAACTGGACCGTGCCGAGCCGCGACAGCACCTCTTTGACCGCGTCGTGGGCGCCCATGCTGACCCCGCCGCTGGTGATGACGATGTCGGCCCGCACCAGGGCGTCCTGGATCGCCTCGAACACCTGGTCCGGGTCGTCGCCCACGAACCCGTACCGGTAGCCCTCGCATCCCGCCTCGATAGCGGCCGCGGTGAGCATGAAGCTGTTGGACTCCCAGATCTGGCCGGGGCTGAGCGGCCGGCCCGGTTCGACCAGCTCTTCACCGGTGCCGAGGACCACCACCCGGGGCCGCGGGTAGACCGACACCGAACGGCGGCCGACCGCGGCCAGCACCGCCACCTCCGCCGGCCCGATCCGGACCCCGGCGGGAAGCACCTCGGTGCCTTCCTTCACGTCGCTTCCCGCCTGGCGGACCGCGTGCCCGGCCTCGACTGCACGGTGCACGGCCACCTCGGCCACACCCGCGTCAGTCCACTCGACCGGCACCACCGCGTCCGCGCCCTTCGGCAGCGCCGCCCCGGTCATGATGCGGGCACAACACCCGACGGGGATGGCTGAGGCGAACACGTCCCCCGCGGGGATGTCCGCGATGACAGGCAGCGTCACCGGGGTCTGCGGAGTAGCCGTGGCCACGTCGGCAGCGCAAACCGCATAGCCGTCCATGGCGGAATTGTCGAACGGGGGAAGCGAGAGCTCCGCCGTTACCGGTTCAGCGAGTACCGCCCCGTGTGCCCGCAGCAGGTCCAACTCGATCGGATCGGGTCGGGACACTACCGCCAGGATGTCGCTGACGTGCTGTTCGACGCTTTTCATCGACTTCCCCCGCCGGATCGTGATCGTTTCGTTCGGTTACCTGGTGGAGTCTGTCGCATACCTCGTCAGGAAGTCACGCAGCCACGGCACGAACTCCTTGGCAAGATCCGGACTCTCACAGGCGAACTCCACCACGGTGCGAAGGTAGTCAAGCTTGTTCCCGGTATCGAAGCGTTGACCGCGGAAAAGCACACCGTGGACCCTTCCTCCCCCATTGGAGCTGCGCTGGGCGAGTTCCCGGAGCGCGTCGGTCAACTGGATCTCCCCGCCGCGTCCCGGCGGGGTCTTGCGCAGCACTTCGAAGATCTCCGGGTCGCAGATGTAGCGGCCGATGATCGCCCAGCGGCTGGGCGCCTGGTCCGCCGGAGGCTTCTCGACGAGGTCGGTGACGGTCACGACGTCGGGCTCGTCGGTGGGTTCGATCGCGGCGCACCCGTACAGCGAGACCTGGTCGGGTTCCACCTCCATCAGGGCGATGACGCTGCCCCCGTAGGTCTGGCGGACCTCGATCATCCGCTGCAGCAGGGTTTCCCGCGCGCCGATGAGGTCGTCGCCGAGCAGGACCGCGAACGGCTCGTTGCCCACGTGGGCGGCGCCGCACAGCACCGCGTGCCCCAGGCCGCGCGGTTCCCCTTGCCGCACGTAGTGCAGTTGGGCGAGGTCACTGGGGTGGCGCACCGCGTTGAGCCGTTCGATGTCACCTTTGGCGCGGAGGGCCTCCTCCAGTTCGTAGGCCCGGTCGAAGTGGTCCTCGATGGAACGCTTGTTGCGCCCGGTGATCATGAGGATGTCGTTGAGCCCGGCGGAGACCGCCTCCTCCACTACGTACTGGATCGCCGGCTTGTCGACGATCGGCAGCATCTCTTTGGGCGTGGACTTAGTGGCGGGGAGGAATCTCGTCCCCAGTCCTGCCACGGGAATGACCGCTTTGGTCACCGGAGTTACAGAGTGCTGTTCATCTGTCATGTTCCGCACGATAAGACACTGCCGCGTCTGAAACGCGTCATCCGCACTTGACGGCGTTTCCCCTTTTCTGCCGCCCCACCCGTCTTGTCGGCCTCGGGATGCTGCCGGTGCGGTCCCGTGCCGCTGGCAGACTGGGTGTCCATGGACACGGGGCAGAGCAAACGCGAGCTGCGGCGCCGCATCCTTGCGGCGCGGCGCGCGC
The DNA here is from genome assembly GCF_001592045.1 of Thermobifida fusca NBRC 14071 = JCM 3263. Classification (GTDB taxonomy): domain Bacteria; phylum Actinomycetota; class Actinomycetes; order Streptosporangiales; family Streptosporangiaceae; genus Thermobifida; species Thermobifida fusca. Next base: position 4,538 of record NZ_BCWB01000059.1, on the reverse strand, counting down.
GTTCCGCACAGGAGCGGGCCGCGGCCGGGCTGCGGATCCGCGACGCGGTGCTGGAATTGTGCGCGGCCACCGGCTCCCCCACGGTGGCGGCCTACTACGCGGTGGGCAGCGAACCGGACACCCGTTCCCTGGTGGCTGCCCTCGCGGCGCGCGGGCACCGCGTGCTCCTGCCGATCGTCACCCCCAGCGGGGACTTGGACTGGGCGGTCTACACCGGGCCGGAGTCGCTCGCCCCTGCCGGGCATGGCCTGCTCGAACCGACCGGGACGCGGTTGGGGGCGGATGCGGTCGCCGAAGCCCGGGTTCTGGTCTGCCCGGCGCTGGCAGCAGACCGTGCGGGATACCGGCTGGGCCGTGGTGCGGGCTGCTACGACCGGGTGCTGGCGGCTGCGGGAGAGCAGACGCTGTCACTGGCCGTGGTCTACGACGACGAGCTGGTGGATGCGGTGCCGGTAGAACCGCATGACCGACCCGTCCGGGCAGTCGTGACTCCGGGACGCGGCATAGTGTGGACACATCACCGATAAAGTCACCACTCAGACAAACTGTCTGAGTCCTCACCTGGCGCAGCGGGTGCGCGGCGGATACCGCCTAGGGGCCGCGGAGGAACGCCTCTGACCACCGCGGTTCATCCCCCGTTGTCACGATCACATGGTCAGACAGCGTACTATTTAGCAGTCGTCGGGTGAGAGTGCCAGCTAGGAGGGCCCGTGCCTACGTACCAGTACGCTTGCACCGAATGCGGCGCCGATCTTGAGGTTGTGCAGAGCTTCAGCGACGATCCGCTGACCACCTGCCCCAAGTGCCAGGGCAAGCTCCGCAAGGTGTACTCGGCGGTCGGCATCGTGTTCAAGGGGTCGGGTTTCTACCGCACTGACAACGCGTCGAGCTCCAGCTCCTCGCTGTCGTCGTCCTCGAGCAGCGCCAAGGCCGACTCCTCCTCTTCGGGCTCTGCTTCGTCGTCCAGCGACTCCAGCAAAACCACTTCCGCCGCCTGACCCTCGCGCCGATACGCACTCCGCACCTCGTCACTGAGGGCCGCTCCGTGCCGGGAGCGGCCCTCACCGTGGATCAGGACAGCCGGACGCGGGCAGTGCCCACTGTGTTCCTGGACTGGGACAGAACGGCAGCCTCGCGATGACGGTTCCTGGCCGGGAGTGTGCCCGTCCAGGAACTGGGTTTAGGCGGGCGCGTAGGTGAGGCAGTCTGCCTGGTTGGCGTCGAAACCGATGTTGATGGCCGGGGCCTGGCATTCGAACTGGACGTTGTGCTGGCAGTTGGCCATCTTGCAAGCTCCCACGTGGCCGACCGTGCTGGGGTCGCCTCCCTTGGCCTGGATCGGCAGAAAAGTGTCGCAGTATGCACTGGGCTGATTCCCCACAGTGATCGCCAGTGCGCGGCAGGTGCTGTCAGTGTTGTAGGCGCAGGCCTCCGCCTCACACGAGTTCACCACGGGCATTTTCATCGCAATCCCCCCGGAGCTTCGACGACGCATCAGAGCTCGCCCAGACATCCTGTCCTGATATCGGGTGATTACGCTTTGCACATCCAGCTTTCGACGAAGTCTTGATCGCCGGTTGGCGAAAACCTGCTGTCCGGAGAGGAGCGCCGGTCCCGGGGTGCGGACTCGCCGGGGCCCGCGGTCGTTTTCCGGACTCCGGGGGTTTCCACGGAACTTCTGCCTGTGGAAACCTTGCGTCGCGCCGTAGCGGGCCACCTAGCGTGGTCGGCCATGAAGCTCTTCTCCACCACTGCCCGCCGCCCGTTCTGGGCACGTTGGCACCGCTGGCGCCGACTCTTGGCCGCAACAGCCGCTGCGCTGGCCGCGGCCGGGGCACTGCTGGTGCTCCGTCCCCCTGCCCCGCCTGCCGTGGAAGTGCTGGTCGCCGCCCATGACCTGTCCGGGCTCGTCCCGCTGACCGACGCGGACACGGTGGCCCGCAGCATCCCCGCCGCTGTCGTCCCTGACGGGGCGCTGGCCCCAGGTGATCCCGTGGCGGGGAGGGCACTGCGCTCACCGGTGCGTGCCGGGGAGATCCTCACCGAGGTGCGGCTGGCGGATCCGCCCGCCGCCGGGTACGGCGCCGACCTGGTGGCGGCTCCCGTGCGCCTTGCCGACCCCGGGGCGGCCGCGCTGCTGCGTCCAGGCAGCCGTATCGACGTGCTTGCCGCTGCTGGCGACCCGCCGGTGGTCGACTACCCCGGACCGGACACGGCCCGCAGGATTGTGCGGGACCGGCCGGTGATCACCGTGGTCGCCGAAGACGATGCCGCGCACAGCCTGGGGACTCTCATCGTGCTCGCGGTCACCGACGAGGAGGCGCAAGCGCTCGCCGGGCACGCTGCCGACCGGCTGTCGATTGCGATCCGCGGATGAGGCGGTGGCTGTCTGCTGCCCCGCGTCGCCTCGGCTGCTCGTGCCGTCTGCCCGCGGCTGATCAGGCGGAACACGGTGACGGCAGCCTGCCGTAGCGGGGCCGCCGTCACCGTGTCGCGGGCTGTCCTGCTAGGAGGGGTCGTACTCCCAGTGCCAGGGTTCGAAAGGATTGGAGTAGGCCCACGCCGGGTGGAACCAGTTGTATTCGCCAGCGTGTGCTTCCAACCAGTTGAACTGGGGCGACCCCTGGTTCTGCACGCCGCCGCACAAGTCGACCGCCAAGCCGAGGCCGTGGTTGCTTGTTCCCGGCACTGCCGCGTACCCCGGCGGCTGCTGGGCGTAGACGCGGTGCTGGTTCTGCAGGTCCCGGTAGGAGCTGGTCACGCACATGTCGGTGCCGAACTCCTGGGCGTAGGCCTGGTTCATGCGCAGGAAGTCCACGGCGGCGTCGGCACGCAGGTAGTGGCCTTCGACGTGCAGCTCGCACAGGGAGTCGCTGGGCAGCAGCCCGTTGGGGGCGCCTATCGCCTTCTGGGCAGCACTGGGGTCGCACTCCACCCCGGCCATGTAGGCGTCGACAGAAAGCCCCAGGTCCTCGAGTTTCTTCGTCAGCGCTTCCGTGCTCTCTTCCGACTTCTTCCGCAGCTTCTCCAGCTCGTCTTCGAGCTCCACCCGCTCCAACTGGGTCTGCGACTGGAGTTCCTGTGCTCGGCCGGTCAGTTCGATCTGCTCGTCGCGGAGCGCATTCGCCTCGTCGAGGAGCTGCTCCTGGTCGTAGGAGAGTTTCATGACGTGCGACTCGGCGCGCAGGTCGCTCTCCACCGAATCGGACGCCAAGAAACCCAGCACTCCGACGTCGGGCTGTTTGTAGAGCGTGATGGCGAGTTCGACGAGGGGGACCCGCATGTCTGCGATCCGGCCCTCGATCTGCTGCAGTTCATGCAGCGTCTTGACCAGTTCGTCCTGCGCTTCTTCGAGCGCCTCTTGCCGCTTGGTGTACTCCTCGGTGGCCTGCTCCAGCTCCTCCCTGGCCTGTTCGGCTTCCTCCCTGAGGGATTCCAGTTCTTCGTTGTCGGCGTAGGCGGACGGCAGCGCCACGAGGTTCACCAGCATGAGGATGAGGGTGAACACCGCGGTCACCACAGTCCGCGACCGGGATCTGCCGTTCGAGACGGACGGTGTCCCGTTCCTCGTCGCGCGGCAACGACTCCGCCCGGCATCGAGAACGAACGGCACGTGGCTCCTCCGCTGCCTTGGCTCTGCTGGTTCGCGTGACCGGGTCGCACCATACTCCCAGACCGTCCAGGTCATGGCGTCGCAGCGACAGTCCGCACGGTCGGGTGCCCCTGTTTGCGAGTAGAGCACGAGCCCGACATTGTGCTGCTCAGAGATGCGTTCGGGGGCGCGACGCGGATCCGCCCCAGGCACACTCGTCTCAGGGACGCCACTCCGCCACAGCGTGTGGCAGACATCACCTGGCAGTCATGACAACCTGATCGATACGAAGATTACTCAACGATTAGCCCTGCTTGCCCCTTCCCTGTCACCCGCCGCATCCGCTCGCCGGTTCCGTTACTCTAGAAGTGTCCGGCCTCATAGCTCAGGGGACAGAGCACCGCTCTCCTAAAGCGGGTGTCGCAGGTTCGAATCCTGCTGGGGCCGCCAGTCTGCGCCACATCCGGAGCCCTTCCGCTCGGGTGTGGCGCTTGGTGTATCCGGGGTGCTCTCTGTCCGTCCCACGCGCCCGTGACTCCGTGAGGGATTCCATAGGCGGGTTCCGCGTGGTGTTCCTCACGCTACTGCGGCCGCCAGCTCCCCCATTCTCCAAAAATCGCACAAATCCTCTAGACATCTATATTTCTGGATTCTTCCAACAGACAGCACAAATCTAAAAAACCACACAATCCACACATCGCTCTTTTATGGAGCAAATCTCCTTCCTATCGCCTTCCACCCACTAGACTCCGAGAAATTTAATTCTCAAAGCGAAAACCGTTTACTGACACGGCTTTCCGCGCATCTTCGCAGCTCCGAGGCTGTCTCAGCGAAAAAGTTTTCCGTCGATCCGGTTACTTTTCGACCACTGTCTGGGTAGCCTCATTGATTGCCGGGACCTTTGCAGAACACCTAGGAATCCGCCCTCAAAACCCGGATATTCCCC
>NZ_BCWB01000058.1 GCF_001592045.1 Thermobifida fusca NBRC 14071 = JCM 3263 | reverse complement strand
GCGCTTCAACTTTAGCGCTCTCTCCGCCTCCCACCAAATCGGTGGTCCGGCCTCGTGAGCTGTGAAGCGGCTCTCCTCACCTCCTCCGCACCGTCTAGAAGGAGCGCGTGCGCGTTGCCTTCCTGAAGATGCGGATGCGAGCTGTCAGCTCGCCTGCGAGGAGACTAGGTCAGAGGACTTCGTCCTCGTGTTCCTTGACGATCCGGCTGCCCTCCCTGGGGGAGTTCAGTTCCCGGACGTCCGACACTCGAGTATAGCCCGCCTCGGATGGTGCTCTGACCATCCCGCCGCGGCGGGACGCAGGGCTAGGACCGAACACCTTCCGCCCTGCCCTCTCTTCACCTTCCATTATACCCGTCTATCTGGGCAAATGCAGGTTTCTCGGGTCTTTCCCGTTGCGCACCACTACCCGTACTGGACGGGAGCAACTCCTCAGTGAAACGGACTCAGGGACCGGCGAGAAGCTGCGTCCCGCCTGCCCCTGTCTTCCCTGCCACGCGCGCTCAGCCCAGCTCCCGGATCTTCTTGGCCAAAGCGCGGAACGCGACACCCCGATGGCTGATCGCGTTCTTCTCCTCCGGGCTCATCTCCGCGGTGGTCTGCGTATACCCTTCCGGCACGAAAATCGGGTCGTAGCCGAAACCGTTCTTCCCACGCGGCTCAGTGGTCAGACTGCCGCGCAGTACCCCTTCCACCACGTGCTCCTCCCCGTCGGGGAGAGCCAACGCCGCGGCACAGACAAACTCGGCCCCGCGACGCTCCGGCGGAACATCCGCAAGCTGGTCCAAGACAAGCTCGAGGTTGGCCGCATCCCGGTCACCGTGCTGCGCCCCGAACCTGCCCGACCAGCGGGCAGACAGGACACCGGGCATTCCGTTCAACGCGTCGACCCGCAGCCCTGAATCGTCCGCCACCGCAGGAAGCCCGGTGTGCTCCGCGATTGCGCGAGCCTTGAGCAGCGCGTTACCAGTGAACGTCGCTTCCGTCTCGGCCACCTCGGGAGCGTCCGGGTAGCCGTCGAGGCTGCGCACTTCGATATCCAGCCCGACCTCGCCCAAGATGGAACGCAGTTCAGGGATCTTCTTGCGGTTACGGGTGGCGAGGACAAGAGTGCTGATACGGCTCACTCTGACAGTGCCTTCTTCTGGATCTCGGTGAGTTCAGCGCACCCGGCAACAGCCAGGTCCAAAAGCGTGTCCAGCAGTTTCCGGTCGAAGGGAGCGTTCTCGGCAGTGCCCTGGATCTCGATGAACTCCCCGGTCCCGGTGACGACGACGTTCATGTCGGTCTCCGCCACCGAGTCCTCCAAGTAGTTCAAATCCAGCCGGGGCTGCCCTTGCACGATGCCGACACTGACGGCGGCGACAGAGCCGGTCAGCGGATTGGTTTTCAGGTCTAGTTGCTTGCGCAGGTAGCGGACGGCGTCGACCAGGGCCACGTAGGCGCCGGTGATAGCGGCGGTCCGAGTCCCACCGTCGGCTTGGAGCACATCGCAGTCGAGGGTGATGGTGTACTCCCCCATCGCTTTGAAGTCGACGACTGCACGCAGCGAACGTCCGATGAGGCGGGAGATCTCGTGAGTGCGGCCTCCGATCTTGCCTTTGACCGACTCACGAGCACTTCTGGTGTCAGTAGCCCGCGGCAGCATGGCGTATTCGGCGGTGACCCAGCCTTCCCCGGTGCCGCGGCGCCAGCGGGGGACGCCCTCTTCCACGGTTGCAGCACAGAGCACGCGTGTCTCACCGAACTCGATGAGCGCTGATCCTTCCGCGTGCCGGAGCCAGTTGCGGGTGATGCGCACCGGACGCAGTTGGTTTGGGGTTCGTCCATCAGGTCGAGGCATGCTGTCGAGCCTATCGGCGTGGCTCAGAGGGCAGAGCCACTTGTCCGAAATGTCACCGGGTTTCGGTGGGGTGCACCGGTTTGCGGACGATTTTCCGTCAGCTTCTTGCCGGGCTCAGCCGCCCGCGGTGATCTCGTAGACCTCCCCGGAAACGGCGAGGCTGATCGGCCCGTTGTAGGTGCTGCGCGCTTCGGCGAGGGTGCACTCGTTGTCGTTCCACGGCACCAGGTGGGTGAGCAGCAGACGGCGGGCGTTGGCCCGGGTGGCCTGCTCACCCGCTTCGCTGCCGGTCAAGTGCATGTCCTTGGGGTGTTCCCGGTGGTCGTGGAAGGAGGCTTCGCACAGGAACAAGTCAGCGTCCCGGGCCAGTTCCACGAGTTCGCTGCAGGCCCCGGTGTCCCCCGAGTAGGTGAGGACTGCACCGTTGTGCTCAAGGCGGATACCGAACGCTTCGATGGGATGGTTGACGTGGTCCACGGTTGCCGTGAACGGGCCGATACGGAAAGTACCGGGGCTGAGTTCGCGGAAGTCGAAGGTTTCCCGCATCCCGGGGTGGGGGTCCAGCCCGTACGCCTGGGCCATCCGATCGGCGACCCCGGTAGGGCCGTAGACGGGGATGCGGGGCCGGGGGCCGTCAGGGTGGTAGGTGCGGGCCACCCAGTAGGGGCACAAGTCCAAACAGTGGTCGGCGTGCAGATGCGAAAGGTAGACCGCATCGATGGTGTACATGTCCACGTGGCGCTGGAGGGTGCTCAGCGCTCCATTGCCCAGGTCGAGTAGCAGCCGGAACCCGTCAGCCTCCACGAGATAACAGGACGCGGGTCCGGCAGGTCCGGGGAAGCTCCCCGAGGAGCCGATGATGGTGAGTCGCACGTCGCACAACCTTTTCGGTGAAGACGTCTGCTGCCGCAGAGACGTCACTGTGTCACGGAGAGTTTCTCCGGGTTTTCCAGGTGGTTACGGTGTACCCCATGTACCAACACGATAGGTACGGACTGTGAGCCGTTACTTAGGCGATGTAGGCCACAGTTTTTCCTCACCGCCGGGTGCCGTCAGCGGCCGACCCGGGCTAATTGGCGGCTCTGTGCAACAAGGCGTCCCCTGGCATCCCATAGGTCGACGTTCTCATCGAACCAGCCGTCGCTGACCAGGGCGCAGGTGGAGCGGAAGGCCAGCGGCCCCGGTACGGGGATTGCACGCAGGTGCCAGGTGAGTTCGACGGTGGGCGCCCAGCTCCAGTCCACCAGGAGACTGACGATGGGCGGCAGCGCGTCCACGGCGAGCGGGAGGAATGCCAGCGGGTCTTTCGCGGAGCCGCCGTCCCGTGCACTCAGGTCGACATATCCGCACAGTTCAGGGGTGGTTACGGTACGTTCCCGCGCGAGTGCCGCGTAGCTGTCCGGGCTGAAGTCCACGTCGATCCGGGCGAGGAATCCGTCGTCAGGCAGGTGGCTCTGCCGGGGGTCGACTCTTCGGCACTGGTGCTGGGGAGGGATAGCGGGCTGAGGGGCTGCGTAGCGTGGTTCGGCGTGCGGATCGAGCGTGGCAGTGGCGAGCGTGCCGGTGAGGATCGTCCGCCCTTCTTGGAAGAGGGTGGTCTGGACGGTGGTGACGGTCCGCCCGCGTTTGAGCACCCGGGTCTCGATCTCGGCCGGTCCACTGCTAGCGGGACGGTGAAAGTGGTAAGAGGAGGAGACCGCGTGCAGGTGGTCGGATTCGGCGAGTGCGGACCGTTGCAGCACCGCCATGAGGTAGCCGCCGTTCATTGCGGTCCCGATGAGGTATCCGGGATCGAGTTCGACGGCATATCGATTCTCACCGACGCGAACGACCTCGGTCGCGGAGTCGAAGCGGGTCATGGGGACCATTGAATCGAACGCCGTCTTTCCGCGAACGGGCAGGGGGCGGGTTGCTGTCCTACCGGTGCGTGCGCCTTGCGCGCAGGGTGCACCGGTAGGACGGTTCAGGCCCAGAGCTGGCCTTCGAGCCGCTGCGCAGCCTCTTCCAGCGTGCCTTCGTAGGCGCCGGTGGACAGGTACTTCCAGCCTGCGTCAGCGACGACGAATGCGATATCGGCACGCTGCCCTGCTTTGACGGCCTTCTGTGCCACGCCGAGGGCGGCGTGCAGGACCCCTCCGGTGGAGATGCCCGCGAAGATCCCCTCTTTGTCGAGGAGCTCCCGGGTGCGGCGCAGTGCCGCGTCGGAGGGGACAGAGTAGCGGCTGCTGAGGATCGTCTCGTCGTAAAGCTCGGGCACGAACCCTTCGTCAAGGTTCCGCAGACCGTAGACGAGCTCCCCGTAGCGGGGTTCAGCGGCCACGATCTGGACGTCCGGACGGTGCTCCCGCAGGTAGCGGCCGACCCCCATGAGGGTTCCGGTCGTGCCCAGTCCAGCGACGAAGTGGGTGATCTCCGGCAGGTCGGCGAGGAGTTCCGGGCCGGTCGTCTCGTAGTGGGCCCGGGCATTCGCCGGGTTGCCGTACTGGTAGAGCATCACCCAGTCGGGGTTCTCGGCGGCCATCCGTTTGGCGACGCGCACCGCCTCGTTGGAGCCGCCTTCCGCCGGGGAGTAGTAGATCTCGGCGCCCCACATGCGCAGGAGTTGGCTGCGTTCCGCGGAAGTGTTCTCCGGCATGACGCAGACCATCTTGTAACCGCGCAGCCGGGCGACCATCGCCAAGGAAATCCCCGTGTTCCCCGAGGTCGGCTCCAGAATGGTGCACCCCGGAGTGAGCAGGCCGTCCTTTTCTGCCTGCTCGATCATGTAGAACGCCGCGCGGTCCTTGATCGACCCGGTCGGGTTACGGTCCTCCAGTTTGGCCCAGAGCCGCACTTCGGGGGAGGGCGACAGATTAGGCAGCCCGACCAGGGGGGTACCGCCGAGCGAATCCAGAAGCGAATCGAACCTCATGACGCTCAGCGCATACCGCCGGCGACGGCCGGCAGAACCGTCACCGTGTCACCGTCGTTGACCGGAGTGTCAAGCCCGCCGAGGAAACGAACGTCTTCATCGTTGAGGTAGACGTTGATGAAGCGGCGCAGTTGTCCGTTCTCGACGAGGCGCTCACCGATACCGGGGTGGTTCTTGTCCAGGTTGGTGATGAGTTCGGCGAGAGTGCTCCCCTCGCCCTCAACCACCTTGGCTCCACCGGTGAGATTGCGCAGGATGGTCGGGATGCGGACCTCGATGGCCATGGATGTGTCTCCGTCTAGAAGTCTGTGGACGCGGATGGCGGATGCGCGGCGCTCCGCCAGATAGGTTCAACACGCGCGGCGCCCCGGTGATTCCAGGCTGCGTGTCTTCTCACCTTTGCTAGTCGATGATCTCGACTGGCTCCTCGGTGACGACCCCGTCGACGATCCGGTAGGAGCGGAACTCGACGGTCTCGGGATCCCGGGTTGAGACCAGGACGTAGTGGGCGTTCGGCTCGGAAGCGTAACTGATGTCGGTTCGTGACGGGTACGCCTCGGTGGAGGTGTGGGAGTGGTAGATCACCACGGGCTCTTCTCCCCGTTCCTCCATCTCCCGCCACACCTTGAGCTGTTCGAGTGAGTCGAAACGGTAGAACGTGGGGGAGCGTTCGGCGTTGATCATCTCGATGAATCGTTCGGGCCGGTCGCTGCCCTCGGGACCGGCCACAATGCCGCAGGCCTCGTCTGGGTGGTCTCGTCGGGCATGGGCGACGATCTTGTCGTAGATCGAGCGATCAATCCTCAGCATGGCTTTCAGCCTAGCCGAGCCCCACTTTTTCCCTACCCGACAGGTGGGGTGTCCTGGTCGCGGAGGGCGGTCGTGCAGGAGGTGCGGCCCGCGGCGCGCGCCGCCTGGAGCGGGCAGGTCCCGGTCACTCCTCCTGCCACACCGCGCGGACCAGGGAGTCCTGGACATAGGTGAACCATTCGTAGACGTGCATGGCAGCGGCGAGCGACTCGTCGCGGACGGCCGCAGCGCGAAGCGCGTCGGCGTCCTCCTCTGTCTCTATGCCTAGCCGGACCCCCAGGTACAGCCGCACATCGGTGAGGGTTTGGAGCCAGGCTTGCACGTCCTCTGCGTCGAGCACGATCTCGCCGCCCCACTCGGGGATCGCGGAGGCCACGCGACGGGCGTTCTCCCGCTTGTGTCGGCGCAGGTCGCTCTCGGTGTAGCGCCGGAAGTCCGCGGCCGCCTCGGCGTCGTCGGTGTAGGCGTCGGGGAAGAGGCGGGCCAGTGCCGGGTCTTCGGGTTGAGTGGCGGAGCTGCTGATGCCCACGAGAGCGGCGAGCTCGTCCTGCTGCTCGGGTTCTTCCACGACGCGCAGCAGAAAGTCGGCCATGGAGCGAAGGAGCTGGGCCTCGTCCGGGCCGATCGTGATCCGTGCCCCGCCGTGCGGCGCGGAGCGAATTTTGGCGGTCATGAACGGTTGGCCTCCGCGGTCACAGTTGCCTCCAGTCGGTCACTTGTCCTGCTGGAGCGTCGCCCAGAGCCCGTACTGGTGCAGGATGGTGACGTAGCGCTCCATCTCCTCACGGGTACCGCTGGAGACGACCGCCTTCCCTTTGTAGTGCACGTCTTCCATGAGCTTCTGCGCCTTGGCCTTGGGGTATCCGAAGACTTTCTGGAAGACGTAGGTAACGTAGCTCATCAGGTTGACGGGGTCGTTCCAGACGATGGTGACCCATGGCAGGTCCGGTCGGATGTCCTCGCCGATCCGCGGTTCGTCGAGTTCGACCGGCATAGCGGTCACGGTTGCCTCACCTCTCTTTAACTCTCTTGTTCGTCGCCGGCGACGTGTCGCACCTCAAACCTCCTCCCATTGTGGGAAGAGACCGCAGTGTCCGGGGACACCTCACCGGTTTTCTTCCTCATAGTCACAAACTAGGGTGGAATACCATGACTGAACGCTGGAGCAGTGCGCTTCTCACCGACCACTACGAACTGACCATGGTGCAGGCCGCGCTGCACAGCGGCGCAGCGCACCGGCGGTGTGTTTTCGAAATGTTCGCGCGTCGACTACCGGAAACGCGCCGTTACGGTGTGGTCGCGGGGACCGGACGGTTCCTCGATGCGCTCGAACACTTCCGTTTCACCCCCGAGGTCTTGGAGTTCCTCGAGCGGAACGGGATCGTCAACAGCTCTACCCTGTCGTTCCTCGCCGACTACCGGTTCTCCGGAAACATCTGGGGTTATGCCGAAGGGGACTGCTTCTTCCCCGGCTCCCCCATCCTGGTGGTGGAAGGCACCTTCGCTGAATGCGTGGTGCTGGAGACGCTGGCCCTGTCGATCTACAACCACGACTGTGCGATCGCTTCTGCGGCCTCGCGAATGGTCAACGCCGCGCACGGGCGCCCGCTGATCGAAATGGGTTCCCGCCGCACTCACGAGGAAGCCGCGGTGGCCGCAGCCCGGGCCGCCTACCTGGCGGGGTTCAACGCCACCTCCAACCTGGAAGCCGGGCGCCGCTACGGGATTCCCACCACTGGGACGAGCGCGCACGCGTTCACCCTGCTGCACGACAGCGAGCGCCACGCGTTCACTGCCCAGCTCGAATCGCTGGGGACGGGAACCACGCTGCTGGTGGACACCTACGAGGTGATGCGCGCGGTGCACACCGCCGTGGAACTGGCTGGTCCGGACTTGGGCGGGGTGCGGCTGGACTCCGGTGACCTGGAAGAACTGGCGGTGAAGGTGCGCGCGCTGCTCAACGAGAAGGGGGCCGCGAAGACCCGCATCATCGTCACCGGCGACCTCGACGAGTACTCCATCCAAGCCTTGGCGATCGCCCCGGTCGACGGCTACGGGGTGGGCACCGCACTGGTCACCGGGTCGGGGGTGCCGACCGCGTCCCTGGTGTACAAGCTTGTGGCGCGCGCCCAGAGCGACGACCCGGACGCGCCGCTGTCGCCGGTGGCCAAACGTTCCGTGGGTAAACCCAGTAAGGGAGGGCGCAAGTGGGCGGTGCGCCGCTACGACGACAACGGGGTGGCGACGTCGGAGCGGGTCTTCGTGCATGAACCGGAGCTGACTCCGTTGGAGCGGCCTCTGCTGGTTCCGCTGGTGCGCAACGGCGAGGTCGTGGGGCGTGAGCCGCTTCAGGAAGCCCGGGAGCGGCACGTCCGCTGCGTCGCGGAACTTCCGGCGCCCGCGCGCCAAATGTCGCGGGGCGAACCCGCGATCCCCACCGTCTTCGAGCAGCGCCCAGCGCTCTGAGGTGCTTGTTTCCCGCTCGGCTGGTCCGGCACACGAGGAAGGAAGATCTGCGATGGCGAAAGCACTGATCGTCGTTGACGTACAGAACGACTTCTGTGAAGGCGGCAGTCTGGCCGTGTCCGGTGGTGCCGGCGTGGCCACGGCTATCTCCGACTACCTGGCCAAGCAGGGCAGCCAGTACGCCCACATCGTGGCTACCCGGGACCGCCACATCGACCCGGGGGACCACTTCTCCGACAACCCCGACTTTGTGGACTCGTGGCCGCCGCACTGCGTGGCGGGCACCCCGGGGGCGGAGTTCCACCCCAACCTGGTCACCGGACCGATCGAGGCGGTGTTCGACAAAGGCGCCTACGAGGCCGCGTACAGCGGTTTCGAGGGGAAGACCGCGGATGGCGTGTCTTTGGAGGAGTGGCTGCGGCAGCACGGGATCACCGAAGTGGACGTGGTGGGTATTGCCACCGACCACTGTGTGCGGGCTACTGCCTTGGACGCGGTCCGGGCCGGGTTCCAGGCGCGAGTGCTGCTGGGAATGACCGCAGGGGTGTCCCGCGCAACCACGGAGAAGGCTCTGCGGGAGCTGGCTGAGGCAGACGTGGCCCTGGAAGGTGAGCCGGTGGTGGCCGCCTAAGCGCACAGGTGTCGCAGCGCCTTCCGGCAGAGCGCTTGCCGCAGGGCTAGTCTTCCTCGCTTCTGGAAGCGAACTCGCCGTCGGCGAGGATGGCGTCGATGTCCTCGATCCCGTATTCGTCGACGATGAGGATCTGGGATTCGGGCAGGAACCAGCTCCGCTGGGTGTAGTAGAGCAGTTCCGGGTCCCTGCCGTCAGGGTTGGCGCAGGGCGTCAGGTATTCCCGGTAGAGGGCGCTGCGGTCGCCGACCGGGGCGAGTTCCTCGACGAGAGGGGACTGTCCCGGGAAAGACGCGGGATCAGCCTCGTACGCGTCGATTCCGGGGATGCAGGGCAAGGGATTCTGGGACGGGGCGAACAACCCCGCATCGGGTTCTTCGGTGATCGGCTCATACACTGCGCCTCCATAGGTGATGCCTCCCGGACCGAGGATTCGGATGTGGGGGCATTCCACGAGAGCAGCAGGCCATTCCCAGTGATTCCAGTCAACCTCGGCACAGCCGGGGTTGCCGGGGGGATGGGCAGCGATCCAGTCGTCCACGATTTCCCTGCCCTCATGGTCGGGGCCGAACCCGACGAATTCGATGTCCTCGATGACGTGGACGGTCCAGTCTTCGGGGAACCACAGCGTCAAGTTGCGGAAGCGAACCTCTTGTCCTTCTTTTTCGTCTTCCTCCGGGGATGGTGCCAGGGCAGCAGTCGCGCTCGGTTCGGGGTCGGTGAAGGGCAGCAGCGGCTGGTCGGTGACAGCGCGTCCGACAAGCCATCCTCCAGCCACCGCTGCAGCGGTGGCTCCGGCAGCGACGGTGAGCATTGCTTTACCGCTCAGCCCGGTTCCGGCGGCGGTGACGGTTGCGCTTTTCGTGAGTGTTCCCGCGCCAGCGCCCCAGGATGCTCCTCCCCCGGCGGCGCTTGCCGTGCCGACGAGCTTCCCGCTGCCCGCTGCTGCGCCGCCGCCCGCGGTTCCTTGGGTGGCGAGGGCCGCAGCCCCACCGGCGGCGACGCCCACCCCGCCTGCCGCTGTCCCGAGCGCCATCCACAGTTCGGGGCGGTGCCCGGCCGCGTCGAACCCGGTCCACACCCGGTGCAGCAGGGCGCGCAGCCGCTTCCGGTGGATGGCAGCGGCGTCTTCGCCGGGTTCCTCGATGGCGTCCGCCGCGACCGTGTCCAGAGCCAGCACGGTGTGGAACGCTTCTACCGCGGTGGGCCGCGCCTCGGGGTCGGTCGACAGGGCGCGGGCCACGAGTTCCATGAGCTCTTCAGGGACTCCGGTCAGGTCGCAGTCGCCGGCGCGCACCCGCTCTAAGAGCTCCGCGGAAGTTCCCGTGCCGAACGGCGAGCGTCCAGTGGCCGCGAACACGATGAGGCCGCCCCAGGCGAACATGTCGGCCGCCGGGGTGCCTGGCTGCCGGTCGAGACGTTCCGGGGCAGCCCATCCCGGTGTGCCATACACGTTCTTGTCTGTGGTGTCGCCGATGGCCCGGGCGATCCCGAAGTCGAGCACTTTCGGCCCGTCCGGGGCCAGCATGATGTTGCCGGGTTTGACGTCGAGGTGTACCACGCCAGCCGCGTGGATCGCTGCCAGTGCTTCGGCCGTGCCCGCGGCGAACGCCCGCAGCGCTGCCTCGTCCAGCGGACCGAATTCGCGCACATGCTGCTGCAGGGTGCGCCCCGGCACGAACTCGGTGGCCAGCCACGGCTCTGGGGCGTTCGGGTCGGCGCCGAGGAACCGGGGCGTGCATTCGGCGTCGATGCGGGACACCAGTTCGGCTTCCCGGGCGAACAGTTCCCGGTATTCCGGCCGGCGGACGTGCTCGGCGTGGATCACCTTGACTGCCACGCAGCGGTGCTCCGCGTCCAAGGCTCCGTAGACTGCGCCCATTCCTCCCGAGCCCAATCGGCCTATGACACGGAACGGGCCGATCGTCACCGGGTCTGTGGGCAGCAGCGGCGCGAGTTCCGGGGGCAGCGGGGGAGGTGCGGCGTCGGGCTGGGGCGGCATCACCACTCCAGGAGACAGACGATGAGAAACCGGGACTTTCCTATCGTCTCCGCTTCCTCTGCTCTTCTGAGGCTGGTGGCCGTTTCCGGCCAAACGGCAGCCGCTGCCCTGGTAAAGGAGCTTGGTAGAGGAAAGGGCCTTCGTGGTGAAGGCCCGTGATGCTGCTTCGGGTGTGGAAGCTAGTCGATGCCGATTGCGGCGCGCACTTGGGCGAGGACACGTTGGGCGCGTTCGCGGGCACGGCGGGCGCCTTCGGCCAGCACGTCGTCGAGTTCACTGCCGGAGGCCATGAGCTCCTCGTAGCGTTCCCGCATCGGGGCGATCTCGGTGTTGATCGCTTCGAAGAGGTCGTTCTTCAACTCTCCCCAGCCCATGCCTCCCGCTTCGAGGCGTTTGCGGGTCTCGGCGATCTGCTCGGCGTCAGCGAAGTGGGTGAGCAGTTGGAAGACGACAGAGGAGTCCGGGTCTTTGGGCGCCTCCACCGGGGTGCTGTCGGTGGGGATGCGGCGGATGAGCTTCTTCAGCTTGTTCTCGGGCAGGAACAGCGGAATGTGGTTGTCGTAGGACTTGCTCATCTTGCGCCCGTCGATGCCGGGCAGCACGCTCGCGTCCCCTTCGGGGAAGACTCCTTGGGGGATGCGGAAGGTGTAGCCGTCCCCGAACAGGTGGTTGAAAGACCCTGCGATGTCAGCGGCGTATTCGACGTGCTGGGCCTGGTCGCGGCCGACCGGGACCAGGTCGGTCTCCATGATGAGGATGTCGACAGCCATGAGGATGGGGTAGTTGTACAGCCCCATGTTGATGCCGGCGTCCAGGTCGGTGACTCCGGCGGCGGCGTTGCGGTCGCGCGCGGCCTTGTAGGCGTGGGCGCGGTTCATCAGGCCTTTGCCGGTGACGCAGGAGAGGATCCAGGTCAGTTCGAACGTCTCGGGAATGTCGGATTGCCGGTAGAGGACCGTGCGTTCCGGGTCGAGACCGCAGGCCAGCCAGGTGGCGGCGACCGACCGGATGTTGTGCCTCATCGCCTCGGGGTCGCGGACGGTGGTGAGCGCGTGGTAGTCGGCGATGAAGTAGAACGCGTCGTACTCGCGCGCGGCCTCGAGGGCGGGTTTGATCGCGCCGAGGTAGTTGCCCAAGTGGGGTTCACCAGTGGGTTTGACACCCGTGAGGTAGGTCTTGGTCGCTGCCATGCCAAAAGCTTATCGGCGTGCCGGGTTTGCCGGTTCCCCTCCGTGGCCGGGTGAGTCCGTTTCCGGGCACGGGCAGGCTCGGGGCGCGGCGGTCCGCTGCTGGTGGCCCGGCAGCTACGGGGAGGGGGTGTGTTCTGTAGCCGGTAAGGCGGCAGTGTCCGGGCCGGGGGGCGGTGCGGTCCGGTTTTTCCGGAAGAGCCGGGACAGGGCGCGGGTGATTCGGGCGAGGAGGTGGAGGATTGCCACGATCCAGCCGGAGAGCAGCCACATGGCGAGGAATCCGGCGAGGAGCGCCCCCGTGCCCAAGAGTCCCCACGGCCAGGTTTTCACGGTGGTTTCGAATTCCACGGGTTCGTCCATGCCTGCGATCTCGCCGCGGACCGTGTACGTGCCGATCACCGGGGCAGGCAGGTCGACGGGGAATTCGTAGACGGCTTCGTGGCCTGGTTCGAGTTCGCGGATCCGGGGCGGGTAGACGAGGGTGGTTGCTCGGGTGCCGCGGCCCACGGCGACGGAGACGACGGGGTCGGTGACCGGTTCGACTCCGATGTTGGTTACGGTGAGCTGGGCGGTGCGTTGGACGGGGAGCCCGAACCATGCCTCCCAGTCGTGCCACCACGGGCCGTCTTCGGTGAGGATCCGGAATTTGGTGACGTCGAGCAGGCGGGTTGCTCTGCCGGGGTTGCGTTCGTCGATGCGGCGCTGGCGTTCCTCGGTGGTGAGCACGGGGACGCCTTCGATGGGGAATTCGGCGGTGGCCCGGTGCTGCCCGGTGAGGTCCAGGGCTTCAACAACGCAGGGGCATCCCACTGGCGGTTCGGTGATGGTGAGCAGGCCGCGGCCTTCGCCGTTCTCGTTGATGGCCACGGTGATCGCGTCGGTGACCGCGCAGTCGCTGGAGTCGATGTATTCCCCGCCGCCGCAGACGCGGACGGTGACCACGCCTTGGGGCCAGCCGTAGAGGCGGACGGGCACGGTGTCGCCGATGCGGGCCGATGCCGCGTCAAGGGTGAACCCCGGGTCGGCGGGTTGCGCGGCCGCTGGGGTGGTGGCGCACAGCAGGAACGCGACGGCAAGGAGCAGCATCCGACGGAGTCGGGTCATGAGCGGGGCTCCTCGGGTTCGGTCTGCTCGTTGGCGGATCCGCCCTGGTGTGCGGCGGAGTCGGGCTGTTGCTCCGGGGAGTCGGTGGTGGGGTCGGCCGGTGCCTCGGCGGCAGTGGTCTGCGGTGCTCCCTGGTGGGCGGCGTCCTGTTTGCGGGCTTCGGCGACCGCGGCGGCCACTGCGGCTTGGAAGCGGCGCTTGGCGTGGCGGCGCCGCCAGATCAGCACGGCGGTGAGCAGGATCGCAGCGAGGACCGGGAGCCACGGGATGGCGATGACGGAGTCGCCGCGGGTGACCGGGTGCAGGTCGGGGGTCTGTGCGGACTGCGGTGCCGCTTGCGGGGTGAGGGTGACTTCGCCGTTGATCCAGAACAGCGGATAGATGTCCGGGATGGTGTGCGTGTATTCGTACACGGTTCCCGGCAGCATTTCGGGAACGTCTTTGTGGACCGGGTCGCCGAGTCCGACCCCGAAGGGGCCTGCGGCGCCGGCTTCTCCGGAAGCGGTCAGCCGCAGGTTTCCGGCGTTGCGCACCTGGTAGGTGATGGTGACTTCCCCGGTGGCGAAAGGGTTCCACCACGGGGGTGCCTGGTAGTCGGTGCGGATCGCGTCGATGTGCAGGGAGGGGCGGACGGGTCCGTCGACCCGCAGGTAGACGCGGGCGGCGATGCGCCGGTCGACGCGGACGAGCTGTCCTTGCGCGTTGAGGGCGTCGTGGGAGACGGAGGCGATGACCCCGGCGGCGTGGTCGCCCGGCTCGGCGTTGTCGGGGACGGTGATGGTGAACGGGATGACCCGGGTTTCGCCTCCTTTGACCTCGACGGTCTGGTCTTCCCGGGGGATTTCGATCCAGGTGCCGGCGAGGGCGGGTTCTTCGTCGGCGGGCAGGAGAGCGAAGGAGCCGTCGGGGGTGTTGAACGCGTCCGTCCCGTAGACGGAGAAGGTCATCGGCTCTTCGCCGTAGTTGGTGATGGCTACCCAGTCTTCAATGGTCTGGCCGGGTTTGACGTCGTGGACGAAGTAGCTGCGGCCGAGTTCGCCGTTTTCGTTGGAGGGGGCCACCGACCAGCGGAAGTCTTGTTCAGCGCGTGCTGCCGGGGAGGGCGCGCTGTTGTTGTCAGGGCTCGGGTCGGCGAGTGCCGGGGCCGGTGTGGTCAGGGCGTACAGCAGGAGGCCGACCACGCCGAGGCGCGCGATCCGGGATGAGCGGATAGCTGACACAGTTCTGCTCTCCAGGGGACGGGGTGATGTGTCCGACGGTGGGTCGGCCAGGGCGTCTGGGCTAGCTGAGGGTGAGGGTGAGGGTGCCCGCGTACTCTCCGGGTGGAGTGTCCGCGGGAATGCCGAGCTCCAGTCGGGCTTGGCAGGCGAATACTCCGGTGCTGGCGCCTGCTGCTCCTGCGCATAGGGTACGGGGCACCGCGAGGCCGTCACCGGGGCGGACTGCTGCTCCGGGACGGACGGTGGAGCTGTCCGGGCTGTCGAGGACGGTGGCGGTGGGTGCCCAGCCGAGCAGGTGGGCGTCGATGCTACCTCCCGCGCTGCCTTCCAGGTCGCTGACCTGGCCGACCAGGCTCCATCCTGCGTTGGTGCCGCGCAGGTCGACGACGGTGGCGGGGGCCAGGGTCCCGGTGGCGGTCTGGTGGAAGCTGTCCGCGCTCATCCGGGGAGCGGAGAGGTGGACGGGGCCTTCGGGGAGGGTCATCACGAGGACGCCGGGGGGCAGGTCGGCGTGGTCTGCCGCGGGCGCTTCCAGGTGCAGTGGGGCGGGGTCTTCGGGTTCAGGGGTGGCTGCAGGCTCCGTGCTGTCGTGCACCGCGGTGGCAGGCTCTGCAACTGGTGCTGGGGGTTCCGGTGACGGGACCGGCGTGTTCGCTGTCTCTTCCGGGGGTTGCCAGGGTTCGCGGTCGGGGGCAGGCCCGGTGTGGAGGGTGAGGGTGATCTCCGGGGCACCGTCGGCGCTGTCGGTGCGGTTGAGGAGCAGCACGGTGCCGTCACCGGTGATGAGGAAGACGCCCCGTTCGTCGCTCCGCACCGCGACCACGTCGAGGTTGTCGGGCAGGAGGTGGATGTCGACGGTGACGGCGGGTGCGGTGTCGGATCCGTCCTCCTGGTCTGCTGGCGGTTCTTCGGTGGTGTCGGGTTCGCGGTAGCTGGCCAGCAGGGTGTGCTCGTCTTCGGTGGTGTGCACGGTGTAGAGCGTGCTGTCGGGGGCCACGACCAGGAAGTCGGCGGGGTCTGCGACGGGGGTGTGGGCGACCAGGTCGTAGTCGTCCTCGCCGAGGTCTCCGGGGCGGGGGTCGGGGTGGGCGAGGAGTGCTGGGTGGTGGAGGCGGAGGAGTTCCTGGGTGGGAGCCTCGGCGTGTGCTCCGCTGCTGTCTCCCGTGGTGTTCTGTTCCTGGTCCGGCGGTTCCGTGCCGGGAAGGTCGCGGAGCAGGTAGGCGTCGCCGGTGAGCGGGTGGAATGCGTAGTGGGGGTGGTGGGGGTCAGCGAGCGGGGTGGCGAGCGCTGCGGGGCTGCCGCCGAGGGTGAGGAGGACGGCGGCGGCTGCGGCGCTGGAATGCAACCGTGCTTTGCGGGGGAAGAGGATGGGGAGCATCGCTACAACCATGGGATGGGGTGCGGGACAGGGTCCCGTCCCGCACCCGCCGGGATGGTTAGCTGAGGGTCAGGGTCAGCACTGCCGCGTAGTCACCGGGGACCGTGTCGGCAGGGATGCCCAGGGTCAGTTGGGCGTCAGCGGTGAAGGTTCCGGCTGAGGAGCCCGGGGCGGCCGAGGCCAGGGTGCGGGCGATGCCCAGGCCTTGTCCGGGCTGGACGGGGCTGCCGGCGGTCACCGTGCCGGGCGTGCCGACACCGGTGTTCACGGCTGCGGCGCTGGGCGTCCAGCCGAGGTTCTCCGCGCCGATGGTTCCCACGTCACCGGTGAAGTCGCTGACTTGGCCGACGAGGTTCCAGCCGGCGTTGGTGCCGCGCAGGTCGGAGACGGTGGCGGTATTGAGCGCACCGGTGGCGGTCTGGTAGGTGCCGTCGCCGTTCGGTGCGGACTGGGTGAGCTGGACCGTGTCCCCGGCGACCGACAGGATCAGCGGTCCGGCGGCCACGTCGGCGAGGATCTGCTGCTGGGCGCTGCTGCCGCCGTTGGCTGGAGGCTGGTTGCCGCCGCCGTTGCTGCCGCCGACAGTGGCGGTGAAGGAGATCGGGTCGAGTTCGGCTCCCGGCGAGTAGAAGCCCGCGAAGGCGGGGCTGCCCTCCTCGGTGAGGGTGGCCGGGGTAGAGCCGAGGCTCAGCGTGGTGCCGCTGAGGGTGGGCTGGCCGCCGCTGAGGTCGAGGTCAGCCAGGTTGACGTCGGGGTAGCTGACCATCTGCGGGTCGCTGGGGGAGCTGCTGGCCATGTCGGCGTAGAGCTCGCCCTTGCCGTTGGTGATCTCCAGGCGAAGGTCGTCGATGCGGACCCGGAGGACGCCGCCGTGACCCTCGTAGGCGACGGAGCCGCCGAACTGGATGACGGTGTCTCCGGTGGCGGTGTCGTAGCTTCCGGAGACGATGGGGAAGGAGTAGGTGCCGTCAGGGTTTTCGGTCACGCCGCCCGACAGCTCGGTGCTGCCGTGGGCGATGGGGCTCTTGATGTAGTTGCGGAAGGAGAGTTTGACGCCCCAGTCGCCGCTACCGCCGGTGACCGGGAGGGTCGTGGTGGCGGAGGCGGGCAGAATGCTTGCCGCCGCTGCGAGACCTGCGGTCACCAGGACCGTGGCGGCCCGGCGAATACCCAGGTTCATGTGGACTCCTTGTGTGTTGCTCGGTCCGTGGCGAGGACCAGAGGGGGGAAGGTGTGGTTGGGCCGTGGCGACCTCTTCACCCAGCCACACCCGAAGAGAAAGCAAGGTAAAGCTAACCTAACTCTCTTTTTCTGGCAATCGTGGATAAATGTGGGCAAAGTCCCCTTCTTTCCACTCCACAAACACAAAAAAGAGCAGAAAGAATGCGGGCTGTAGCCAGCAGATCCCAGGGAAAACCGCCGCGGCAGATTGCCAATTAAAGTGAGGCTAACCTCACCAATTCTGGACTTAGGTATACCTCAGCTCTTCTGGGCAACGCGAGCAGCCCGACCAGAATTACGTCCTTTTTGTTACTTTTTCTGACCTCTACCGAGCCGTTCGATCACTTTTCGTGCACCGGCGCGGGGCCGCGGGACAAGAGTCACTCCGCCCCGACAGCCCACGCCCGCAGCTTTGCAATGCGCTGCCGCAGTTGCTCCGCGGTTGCCTGCGCCACCGGGGGCCCGCCGCACACTCGACGCAACGTCGTGTGGATCGTGGCGTGCGGTTGGCCAGTGCGATGGTGCCAGGCCCCCACCAGGCTGTTGAGCTCCCGACGCAGCTCGGCGAGCACCTCGTGTTCGGGCCGCTCCCGCTGCTGCGGTTCACTCCGTGCGGTCCGCGCCCGCTCCTGGCGGCGCTTCCGCAGCAGCACCGCCACCTGGTCGGGTTCCAGCAGCCCTGGCAGGCCGAGGAAATCCTCCTCGTCAGGTTCGCCGCCGCCGATCTCGCCGCCGTCGTAGAGCGCCCGGTCGAACTCGGCTTCCGACTCCATGGTCTCGAACGGCAGCTCATCCCCGGCGTCGGGAGTGTCCCGCTTCTTGCGAGCCTCGTTGATGAGCTCCTGCTCCGGGACGAACCCGTCGTCCTCCCGGATCGGCTTGTCCAAGACGTGGTCGCGTTCCCGCTCCATCTCACTGGCGTACTCCAGCAGGACCGGGATGGAGGGGAGAAACACCGAAGCGATCTCACCGCGGCGGCGCACCCGCACGAAACGTCCCACCGCCTGGGCGAAGAACAGCGGCGTGCTCGTGGACGTGGCGTAGACGCCGACCATCAGCCGGGGGACGTCAACCCCTTCCGACACCATCTTCACCGCCACCATCCACCGGTCGTCCGACTCGGCGAACTGGGAGATCTTCCTGCTGGCGGTGGGGTCGTCCGACAGCACCACGGTGGCGCCGCGACCGGTGATCTGCCGCAGGATGCGCGCATAGGCGCGGGCGTTCTCGTGGTCGCTGGCGATCACCAGGCCCCCCGCGTCCGGGGTGTGCTTGCGCACCTCGGTGAGCCGCCGGTCAGCCGCGGCCAGCACTCGCTTGATCCAGTCGCCTTTCGGGTCCAGGGCCGCCCGCCACGCCTGGGAGAGCGCGTCCTGGGTCAGCTCCTCCCCGAGCCGGGCCGCCAGCTCCTCCCCCGCCCTGGTCCGCCACCGCATCTCCCCCGAATAGGCCAGGAAGATGACCGGGCGCACCACACCGTCGGCCAGCGCAGGCCCATAACCGTAGTTGTAGTCCCAGGAGCAGCGGCGCACCCCGGTGTGGTCCTGCACATAGCTGACGAACGGGATCGGGTTGGTGTCGGAGCGGAACGGGGTGCCAGTCAGGCAGAGCCGACGGGTCGCGGGGTCGAACGCCTCGCGGATGGCCTCCCCCCACGACAGCGAGTCGCCCGCGTGGTGGATCTCGTCGAAGATCACCAGGGTGCGCCGCGCCTCAGTGCGGTTGCGATGCAGTGCCGGATGCGCCGCGACCTGCGCATAGGTGACGGCCGCGCCGATGAAGTGCTTGCCGAGCGCTCCCTGGCTGTTCTTGAAGTCCGGGTCGAGGGGGATGTTGAACCGCGCCGCGGCCTCAGCCCACTGCTTCTTCAGGTGCTCGGTGGGGCACACCACGGTGATCGAACGGACCACGTGCCGGGCGAGCAGTTCGCTCGCCAGAGTCAAAGCGAACGTGGTCTTTCCCGCCCCGGGAGTCGCCACCGCCAGAAAGTCCCGCGGCTCGCGCCGGAAGTACTCCTCGAACGCCTCTCGCTGCCAGTGACGCAGTCCGCGCAACCGGTCATCGGTGCTGGTCGTCTGAAGCAGAGTCATCGTGCGCATCCCCTGATCATCACGGCTCGAGGGTATCGGTGGTGTTCGCCCTCGACAGCACTGTGGAGGTCGAGCCCGGCTCGACCTCCACCCCAGGCACCTGGAAACAGGCGGCGCCTACCCGTCCGTGTCCGGCTCGGGTGTCATCCCGTAGACCGATTCATCCCCCTCGACGGTCACGTCGTTGAACGGCAGATAGGGGTCGGCCCACGGAAAGACGACATACCACAGCAGCGCCGCCGCGCCCGCGATGAGCGCGAGGCACACCACGAGCTTGACCACCCAGGGTCCGGGAATGAGCCGCCAGATCAGACCGTACACGTGGCTCACCCCTCCTCGTTCTCAGGCGCCATGTGCGCGATGTTGTCGGGCATGCCCCGTTCCTTGGGGCGGGTGTCAACGAGTTCGGCGTGGACGATCAGCCGATGCGAGTTCTGCAGCTTGGGGTGGCAGGTGGTGAGGGTGAGATAGGCCTTCTCGGGTTCCTCCGTGGACTCCGGGTTGAACGGGTCTGGAGCGATCACCTCGATCGCGTTGGGCAGCACAACCTTGCTCTCCACTACCTGGTAGGTGTAGAAGTTCTCGGCGTCCTCCAGGACCAGTTCGTCGCCTTCCTCCAACTTGTCGAGGTCCCAGAAGACCGCGGCGACCCGGTGCCCGGCGACCGCGTAGTTGCCGGGCTGTCCGGCACGGGCCGCGGGCACCATTCCCTCCGGGGTCCAGGATTCGGGATACCAGCCCGGACCGTACTTGATGTCTTCCGGGCCGACCCCGCTGACCACGACCCAGTTCTGGTCGGTCTTAGGGATGTAGAGCCGGCTGTTGGCTGATCCGGGCAGCGGTTCAGAGTCGGGCCCCTGCTCCCACACCTCGGCGATGGCCTGCTCCAGCCGCTCCTGCTCGGCATCGGTCTGGAACTGCTTGCCCCAGATCTGGAAGGCCGCGAAGAACAGCATGATCAGGCCTGCCGTGAACAGGAGTTCACCGATGGTGCGGAAGATGACGCGCACAACATCGCCGATAGTGACGCGGCTGCGCGGAGCGGGAGCTCTCCTCCGACCCCTGCCGGAACGGCGGCGCCGGTCACTAGGGGGGCGTCGGGAAGTGGAAACCATGTGTCCTAACCCGTCGGGGTCGCTCCGCGCGGCAAAGGGTCATCGGACCGGCAGGACCAGCGGAACCCCGGTGCGCGGATGCGACACGATCTCGACTTCGTATGAGTAGACGTCGCTGAGAAGCTTCGCGGTGAAGACCTCAGCAGGAGGCCCGTATGCCGCGATCTGTCCTTGGGAGAGTATCGCGACTTGGTCCGCGTAGGCGGCTGCCAACGCTAAATCGTGGAGAACAACCACGATCGCATCACCCTGCGCGGCCCGTTGGCGGGCGATGCGCAGCACCGACTCCTGGTGGCGGATGTCGAGCGCGGCCGTGGGCTCGTCCCACAGCATGATCTGGGTCTGCTGGGCCAGGACCCGAGCGAGCATCACCCGGGCCTTCTCCCCGCCGGACAGGGACGGGAACTTGCGGGCGGCGAGCGCGGTGACCTCGGTGGCCGCCATCGCGTCTGCGACGACGCGGTCGTCGTCGACGTCGACGTCGACCGCGGCCCACGGGGCCCGCCCCATGTGCACGACGTCGACCACGTCGAACGGGAAGCTGACCGTGAAGCTCTGCGGCAGGACTGCGCGGCGCAGCGCGAGTTCGGCCGGACTCCACGCGGCCAGGGGGCGGTCCAGGACAGTGACTTCGCCTCTGTCAGGGGGAGTATCCCCGGTGAGGATGGACAGCAGGGTGCTCTTGCCTGCCCCGTTCGGACCGACCAGGGCCAGCACTTCCCCGGTGCGCACGTCGAGGCTCACGTCGTCCAGCACGGTCCGCGCGCCATAGGACTTGCTGAGGTGCCGGGCACCCAGCACCACGGTGCCGCTCGTCACCCGCTGCGGCGGGGTGAGGCGCCGCAGGCCCGAGCCGTGCACGACCGCGCGCATCGTCTGCCGGATGCGTTTCATGCCCAACCTCCCTGTCTGGCGCGGGTCCGGTACAGCAGCCAGAAGAAGAACGG
>NZ_BCWB01000057.1 GCF_001592045.1 Thermobifida fusca NBRC 14071 = JCM 3263 | reverse complement strand
GACCAGTGCGGTGATGATGCCCAAAGGCACCTCCTGGGGGGCGGCAGCGACCCGGGCGACCAGGTCCGCGGCGACGAGGACGAGGGCGCCGCCCAGCACGCTCGCTGGGAGCAGTACGCGGTGCCCCGGCCCGGCGATCATCCGCACCATGTGGGGCACGACCAGGCCGACGAAGCTGATGATCCCGGCGAACGCCACGGCAGACGAGGTGAGCATCGCGATGACGACGATCAGCGCCTGGCGCATCCGCTCTACGTCGACGCCCAGGTGGCGGGCCGGGCTTTCGCCGAGGGAGAGCAAGTCGAGGCGGCGGGCGAAGAACGGTGCCGCGATGATCCCCGCCACGGCCAGCGGCAGCGCGGCGGCCACTTTGGACCAGGTGGCCGCGGCCAAGCTGCCCATCTGCCAGTTGGTGATCGACCGCAGTTCCGCGTCTTCGGAGAAGTAGGTGGCGGCGCCGATGAGCGCCCCGGCGACCGCGTTGACCGCGATCCCGGTGAGCAGCAGGGTGACGACCTCGGTGCGTCCCCCCGAGCGGGACAGCACGTAGACGAGCACGGTGGTGACCATCCCGCTGAGGAAGGACGCGACGATGACCGTCCAGTACCCCAGCGCGGAAGCGCCGAGCGCGAT
The DNA here is from genome assembly GCF_001592045.1 of Thermobifida fusca NBRC 14071 = JCM 3263. Taxonomy (GTDB): domain Bacteria; phylum Actinomycetota; class Actinomycetes; order Streptosporangiales; family Streptosporangiaceae; genus Thermobifida; species Thermobifida fusca. Next base: position 6,098 of record NZ_BCWB01000057.1, on the reverse strand, counting down.
GATGAGGACCGCGCCCACGGTGGCGCCTGAGGAGACCCCGATGACGCCGGGCTCGGCGAGCGGGTTGCCGAAGATGCCCTGCATCATGGCCCCGGCGAGCGCCAGGGAAGAACCGACGATCATGGCGAGGACGACGCGGGGGAAGCGGACGTTCCACAGCACCTCGTCGGCGAGCGGGTCGGCGGCCTCACCCCAGTCGAGGCCCAGGCCGCGGAAGACCGATCCGGCGACTTCGAGCGGGGGAATGTGGTAGGCGCCGATGCCCGCGGCGACGAGGGCCACGGCGCCGAGGGCGATGGCGAGGACGGTCAGCAGGACGGTGCCGCGCAGCACGGTGGCGCGGCGGACCTGGGTGCTGTCGGGGCGGGAAGCGGGGAGCGGGTCCGCCTGCTTGGCGGCGAGGGTCATTGGGCCTCCCCTTCGTGCATGGCGATGAGGTCCTCGGCCATGGCTTTGAGCACCTGCGGGGTGCGGGGCCCGAAGCCGAGCAGGAGGCCGTCTTCGTAGGCGAGGACGCGCCGCTCCTTGCCCGCGGGGGTCTGGGAGATGCCGGGGATCTTCAGCAGACCGTCGATTCCGCCGACCGACTTCAGTCCTCCGGTCATGACGAGCAGGATGTCGGGCTGGGCGTCGATGAGGGCTTCGCTGGTGATCGGGGTGAACGCCCGGTCCAGGCCGATCGCGGTGCCCGCGTCTTCGAGGCCGAGTTCGGCAACGAGCGCGTCGGCGCCTGATCCGGGGCCGCCCAGCAGGTAGACGCCGGCGCTGCCGCGCAGGTAGAGGAAGGCGACGCGGGAGCCGCGGAGGGACTCCGGCAGGCTGTCCCGGACTTCAGCCATCTGGTCTTGGACCCGTTGGACGAGCTGTTCTCCCCGCTCCGGAACACCCAGCATTTCGGCGACTTCGGTGATGCGGGTGTACATCCCGTCCAGGGACCACACTTCGTCGAGGATGACCAGGGTCACCCCGCTGTCGCGCAACTGCTCGATCGCTTCGTAGGGGCCGGTCCAGGTGTCCGCGATGACCAGCGTGGGGTTCAACGAGAGCACGCCTTCGACGGAGATGTCGTGCCCTTGGGTGACCACGGGCAGGTCTTCGGCTTCCGCGAAGGTGGCGGTGGAGTCCCGGCCTATGACGTTGTCGCCCAGGCCCAGGGTGTAGATGATCTCGGCGACACCGCCGTTGAGCGGCAGGATCCGGCTGACGTCGGTGACTTCGACCTGCTCGTAGGTGAGCGGGGTGTCGGCGGTGCGGTTCGCCACCGGGACGACCGAGTCCACGGTGACAGGGAGCGAAGGGTGTGCTTCGCCTTCCAGGGGTTGCAGTCGGTTTTCTTCGAGTGACGGTATGGAGTCGTCGTCGCTGGCGGGTGCCGAGCAGGCCGTGAGCGCGGCGAGGAGGGTGAGCAGGAGCACCGCGCTGTGTTTCAGGATCCGGCGCATCCGGTGTTGGGGAGAGGGGTGAGATGGCATGGGAGTCCCATCGACTGGAAGGGCCGCGGGTCGATGAATGCGCTGGTCGTCACCGTGAGCGTGATAATGACGACCTGTCGTCACAATCTTGACAACCCCGTGCCCTGGTGGTGCACTATCAGAGCCGATCAGGACTTTTAGGTTAGCCTAAGCATATTGACGCGCCCCCGGTGCCCTCGATCCTCCGCACCGTAGGGTCACGTTTCGTCAGGAACGGAGAACCCGCCCCCATGTTCACCATCGTCAGGAGATTTCTGAGCGCTGCCGCCCTTGTCGGCCTGGTGGCGCCGCTCGCGGTCCTGACCGGCTCTGCTGCCTGGGCCGTCCCCGCTGCCCCGAGCGGCGGGCCGAGTTTGACGGTCTCGAAAACCTCGGGGCTCAACCCCGACGGCGAGCAGGTCACTGTGACCGGGAGGGGATACGACACCTCCAAGGGCATCTACGTCTCCTTCTGCGACATCTCCAACGCCAACGCCACCACCCCGCCCGGCCCCTGCATCGGCGGCGTCGACATGAGCGGGGAGAGCGGCTCCTCCGTGTGGATCTCGTCCAACCCTCCCCCCTACGGTCAGGGGCTCGCCCAGCCCTACGAGGGTGAAGGCAAGAACGGGTCGTTCACCGTCCAGCTGACTGTCAAGGCCAAGGACGAGTTCACCGACTGCCTGGCGGAAGGCGTGCAGTGCGCCGTCGTGACCCGCAACGACCACACGCGTTCCTCGGACCGCAGCCAGGACGTGTTCGTCCCGGTGACCTTCGCCGGCCAGGACGACACCGGCAGCGGCTCAGGCTCCGGCGACGGCGCCGGTGACGGGCAGACCGTCGGTACGACGAACAACGGCGGCACCCCGGCCGCGGGCGGAGGCGGAACGAGCAGCGGCGGTAAGGACGGCACCCTGCCGACCACCGGAATCGACTTCGCCCCGTTCGTCCTCGGTGCGCTCGCGGTGACCGGGGCGGGAGTGGCCGCGCTCCTCCGCGCCCGACGCCTGCGCCTGGAAGGCGGCAACAGCTCCCGGTAGCCGGACCCGCTGGTCCGCATCCCGCACCCCACCGGTATCGGGGCATACGCATGAGGCCCGCACACGCGGGCCTCATGGGTCTTTCTTCAGTGATGGAACGCTGCTCTGCGGGCGCCCCGCTGCCACCTCAGGACAGCATCTCGTCGTAGATCTTCTGGCACTCGGGGCAGACCGGGAACTTCTTCGGGTCCCGGTTGGGCACCCACACTTTGCCGCACAGCGCAATCACCGGCATGCCGGTCACCGCGCTCTCGGTAATCTTGTCCTTCTGCACGTAGTGGGCGAACCGCTCGCGGTCGCCGCCGTCGTGCGAGATATCCGGGCGAGTCTCGCTTTCCGGAATGACCTTGGTCATCACGTCCATGGTCATCGTGTCCTCACACCTCCTCGGTCTCTGTCCACGGTATCGGGTGCGCGGCCGATCAGTTCAGTGTCGGGTCGTGGGGGAAGGTGGCCACGAAAGCGAGCTCCCCGCCCTGGCGCCGCAGCACCCGCGACCACAGTCCCCGGGGATCGGCGCAGAACACGTCATCAACGGTCGCTGGGAGAACATACCAGGCTCCCTGGTCAATCTCGGCTCGGAGCTGACCGGCGCTCCACCCCGCGTATCCGGCGAAAACCCGCATCTGGCGCAGCGCGTCAGCGACGAGCTGCGGCGGGGTGTCCAAATCCACCGTGCCCAACCCGTTCGGCCACGTCTTCGCGTCCATCGCGTCCAGCGACTTCCACCCGAGGGGACGCTGCCCGTCGTCCGGTACCGCCAAGGCCAGACCAGCATCCTGACCGACCGGGCCTCCCGCGAACATCACCGCCGGTTGGCTGACGTGCTCCCCCCACTCCGCGAGAACCTCGCCCACCCCTAGTTCGGAAGGACGGTTGAGGATCACCCCGAGCGTCCCCTCATCCGGGGTGTCGTCGATCACAAAAACCACGGAGCGGTAGAAGTTCGGGTCCTCCAGGAGCGGAGTGGCAACGAGCAGCGCCCCGGTCAGACTCAGCCGATCCATGTGTGCTTCCATACCCGGCCCCGTTCGCTACCTCACGCACTGTTGGGCACTGTCTGCTCAACAATGCCCTGATTCGTGCAGTTGTGCTCTAGTTCTCGTGTCTTTCCACGCCGCCCTCCCGGAGCGCCACTTCGCGGACCGCTTCCGCCACCCGCTGCGCCAGTCCCGGGTGGAAGACGCTGGGGATGATGTAGTGCGGGCTCAATTCTTCTTCGGTGACCACCGCAGCGAGCGCACTCGCGGCAGCCAGCATCATGTCCGGGGTCACCCGGTGGCTCTGCGCGTCCAGCAGGCCGCGGAAGAACCCGGGGAAGACCAGCACGTTGTTGATCTGGTTGGGGTAGTCGCTGCGCCCGGTAGCGACGACGGCGGCGTGCAGGGCAGCGATCTCCGGGTCCACCTCCGGCTCCGGGTTGGCTAGCGCGAAGATGATCGCGTCCTCGTTCATCTCCGCGATCTCCTCCCCGGAGAGCAGGTTGGGCGCCGACACCCCGATGAAGACGTCGGCTCCGCGCACCGCGCCCGCCAGGTCGCCCGCATAGCCGTCCGGGTTGGTGTGCTCGGCGATCCACCGCAGGTTGGCGTCGAGGTCGCCCCGCCCCTGGTGGACAGCGCCGTGGACGTCGCAGACGACCACGTCTTTCGCTCCGGCGTGGAGCAGCAGTTTGAGGATCGCGGTCCCTGCCGCACCAGCGCCCGACATCGCGATGCGCACACTGCCGAGCTCCTTGCCGACCACGCGCAGCGCGTTCTTGAGCGCGGCCAGCACCACGATCGCGGTGCCGTGCTGGTCGTCGTGGAACACCGGGATGTCCAGCAGCTCCCGCAGCCGGGCCTCTACTTCAAAGCAGCGGGGAGCAGAAATATCTTCCAGGTTGATACCGCCGAACCCCGGAGCGATGAGCTGCACGGCGCGCACGATCTCATCGGTGTCCTGGGTGTCCAAAGCGATCGGCCAGGCATCGATGTCGGCGAACCGTTTGAATAGGGCTGCTTTGCCTTCCATGACCGGCAGTGCCGCTTCGGGGCCGATATTGCCCAGGCCGAGCACCGCTGAACCGTCGGTGACCACGGCCACGCTGTTGCGTTTGACGGTGAGGCGTCGGGCATCCTCCGGGTTGGCCGCGATTGCCGCGGAGACCCGGGCCACCCCGGGGGTGTAGGCCATGGAGAGCTCGTCGCGGTTGCGCAGCGGCACCTTCGACCGCATCTCGATCTTGCCGCCCAGGTGCATGAGGAACGTGCGGTCGCTGACCTTGTGGACGGTGACGCCCTCGACCGCGTCCAAGGCTTCGACGATCGCCTGGGCGTGGTTGGTGTCGCGGGCCGCGCAGGTGACGTCGATACGCAGCCGCTCGCGCCCAGAGGAGTTCACGTCGAGCGCGGTGACGGCACCGCCCACACGTTCCACGGCATTGGTGAGGCTGCTCACAGCGCTAGCGCGTCCGTCGATCTCCAGACGGACCGTGATCGAATACGAGACGCTGGGAAGGCTGGCCACGGGAAACTCCTCGTTGTGTCTCAGGGTCGACCGTGCGGACAGGTCGCTACCAGGGGGGATCGGCCCGTGCGGAGGGCTGCAGCGACCACTGGCCGAGGCGGGAGGCGAGCACGCGGGACGGAGGACTGGCGTGGGATCCGGATGAGCGTGGTGCGGGCGCCGGATCAGACGGGAGTGTCCGTTCGGCCTCGGTGTGCTTCCGCGCGCTCTCGTGCCAGACGTTCGATGATATCGACACACGTCGAGTGCGCGATCACCGTCGTGTCCAAGACCACCTGGTAGTGCTTGGGGTCAGCAGGGTCGGTCCGATAGAAGCGCCGGACATAGGCGCTGCGCGCCCGGTCGTTGGCGTCGAGGTCGCGCAGTGTAGGGGGACGCCACGGTCCGGGGTCCGCTTCTCCCCGGTGGAGTGCTTCGAACCGTGCCGCCTCGCGCAGTGCGACCGCTTGCCGGAGCCGCCGCTCCCTGGGCCCGTCGAGCCGGACGTGGAGCGCAGTGGGATGGTCGGCGAGGACCAGCGCTCCGGCCCGGCCGAGAATCACCCCGCCGCTCTGCCCGACCGCCGTGATCACCCGTTCCGTGTGCGCCACGAACTCCTGGTCGTAGAGGACTTTGCCTTCGGCGGTGGTGGGACCCAGCAGGACCGGGTCAACGCCGCTGAAGGTGACACTGGGGAACCGTGCCGCGCTGACCAGGAGCCGTTCCAGGCCGACCGGGGCGCGGTCGTCGTATTCGAGAGCCTCCGCCAGGGGACAACCCAGCCGTTCCGCGACCTCCTCAGGGATCGCCCGGTCCAGGAAAGGGACACCCAGCCGTTCCGCTACCGCGGGTCCGATCACACTTCCCGCGGCACCGTAGGTCGCGGAGATCGTCACCACGGGAGCCATCGCAGACCGCCTTCCATTGTATTTATGGGGTTTTTACCCCGTGGAAGGCTGCTTAGCCGGGGACCGTAGCACCGGTCCCCGGAATCCGGGCCGGGCGTGGTTTAAAAGAGCGCGGACGTCAGATTGCGCCGCGCCTTGGCAACCCTCGGGTCTCCTGCCGGAAGCATCTCGAACAGGCCGAGCAGGTGCTTGCGCGCCCGGTCCCGATCGTC
>NZ_BCWB01000056.1 GCF_001592045.1 Thermobifida fusca NBRC 14071 = JCM 3263 | reverse complement strand
CTACGGAGGCGACGGCCCACGCCAGCGGGTCAGTGCCCCGCGGAAACCGCTCCTCGGCGCCAAGCTCGCGCTGCGCCTCTTCGGCAGCCAGGTAACCCAGTGCCGCGCGGACCACCGGATGGGTTGGGGTTGCGGCAAGATCAGCCAGGACTGCGGCGAGGCGTTCTCCCAGGCCGGGCGTGGACTGCCCGGTAAGAGAGCGGGCAGCCTCGTCGAGGTAGGCGCTGGACAGGCGTTCCCCGGTGCGGCTGGCTTCCGCGAGCGAGATGAGGGTGTGTTCCTCCGCGGCGAGCTGCTCCCGCAGGGCGGCATCAAGCGTGTTGTCGCTGTCGAAGCCGTCCACGACGAGCCGTTCCGCGGTCTGCTCGGAGACCGGAAGAGTCCCTCGCAGCCGGTGCAGTGCCAGGATGTGTCTGCGAAACAGGCGGGCCCTGTGGGCCGGCCACTGGTGGCTGGGGCGCCGCCGCTGGTTGGCGGTCCACACGTCGCGGAGTCGATCCAGTTCGACGAGTCGGCCCCGCACGTCAGGGGGCAAGCGGTCTACAGCAGGGTCAAGGTCGCGCAGCGAACTCACATGACACACCGTTACCCACAGGGAACCGGCAAAACCTCATCTATGCCAACCTATGACCTTTGAACGGGAGAAAACCTGACGTTCGTGGGCATCCCGCTGCACGACTGCGGCGGGTCCGCCGAGAATTTCTGAGATCATGACGCGGTCGCGTTGACGATGCCCGTCGACTTCCCGCACTCGTAGACTCAGAGCGCATCCTTCAGGACTGGAGTTAAGACGCATGGCTTTCGACTTCAAGGTCGCCGACCTCTCGCTGGCCGAGTTCGGTCGCAAGGAGATCCGTCTCGCCGAACACGAGATGCCCGGGCTTATGGCCACCCGGGCAGAATTCGGACCGAAAAAACCGCTTCGGGGTGCGAAGATCACGGGCTCGCTGCACATGACCGTTCAAACCGCGGTCCTGATCGAGACCCTGGTGGAGTTGGGCGCTGAAGTCCGCTGGGCGAGCTGCAACATCTTCTCCACCCAGGACCACGCCGCCGCGGCCGTGGTGGTGGGTCCGGACGGAACCCCGGACAACCCGCGCGGGGTGCCGGTGTTCGCGTGGAAGGGCGAAACGCTCGAAGAGTACTGGTGGTGCACGGAACAGGCGCTCACCTGGCCGGACGGCGAAGGCCCGAACATGATCCTCGACGACGGCGGGGACGCCACCATGCTTGTCCACAAGGGGGTGCAGTACGAGAAGGCGGGGGCGGTCCCCGACCCGGATACCGCCGACAGCGAGGAGTTCCGCATCGTCTTGGAACTGCTCCGCAGGACCTTGGCGGAAAACCCCCGCAAGTGGACAGAGATCGCCTCCCGGATCAAGGGGGTCACCGAGGAGACCACGACCGGGGTGCACCGCCTCTACGAGATGCAGCGTTCCGGCACGCTGCTGTTCCCGGCGATCAACGTCAACGACTCCGTCACGAAGAGCAAGTTCGACAACAAGTACGGCTGCCGCCACTCGCTGATCGACGGCATCAACCGGGCCACTGACGTGCTCATCGGCGGCAAGGTCGCGGTGGTGGCCGGATACGGCGACGTCGGTAAAGGCTGCGCGGAGTCGCTCCGCGGCCAGGGCGCCCGCGTCATCGTCACCGAGATCGACCCGATCTGCGCGCTCCAGGCCGCTATGGACGGCTACCAGGTGACCACGCTCGACGAGGTCGTCGAGACCGCCGACATTTTCATCACCGCGACGGGCAACCGGGACGTCATTACTGCCGAGCACATGGCCCGGATGAAGCACCAGGCCATCGTCGGCAACATCGGCCACTTCGACAACGAGATCGACATGGCGGGGCTGGCCGCGATTCCCGGCATTGAGAAGATCGAGATCAAGCCGCAGGTGCACGAGTGGCGCTTCCCGGACGGGCACTCCATCATCGTGCTGTCTGAGGGGCGCCTGCTCAACCTGGGCAATGCCACCGGGCACCCCAGCTTCGTGATGTCCACCAGCTTCACTAACCAGGTCATCGCGCAGATCGAGCTGTTCACCAAGACCGACCAGTACCCGACCGGCGTGTACGTCCTGCCCAAGCACCTCGACGAGAAGGTCGCCCGCCTGCACTTGGACGCACTCGGCGTGAAGCTGACCCGGCTCACCAAGGAACAGGCCGAGTACATCGGGGTGGACATCGACGGCCCCTACAAGTCCGACCACTACCGGTACTGAGCCGCCCCGGGCCCGGTGCCGCGGGAATCGCGTGGCGTGGCACCGGGCCGCGGTGGCCCTCCACTCTCGCCCTGCCCGGTAGGTGCGTGACGCAGCGCAGTGCCCCGAGCGTGGACAACACCGACGCGGTGGACCGCGGAACGGGAAAAGCGGGCGGGGTGGGCGATCGGCTGCCGCCCGCTTCCCAGGGTGTGCCGTGTCGTACGATCACTCTGTCACGCACTGTCGCGGCCCGCAGCGGACGATGGTCCGGACGTTGGCCTCGGAAGGACCCGGGCCGCACGTCATGCCCGAAGGCGCCGGGAACCGCCGGAAGAGTCCGCCGGCTCCGCGGCCGCCCACCGCCCAAACGCCCTGCGGGCGGCACGGGGCCGCTGCCGTAAGGGGAAGACCAGGGCAGCCGCTTTCCGTACGGCCCAGCACATGCGGACCGGCTGGCGCCTCGCATCCGGCAGGCTACGCGTAGGCGCGTCCGTGTCCCAGCGAGAAAGCAGTCACAGTTCGACCCGGGTGAGCGTGAAGGCGATCAGAAACCCGCTCGTGGTGATGAGCCCGGTGAGCAGATGGGTGCGCGCGAACGCTTCCGGGATCATCGTGTCAGCGATCATCGCCAGAATCGCCCCGGCAGCGACCGCGGTGATGACGGCGACGGTGACCGGGGACGCGGTCTCCAACAGCAGGTTTCCGGCCAGGGCAGCCACCCCGGTGAGGACCGCCACACTGCCCCACATCCCGAAGACGTAGCCTGCGCCCCGACCGGCCTCCCGCATGCCCACCGCGCTCGACAGCCCTTCCGGGATGTTGGAGAGGAAGATCGCGGCGAGCACCGCCACCCCGATGCCGCCTTCGAACAGCGACAGTCCGAGCACCACCGACTCGGGGATCCCGTCGAGAAGCGAACCGACGACGATAGCAGCGCCGCTGCCCTGCACCTGGGTTTCGGACGGCTGTCCAGGGCCGGACCGTTTACGGTGCTGGGCGCCCCGCCGGGCAAGGAGCGCGTTGACCGCCACATAGCTGACCGCCCCGGCGACGAAACCGACCACGGTCGGGAGCAGCCCGACCGACCGCTCGGTCCTGTCGACGAGTTCGAACGCCATGGCCGAGATGAGGACGCCCGCGCCAAAAGCCACGGTGCCCGCGATCACCTGCGGTGAAATCCGCAACCACCAGCCAGCGGCCGCCCCGATCAGGAGGGCGCTTCCCGCCAGCAGCCCCCAGCATCCCGCCTCCGCCCACAAAGGCATCGCTTCTCACCCCCCACCCGAAGGCCACTGCCCCCAGGCCGCGGAGGAAACATGCCTGCGGCGGAGTCCGTCTCACCCCGCAGAGGGGCCGTGGATCTGGGCGAACCGCTCCGCCTCGCGCCGCCGTCGCTCTGCCAGCACCGCGGCCAGGTACTCGGGCGGGCTGGCCTGCGGGGGCGGCGGAGGAGACACGTACTGGGAGACCGTGGTGGCGAGCTGGATCCCCAGTTCGTAGCGGGTCTGGTGATCGAACGCGAGGTAGCGGGTCAGATACTGGTAGGCCACCGCGGCGAGGTCAGCGGGGAGCCGCGACAGCTCCGCGGTGCGTGCCCAGTCCGCCATGGGCGGGGGCATGTCGATCACCGGGGTGATCCGGTGGCCGGTGCGTTCCTGGATCACGATGGTGCCGGCCAGGAAGTCACCGATCCGGCGGCCCTGGCGGTTCACCAGCGAGCTGGCCAGCCCGACCACGCCGCTCGACAGCCAGAACTCCACGATCGCGGAGAGCGCTCGGGCCAGAGACTGCCGGAACCGCACCGGCGTGCCGTCCGCACTGACGACCCGCAGGCCCAGGGCGAGCTTGCCGAGGCTGCGCCCCCGGCTGAGGGTTTCGAAAGCCACCGGGTAGCCCACGACCGTCAGCACGGTCAGGGTCAACCCGATGGCGACGGGCAGCGCCTCGTCGAGGTTCCCTTTGGTGAGCAGCGCAAGAGTCAGAAAGCTCGCGACCAGGGCGGCAAACTGGACGAGGAAGTCGATACCGAATGCGACCGCGCGGCTGGCGAACCCGGCAGGGCGCAGGTCGAGGGGAACCGCGTCCCCGGTCACCAGGGAGGTCGAGCCACCGTACCCTGCGCTGTGCGACACCGTTCTCTCCTCACGCGTCGGGGAACTGTGGCGGGCCTCCGCACGCGGGGCACGCCGTACCGTTTCCGGAACCTGGATCCAGTCTTTCAGACTGCCGGAAGCACCCCACCGATGGAAAATCCCGCCTAGCAGACAGCAAGTAGAGTCGAGATGTGGATCTTGACCTCTTCATTGCCGAGCGGCGTCCTGCCTGGGAGCGGCTGCAGACCCTGGTGCGCCGCCACCGCCGCCTCACCGGGGAGGAAATCGACGAACTCGTCGACCTGTACCAGCGGGTCGGCACCGACTTGTCGGTGCTACGCTCCACGGGACACGACCCGGCGCTCGCCGGATGGCTGTCGGGCCTGGTGGCGCGCGCCCGCGCCGTGATCACCGGAGCCCACGCGGGATCCTGGCGCGACTTCACCCGGTTCTTCACCCGCGTTTTTCCCGCCACCCTGTACCGGCTGCGCTGGTGGTGGCTGGCCGTGACCGCGGTCAACCTCGCGGTGGCTTTCGGGGTGGGAGTCTGGATCGCGACCACCCCCGAAGCCCAGACAGCGATGGGAACCCCCGAAGAGATCAGGGCCTACGTCGAGCACGACTTCGCCAACTACTACGTCGAGCATCCAGGGGCGTCGTTCGCCGCCCTGGTGTGGACCAACAATGCGTGGGTGGCCGCCCAGTCCATCATCTTCGGCGCGTTCCTCTGCCTGCCCGCCGTCTACGTGCTGCTGCTCAACTCCCTCAACCTGGGAATGGCCGGCGGTCTGATGGCCGCCCACGGCAAAACCGACATCTTCTTCGGGCTCATCCTCCCGCACGGCCTGCTGGAACTGACCGCGGTGTTCATCGCCGGCGCGGTCGGGATCCGGATCGGCTGGACTTTCCTGGCCCCGGGGCCGCGACCCCGCGTCCAGGCAGTGGGCGAGGAGACCCGCGCTGCGATGGGGGTGGCGCTGGGGCTCGTCGTCGTGCTGTTCGTCTCCGGCCTCATCGAAGGGTTCGTGACCGGCTGGGTGCACATCACCTGGCTGCGGATCGGGATCGGCGTGGCCGCGGAAGCGTGCTTCCTGCTCTACGTGTTCACTCTGGGCCGCCGCGCAGCCCAGGAAGGGGAGACCGGCGACATCGCAGACGCCCCGCAGACGGTCGCGGTCGCAGGCTGACCCACCGTGGGGCGGCCTGCCGCAGACGTGCCGCTACAACCGCCCTTGGGCTTTCAACGCGAGATACGCGTCAGCCAGCGCCGGAGCGAGCTCTTCTGCGGGAGCCTCCACCACTTCCACGCCGCGCCGCCGCAGCTCCGCGGCGATACGGCGGCGCTCCGCGAGGGTGCGCTGCGCGGCGGCAGCCCGGTACACGGCCTGCGCATTCCCCCGCTCCGCGGCCATCCGGGTGACATACGGGTCGGCCACGGACGCCACGAGCACGAGGTGGCGGGCGGTCAGCGTGGACAGCCGAGGCAGCAGGCCAGTCTCCACAACAGCAGGGGTGAGGTCGGTAAGCAGCACGACGAGCTGGCGGCCGCGGCGCGGGCCGCTCAGGATCGCGGAGACCATGCCGGCCGCGTCCAGCTCCACCAGTTCCGGCTCTAGCGGCGCCATCGCCGAGACGATCGCCGGCAGGGTGCTGCCCCGCCCCTCCGAGCGCACTCGGGCCCGCACCTGACGGTCGTAGGCGAGGAAGTCGACCCGGTCCCCGGCCTTAGCCGCGAGCGCGGTCAGCAGCAGTGCCGCATCCATGGCGTGCTCCAGCCGCGGCAGGTCGCCTACCCGTCCCGCTGACGTGCGACTGGTGTCAAGCACCAGGAGGATGCGGCGGTCGCGTTCTGGACGCCACGTGCGCACCACCACCGTTTCCCGGCGCGCGGTCGCCCGCCAGTCGATCGACCGGACGTCGTCACCGGGCACATATTCACGCAGCGAGTCGAACTCGCTGCCCTGGCCGCGGACCATGGTGCGGTGCTGGCCTTCCAGCGCCTGAAGCTGCGACAGTTTGCTGGGCAGGTGCCGCCTGCTGCGGAACGGGGGAAGCACCCGCACGGTCCACGGCGCCGTGTGCGAGGACTGGCGTGCCGCCAAGCGCAGGGGACCGTAGGAGCGCACGGTGACGTGGGCGTTGTGCTGGTCGCCGCGCCGGGTCGGCGTCAACGCGGTCCGGACGAGCCGCTGCCCTCTCGGCGGGACCACCAGGTCGTGGGTGCGCGGGGCCGCTCCGGCACTGGGCCGCCACGCGTCGCGCACGGTGGCACGCAGCGGACGCCGCCCCGGGTTGGCGACCACCAGCCACACCTCGGCCTGCTCTCCCAGCCGCACCGACGTGTCCCCGCCGTGCGTCAACCGCACGCTCCGGGAGTTCGCGGCCAGCGCGAGATCCACTAGCAGGACCGTGAGCAGGAGTCCCAGAACCACCCAAGGCACCCAGCGGCCCGCGGGGGCAGCGATGAAGGCTACCGCCACCCCGACGAACGCCAGGAACACCGCACGACCGGTGACCGCCATGAACACCCTTCCTGGTTGTGCCCGACCGATGAGCTGTCAGCGGGGGACCGGCACCGACGCCAGCACGCCGTCGAGCACCCCGTCGGTGCTCGCCCCCTCCAACTCCGCTTCGGCGCGGAGCACGACCCGGTGGCGCAGGGTCGCTTTCGCTAGGGCTTTCACATCGTCGGGGGTCACATAGTCGCGGCCGGACAGCCACGCCCACGCCCGGCTCGTGCGCAGCAGCGCGGTCGCCCCGCGCGGGGAGGCGCCGAGCAGCAGCGAGGGGGACGTCCGGGTAGCGCGGCACAGGTCCACGATGTAGCCGAGCACTTGGGGGGAGACGTGGACCTGCTGCACTGCTGCGCGGGCAGCAGCGAGCTCGGCGGCCCCCGCCACCGGACGCACCCCGGCCGCGGCCAGGTCGCTGGGGTCGAAACCGGCGGCGTGCCGGGAGAGCATCTCGACTTCCTGGTCCCGCTCCGGCAGCGGCACGATCAGCTTCAACAGGAAGCGGTCGAGCTGGGCTTCCGGCAGCGGATAGGTGCCCTCGTATTCCACCGGGTTCTGTGTGGCGGCCACCACGAACGGGTCGGGCAGCTCCATCGTCCGCCCGTCCATGCTGACCTGGCGTTCTTCCATCGCTTCCAGGAGCGCCGCCTGGGTTTTAGGCGGGGTGCGGTTGATTTCGTCGGCCAGCAGCAGGTTGGTGAAGACCGGGCCTTCGCGGAATTCGAACTTCGCGGTCCGCGCGTCGTAGACCATGGACCCGGTCACATCGCCCGGCATCAGGTCGGGGGTGAACTGGACCCGCCGGGACTCCAGCGACAGCGCGGCAGCGACCGCCCGGACCAGCAGCGTTTTGGCTACGCCCGGCACGCCCTCCAAGAGGATGTGACCGCGACACAGGAGCGCGATGACCAGTCCGGTCACAATCTCTTCCTGGCCTACGACGGCTTTGGCGACCTCGGACCGCAACGCGATCAGGGCCTGCCGTGCCGTATCGGCGGACGCCTGGGAACCCGGGTGGACGTCGCTCACGACTGCCTTACCTCTCTTTCAAGTCGGTCGAGTTCGTCGGCGAGCCGGACCAGATCCGCGTCAGAGCGGAGGAAGGGGTCGGCTCCGTCCGGTTCGCCGTACAGCAGAGCGTGCACCTGCTGAGGGGAGGAGGCGCAGCGGGCGGAGACAGCCGCCGCTACCGTGTCGGGGGCGGCATCAGGGCCGAGTCCCAGCACTGGGCGGAGCCGGTCGACCACGCCGGATCGTAGCGCGGCCGCGGCTCGGTCCCGGGCACGCCGGGACGTGTACAAGCGGGCCCGTCCTTCCGTGGTTTCTGAGGCGCGCACCACGACGGGCAGCCGTTCCGCGACCAGCGGCCCCAGCCGTCGGCCGCGCCAGAACGCCAGCAGCGCGAACGCGGCCACCAGCACAGGCAGGGACAGCACGAATCCGGGGTGGATCAGCTCGTGCAGTTCCGTGGGCTGCGCCGCAGCGGGCGCGGGGATGAGCCACACCACGTCGCGCCCGGCCAGCAGGTTGAGGAGCAGCGCCGCGTTGCCTTCCAAAGCGAGGGAGTCGTTGCGCAGCGGCTGCTGGGAGCCCAGCACGGTGATCGTGCGCCCCGCCTCTTCCACCTGCACGAGGGAATGGCCTTCCTCCCCCGGATAGCAGGCGAGGGACCCGCCGGTGTAGAGCGTCTCACCGAGTTCGGCGCTTCCCGCCATGACGGCGGCCTGCAGCGAGCAGTCCGGTTCGAGCGGTTCTGCGGGCAGGGAGGAGGCGGCCACTTCCACCCCGGGTGCGGCTGCTTCGAGCAGGTCCGGGGTCGGCTGCACCAGAAGCTGGTCGCCGGGCAGGTCTGTGAGGCGTGCGACATCGTCGGGCCGCAGTTCGTGGCTGCGCACCACGAGGAGGACCGTGTCCGGTCCCGCTGCGGCGGCCGCTGCGTCGACGCTGCGGGCCACGGTGACGTCAGCGCCCCGCTTCCGCAGGATCTGCGCGAGCGCCCGGGATCCTTGCCCGGTGACCGCCTCCGGGTCGAGGTGCCCCACGGGCCGGGTGGGGGAGCTCACCGCCACGAGCGCCGCGATCCCGACGGCGGCGAGGACGAAGGCAAGCGGTCCACGCGTCCGCCGCCACAGGTCGCGCAGGCTCGGGGAGAACGCAGTGGAGGGAGCGGTCATGACACGGACTCCGACGGTAGTGCAGGCAGGGCGCGGCGCAGGGTGTCATCCAACGCGCACACCAGGCGGTACCCTTCGGCGGTGGCTTCGCGGTCGCCGTACCAGACGTCGTTGAACAAAGCCGCGACCCGGTGCAGTTCGGTGCGCTGGTCCGGGAAGACCGCGGAGGTCTCCACCGCCCATTCGGTGGCGGTACGCCCCAGCCGCGGGGTGAGTACGGCGTGGTCTTCCAGGTCGCGGACCACCGCGCGGAGCCGTTCCCGGATCGCTTCGGCGTAGGCGCCGCGGGCCGCATGCTCGTCGGCGAGGGCCCGCTGCTCGTCTGTGCTCAGCGTGCCCGCGGAGTCGAGGACCGCGGCGCGGCGCGCAGCGCGGCCGGGGCGGAGGTACCACAGGAGCGCAGCGACGAGCAGGGCGAGGACGACGAGCAGCGCTCCCAGGGTCCACCAGCCTCCGGGCAGCGCTGTCTGGGCTGCCCCGAGCAGCTCGCCCAGCAACCGGTCCACCCAGCGGAAAAAGAGGTCCAGCAGGGACGGCCGGGCTTCGTCGTAGACGGGGTCGGACAGCTCCTCCCAGGCGAGGCGCGCCCCTTCCTCGCGGCTCACCATCACGACCTGCCCGCCGGCTGTGCCGGAACTGTGGCTGCCAGCAGCTCAGGACCGGGGGTGGCGCCGGCCCGCACTGCTTCCCGCACCCGCAAGTCCAACCCTTCACGGCGCATCCGCACGTCCAGGTAGAGCAGGGCAGTCACCCCCGCGGTAAACGGTTCGCTGACGCACCCGGTCACGAGGAGGCCGAGGAAGGACAGCAGGGCGGCGAGCACGGACGTCAGCGCCGACTCGCCGAGGGGGACTTCGACGAGTACCGCGGCCAACGAGAACGGGGTGGACAGCACGTTGGAGAGCACGCTGGAAAGCAGGAGAGCGAGGAAGAGCACTGCGGCGATCCACCAGAAGTTGCCTGTGCTCAACTGCCAGGAGCGGGCCAGCGCGCGCCCCGGCCCCACCCGTTCCACGACCGCGGCGGGCACCGCCAGCGATGTCTTCACCATGAGCCAGCCGAACAGCGCGATGAACCCGGCGAAGAACAGGAGGAAGAGCAGCAAGCCCAGCGGAGGCAGGAGCACGAGCAGCACGCTGGTGATCAGCAGCCCGAGCACCAGCACGATTGCCGCCGCTGTCACGAGTCCCAGGTAGAAGCCGACCAGTGCCCACAGGCTGCCCCAACTGCCGCGCAGCGCCGCGGCGGTTTCCCGCAGGGAGAGCCGGCGGCCGAGCACGGCTGCGGCGACCACGGTGCTGAGCAGGCCGGAGAGCAGCACACTCCCGAGGAACTGCAGCAGCGCGCCGAGGTAGACACTCACTAGTGCGGTCCCGGACAGTTCCAGGTCCTCCGGGTTGACGATTTCCGAGCTGAAGAAGTCGGCGTACGCGCCGGTGACGTCAGCGAGCCCCAGGGCAGGCAGCAGGCTGGTGAGCGCCACCACGAGGAAGCTCAGCCCGAGCACGGTCCGCGGATTGTCGCGCAGGTAGCTGAATCCGCCGTTGAGCAGCTCCCCGAGCGAGTGCGGGCGCAGCCCCACAGCGGGGGAAGGGGCAGCCGGGGCGGTGGTCGGAACGGAGAGGGGAGGGGCAGCCGGACCGGACGGGGGTGTCCACCCGTGCTGGGCAGCCGGGCCGGACGGAGGCGCGTGCTGCGGCGGAGGAGGCGCCCCCGGGGCAGCAGGCACGGTTGAGGATCCCGGAGCCGCCCACGGACCGGGCGAAGAGGTTTCCGGAGCAGGCGGGACAACGTGATGCCCCCCATCGGGACCGTGTTCTGGGGTAATGTCCTGACCGGGGGGCTGGCCGGGAGAAGACCCCCCGCCCAGGGCACGCCACTGCTGACCCTCCTCGGACATGAAACCTCCTGTAGCAACCGTGCAGGCGGGTGTGCCTCCGTGATACGGCACTCCCACGCTATGCGAGTCTCAACCTACTGCCGGAAATTCCGCGGCGAGGACCCCGACCGCGTATCGTCCGACCTGCAAACATCCGCTGGTTTTGTATGCTTTTGTTATCTGACGTCCTGACTTCCGCAAAGAACGCAGCGGCCCGCGCTGGACGGAACGGCAGACAGGCGGCAGTGTGGGCACAGTGGCCCGGAGCTCATCGCCTGCTGATGCGGGATGCTGACGGGACGTCCCACCGCAAACAACAGCCCAAGGACGGCCGGTCAAGCTGACGGGGCCCGGCTGGAAGAGTTTCGAAGTTCTGCCCCTTGCGAGTGTCCGGAAAGGAGAAGGCGGACCGGAGTCGTCCCTCAAAGTAAGTAAGGGATGTCGACCGACGCCGGAGAATTGATGAAGGGACGCGTGCTGGTCGTCGACGACGACCTCGCTCTGGCCGAAATGCTGGGCATCGTGCTCAGAGGCGAAGGCTTCGAGCCGTCGTTCGTGCACGACGGGGACAAAGCCCTGGAGGCCTTCCGCGAGACCAAACCCGACCTGGTGCTGCTGGACCTCATGCTTCCCGGTGCGGACGGCATCGATGTGTGCCGCCAGATCCGCGCCGAGTCCGGAGTGCCCATCGTGATGCTCACCGCGAAGAGCGACACGGTGGACGTGGTGCTCGGCTTGGAGTCCGGTGCCGACGACTACATCGTCAAACCGTTCAAACCCAAGGAACTGGTGGCCCGGATCCGGGCTCGGCTGCGCCGTACCGAGGAGCCCGCACCCGAGATCCTGCAGATCGGTGACATCACCATCGATGTCGCCGGACACTCGGTCCGCCGCGGCGACCAGGTCATCAACCTCACCCCCCTGGAGTTCGACCTGCTCGTGGCGCTCGCCCGCAAGCCGCGCCAGGTCTTCACCCGCGAAGTCCTCCTGGAGCAGGTGTGGGGATACCGGCACGCCGCGGACACCCGCCTGGTCAACGTGCACGTCCAACGGCTCCGCGCCAAGATCGAGAAGGACCCCGAGCACCCGGAGATCGTGGTCACGGTGCGGGGGGTCGGATACAAGGCCGGTTCTCCCTGACGGCTTTTGAGGACGGAAGCGGTGACGGACAGCGTCCAAGCCCCGAGTCCGAACGCGGCCGCCCCTGCCCTGGAAGGGGAGGCCGCGTTCACACGGTGGCAGCGGATGGGCAACGCACTGCGCGCCGGATATGTGGTGACCCAGCGGCTGGCCCGCGGTCTCGTCACCGCCGTGCACTCGCGGTGGCGGCGCTCCCTGCAGCTCCGGGTGGTCACCACCACCTTGATGGCCTCGGTCCTGGTCACCGCGATTCTGGGGTTCTTCATGGTGCAGCAGGTCCGCTCGGACCTGCTCAAGGCCAAGGAGCAGGCCGCGTTCAGCGACCACCACATGGGGCTGACCGCTGCCCTGGGCATCCTCCAGGACAGCGGACAGCAGGACCCGGAACGCCAGCTCGACGAGATCGTCGAAGAGCTCAGTGCACGCAGCGGTGCCACCGGGTTGTACGACGTGGTGATCCTGCCCTCGGTGGGCGGCATGACGGGCCGGGCGAGCGGCGGCGTCGGCGAAGCGAGCATTCCCGCACAGCTCCGCGAGGAAGTGCAGAACAGTAACGGCGACACCCAGCACGGCCGCTACACCGAGATCATCCGCGGCCCCAACCGGGAACCCGGGTTGGCCGTGGGCGCCCAGTTGTCCAGCGCCTACGAGCTGTACTACCTGTTCCCGCTCGACCACGAGCAGCAGATGCTCGACCTGGTGCAGCGGACCTTGGCGCTCGTCGCTTCCGTCATGGTCCTGCTGTTGGCCGCCATCGCCTACGTGGTGACCCGCCAAGTGGTCACGCCGGTCCGGCAGGCCGCCAGCTCCGCCGAGAAGCTGTCCTCCGGTGACCTGTCTGAGCGGATGGAAGTCCGCGGGGAGGACGACTTGGCGCGCCTGGCGGTGTCGTTCAACGACATGGCGGGCAGCCTCCAGGAGAAGATCCAGGAGCTGGAGGAGCTGTCCAAGGTCCAGCGCCAGTTCGTCTCGGACGTCTCCCACGAGCTCCGCACCCCGCTGACCACGATCCGCATGGCGGGGGACCTGCTGTTTGAAGAGCGCGACAGCTTCGACCCGACGGTGCGGCGCTCCGTGGAGCTCCTGCAAAGCCAGTTGGAGCGCTTCGAAGAACTGCTCAACGACCTGCTGGAGATCAGCCGGCACGACGCCGGCGCCGCCACGCTGGCTTTGGAACGCGCCGACATCCGCGACTCCGTGCTCCAAGCGGTCCGGGAAGCCGAACAGATCGCGGAGAAGCGCGGGATCAAGGTGATCCTGCGCCTGCCTACCGAGCCGTGCACCGCCGAGTTCGACTCCCGCCGGATCAACCGCATCCTGCGCAACCTCATCGTCAACGCCATCGAGCACAGCGAAGGCAAGGACGTCATCGTGACCGCGGCCGCAGACCGGGACGCCGTGGCGGTAGCGGTCCGCGACTTCGGGGTCGGCCTCAAGGAAGGCGAAGAGCACTTGTGCTTCGACCGGTTCTGGCGCGCCGATCCCGCTCGGGCCCGCACTACGGGGGGAACCGGGCTCGGCCTGGCGATCGCCAAGGAGGACGCGCAACTGCACGGCGGCTGGCTCCAAGCATGGGGACGGCCGGGGAAGGGCGCCCAGTTCCGGCTGTCGCTTCCCCGGGTGGCCGGCACTGAGCTGCGCGGCTCCCCGTTGCCGCTGGTCCCGCCGGAGATGGCGTTAGGGGGAAACCTTTCGGTGTTGAGCGGCCAGCAGGTCGACTTGGAGACCGGGCGAGGAACAAGCGCGGGGGAGGAAGCGTGATCGGACAGGCGAACCGGATTGCTGCCGCGGTCTCGACCGCCTGTCTCGCTGTCCTGCTTGCCGGGTGTGCCACTGTCCCCACCGGGGGGCCGACTTTCGAAGGCCGCGGGGGCGGCGCCCAGGGGCAGGTGGACACCTTCACTCGCCTGCTTCCCGCCGGACCGCAGCCCGGCTGGGGAGAGAACGCGCTGGTCCGCGGCTTCCTCAAGGACTTGGGCAGTTTCGAGGAGAACCACGAGGCGGCCCGGCTGTACATGACCGAGGAGTGCGCCGACGTCTGGCAGCCCAGCGACCGGGTGCTCGTCTACGAGGAGATGGATGCGGTCCGCTTCGACGTGGAGACGGTCGAGGAGGAGCGCGCGGCACGGGTGCGGGTCCGCACCCCGCTGTACGCCACGATCCGCCCGGACGGCCAGTACGTGCCCGCCTCACCGGGAGAAGCGATCGACGTCGTCTTCGACCTGACCAAGGTCGACGGCGAGTGGCGGATCGCGAACCTGCCCGACACCATCCTGCTGAGCCGCCAGGACGTGGACCGGGTGTACCGCCCGCTCAACCTGTACTACTTCAACCGGGACATGAGCACCCTGGTACCGGACCCGGTGTTCCTGCCGGTGAGCTCCGCGGTGAACATCACGGAGCAGCTCTCCCAGCGGCTGGTCACGATGCTGCTGGACGGGCCCACGGACTGGCTGGCGCCCGCGGTGCGCACCTCGTTCCCCGCGGGGACCACCGCCACCGTGGAGTACTCCTCGGGCAATGTCACCGTGAACCTCGACCACCGGGCCGCGGCCGCCGACCCCCGCCGGCTCTTCGGCATGGGCGCCCAACTGGTGTGGACCCTCAAACAGCTCCCCGAGATCCAGGAGTTCACGCTGCGGCTCGACGGCGAAGAGGTGGAGCTCCCCGGAGTGGAGGACGGGGTGCTGCAGGCCAGCAGCCAAGAGTGGAACTCGGTGAACCCGGCGGGAATGACCGGTTCGCCGCGCGCCTACTTCCTGCGGGACGGCCAACTGTGGTCGCTCGACGTCGACCAGCGGGAGGCTCTCGTGCCCGGGGCGGCCGGGCACGGACGCATCCTGGTGGAGGAGCACGCGGTCTCGCTGGACGAGACCCGGGTGGCGGGCATCATGCCGGACGACGACTCGGTCCGGGTCGCTCCGATCGCCGAGGACGGCGAGTATACGACCGTGCTCCAGGGAGGCGACTACACCTCGCTGTCGTGGGACGGCTACGGCAACCTGTGGGTGGTGGAGGACCTTTCCGCGGAAGTCGCCGAGGCGGAGCGGGAAGAGGATCTCGCGGACGACACCGAGCCGGGCGACACCGCGGTGGGGAGCACGGAGCGCCGGGAAACGGACCGCGGAGAGAAGCGCCAGGTGACCCGGCTGTGGCTGCTCGCCGAGGATGCGGACCCGGTCGAGGTGCACGCGCCGGAGCTCGCCGGGGTTCCCGTCACTGAGCTGCGGGTCTCCCGGGACGGCACCCGGGTGGCGGTTCTGACCGGAGGCGCCGACGGCGGCCAGGTCCTGGTGGGCCGCGTGGTCCACGGCGAATCGACGGTGAGCCTGCAAGCCTTCCTGCCCCTGGCCCGGGACTTGGTGACCGTCACCGACCTGTCGTGGCGCGGTGCCGACCAGCTGGCGGTCCTGGGGCAGAAGGAGCGCGGCGCGATCCAGGCCTACCTGGTGTCGCTCAACGGCAGCGGGGAGTCCACCAGCGCGGGCGCGGTGACCGGATCGGACATGAAGACCATTACCGCGGCCCCGGGAATGCCCCTGCTGTCAGGGACTGAAGAGGACACGATCTCCTCGTCCAGCGACCGCCTCATGTGGCGGCGGGCAGTGGAGGGCACCAAACCCGTCTACCCAGGCTAAGCGGCGGCCTTATCCACAGCCTGGCGGTGCGGGGTGCTGCATCCCGCCGCGGAGGCGCACCGTGGAGGCATGGTCCTGTGCTCTGTGCTGACGGAATGGGTGTCGGCGCTCGCCGACCTGGTGCTGGAGCAGCACTGCGCCGGATGCGGCGGGCTGGACGGGCCGCTGTGCGCGGCGTGCCGGGAAGTGGTCGACCGGGGCCCGTGGCGCTGCCCGGCCCGGTTCGGCTGCCCACCGGTCTGGGCGGCGGGGGCGTATACGGGGCGCGGTCGCGCGGTCCTGCTGGCGTTCAAGAACGGCGGGTACCGGGCATTGGCGGAACCTTTGTCCCGGGGCCTGGCTGCCGCGGTGCGGGCGGCAGCGCCGACCGCCGAGCGGATCAGTCTGGTTCCCGTGCCGGGGCGGCGCTCCGCGGTGCGGAAGCGCGGCTACGACCCGGTGCGGACGGTGGGCGCGGCCGCAGCAGTGCGGTTGCGCGCCCAGGGGGTGGCGGCGCGGGTGGTCTGCCCGCTGCGGTACAGCCGCCCGACCCGGGACCAGGTGGGGCTGGGCGCGGCCGCACGGTGGGCGAACCTGTCCGGGGCTATGCGGGCCCGGTGGCCCGGCAAGAGTCCCGCGGTGGGGGACGCGGTCGTGGTGGTCGACGACGTGCTCACCACGGGGGCCACGCTGGCGGAGGCGGCTCGCGCGCTCACTGCGGCGGGGATCCGGGTTGCGGGCGCGGCCGTAGTGGCGGAACGCCTCTGCCGCGTCGTGACGGACCCGTCGCAAACAGCGACAGCTGGTCCGGCCCGTTCGCCTCCCGGTGGTGCACCGCACGCGATGTGTCGGGAGATTCAGAAAAGTCGTTGGAAGACGGTACCTGACAACCGGGCGATCTCGGGTTAGCGTTCCATTATGGCACCCGTCCGGGTCCGTGGTTGCGTCGACC
Source organism: Thermobifida fusca NBRC 14071 = JCM 3263 (assembly GCF_001592045.1). Classification (GTDB taxonomy): domain Bacteria; phylum Actinomycetota; class Actinomycetes; order Streptosporangiales; family Streptosporangiaceae; genus Thermobifida; species Thermobifida fusca. The sequence continues at coordinate 14,504 of NZ_BCWB01000056.1, read as the reverse complement.
GTGGCGTGCCCTCAATGGGGACGCCGGGTCGGCAAGCCGATGCCAGCCGCAGGCGAAACGGCCCACGTAAGGCGACTTTTCGTCGACTGATCACGGTGCGGCTTAGAGGTAAGTCCTGCCTCTTGGGAGGGCCCGATGCCCTCCGGACAAGGGAGAAGGGTAGTAGTGGCGCACAAGCGCCGCGAGCCCCTCAGCAGGCGGATGTGGGGACGAAGACCAGGTCGGCCGGGCGGGTGACACTTTCTGTCCACACGGGGCGCGCCGTCACGGGCGCCCCCTTGTGTTTGTGGGGGCGGTAAGGCCGCTGCAGCGCCTGCCGCGCCCGTCCATCCGTCCACGTGCGGTTCCCGGATCACCTAACGCGGTCCCCGGCCTGCGGCCTGCCCCGCGCTTCTGCAGTTTCTCTCTGCGCGTACAGGACCAACGACCGGTGATGATCGTGGGGTCTGCTGGGTATACGCCCAAGTAGAAAGGCCTGTGGCTGCTGAGGCTGGAGAGGAGGAAGACACCGGTCAACCCCACGCGAACAGCGAACGGGGCGCACACCGCATAGCTGGTCGCCCCTGGAGGCGACCACGCGACGAAGGGGGTCTTGTGGACATCATCGTCAAAGGTCGACGCACCGGAGTCAGCGACAAGTTCCGGCGGCACGTCGAGCACAAGCTGGCCAAGCTCCGCAAGTGGGAACGCAAGGACATGATGAGCGTCGACGTGGAGGTGTCCAAGGAGCGCAACCCGAGGCTCGCCAACCACCGCGAGAGGGTGGAGCTGACCATCCGCTCCTCCGGCCCGGTGGTCCGAGGCGAGGCCGCCGCAGATGACCGCTACACCGCTTTGGACCTCGCCCTGGACCGGGTCGAGGCCCGGCTGCGGAAGCTCGCTGACCGCCGCAAGGTGCACAAGGGAAGCCGAGGGCTCGTCTCCGTGGCCGCCGCGACCGCGCAGCTTCCTGTCGACGGCCTTCCGGCCGACTCAGCCATCCCGCCGCAGGTGGTCGAGGACCGCGAGGAGAACCAGGCAGAGGAGTTCGACGGCAGCGCTGTCGACAGCGCTTTCGCCGACGAATTCGTGGAGTTGGACACCGAGGGCGGCGGTTCCCTGGTGGTCCGGGAGAAGTTCCACTACGCCAAACCCATGACCATCGACCAAGCCCTTCTGGAGATGGAGCTGGTGGGCCACGACTTCTACCTGTTCCGCGACAAGGAGCAGGGGCTGCCCAGCGTGGTCTACCGGCGCAAGGGGTTCAACTATGGCGTGCTGCGCCTCATGGAATAAAGTTTCCTACATCTGAATAGCGTCCGGTGTGTCGTGCCGAAGCCCCGGTTTCGGCACGACACACCGTGGGGTACGGCGCTCCAACGGGATCCCGAGAGTCCCTGGGCCCGTGACCGAGCACAGCCACGTCTGTCGTGGGTCGACGGTGCAGCGCTCGTTCGCAGAGCGCCCCACACCCGTGTGACGCCACCGCGCGGGAGGAAGGAACACAGACAGTGAGCGGGGCTCCCCCCACCCGAGTGGAATCCATCAAGGTACTCGTCGTTGATGACCACGAGTTCTTCCGGAGAGGACTGGTCTCCGTCCTGGCTGAGGAGCCTGACATCGAGGTGGTGGGAGAGGCCGGGGACGGGGAGGAAGCGGTTGCCCGGGCCAAGGAACTCCGCCCCGATGTCGTCCTGCTGGATGTGCGGATGCCGAAACGCAGCGGGATCGCTGCGTGCGCGGGGATCAAGGAAGCTGTCCCCGACGCCAAGATCGTGATGCTCACGATGAGCGACGAAGAGGAGGACCTCTTCGAGGCGATCAAGGCCGGTGCGACCGGCTACCTCCTCAAAGAGATCTCGGTGGTGGAGCTTCCCGAGGCGGTGCGTGCGGTCTGCAAAGGTCAGTCTTTCATCAACCCCTCGATGGCCACTAAGCTCATCAACGAATTCGCGGCGCTGGCCCGGAAAGGAAAAGACCGACGGAGCCAGCCCACGAAACCCCCCCGGCTGACCGAGAGGGAAACCGAGGTGCTGCGACTGGTCGCGCGCGGGCTGAACAACCGTGACATCGCCGACCGGCTCTACATTTCGGACAACACGGTCAAAAACCACGTCCGCAACATCCTGGAGAAGCTCCAGTTGCATTCGAGGACCGAGGCCGCTGTCTACGCGATCCGGGAAAAATTCCTGGACGCTGACGACACCGACGACGGACCCATCGGCCAGCGTGGCAGATAGTCACGCTCCGTGCCCTCCGCTTCGCGGTACGCAGATGTTCCTGGGGAGGGCATAGGCTCTCCTACGATGGGAGCTACGGGGAATGGATGCATCCCGTCTCCGGATGCGGGCCACGATCGCGAGGAGCGCATTAGAAGTGCCAGGCATACTCGACAGGGTCCTGCGCATAGGCGAAGGCAAAATCCTGCGCAAGCTGAATAAGCTCAAGGACCAGATCAACTCCATCGAGGATGATTTCGTCGACCTCAGCGACGCTGAATTGCGCGCGCTCACCGACGAATACAAGCAGCGGCTTAAGGACGGTGAGGAGCTAGACGACCTGCTGCCCGAGGCTTTCGCCACCGTGCGCGAGGCGGCGAAGCGGACCTTGGGGCAGCGGCACTTCGACGTGCAGCTCATGGGCGGCGCCGCGCTGCATTTCGGCAATATCGCTGAGATGAAAACCGGTGAGGGTAAGACGCTTACCGCGACACTCCCCGTTTACCTCAACGCGCTCACCGGTAAGGGCGTCCACGTGGTCACCGTCAACGACTACCTGGCCCGCCGCGACGCCGAGACCATGGGCCGCATCTACCGGTTCCTGGGCATGGAGGTTGGTGTCATCTCCCCGGAGATGTCCCCGGCAGCGCGCCGCAAGGCCTACCAGGCGGACATCACCTACGGCACCAACAACGAGTTCGGCTTCGACTACCTGCGCGACAACATGGCGCGGTCGCTCGACAACTGCGTGCAGCGCGGCCACCACTACGCCATCGTCGACGAGGTCGACTCCATTCTGATTGATGAGGCTCGCACCCCGCTGATCATCAGTGGTCCCGCAGAGCAGAACTCGCGCTGGTACGTCGAGTTCGCCAAGATCGCCCCGCGGCTGCGCCGCGACGTCGACTACGAGGTCGACGAGAAGAAGCGCACCGTCGGCATCACCGAGGCCGGGGTGGCCAAGGTCGAGGACTGGCTGGGGATCGACAACCTCTACGAGTCGGTCAACACTCCGCTGATCAGCTTCCTCCACAACGCCATCAAGGCCAAGGAGCTCTACCGCAGGGACCGGGACTACATCGTCAAGGACGGCGAGGTGCTCATCGTCGATGAGTTCACCGGCCGTATCCTGCGGGGCCGCCGCTACAACGAGGGCATGCACCAGGCCATTGAGGCCAAAGAGAAAGTCAAGATCAAGGAAGAGAACCAGACTCTCGCCAAGATCACCCTGCAGAACTACTTCCGGCTCTACGAGAAGCTGGCCGGCATGACCGGTACGGCGGTCACGGAGGCGGCAGAGTTCCAGCAGACCTACAACCTGGGTGTCGTGCCCATCCCCACCAACAAGCCCATGATCCGCGAGGATCTGCGGGACTTGGTCTACAAGACCGAGGAGGCCAAGTTCCAGGCGATTGTCGAAGACATCGCCGAGTGCCACGAGCGGGGCCAGCCGGTGCTGGTGGGTACGACTAGCGTGGAGAAGTCCGAGCTGCTGAGCAAGATGCTCAAGCGGCGCGGGATCCCGCACGAGGTCCTCAACGCCAAGAACCACGCCCGGGAGGCGGCCATCGTGGCCCGGGCCGGCAAGCTCGGCGCGGTTACCGTGGCCACCAACATGGCCGGTCGCGGTACCGACATCATGCTCGGCGGCAACCCGGATTTCATTGCAGCCGAAGAGCTGCAGGAACGTGGCCTCTCCCCCCTCGAGACCCCCGAAGAGTACGAGAAGGCCTGGCCGGAGGCGCTGGAGCGGGCCAAGAAGGAAGTCGAAGCCGAGCACCAGAAGGTGGTTGAGCTCGGCGGCCTGTACGTGCTGGGCACCGAACGCCACGAGTCCCGGCGGATCGACAACCAGTTGCGCGGTCGTGCCGGACGCCAGGGCGACCCCGGCAAGTCCCGCTTCTACCTGTCGCTCGGCGACGACCTGATGCGGCTGTTCAACGGCGAGCGGGTTCAGATGATCATGAACCGGCTGAACCTGCCTGACGACCAGCCGATCGAGCACAAGATGGTCACCAAGGCCATCCAGAGTGCGCAGGGCCAGCTCGAGCAGCAGAACTTCGAGATCCGCAAGAACGTCCTCAAGTACGACGAGGTCCTCAACCGGCAGCGCCAGGTGATCTACGCCGAGCGCCGCAAGGTGCTGGAAGGTGCTGACCTCCGCGAGCAGGTCCGGAGCATGATCGACGACGTGCTCGACTCCTACGTCCGCTCGGCGACCGCCGAAGGCGACCCGGAGGACTGGGACCTCGAACACCTGTGGACGGCCTTCAGCCAGATCTTCCCGGTGAGCTTCACCGCCGACCAGCTCATCGAGGAGAACGGCGGGGACATCAGCGTGCTGACCCCGGACATCATCAGCCAGCGGGTCCGGGAGGACGCCCACGAGGTCTACGACCGCCGCGAGGCCGAGATCGGCGAGGAGACCATGCGCGAGGTGGAGCGCCAGGTCATCCTCCAGGTCATGGACCGCAAGTGGCGGGAGCACCTCTACGAGATGGACTACCTCCAAGAGGGCATCGGCCTGCGTGCCATGGCGCAGCGCAACCCGCTGATCGAATACCAGCGGGAAGGCTACGACATGTTCCAGGAGATGCTCGAAGGCATCAAGGAGGAGTCGATCCGCTTCCTGTTCAACGTCGAGGTCCGGGTGAACCAGCCGCAGGAGTCCCAGATCACTGCGGCTTCCGCGGCGGCCACGGCCTCCGCGATTCCCCTGGTGGCGCCTGAGGCCGAGAAGACGGAGGACAAGGCGGAGGACGCCCAGGAAGCGGAGGAGTCCGCTGCGTCCGCCGAGGCTGCGGAGTCCGCGAAGGACACCGCGCAGGACAAGGACGCCGAGTCCGTAGCGAAGAAGGCGCAGGCCGTGGTCCCCGCGCTGGGCAAGGAGGAGAAGCAGCCCGAGAAGCTGCAGTACTCCGGTCCCAGTGAGGGCGGCGGTGTCGAGAAGCGCACCGAGGACACCGGTCCGGACTATGCGAACACCCCGCGCAACGCGCCCTGCCCCTGCGGCTCCGGCAAGAAGTACAAGAAGTGCCATGGCGCGCCTAAGTCGCGTGTGTGACGGCTGACAGTGCAGCGGTCCCAGGGACGTCCCTGGGACCGCTGCCGGTTATGTGCGGATAGTCTGGCCCGACCCGGAGTTCGCATACCGGACTCCGGGTCGGGCCAGACCGTCGGAAGCTGGCACAGGACGGCCATTCGTTTTTCTGCCAACTGTCTAGGCATCGCGATCACTCCGTCCTAAGCTCAGCCTGTGACCCACGGCACCTCGCGAGTCCGGGTGGCTTGCCGCCGTCCGACAACGCCCTGGTCGGTGAAGGAGGTAGGAGCGTGCTTGCGGTACTCGCCCCCGTGACGGGTGTGGCTGTGGGACTCAGCAGAGTTCCTGACCCGATGTTCGCCCAAGGGTTGGTGGGCCCGGGGACCGCGATCGACCCCCGCAAGGAGGTGCAAGAGGCGGTTGCTCCGATCACCGGCCGGATCGTCAGTTTCCACCCGCACGCGTTCGTAGTGCAGAGTGCGGACGGCAAGGGGGTCCTGGTACACCTGGGCATGAACACGGTCCGGCTCCCCCTGATCCGAGGGTTTGAGCTCCTTGCCGCCCAGGGCGACGAGGTCACCGCGGGACAGCCGCTGATCAGGTGGAATCCGGCCGAGGTCGTAGCGAGTGGAATCTCCCCGATCGTGCCAATCGTGGCTTTGGACGCGGACGGCGACGTCATTTCGCGTCCGGTGAGCGGAGAGGTCAAACGAGGAGAATTGCTATTCCGATGGGCTTGAGGACAACCGAGAGTGAGTGGGCGACGCCGCGCGCGGCCCTGTTCGACCTCGACGGAACTCTCATCAACAGCGAACCGCGGAGTGTGGCGGTGTGGGCCAGGGTGCTCCAGGACCGCGGGGTCGAACCGGACGAGGCGCTGCTGCGCAAGTTCATGGGGCGGCGCGGCGAAGACGTGATCAACGAGCTCGCCCACCTGTTCCCGGGCGAGTCCGTGGAGGACATCTTCGCTGACCGCTGGCGCTACGGCCAGGATCCGGACCTGCCCCCGGTGGAGCAGCTGCCCGAGTCCGTGGCGTTTCTGAAGTACCTACACGCCCAGGGAGTGCCGTTTGCGTTGGTGACCTCGGCCGGGCGGCAGTGGGCAGAAAGCACCCTGGAATGGCTGGGGGTCCGCGACATGTTCCGCGGGATCATCTCTGCGGACGATGTCACGGTCGGCAAACCGCACCCTGAGGGGTATCTCAGCGGAGCCGAGCTTGTCGGCTACGGCCCCGAGCACATCGTGGTGTTCGAGGACACCCCGGCGGGGATCATGGCGGGGCGCAACGCGGGGATGCGGGTCGTCGGAGTCACGACGACGCATCCGCCGCAGGCGCTGGCCCACGCCCATCTCGTCGTGGAGCATCTGGGACAGGTGGGCTGGCCGCAGTTGGTTTTGCGGGATCCGGAGCCGCCCCAGACTGCTCTGGCAGGTCAAGGGTGAGCCGCGCGGAACGCCGGGTCACCGTGGCTTCCCCCGTGGGACTGCATGCCCGGCCCGCGGCGCGGTTCGTTACGGCGGCCTCCGAGTTCGACGGGGAGGTGCGCATTGCCCGTCCCAGCGGGGCGAGCGTGCCGGCGACGAGCATGCTGGCGGTGCTGGCGCTGGGGGTGCGCTCCGGGGAGGAGATCGTGATCACCGCGGAGGGCGAGGGGGCCGAAGAGCTGCTGGACCGTCTCGCCGAGATCGCCGCTACGCCGTGACGGGTCTGTCCCGGCGCTGCCGACCGCGACCGCGGCCCGGAGAACGACGCGTCGTCATCCTTAGTCTGTGAAAGCGTGCCCATGTTTCGACGTCTGCCTGTGCTGGCCGGTGCAACCGTTCTGCTGTTCACAACCGCCTGCGGCGGGGGGAGCGCACCCCGCCCGGGGGAGCGCACCACCCAGATATCCGACCCCGCTGACGTGGACGCTCAGGCGGCAGCGCTGCTCGCGGAGATGAGCCTGGAAGAGAAAGTGGGACAGCTGCTGGTCCCCGTACTCTCCGGCACCACGGCCGAGGAGAACGCCGAGGTGATCGAGCGCTACCACCCAGGCGGGTTCATCTACTTCCCCGAGAACTTGGAGACTCCCGAGCAGGTGGCTGCCATGTCCAACGGGCTGCAAGAGCGTGCCACCGGCACGGGGGCGGGGATTCCGCTGTTCCTCGGGGTGGACGAGGAGCAGGGACTGGTGTCGCGGCTCCCGTTCGGTGCCCGTTTCCCCGACGCGATGGCGTTGGGCGCGGCCCGCGACCCGGAACTGGCCCGGGAGCTGGCAGCGGCGACCGCGGAGCAGTTGGCCGCGGTGGGGATCAATCTCGACTACGCGCCGGTAGCGGACGTCAACGTCAACGCGGACAACCCGGTGATCGGGATCCGCTCGTTCAGTTCGGACCCGGAGCTTGTCGGGGAGCTGGCCGCCGCCGAGGTGGCGGCTTTCCAAGACGGCGGGGTGGTGGCGGTCGCTAAGCACTTCCCCGGCCACGGCGACACCGATGTGGACAGCCACACAGGGCTGCCCGTGATCGACAAGAGCCGCGACGAGTGGGAACGGGTCGACCTGCCGCCGTTCCAGCGGCTCGTCGACGCCGGAGTCGACATGGTGATGACCGCGCACGTGCTCATGCCGCAGCTGGGTGACGCCGAGGAGCCCGCCACGCTTTCTCCGCACCTCATCACCGGGGTGCTGCGTGAGGAGCTCGGCTATGACGGCGTGGTCACCACGGACGCGCTCAACATGGAGGGGGTCCGCCAGACACACGACGACGGCGAGGTGGCGGTGCGCGCGGTCCTCGCCGGGGCCGACCAGTTGCTGATGCCGCCCGATGTGGACCTCGCCTACTCTGCGGTGCTGTCCGCCGTGGAAGAGGGGCGGATCAGCGAGGAGCGTCTGGACGAGTCGGTGCTGCGGATCCTGCGGTTGAAACTGCGCCGCGGCCTGTTCGACGCGGCGCCGGCTGACGCGGAGCAGGCAGCACAGGTCGCTACGCAGCCGGAGCACCACGAGGCAGCCCAGCGGGTCGCGGACGCTTCAGTGACCCTGCTTCGCAACACCAACGGCGTGCTGCCGTTGGCGCGCACCGCAACGGTGCACGCCCTCGGGGTGGGGGCCGAGGAGATCGGTGCGGCCCTGGCCGACCTCGGGCTCACGGTGACGGATTCCCTGAGCGGTGCTGATGCGGTGGTGGTCGGCACGGACGGGGCACGCGGCGACGCCGAGCAGCAGCGCCTGGTGGCCCGCGCCCAGGCGTCGGGAGCCCCGGTGGTGGTCGTCGCCCAAGGCACCCCCTACGACCTCAGTGTGCTGCCGGACGTCGACGCGTTTCTCGCGGTCTACTCCACGATGGAGGTGTCCCGCGTTGCCGCGGCCCGGGTGGTTGCCGGGGAGGTGTCCCCTTCCGGCCGGCTGCCCGTGGACATCCCCGGCACCGAACTGGGCTTCGGGGACGGCTTGAGCTACTGAGCCTGCGCAGACACGCGGACGCCGAGGTCTCCCGCTGGGGCGGGGACCTCGGCGTGGTCGCGATCAGGAGTGCCGTTTGATCTCGCGGCGGGCCAGCGAGCGCAGGTGGACTTCGTCGGGGCCATCGAAGATGCGCATGGCGCGCGCTCCGGCGTACATTTCCGCGAGCGGCACCACGTCGCTGACCCCGGCGCCGCCGTGGACTTGGATGGCGCGGTCGATGACGGCCGCGGCCACGCGGGGCGCCACCACTTTGATCGCGGCGATTTCGTTGCGTGCGGCTTTCGCCCCGTACCGGTCGATCATCCACGCGGTCTTGAGGACGAGCAGGCGCGCCTGCTCGATCTCCAGCCGCGACTCGGCGATGTGTGCTTGGACGATGCCCTGCTCGGACAAGGGCTTGCCGAAGGCGACCCGGCTGGTGGCACGGCGCACCATCAGTTCGAGGGCGCGCTCTGCTTTGCCGAGGGCCCGCATGCAGTGGTGGACTCGGCCGGGGCCGAGGCGGGCCTGGGCGATCATGAAGCCGTCGCCTTCGTTCGCGATGAGGTTCTCGGCGGGGACCCGGACGTTGTCGAATTCGACTTCGCAGTGGCCTTCCTGGTCCTGGTAGCCGAAGACGGGCAGGGAGCGCAGCACTTTGACCCCGGGGGTGTCGCGGGGGACCAGGATCATGGACTGCTGCCGGTGGAGGTCCGCGTCGGGGTTGGTCTTCCCCATGACGATGAAGATCTCGCAGCGCGGGTCGGCCGCCCCGCTGATCCACCATTTCCGCCCGTTGATCACGTACTCGTCGCCGTCGCGCACGATCGAGGTGCGGATGTTGGTGGCGTCGGAGGAGGCGACGTCGGGCTCGGTCATCGCGAAGGCCGAGCGGATCCTGCCGTCCAGCAGCGGTTCCAGCCACCGCTTCTTCTGCTCGGGGGTGCCGAACATGTGCAGCACCTCCATGTTCCCGGTGTCCGGGGCGGAGCAGTTCATCGCCTGCGGGGCGAGGCTGGAGCGGCCGCTGAGCTCAGCGAGGGGAGCGTAGTCGAGGACGCTGAGCCCGCTGACGTCCGGGAGGAACAGGTTCCACAGGCCGCGGCGGCGGGCCTCGGCTTTGAGGTCTTCCATGATGGGCGGGAGTTCATGGTTGTCGGGGCCCGCCTGCTGGCGCCAGGCGTGGTAGACGGGCTCCGCCGGGTAGACGTGTTCGTCCATGAACTCCTGGAGGTTGGCCAGGTAGTCCTTGGCCTTGGGGCTGAGTTCGAAGTCCATGACACGAGTATCGCACTAGACCGACCGGTCGGTACCTTGGGGTGCGGTGGTGGGCCCCGAGGATTTAGCGAAGACGGCTCGGGGAACTAACATCGCCCGTAGTTCGGGGAGATGGAGGCGAAATGTCCCGCAACCGCAGGGGAATCATCATCGACTGGGGCGGAGTGCTGACCTCTCCGCTCCCGGAGACCATTGCGGCCTGGCTGGAGCAGGAGCGGATCGACCGCGCTGCCTACCGGGAGGTCATGCGCACCTGGGTGCACGCTGCCTACCACGAGGGGGCGCGCAGCCCAGTGCACGCCCTGGAACGCGGCGAAGTGGACCCTGCCGAGTTCGAACGGATGCTCGCCGCGCGGCTCCGGCTGGTCGACGGCGGCCCAGTCCCCGCGGAAGGGCTGATCGCGCGCATGTTCGCCGGATTCGAGCCGGTAGAGGAGATGTACGCGGCCCTGCGCGCGGCACGCAGCCAGGGCATACGCACCTGCCTGCTCTCCAACTCCTGGGGCAACGTCTACCCGCGGGAGCGGTTCGCCGAAACCTTCGACGGCGTGGTCATCTCCGGGGAAGTGGGCATGCGCAAACCCGAACCGGAGATCTTCCACTACGCCCTGGAGCTGGTGGGCCTGGAAGCCGAGGAGTGCGTCTTCGTCGATGACGTGGAGCGCAACGTCGCGGCCGCGGTCGACCTGGGGATGACCGGTATCGTGCACCGCGACCCCGCGGAGACGCGGGCACAGCTCGAGGAGGCCTGCGGGATCAGCCTCGCCTCCCTGCTGTGAGCGGCCCCTGCCGCACCGCAGCTCGTCCAGCCCGTGACAGGGAACAGCGGACCGCACACCACGTTGGGGACACAAGCACATGCGCATCTATCTGCCCGCTACGTTCACCACGCTCGCCTCGGCCTTGGCGGACGGAGGGTTCCGCGACGCGCCGTACACCGCGTACGCCGTCACCCCCGCCCTGCGCGCCGCCGTGGGCACTGACGACGAGGAAGAACTGGAATACGCCGCGATGAGCATGGCCGCGGACGCATCCCTGCGGATGCTCGCCGCAGACCCCGAGGCCCCGGCCCGCCGGGTCGTGATCGCGGCCGAGCTGCCCGAGCGCATCGTGCACCCTGTGGCGGAGGCGGAGACGCCCGGGCAGGTCCGCATCGACGGGGTGGTGCCGCTCAAACGCATCGCCTCCGCGCATATCGACGACGAGGCCGCGGCCCCGGACATCAAAGCCGGGCGGACCGAGGAGCACGAACTCCTCTGGTACGCCACCCAGGAGCTGCGCTATCTCCTGGAAGACCCCACGACCGCATAGCCCCGGCTCCCCGCGCGGCACCATCCCCCCAGGGCGCCAGCCGCCTGAGCGGGCCCGCTGCAGCGGGGAACGGGAAGAATGCCCCGACGGGAAGTCGGGAGGGTGCGGCAGAATGGGGCCCGTATGGAACATCAGTGCCGTTTCCCTGCGTAAAGGAGCTTCCCATCAGCCGTCTGGTGTTGTGGAACATCGACCTCACCCTTGTCGACGTCGCCCAGGTGACGCGCGCGGCCTATGCCGAGGCGTTCGAGAAGGTGACCGGCGTACCGTTGGTGTACCTCGCGCCGACGGCGGGGCGGACCGATTCGGAGCTGTTCTTCGACTTCCTGGCGCGCAACGACGTCGACGACACGGATGAAACGCTGCTGCCGCGCTTCACCAAAGAACTGGGGGAGGCGTTCGCCCGGCACAGCGACCAGCTCGCCGTCCGAGGCCGGATGATGCCGGGGGCGCTGGACGCGCTCAACGCGGTCATGCGGCTGCCGGACACCGTGCAGACGGTGGTCACCGGCACGATCCGGAGCAACGCCAAGGCGAAGCTCGCCGCCTTCGGACTGGACAGCTGCCTCGATTTGAGCATCGGCGGCTACGGGTCGGAGAACTATCCCAAGGCCAGCCTGATCCAGTTCACCCGGATGCGGGCGGAAGAGGCCTACGGCCGAGCCTTCCCCGAGTCCCAGACCGTGTACATCACCGAGTCGGTGCGTGATGTGGAGGCGGCCCGGATCGGCCGGGTGCAGCCGATCGCCGTCGTCAGCGGGTCCTCCACCGAGTCCCAGCTGCGGGCGGCCGGTGCTGAGCACATCCTGGACGACCTCACCGATCCGGCCGCGCTGGTGGCCGCGATCCGCGCCGCGACGAGTGAGGACTGAGGACCCCGGGGACGAGGAGAACCCGCGGAATTCCCCCCGGAACGGGACGCCTCGGGGTACTGTCAGAGAGTGGATATGAGCCGTTCACCAGCGCACTAGCGGACGGCTTTATCCATTTTGTCCAGTTTTTCTGTGGTGGACGACGAGTAGGTTCTGAGACTGGCAGTCACTGGCGAGAGAAGCGCACCGTTGACCGAAGGCGCACGTCCTGTCCCTGTGTACGACGTGCAACACAGAGTTAACCGGACAACGGAGTCCGGTCACGCCTCTGTGGGTACTTCCTGGGCTGGTGAGCCCGGAGCCTCATCTGGAAACGGTTGTGAGCTCCTCTCGCATCTGTCACACAATGTCACAGTAGAGTGCGCGGTACCGCGAGCACCGCGGCCTACCACCCCCGACGACTCACAAAGGAGTGAGATCGCACATGTCAGGGCAGCCCGACGCCGTCAGGACGCAGCTCCTTGACGACGCCGTCAGCCAATGGTCCCAGTCCCACCCGCTGCCGGTCGACACCGACCGGTTCCGGCGGTTCCTCCACCGGTACTACCGGCACGCCAACCCCGAGGAACTCACCGAACGCCACCCCGACCAGCTCGTCCGGCACGCTCTCGACCACTGGGACCTCGGCGCCCGCCGCCCGGAAGGGCGCACCAAGGTCCGGGTCCGCAGCCCGGAAGACGCCGACCACAGCGTCGTCGAGATCGTCACCGACGACACCCCCTTCCTCGTCAGCTCGGTGACCATGCGCCTGGCAGAGCGCGGGATCAGCGCGCGGTCGATCATCCACCCCCAGCTCCGGGTGGAACGCGACACCCTCGGCGCCATCGTCGAGATCGACCCGGAGGACGCTACCCTCCGGCCCTGCGAAGAGTCGTGGATCCGCATCGAAATCGACCGCCGCACGGAAGAGGCCGCCCGTCAGGAGCTCGCCGACGACCTCACCCAGGTCCTCACCGACGTCCGGCAGGTCAACGAAGACAGCGCGCGGATGCGGCACACCGCCCTCCGCCTGGCCGACCAGGTGACCGAATCCGCTGCCGCCCTCGTTGCGGGCGGGGTCGCCAAAGAGGAGATCACCGAGAGCGCGGAGTTCCTGCGCTGGCTGACCGACCAGCACTTCATCTTCCTGGGCTACCGGGAATACCAGTTGGACACCGATGAGAGCGGGGCTGAAGGGCTGCGCGCCGTCCTCGGCACCGGCCTGGGGCTGCTGCGCATGGACCCGCAGGACGGGCCCACCGTCCGCCCGCTTCCCCCCGAAGGCCAGCGCAAAGCTCGCGAACCCCACGTGCTGGTCCTCACCAAAGCCAACTCCCGCTCCACCGTCTACCAGCCCAAGTACCTGGACTACATCGGCGTCAAGAAGTTCGACGACCAGGGCCGGGTCGTCGGCGAACACCGCTTCCTCGGCCTCTACACCCGCGAAGCCGAGGCAAGCCCCATCAGCCAGATCCCGATCCTGTCCCGGAAACAGGACGAACTCCTGAGCCGCGCCGGCTTCGCCCCCGACAGCTACGACGGCCGCGAAGCCATCGAACTCCTGGCGGACTTCCCCCGCGAAGAGCTGTTCCAGATGTCAGTGGAGGAAGTCCAGAAGGTCATCTTGGGCGTGCTGCGGCTCCGGGAACGCCTCGGCACCCGGCTCTTCCTCCGCCGCGACCCCTACGGCCGGTACGTGTCCTGCTTGATCTACATGCCGCGCGACCGCTACACCACCAAGGTGCAGCAGGCCGTGCAGGAGGTGCTCTCCCGGGCATTCCACGGCGCCGACATGGACCACAGCGTGATGGTGGGCGCCTCCCCGCTCGCCCGCCTGCACATCGTGGTCCGCGCGGGGCGGGGCACCGAACTCGCCGGAGTGGACCAGGACAAGCTCGAAGCCGAAGTCGCCCGCGTCATCCGCTCCTGGAACGACGACTTCGCCGCCGAGCTGACCGCCCGCTTCGGCCCTGAACGCGCCCAAGAGCTGCTGGACACCTACCTCGCCACGATCAGCGAGAGCTACAAGGTCGACGTCCCGGCCTCCGTCGCGGTCGACGACATCGCCTGCCTCGACCAGCTCGGCCCCGACGACATCAAAGTCCGGCTCTACCGCTCCGAAGGGGTCCTGCCCGGCGAGTGGCGGTGCAAGGTCTACCGGAGCGGCAGCCCGATCACGCTCTCCCAAGTCCTTCCGCTGCTCGAGCACATGGGACTGGAGATCGTCGACGAGTGGCCCTACGGCTTCGAACGCGAAGCAGATGGGGACGGGAAGCGCGAATTCGCGTGGATCTACGACTTCGGCCTCGTCAACCCCCCGCTCGACTCCGCGGAGATAGAGCAGGTGGCAGGCCTGTTCGAAGAGGCTTTTGTCGCGCTGTGGCAGGGACGGCTCGA
>NZ_BCWB01000055.1 GCF_001592045.1 Thermobifida fusca NBRC 14071 = JCM 3263 | reverse complement strand
CCTATCCAGGGTTGGCGCCGTTCCTGCGCGGCCCCTACCCGACCATGTACACCACGCAGCCGTGGACGATCCGGCAGTACGCGGGCTTCTCCACGGCGGAGGAGTCCAACGCGTTCTACCGCCGCAACCTGGCGGCCGGCCAGAAAGGGCTGTCGGTCGCGTTCGACCTGGCCACCCACCGCGGCTACGACTCCGACCACCCGCGGGTGGCGGGCGACGTGGGCATGGCCGGGGTGGCGATCGACTCCATCTACGACATGCGGCAGCTCTTCGACGGCATCCCGCTGGACCGCATGAGCGTGTCCATGACCATGAACGGCGCAGTGCTCCCCGTGATGGCCCTCTACATCGTGGCCGCGGAGGAGCAGGGGGTGGCGCCCGAACAGTTGGCGGGGACCATCCAGAACGACATCCTCAAAGAGTTCATGGTCCGCAACACCTACATCTACCCGCCGCAGCCGTCGATGCGGATCATCTCCGACATCTTCGCCTACACCTCCAAGCGGATGCCGCGGTTCAACTCCATTTCGATCTCTGGCTACCACATGCAGGAGGCCGGGGCTACCGCGGACCTCGAGCTGGCGTACACGCTGGCGGACGGGATCGAATACATCCGCGCCGGGCTCAACGCCGGGCTGGAGGTGGACGCTTTCGCGCCCCGCCTGTCGTTCTTCTGGGCGATCGGCATGAACTTCTTCATGGAGGTCGCCAAACTGCGTGCCGCGCGGCTGCTCTGGGCGAAGCTGGTCAAACAGTTCTCGCCGAAGAACCCCAAGTCGCTGAGCCTGCGCACCCACTCGCAGACCTCCGGCTGGTCGCTGACCGCCCAGGACGTGTTCAACAACGTGGTGCGCACCTGCGTGGAGGCGATGGCCGCCACCCAGGGCCACACCCAGTCCCTGCACACCAATGCGCTGGACGAAGCCCTGGCACTGCCCACCGACTTCTCCGCGCGGATCGCCCGCAACACCCAACTGGTGCTGCAGCAGGAGTCCGGCACCACCCGGGTGATCGACCCGTGGGGCGGCAGCGCGTTCGTGGAGCGGCTCACCTTCGAACTCGCGGCCCGCGCCTGGGGACACATCCAAGAGATCGAAGAAGCCGGGGGCATGGCGAAAGCCATCGACGCGGGCATCCCCAAGATGCGGATTGAAGAAGCCGCGGCCCGCACCCAAGCGCGGATCGACTCCGGACTGCAGCCGGTCATCGGGGTCAACAAGTACCGGCCGGAGACCATGGACGAAATCGAGGTCCTCAAGGTCGACAACAGCCGGGTGCGCGCCGAGCAGATCGAGAAGCTGCGGCGGCTCCGCGAGGAGCGCGACGAGGACGCGGTGCAGGAGGCGCTGCGGCGGCTCACCGCAGCGGCGGCCGCCGAGTCGAACGGTGCGACACTGGAGAACAATCTGCTCGCCCACGCGGTGGATGCGGCCCGGGCTATGGCCACGGTCGGGGAGATCTCCGAAGCGATCGAGAAAGTGTACGGACGGCACTCCGGGCAGATCCGCACCATCCAGGGCGTGTACCGGGAAGAGGCGCACAACGCGGAGGCGGCACGACAAGCCATGGACGAGGTTGCCGCGAAGGTCGCGGAGTTCGAAGAAGCAGAGGGACGCCGGCCGCGGATCCTCGTCGCCAAGATGGGCCAGGACGGCCACGACCGCGGGCAGAAGGTGATCGCCACCGCTTTCGCAGACCTCGGTTTCGACGTGGACGTGGGCCCGCTGTTCCAGACGCCCGCTGAGGTCGCCGCGCAGGCGGTCGAAGCCGACGTGCACATCGTCGGTGTGTCGTCGCTGGCCGCGGGGCACCTCACGCTGGTGCCTGCGCTCCGCGACGAACTCGCCGCCCTGGGGCGCTCCGACATCATGATCGTGGTCGGCGGGGTGATTCCGCCGTCCGACTTCGACGCCCTGTACGAGGCGGGTGCCGCGGCGATCTTCCCGCCGGGCACGGTGATCGCCGAGGCTGCGCTAGGGCTCCTCGACCAGCTTCGGGAGCGGCTGGGACACTGAGTGGTCCCACCCAGGCGCGGGGATCCCGGACTGCCGGGGTCCCCGCGTGTTCCATCTGTCCCGGCCGCACTCGCTGACCTGCAGACGATCGAGGAGCTATGAGCAGAACGATTGACATCGACGCCTACGCCGAGGGTGTGCTCGCCGGCCACCGGCCCACCTTGGCGCGGGCGATCACCCTGGTGGAGTCGCGCCGCACCGACCACGCGAAACTGGCCCAGCAGTTGCTGGTCCGGCTGCTGCCGCACAGCGGGAACGCGCACCGGGTGGGCATCACCGGGGTGCCCGGGGTGGGCAAGTCCACGTTCATCGACGCGCTGGGCAGCATGCTGACCGGGCGGGGGCACAAGGTGGCCGTGCTCGCCGTGGACCCCTCCTCGGTCCGCACCGGCGGCAGCATCCTGGGCGACAAGACGCGGATGACGCGCCTGGCCACGGACCCGAACGCGTTCGTGCGTCCCTCCCCCTCGGCGGGGACGTTGGGCGGAGTGGCCCGTGCGACCCGGGAGACGATGATCCTCATGGAAGCCGCCGGATTCGACGTGGTGCTGGTGGAGACGGTGGGTGTCGGCCAGTCCGAGGTCACCGTGGCCGAGATGGTGGACTGCTTCCTGTTCCTCACCTTGGCGCGCACCGGCGACCAGCTCCAAGGCATCAAGAAGGGTGTTCTGGAGCTGGTGGACGTGGTCGCGGTCAACAAGGCCGACGGTCCGCACGTGCAGGAGGCCCGCCGGGCTGCGCGGGAACTGTCGCGGGCACTGCGGCTGCTGCAGCCGCCCTCCCCGTCGTGGACTCCCCCCGTGCTCACTTGCAGCGGGCTGGAAGGGAGCGGCCTGGACGAGGTGTGGGAGCAGGTGCTGGCCCACCGGGCAGCGCTAGAAGAGACCGGGGAGCTGGCTGAGCTGCGCAGCCGGCAGCAGGTGGACTGGATGTGGGCGCAGGTCCGGGACCGGCTGCTGCAGGAGCTGCACACCAATCCTCGGGTGCGGGAGCTGGCCCCACAGCTGGAGAACGAAGTGCGGGAGGGCACGATCACCGCGACGCTTGCCGCGGACCGAATCTTCGCCGCATTCACCGGAGTATCCCGGGACGAGTGAATCACCACCACCCCCACTTTTCCCAGGGGTCTGGCATTCTCGGGCCGGTTGCTCTCAGTAACGTGAAAATTTCTTGCTCTCAGCCATTCCCGATTGGCGTTTTGGCTAATACCGTGTGTGTCCAAAGCCTTACGAGCGACCAGGGGATCGGGGAGAGGCGCCCCCGCTACTCGGTGCGGGTGGACACCGTGGGGCGGGAGTATCGGCGCGAGTAGGGACCGCGCTGAGGGCAACCGGTCTATGACATGGCCTGAGGTCGCTATGGGGGACCCCTCATGACTTCGTGAGGCTGGGAGGAGTGACAACGTGTACAGGCTTGGGGTGAGCACCCGGGTCGAGAACCGCAGCGTGATCGTGTCAGTGGAGGGCGATCTCGACATTGCTACCGCGGGCGACCTGCGTTCCGCGGTCCAATCCGCGGTCGACGCACACGGGCCGTGGCTGATCCTTGACTTCTCCGCGCTGGACTTCATGGACTCCAGCGGTCTCAACGCCATCATCCACGCCTACCACCTGGTGCGGGAGCGCGGCGGCAGCCTCGCTCTCGCCGCTCCCAACGAGCGGGTGACGAAGGTCATCCGCCTGGTGGGACTGCACCGCCAGCTTCCCGTGCACCGGACGGTGGCGGAGGCTGTGGCCGCCATGCGGGCTCTCGTGGTCAAGCAGGCCGGCTGAGTCTGCGCACGGTTCCGGTACGGCGCCGTGCTTCTGTGGGTCCGGCCGTATTCCGACCGGACCCACTTCTGGTGTGCGGTTCGCGGATGTTTCGTGAAGCAGCGGAAGGGTTTTGTTCCGCGTCCCGCCGGTGTTTTCCCCGCCCTAATATCGTGACTATTAGCTACAGATTCATTACTTTAAGCAACTGCTGTTGGTAACGTTTTTCCCGCCGCACCGCTAGGCGTCCAGCACCGCGGGATCAACCGCGGCGCGGACCGTCTCCCGCGCCTCGCAGGGCCCGGCAGCGTCCATTGCCAGCGCAGCCAGCTTCCGACAGTCCGCCACCGTGTGCCGGGCCAGCGCCCCGCGCACCACTGGCAAAGCCGCGGCAGCCATCGACAGACTCGTCACCCCGAGCCCCACGAAAACCAAAGCGAGCAGTGGATCAGCCGCAGCCTCCCCGCACACTCCCACCGGCCGTCCCGCCTCCCGGCCTGCCGCCCCGACCCGGCCCACCAGGTGCAGTACCGCGGGCTGCCACGGGTCCAGCAAGTCGGACAGCGCGGGACGGGTGCGGTCTGCCGCCAGCGTGTACTGGGCGAGGTCGTTCGTGCCGATCGACACGAAATCCACCTCGCGCACAACCCGGTCGGCCAGCAGCGCGGCCGACGGCACCTCAACCATCACCCCGACCTCGGCGATCCCTGCTTCCCGAGCCAAAGCCACGAAATCCGCGGCCTCCTGCGGGGTGGCGACCAGCGGCGCCATCACCCTGACGCGCGCCCGCGTCTCCTGCGCGGCCCGGGCCACCGCGGCAAGCTGCCGGCGCAGCACCTCAGGGGAGGTGCGCACCATGCGGAACCCGCGCACCCCCAACGCCGGATTGGGCTCGTTCTCCTGCGCCAAGAACGCCAGCGGCTTGTCCGCCCCCACATCCAGCGTGCGGACCGTCACCACACGGCCGCCGAACGCGCGGAACACCCGCGCATAGGCGGCGCTCTGCTCCGCACCCGTCGGCTCGGCCACCCGGTCCATGAACAGGAACTCGGTGCGCAGCAGCCCCACGCCCTCGCAGTCGTGCCGGGCCGCGCGTTCCGGATCCTCCCCGCCCAGGTTGAGGAGGAGCTCCACCCGCTGTCCGTCCTTGGTGCGGCCCGGCCCCGTAGCGAGCCCTCTGGCAGCCTGGGGGCGGGAATGCCGCTGGGTCGTGCACTGCTGCGCGGAGGAATGCACCACGACCGTGCCCTGGTCTCCGTCCACCGTGACCGGGGTCCCCTCGCACAACTGGTGCGCCTCAGCACAACCCACCACCGCGGGAATGCCGAGCGAACGGGCCAGGATCGCGGTGTGGTCCGTGGCCCCGCCCACCCGGGTGACGATCGCCAGCACCGTGTCCGCGTCCAACCTGGCCACATCCGCGGGGGCAAGATCGTCAGCGACCAGGACGAACGGGTGCCCCGGGACGGGCGGCCGCGGCATGGGGACATCCAACAGCACCGCTAACGCCCGATTCCGGATGTCACCGAGGTCCGCGGCGCGTCCCGCCACGTACTCCCCTGCACCGCGGAGCAGCTCCTGATAGGAGGCGACCGCCTCGTCGAGCGCCCACTCCGCGGCAAGCCCGTTGCGCACCCGCTCAGCGATCCCCGCAGCGAGTTGCGGGTCGCTGGCCATGAGCGCTTGGGCTTCGAGAATCTCCCGCGCCTCGCCGTCCACCGTGGCGGCTTGGCGGCGGAACTGGTCGGCGACCTGGTGGAGCGCGGCCGTAGCCCGGGCGATCTCCGCGTCAGGATCGGTGACCGCCGGGCGCCGTGGGGGAAGCGTCGGCGGCGCGGCCAGGACCGCAACCGGTCCCGTGGCTTTGCCCGGGCTGGCCGCGACCCCGGTCAGGGTCTGTTCTCCAGCAGCGGGGGAGCACCCCCGGTCCGGTTCCATCCGATCCTCCGTCATCCGTTGCGCACCGCCGTGCGCGCCCCGCAGCCCGCGCGGGCCGCGGCAGCGCAAACCGCCTCCATGGTGGGGCACCTGCCGCTGTTCCGCCAACGGCCCACCATTCCGACAACGGCAGACAACCCTCCACCACCCTGCCTGAAGGGGACCGGCGAAACCACATTGTTCGCTTTCGGAAATCTCGGCATAGTGCGTTCACTCAGGCACATTGAGTAATGTATGCGCCCGAAAGCCGTGAATTACATCACTCCCGGAGAGGAACGGCCATGCGCATCCCGTCGACCGCCATCGGTGTGGCCCTGTCCCTGCTTCTGTTGGCGGGCTGCGGCTCCTCCGAAGAACCCAGACCAGAACCCTCCCACCAAGTCCAGGCGACCTTCGAACCCTGGCGGGAAGGGGCGACCGCCATCACCTACGACGAGGAGAACGTTCCTATCGGAGCCACCGTCGAAGTCACCATCACCCCGATCGACTCCGGCTCCGAGATCATGCTCAGCGTCACCGGACTGGTCGGCGACCGCGACTACGGCGCCCACCTGCACACCAACCCGTGCGGCGAAAACCCGGAAGACGCGGGCCCCCACTACCAGAACGAGCCTGCCCCCGACCCCTCCACGCCCGACCCCGACTACGCCAACCCGGAGAACGAGGCGTGGCTGGACTTCCACACCGACGAGGAAGGCCGCGGCCACTCGCAGACATCAGTGTCGTGGCAGCCCCGCGACGGCGAAGCCAACTCGGTGGTGATCCACGCGGAACGCACCCAGACCGTTCCCGTGCTTGCGGGCACCGCGGGAGAAACCCTCGCCTGCGTCACTATCCCCCAGTGACAGCCGACAGCCGCCAGGCTGCCCCACCGGTCACGGGCGAAGCCCGATCGTGGCGCTAGCCCGGCGCTGCGCGGTGGGCAGCCACGGCAACGGGACAAGATCCCCGAGAAAACCATATTCGCGGGCAAGCCGCTCCCAGCTCTCGTCACGGCGGGACGCGCACACCTGCCCCCACCACGCGGCAATATCCGCCCACCCCGGAGCCGACAGCGACCCCCCGGTGTGCTGCACGGACAGCGCCGCGCACAAGTTAGCGAACCGCAGGCGCTGCTCCAAAGGCCACCCGGCCAGCGTGCCCATGATGAACCCGGCCCCGAACACGTCGCCCGCACCGGTGGTGTCCACGGCATCAATCACGATGCCTTCCACCTCGGCTTCCTCACCCGTGGTCTGGTCAATCGCGATCGCCCCGCGCGGCCCGTCCGTGACCACCGCGACCGGCACGTGCTCGGCGAGCGCCGCCACAGCCAGCGCCGGGCTGCCCGTCCGCGTGTACGCCATCGCCTCGATCGCGTTCGGCATGAACGCGTGACAGTGCCGCAGCTGCTCCAACACGGACGGAGACCAGCGCTGACTATCGTCCCATCCCACATCGGCGAAGATGAGCGTGCCGTTCTTCGCCTGCTCCTGCGCCCACTCCGGTACCCCGTCCTCATTGCTCAAACTGACGAACGCAGCCCGCGCCTGCGGCAAATCGCGCGCCATGTCCTGCAACGGGATCGGTGACGGATGCTCGTGGGTGACCATGCTGCGGTCACCCCGGTAGGCCAGCGACACCGTGAACGGGGAATGCCAGTTGGGAATCCGCCGAGACGCAGACAGATCCACCATCTCCTGGTTCGCCAGCGTCTCCCAGCAGAAGTCGCCGTACACGTCCTCCCCGAACGCTGCCGCCACTGCGGTGCGCAGCCCTAGCCGGGATGCGGCCACCGCCATGTTCGCCACCCCGCCGGGGCAGGACCCCATCCCCTGGGCGCTGACCTCGGTGCCGCTCGCCGGCGGCGAACTCAACCCGGTCAGCACAATGTCGAAGAAGACCGTCCCGCTCAACGCCAAGTCGATGGCGGGTCCGCCGCTCTCCCGGGTCTCCTTCAATACGTCCTTCGGCTCCCCCACCAGAGGAGTGGACTCAAGTTTTCCGTACTGGGATGTCAGCCCTTGGGGGTCCCCTGCTCCGTCCGAGGCCATCGGCGCTCCCTGCGTATCTGGTGCTCAAACCGTAGGTTAACCCTTTTCCCACCCGTATCGACGCTACGACGGCTCCGCTCCGGCCGAAGCCCACTACCGTGAAGCGCAGCCGCACCCGACAGGGAGGGGAAAAGACGTGCGACTGACCATCCTCGGCGGCGGTGGTTTCCGCGTCCCGCTCATCCACCGCGCCCTGCTCGCCGACGCACGGCACCCGGATCCGCCCATCACCGAGCTCGTGCTGTTCGACACCGCACCGGAGCGGGTGGCGGTGATCCGCACCATCCTGGAACAGCAGCGTGAAGCCCACCGGGCCGTCTACGGCGAACCCCCGCTCACCGTCCGCGTCGCAGACACCCTGGACGAGGCGTTGCGGGGAAGCGCCATCGTCTTCTCCGCGGTCCGTGTCGGCGGCGCCGAAGGCCGGGTCCGCGACGAGCGGGTGGCGCTCGCCGCTGGAGTACTCGGCCAAGAAACCGTGGGCGCGGGCGGGATCAGCTACGGGCTGCGCACCGTGCCGGTGGCCGTGGCCATCGCCCAGCATGTGGCCCGCCTCGCCCCCCAAGCATGGGTGATCAACTTCACCAACCCGGCCGGGCTGATCACCGAGGCGATGACCCAGATCCTCGGCGACCGGATCATCGGTATCTGCGACTCCCCGGT
The DNA here is from genome assembly GCF_001592045.1 of Thermobifida fusca NBRC 14071 = JCM 3263. Classification (GTDB taxonomy): domain Bacteria; phylum Actinomycetota; class Actinomycetes; order Streptosporangiales; family Streptosporangiaceae; genus Thermobifida; species Thermobifida fusca. Next base: position 24,456 of record NZ_BCWB01000055.1, on the reverse strand, counting down.
CGGGCTCGGCCGCCGCGCCGCCCGGGCACTGGGCTTGGACCCGGCGCGCGTCCACTTCGACTACGCGGGCCTCAACCACCTCGGATGGCTGCGCGGCCTGCACGCCGACGGCCGCAACCGGCTCCCCGACCTGCTCGCCGACGAGGCCGCGCTGACCTCGTTCGAAGAAGGCCGACTGTTCGGCGCGGCGTGGCTGCGCGCCCTGGGCGCCCTCCCCAACGAGTACCTGCACTACTACTATCTGGCCCGCGAAACCCGCGAAGAGATCGCCCGCACTCTTGCGGCCGGCGGCCACACCCGCGGGGAGCAGCTCGTCGTCCAGCAGAAAGAGTTCTACCGGCTGGCTGCGGCCCGCCCCCGCGACGCCTACGACCTGTGGGAGCAGACCCGTCGGGAGCGGGAAGAGACCTACATGGCCGACAACCGGCGCGCCGCCGGAGGAGTGGAACGCGACGAAGCCGACTTGGACGGCGGCGGCTACGAGCAGGTGGCGCTAGCGGTCATGCGCGCGATCCTCCGCGACGAGCCCGCCCGGCTGATCGTCAACGTCCGCAACCGGGGCGCCCTGCCCGGCGTGGACGCTGACGCAGTCGTGGAAGTGCCCTGCCTGGTCGACGCTTCCGGGGCCCGCCCGCTCGCCGTGGACCCGCTCGCCCCGCACCAACTCGCTTTGGTGCACGCGGTCAAAGCCGTGGAACGGGAAGTCCTGCACGCGGTCCGCACCGGTTCACGGACTGCGGCGCTGCGGGCTTTCGCCACCCACCCGCTCGTGGACTCGGTGGCTGTCGCCCAACGCCTCCTCGACGGCTACCTGCAGGCTTTCCCCGAACTGGCCCGCATCCTGCCCGGAGACTAGAAAGTCCTGCCCCGATGCCGTCCCCATCGGGGCAGGACTGTTCCGCAGCCGTGCAGGAGGACGGCCACGGAACAGCGCAAGGGATGACAGAGCACCGGCTGGAGCCCGCGGCTGCTTCAGGGATGTGACACTGCTCGGTTGCAGTCGGGCAAACCCCTGGCCTCCCCGCTTCAGACCCGGTCACCCTTCCGTGTTGCGCCGGACGAGAGCGACCGCTTCCCGAGCCCGGTACACGTCCATGCCGGTCGCCTCCCGGACCATCTCCACCGCTTCCGCTTCCCGACCTTCCCGTACCAGGTCACGCACTCGGGACAGAATGTGCGGGGCGAGGACGGGTTCGTGACCGGTGCTGTCCTCAACAAGCGGCCAATACCCCCCGATGCCGTTGCCTTCCGGCAGAGGCTCTATGCCGTCCGCGTCGAATGCCCGGCCTCCCCGGTACTCGGCCCCCCAGCGCACGAGCGCTATCCCCACCGCCATCACCAGGACAGCTCCGAGCAGTGAGACCAGCATCAGCAGCATGCTCATACTTCGACACTAAACGTCACCATCCCCACCGTGAGGGATTGGTCGCGGGGCGTCGGAACAAAACAGGACACGTACCGGTTACCCTAATACCCCCAGGGGTATTCAAGGGAAAGGACGGTGTCAGCCATGGCGACGATCGAACTCACCAAGGAGAACTTCAACGAAACCGTGACCGGCTCGGACATGGTGCTCGTCGACTTCTGGGCGAGCTGGTGCGGTCCGTGCCGCATGTTCGCCCCCGTCTACGAACGGGTCGCTGCCCGCCACGACGACATCGTCTTCGGCAAGGTCAACACCGAAACCGAACAGGAGCTCGCCGCAGCGTTCCGCATCTCCTCCATCCCCACCCTCATGGTGATCCGCGAAGGCGTCGTCGTGTTCTCCCAGGCAGGGGCCATTCCCGAGCAGGCCCTGGAAGCCCTGATCGCGGACGCCCGCAAACTGGACATGGACGAGGTGCGGCGCAAGATCGCAGAACAGTCCGCAAAGGCGTGACACGGCCCCACAGCAGAGGCATGCAAGGCCCACCGGTTCCGGTGGGCCTTACGCCTGCACCGGGCAGGCTGAGCGTCTCGAAGACCGCCGTCTTCCTCCCACCTTCCCGCTGACTTTCCGCCCGTTCCTTCCCCCCACCTGCGGGTAGTCGCCCCAATGGGATTGCAATCCCAAGGCGGACCGCTCGCAGAGGAGGAACACCATGCATGCCGTCCAATACCGTGAGGTCGGCCAGCCGCCCCGCGTCGTCGACGTTGACGTGCCCACTCCCGGCCCCGGCCAGATCCTGCTGCGCGTCACCGCCGCGGGAATCTGCCACTCCGACCTCACAGTCATGCACTGGGACGCCAAAACCCTCCCCTACCAGTTGCCGCTCACCCTGGGCCACGAGGGCGCTGGCGTCGTCGAAGCCGTGGGGGAGAACGTGAACGCCGTCTCCGTCGGCGACTCGGTTGTCGTCTACGGACCGTGGGGGTGCGGCACCTGCCACGCCTGCTCGCAAGGCCGGGAGAACTACTGTCCGCGCGCCGCGCGCCTCGGCATCATGCCCCCGGGACTGGGCCGTCCCGGAGCACTAGCGGAATACCTGCTCGTCGACTCGGAGCGGCACGTGGTGCCGATCGGGGACCTCGACCCGGTGAAAACCGTCCCGCTCACGGACGCTGGACTCACCCCGTACCACGCGATCAAACGCTCCATGTCCAAGCTGGAACCGGGCAGTGTCGCGGTGGTCATCGGCGCAGGCGGGCTGGGGCACGTCGGCATCCAGCTGCTGCGCCTCATGTCCGCAGCCACCGTGGTGGCCTTGGACATCCGCGAGGAGAGCCGGGAACTGGCGTTGCGCAGCGGAGCGCACCACGCGCTGCCGTCCGACTCCAAAGCCGTGGGCCTGGTGCGGGAGCTGACCGACGGCGCAGGCGCCGACGTGGTGTTCGACTTCGTGGGGGCACAGGTCACCCTCGACCTTGCCGCGCAGATGGCAGGCTTGGACTCCCACATCAACATCATCGGTATCGGCGGTGGGTCGCTGCCGGTGTCGTTCGACTCGCTCCCCTACGGCACCAGGGTGAGCACCAGCTACTGGGGCACCCGCTCCGAGCTGATCGAACTCGTCGAACTCGCCAAACAGGGCGCGATCGACGTGCACGTGGAACGCTACGAGCTTGAGGAAGGCCCCGAGGTGTACAAGCGGATGGAGGCCGGGAAGATCCAGGGTCGCGCGGTGTTGGTGCCCGCCCAGAGGTCGTGACAATCGTTTTGGGGTGGATACCCTCCTGGAAAAGTATCCACCCCAAGGATCTTTTATTACGCAAAACATCCAACGCAGAGCTGATTGACCAGCAATAGCTCAGGAAGTCTCTCTACCGTTCGACATAGTTCCCCGTTGAACGGGGACCACCATCTACCAGGTCGGGATCTTCTTCATATTTTCCACTGCTGCCCAATTCACTCCGCACCTGACGCCAAGCACGAATGATTGGCGGTATTCGTGCCAGGACCTCATTGATCTGCGAGAGTGTCAGAGTGACACAGCCGGAGAAGGCAAGGATAGCGAGAGTCAAGCTGTCCCACTTCACGGCGCTTCCCCGTCCTCAACTGGATGAGAAAGAGTGCGGTATTCACCTTCTTCTACATCGATTCCAAACTCTACCAAAGACTCTAATATGGCATCGGGTCCACAATCGATGTCTGAGAAGTCATGCTTACCGTCGCAACCTTCGGGACATTCCATTTCCTCACAAAGCTCCGGATCAGGAGGCATGGCGTCGTTGATGATCCGATAAGCGAGAGAATTCGCCACAGCGAACCTCGTTGAGATCATTTCCAACGCGAGTTGGAACTTTTTTCTTTGCATAATCTCGTCCTCGTCCTCAACGGAGGCCGGTTGTTCGGGAGCACCGTCCTCAACCCAGGCATAAGCCGACTCCAATTCCATGAACAACCAGGCGGTCTGCGAAGCTCTGAGATCCTTCTCCGTAACGAGGTAGGCTACGGCCTCCGCTGCCCGACGCACCCGCTCAAGCTCAGCGAGATATCGTCCACGCTCTGCAGCCCACGCAGTTGCTTCCTTCCGAGCCTGCTCAGCTTTTCGGACAAGTGCGCTATCACGCAGTTGACGTGCCCGGGCGACCAGATGGGTTAGACAAGGGCGGCATGCAAACAACCCGAATCCTTCAGTCCCCCCGAGCGAGACTGGTGCGCGTCTCCCAAAAGGCTCGTTGCAGAAACAACAGTCCAGGCCAGCCACTTGTCCTGGGGTCGGGACTAGTGGTAACTCCGCACGGATCGTGGCACGGGCATAAGCAGGAATGTGCATACGCGAGCAACCCCTTGAAGCAACAAAGCTAGACGTCACCTTCCATGCTTCGGACATCTCTGGCTGCATGTCGTCATCTGATAGGAAAAGCCAGGAAGTTGACTAAAATTGACGCAATCAGACTGCTTTGTTGGCAAAAGTTGACATTTCCTGCTGCTGGAAGGAGCCCATATGCCGGCAGACGCTACTTCATTCCCTGCTTCCTTGGCACACGAAGAGCTGGTTGAGGCTCTCCAGGAACTGCATAGAGCTACTGGATTGCTGAGCTATCGGAAGATCAGTTCGCTCATCAAGGACCGAGACGATCTCCCAGACAGTGTCAGTCATGAAGGCGTCCGGACTGCTCTCAAAGGAGAACGGAAGCCGCGCTGGGAGACTGTTCGCTCAATCGTTGTCGTGATGGCCGAGCAGTGCACTCCGCCTCGAGACCCCCAGTCCGAGGTGGCACGGTTCCTTCCGCTATGGCGTGCAACACGTCAGGGCGAGGCAGGAGCTTGGAAGTCTGCTCGAGAATTCGATCTCAGCGGCTGGGGCGGCGAGGACGGAAAGTGGACCCCTGAACTAGTTGCTGGACTCATCATCAATCCCTTCAACGCTATTGAAATCCACCCTTCATTGACACTCCCACATGAGCCAATAATTTCTGAAGATGAATGGATTTATTCCGTCAAAAGAATAATTGAAGAAAATGGAGTAGAGTTCGCTCTTCGCGCACTTTCGCGCATACTTAAAGGCGACTATCCAGGAGCAGAGGAAGGAGTACCTTATGGTTACAAGAGCCCCGAGGTTGAGGAAGTATCAGCCATCCAGGCTTTCCGTTACGGATGCTCAGAAATTTTGCGGCGCCTGCGCTCTGAGCCCAACCTTCTCCAAAAATCTGTACATGCCATCAGAACTGATGAGACGATAAGCCAAGAGGAGCGAGCGGAAATACTCCAGGAAGAGTCAGATGTCACTTTGTTGCGAGAGGTGATGACTGTAACTCCCGAAACTTGGCATGAAGTCTCAGAAGAAGCACATCACCTAGTATTCAACTATCTTATTAAAAGAATTGAAACTATCGGCCCCATCAATCTACCCCCAGAGAGTCGCTTTCGAATTATTTGGCGCATCCCTGAAGAGCCCCAGACACCTTAAAATCCAAAAACATTCAGAAAATTGGGAATTAGTAGATCATGGAGCGAAGATTTTTTAATTCCCTGTTTCAAACTTTTCTTTGGGATCGCTGGCGTTGGAGTGCCGCCCCGATCAAGCACCGGGAACGAAGAACTGCGGCTTAGCATCTCGACCACTGGCTTAGCGTGTGGCCATGAGGCTTCCTCACGGAGAGGTACTACTCTCCTCAGTCGTCCAGATAAGACGCAACAACTTTCCAACAGATAGACGACATAAATCCTCATAATAGAAATAATAAAAATTACAAAAAAAGAGGCTTGTTTTTCATATCTGTTTCCCACCCCCTTACCATGGGTAAAGTTTCTACATCGTGGAGAAATGGTCTTCTCGTCCTCTGCCAAAGGAGTCCTATGCCTCGAGAAGAACAACTGTCCCTTTTCAGCCCCGATCTCGAATCGCCTCCGTTAAAGCCTCCAGGGGATCAACTGGAGCGGATGCGGGTCCTCATTACAGTCAAAGCCGCTCCCACACCGTCAGAAACCTATGGCGAGACAGTCTGCGTCGCGGGTTTGCGCCTCGACCCTGACTGTCAAGGTTGGGTCCGGTTATATCCGATCAACTTTCGGGCACTCGAATCCGAGGACCAGTTTAACAAGTACGATGTGGTGTCTCTGTTCGCGAAACCATCGAGACTCCACGACCAGCGTCCGGAAAGCTGGCGTCCTCGCTTAGATTCCCTAAAAATCGAAAAAAAGCTGAAGGGATGGAAGAAAAGAATCCCCTATATCTCCGGCTTCATCGAGGAGTCCATGTGCCGGATCTACTGGCGGTGTAAAGAGGATCCCCAGGCACGTTCCTTGGCTGCTATCCGCCCGAAACGTATCTACGGTATCGAGGTTGCCCCGCATCCTCCGTGGACCCCTGAGGAGCAGCGGAAAATTGACAAGTATGTCAACCAGCTTGCCCTCGACTCCTCTGCGCCACGAACCGCTCTCGAGGCACCACGGTTCGCAGCGTGGTACCGCTACACCTGCTGGCAGCCAGAGTGTCGAGGCCATCGTCAAAGAATCCTCGACTGGGAACTTGTCGCTTTGCAGCGCCGCTTCCGACCGGCCTCCGACCAAGAACTCACATCGATTATCAAGGAGAAGTTTTTCGAAGAGATGTGTGCACCTACCAAGGACACCGTCTTCTTCGTCGGAAACCAAGCGAAGCGACGACACACTTTTTCTGTTCTCGGCATTTACTACCCCGATCGTTAAAATAGATTCTTATTTGCCGATTACTATCACTTCATCAGGCAGTAGCGAGCTTTCCGATACGATCACGGACTTCCCGGATCGTTACATAGCGGTGGCAGCGCTCTTCACAGGCCTCGAAGCACATCAGAGCAACTGTTCTTGTCATGGCCTGCTCTGCAATCCACTCGATCCACTGCTTTGCTTCATTGTTTTGCATAAGCTTTGAATATGTGGATCGTGCTTCCTCTAGCTCGCGCGGATCTCCAGAGAATCCTGGTCGATTCCACTTCGGATTCCCGAGACAGGAAGCGTGCTTGTACTCGATTCCGACAGCCTTGAGATTCTCACTTAACCTCGTTTTGCTAAGTCCAGGCTTTCGTGATATCGGAGTCTTTCTAATATCAACAAGAAGAGACACTTGGTCTTTTTTCAGTTTTTCTATAAATTGAAAGACATCGAGCCCTTCATAGCCCACTCCAACAACACCACAAGCATCAAACAGAGGAGTATCCGACATTGCCACCTCTCTTGCCAATAACTCCTTAACCCAAGGATATCAGCAATCGAACAACAAAGACACAACTATCCTCAAACTATTTAAAACCAAAGAAGAGAAAGTTTTCCACATGATGTGGAAAACTCTAGCAGTCGAACCACAGTCAATTCCCACCCCATCACTCCCTCTAAAACTGTAACGACAAATTTTAAAGCCCCCAACCAAGACTTTCTCAAACACCATTTCCTCCACCGTATAATTCAAGCTTCCAAACCAAACTGTACCCACAAACAGAAACAGTCATATTTCGACAGAAAAATGAGTTAATTTCCACTGTTCATTCGACCGTCAGATCTCGAACCAGGTTTCTTGGCCGTGCCATCCTTTGCGACTTCCCCAGCGGTCGGCGAGAGCGTCAACGATGAAGAGCCCTCGGCCGTGTTCGTCGTCGGTTTCGGGTTTGGTTACGTGAGGGGTTTGTTGGCGGTTTCCGCTGTCGTGGACGGTGATGCGGACTATTTCGGTACAGGTGTGTTCGACGGTGACGAAAAAGCCGTCGCCGTGTTGGCCGGAGCGGGTGTGTTCGATGGCGTTGGTGGCCAGTTCGCTGGTGAGCAGAATTGCGTCGTCTTGGCGGGGTGGCTGGGGAGTTCCTCGGCGATGAAGCGACGGACTTGGCTGATGGACCCGGGGCGGCCGGGGAACCAGCGGGCGCGGGCCGACTGTGTCGGATGGAGGGGGTGGGCAGCGTGCAGGCTCATCGCGGTGTGACCTCTCGTGAGACAGCCCATAGCCGATATGAACTGCGCTACTAGTATTTAAAGTACGGCTAGAGTACAATAAGTAAATGTTGTTTGGAATGTGTTTGCCACACGATGAGTACGGACAGCGAAACGCATAGAGTCAGCTAAGGGAGTCGCCGTGTTCGGTCTGGTGGTTAAGTTCGTCCTGAAAGACCAAGCCAGCGCGCAGGGGTTTGATGCGCTTGTGGCCGAGACGTTGCCCAAGATCCGCCAGAGCGAGCCGGGGACCCTGGTCTATGCAGTGCACGAGGTGGACGGTGAGCCGTTGCAGCGGGTCTTCTACGAGCTGTACGCTGACCGGACGGCTTTCGAGACCCACGAAGAGCAGCCGCACGTGATGCGCTTTCTTGAAGAACGCGGCCAGTACCTGGAGTCTTTCACCGTGGACTTCCTGAACCTGCAGGATGCCAAAGGTGTGGCACGGTGAGTACGGAGTATCAGAAAGCGCTGGGCCGCAAGATCGCCCATTACCGGCGCAGACGGGGCCTGTCGCAACGGGAGTTCGCTGCTCTCATCAACCGTTCTGAAGCCTGGGTTTCTCAGGTGGAACGCGGGGTGCGCAAGGTCGACCGGATGTCGGTGCTGGCAGCCGTGGCTGAGGTGTTGGACGTACCGGTTGCGGAACTGGCCGCTGAGGCACCTATCGTCGCGGCCACAGCCAAAGAAACCCCAGACAGTACCCGGCTGCGCCTGGTGCTGAGTGCCGCGCACGCCCTGAATGCGCTCCTCGCTCAAAAGCAACCAGCTGATCTTGCAGAGTTGCGGCCTCGTGTAGAGCAGGCGTGGCAGCTCACCCATAAGGGTCACTACCTGGAGTTGACAGACCTGCTGGAATCCTTGGTGCCTCAACTGGAGACAGCGGCACGATCCGTCGACGACGAGCAGCGCACCGAATGTTTCCGGTTGCTGGCCTCGGTCTACCAGGCGTGTTCGTCGGCGCTCAGCAAGCTGGGCGACTTTGCGGCGGCCTGGGTTGCTGCTGAGCGGGCAATCGTCGCGGCAGAGCGGGCTGATGATCCGCTGTTGATGGCGGCGGGCGAGTTCCGGTTGTGTGTGACCTTTCAGGGGGCCAAACACTTCCACCAGGTCGACACAGTAGCGCGCACCTCAATAGAGGCGCTGTCCTCTCTGGCTTCCAACGACCGTCCAGAGGTGCTATCACTCATGGGAGCGCTGACTCTGCAACGGGCCATTGCCGCCGCCCGCAGCAACGACGCAACCGCCGCATACACACACCTCATCTCAGCACGATCCCTAGCTCAACAACTCGGCGCAGACCGCAACGACTTCCACACCGAGTTCGGCCCAACCAACGTGAGCCTGCATGAAGTATCGGTCGCAGTGGACCTAGGCGATGCCGGAATAGCGCTGCGAGCAGCAGCAACAGTCGATGCTTCAGACCTATCCGCAGAACGGCGAGGACGGTTCCTCATCGACGTCGCACGCGCCCACCTTCAGCGACGCAACCTCGACAAAGCCATCCATACGCTGCACCAAGCAGAATCAATCACACCCGAACAAGTCCACAGCCATCCCCTAGCCCGTCAAGCAATCGGAGACCTCCTCACCATCCAAGACCCCGCCAGCCCAGCACTCCAAGAACTGGCCCGCAGAGCAGGCATGCTTTAGATACTCACAACTCAAAACACCAGGCAGTCACACAAGCACCGGTCAGGGTGTGGCTACCGCCGCACCCCTCCCGCATGCGCGGGGAGCACCCTATACGGGTTTCGCCCCCGCGCCCCCTGCGTGGTCCATCCCCGCATGCGCGGGGAGCACACTTAACGACCTGCGACTTTACCGGCCCAAGGCGCCAGTTTCATTCACTTCTTGGAGAAGTGTAGATCGTTGATGGTGGCACTTCGAGCCGAGCTTCTCTGTTTGGGGATCCCTCCGGGTTCCGGCAGCACCACTACGCCGCTTTGACCTGAGCGTCACCGCCAACCCATGAAGGTTTCCTGTTGTTTTCCGCATCACGCTGGGCCATGGAGGCGCTGAACGGGCGGCGACGGTTGGCGGCTCCGTCATCGTCCTTCAAGCAAGGGCGTTGGATCTTCCGGTCCCGTCAGACCCCGAGGAATGCAGACGAGGCCGGCTTCCGAAGCCTGGCCAGAGACCCCTCCTCAGCACAGAGGACAAGAAAAGGCCCTCCCTGGACCGGGGAGGGCCTTCCGTACTGCGAGCCGCCTGTGGGAATCGAACCCACGACCTACGCATTACGAGTGCGTCGCTCTGGCCGACTGAGCTAAGGCGGCCTTCACAGAGGCTCTGTAAGTCTAGCGCGTTCCTGGGCAGGACCGAAATCGAATCCGGACGGGTCAGCACGCCACCCGTGCGGGCAGGTCGCTGGTGTCGGGGAAGCGGTCCAGGTAGGTGGAGAACGCGAAGTCCAGGAAACGCGCTCCATCATCCAGGGTACTCGCTAGGCCGAAGGAGACGCGGATCGCTCCGGCCGTGGGCATGCCCATGGCAGCGAGCACCTCGTCGACTGTGGCGGGAAACTGCAGTCCGGGCAGTCGCAGGTTTTCCCGGCGGAGCCGGAAAGCCGCCTCCCCTGCCCCGGGGTTGCAGAAGCATCCGGTCCGCAGCGAGATGGTGGCGCGTGCCGCGTCACGGGCCACCACCCGTTCGTCGACGACGCGCCCCGCCGGGTCGAGGAAGTTGAACGCGATCGTGCCGCCGCGCGCGTCCGTGGTGGTGGGCCCGTAGATGCGGACGAGCGGCGTGCCCGTGGCGTGGCGGGCGCGGACCAGCTGGTCGAGCAGCCAGCCGGTGAGGCACTGCACCCGGGTGTGCACGGTGTCGATGCCGATCGCGGACAGCCAGCGCAGTCCCACTTCCACATCCGGAATGGACAGGTAGTTGACGGTGCCGTCTTCGAAGGCTGCGGCGCCGTCCAGCGGGTGGAACCAGTCGCCTTGCACGCTGACCGCTTGGATGGTGCCTCCGGAGAACCACGGCCGCTGCAGTCGGGCAAGGGCTTCACGGCGTGCGATGAGACAGCCCAGGCCGGTCGGATACCCGAAGAGCTTGTACCAGCTCACAGGCATGAAGTCGGGGTGGATTTCTGCGAGGTCGATCCGGTTGGCGGGCGCGTAGGCGGCCGCGTCCAGCAGCACGTCGAAGCCGTAGCGGTGGGCGATGTCGATCCATTCCAGCGGGTGTTGCACGCCGGAGAAGTTGCTCTGCGCCGGGTAGGCGAATAGTCCGGCCCGCCCGCCGTTGTCCTCCCGGTTCCGGAGGGGCGGGGGTGGGGGGCGGTCGAGCGCGGTGTGAATCTCGTGTTCTTCTGCGCGCAGTTCGGGAGGTGTGACGTCGATCGTGTCGATCTGTGCTCCTCTGCGGCGCGCGAATTCGCGGATGCCGTTCACGGAGTTGTGGTTGTCGGCGAGCTGCACGAACCGGGTTCCGGGTTGGAACGGGTACGCCTCGCCGACGAGACGGCAGGCCCCGGTGGCGTTGGGGGTGAAGATGGCCGTGTACTCGTCGGGGGAGGCGTTGAAGAACCGCAGTACCGCGTCACGGGCCTGTTCCACGAGTTCGGTTGAGGCGGCGGAGGTGGGGTTGGCGGAGTGGGGGTTGCCGAAGCAGTTGGCCCGTACCCGGTCAGCATGGGCTTGGATCTGGGTTTCGGCGGGGAGTCCGCCCCCCGTGTAGTCCAGGTAGAGGTGGTTTTTGGCGTCGAGGTACCGGTATTCGGTGGCGCGCAGGTGGTCGAGTATCGCCGTGTCGGCGTACTCGGGGTAGGTGTCGAGGAACGTGCTCTGCTGGGGGATGGGGGACTGCGGGGTCGGATGCGTCCCTGTGGCGTTCGGAGCCGCGCGGTCCTTCGTCCGTTTCATGCTGCCCTCCGCGTCATGCCTGTCCTTGTGAGGGCCATTCCCGCGGTTGCGCCCCGCTTCCCACCATCCTCGCGTATTTTGAGGAGCTTTTACCTGGTTCAGGGTAGTTTGCCGGGTTTATCGGTTTGTCTGGGTTCCCAGGGCGCAGACAGTCCCGTCTTCCGGCACGTCCCCCTCCACCAGGTAGGCGTCGACTTCCGCGTCCACGCACGCGTCGAACCCGTAGGCGGTGTGGCCGTCCCCGTCCCAGGTGAGCAGCACCCCCGACTCCAGAGCCTCAGCCATTTCCTCCGCCCACGCGTACGGGGTCGCGGAGTCCCGGGTGGTGCCGACGACGAGGATGGGCGGCGCGCCATCGCCGTCGATCTCCGGCACCGCGTCCTCCTGGGCTTCTTCCGGCCAGTACGCGCACGTCAACGAGCCCCACACGAGGGACGGCCCGAACAGGGGCGACGTTGTTTTCACGGTGCGCGCAGCCTCCTCGTAGGCGGCGAGGTCCCGCGGTCCGGGCCGGTCCGCGCAGTTCACCGCGATCAGCGCGGCCAGGGAGTTCTCGTACGTGGTGCGGTTGTCCCGGCGGTACAGCATGTCGCCGAGTTCGAGAAGCGTCGTGCCGTCGCCGTCGTTGATCGCTTCAGCGAGCCCGGCGCGGACCCGCGGCCACAGCGACTCGCTGTACAAGGCGGCGAGCACCCCCAGTTCCACGCGGGTCTGGTTGATCTCCCGGTCGTCAATCCGGTTGCGCAACGGCTCGGCTGCGGCCTGCTCCATGAGTGCAGCGATCCGCGCCACCCCTTCTTCCACGGTGGGGTTCTCCCCGTCGGCGAGCGGGCAGTCGGACCAGGTCAGGCAGTCGTCAACGAAAGCGTGCAGGGCCGTGGTGAAGCCTTCCGCTTGTTCGACGCTGAGCTCCAACTGGTCGCCGTGCGGGGCGACCGCGCCATCCAGGACGAGGGCGCGCACCTTGTCGCCGAAGAGTTCGGCGTAGTGGGCGCCGATGAACGTGCCGTAGGACTTGCCGAGGTAGGTGAGCTTGTCGTCGCCGAGCACTTCCCGCAGCACGTCCAGGTCACGGGCCACGTTGGCGGTGCCCACGTGGTGGATGAGCTCCCCGGAACGTTCCAGGCACGCCGCAACGAAGTCGCGGTTCACCTGGGCGAACTCGTCCAGTCGGGTGTCGGCGGGGTCCTCGCTGTCCAGGATGGGCGCGGGGAAGCCGATGAACTCGTCCAGTCCCGCGCTGTCCATGCAGTAGATGGGGGTGCTCTGGCTGACGCCCCGCGGGTCGAAGCCGACGATGTCGAACCGTTCCCGCACCTGCTCGCTGAACAGGGAGGGGGCGGCGCTGACATAGTCGAGTCCGGAGCCGCCCGGCCCACCCGGGTTGACCACCAGGGATCCGATTTTGTCCCCGGAGGCGGGGAGGCGTTTCACCGCGATCGTCACCTGCCGTCCGGACGGGTCGTCGTAGTCCATGGGGACTGTGATCGTGCCGCATTCGAAGCCCCGGCCGCAGTCCTCCCAGGCGATCTCCTGGTCGTAGAAGGCGGCCAGCGGGTCCGCTGTCTCCGACGCGGCAAGGGGGTTGACGTTAGCGCATCCGGTCGCGAGCAGCGCCACCACCAGTGACGCGCCGATCCAGCCCTGTGTTCCCACTCGTTTCTGTTCTCCGTGCCAGGCCCTCGTAGGCGTTGTCGTATGCCTGCCTCGCCGCGCAGACGTCCGCTCGGTCGCACGAGAAGCGCCGCCCCGGGGACTCGTGCTCCTGGTCCGGCTCGTGCTCGTAGCGCAGGCAGCACATCAGCTTGCCGCACGCGCCCGAGATCCGCAGGGGATTAGCGGGCAGGTTGTGTGCTTTGGCCATGCGCATCGTCACCGGTTCGAAGCGGGTGAGGAAGGTGGCGCAGCACAGTTCGCGGCCGCACGGGCCGATACCGCCGTGCCGGCGAGCTTCGTCGCGTGCGGAGAGCCGGATGAACCGCACCCGCGCTTTGAGGGTCTGGGCCAGCTCCCGTTGCAGGGCCCGGTAGTCCACCCGGGTGCGCGACGTGTAGTAGATGGTGACGGCGTCGCTGTCGGCGACGTGGTCGGCGCCGACGACCACCAGGTCCACGCCGCGGGTGCGGGCTAGGCGCCGCGCAGTACGGCGTGCTTCAGCGCGTCGGCGGCGGGCCTGTTCGGCGCGGGCCAGGTCTGCGTCAGTGGCCAGGCCCAGGCAGACGGGGAGGCCGTGGATGTCTTCGTTGACCCACTGCGGTGCCCACACACATTCGGCGACCTCGGGTCCGCCTTCGGCGGGGACGAGCACTTTGTCGCCGACGCGGGGACTGGTCTGCCCCGGGTCGAGGTAGTGGAGCCGTCCGTACCGTTCGAAGGCCACCGCCATGATCATGGGCATGGTGATCAGCCTAAGCGGCGTCCTGCGGCCAGCACCAGTGTCGTGCAGGGCTCAGCCCAGATACAGGGCGGCGGTCATCGCTTCCATGGCGATCTGCGGGTGGACGTTGGCGTTGATGCGGCGGCGGCATTCCATGATCGCGTCGATGCGGCGCAGGGTGGCTTCCGGGGTGCTGGAGCGTGCCACGCGACGCAGGTCGGCGTCGCGGTCCGCGGTGGAGAGTTCCACGGACGCACCGAGTTGGATGGCGAGCACGTCCCGGTAGAAGGCGACCAGGTCCATGAGGAACGTGTCGTAGGCGTCCCGTTTGATGCGGGTAGCGCGGCGTTTCTGCCGTTCCTCGAGTTCTTTGAGGGCTCCGGCTGCGCCGCGCACTGCTTTGGCCACGCCTTTGCCGGTGGCGCCTTCCCCGAAAGCAGCTTTGAGGTCTGCTTTCTCCTGTTCGTCGAGGGCCGCGGTGCTTTCCTTCGCGTCGGCTTCCGCGATCTCGTACAGGCGGGCGGCGGCGTGCACGCACGCGCCGAGGCTGTCGAGCCGGGCGGGGATGGTGAGGACTTCTTCCCGCCGGGCGCGGGCGGTTTCGTCGGTGGCGAGTTGGCGGGCGCGTTCCAAGTGTCCGGCAGCGGCGCGGGCCGCGGCGACTGCGCGGTCCCGGTCGATCCCGTCCCGGGTGACGAGGGCGTCGATGATCGCTTCCGTGCTGGGGGTGCGCAGGTTCACGAGGCGGCAGCGGGAGCGGATCGTGACGAGCAGGTCGTGGGCGGTGGGCGTGCACAGCAGCCACACGGTGCGCGGGGCGGGTTCTTCGATTGCTTTGAGCAGGGCGTTGGAGGCGGCTTCGGTGGCGCGGTCGGCGTCTTCGAACAGCACGACCCGGAAGCGGCCCCCCGTGGGGCTGGAGGCGGCGCGCACCACGAGTTCCCGGGTCTGCTCCACGCCGAAGCTGAGCCCGCTGGGGCGCACGTAGAGGACGTCGGGGTGGGTTCCGGCAAGCACTTGGTGGCAGGAGGCGCATTCGCCGCAGCCGCCGTGGGTGCATTGGAGGGCGGCGGCGAATGCGCGGGCTGCCTGGGCTCGCCCTGCCCCGGGCGGGCCGGTGAACAGCCACGCGTGGGTCATGCCCGTGCCGTCACCGCCGGAGAGCAGGTTGTCGGCTGCGCGCACGGCGGCGCGCAGCCGTTGGACTACCGTGTCCTGGCCCACCAGGGTGTCGAAGACGCTCATCACCGGCCAGCATAGGGGGACCCGACGACAGTCGGGGCGGTCTGGGTGCTTCGGGCGGGTGCCTGAGGCTCGGTCACTCCTTGATGATCGGGATCATGCCGGTGATCTCTTCGGCGTCGTGGGGGACCGGGTCGGGCAGGATGCGCCGCAGGTGCCTACGGATCGCCTTGGTGATCTCTTCCTGCGGTTCCCGGGCGTCGAGCACGAGGTAGCGGTCGGGGGCGCGGTCGGCGAGTTCCAGGAAGCAGCGGCGGACCCGCTCGTGGAATTCGAGGTTTTCTGACTCGAGCCGGTCGGCGGGACGGTCGGCGTGCCGCCGCAGTCCTTCTTCGGCGGGAATGTCGAGCAGGATCGTCAGGTCCGGCACGAGCCGCCCGGTGGCCCAGTTGTTGATTGTGGCGACGTCGTCGGGGTCCAGTTCCCGTCCCGCCCCCTGGTAGGCGAGCGTGGAGTCCACGTAGCGGTCGCTGATGACGATCGCGCCGCGTTCCAGTGCGGGCCGGATCACTTTGTCGACGTGTTCGGCACGGTCGGCCGCGTACAGCAGTGCTTCGGTGCGTGCCGCCATGCCCTCGTTGGCTTTGTCGAGCAGCATGGTGCGCAGCCGCATCCCGAGTTTGGTGGCGCCCGGTTCGCGGGTGGTGAGCACGTCGAAGCCTTCGTCCCGCAGCCACACGGCGATCTCGCGGACTTGGGTGGACTTGCCGGAGCCTTCGCCGCCTTCCAGGACAACGAACAGGCCGCCGGGCTTGTCGGGGGCGCCTTCTTCTTCGGCTGCGCCGCCCAGCAGGGTTTTGAGTTCAGCCCACAGCGTCTTGTCGTGGCCTTCGTTCATCTGCCAGTAGGCCACGAGGGAGACGAGGATGAGGAGGACCGCGGCGATCAGCAGCATGCCGGCGGAGCCGTGGAACTCGTAGCTGAGCTGCCCGGCTTTGAGAGTGGCAGACCCCATGGTGGCGGCGATCAGCGGGGACACCGCGACCGAACCCATGAGTACGACGCGGGCCATGGCGTGCAGGAACGCGAAGGTGCGGCCGCGGATCTCGTCTTCGACTTCTTGTCCGAGCAGGGTCAGGCCGATCACCCAGGCGATGCCCGCGCCCACGCCGACGCCCGTGGTGAGCACTGCAGCCAGGACCATGTCGGGGATCAGGCCGGCCAGCAGCAGCGCAATCCCGGAGCCCAGCAGGGACAGGCCGAACAGTCGGCGGCGGCTGAAGTCGCGGAGCACGCGGGGTCCGGCGAACATACCGAGCGCCATGCCGGTGAAGACCGCGCCGAACAGGACACCGAACCCGGCGTTGCCGGCGCCGAGGTGGGTGACGTAGATGCGGGCGACCCCGATGACTGCGCCGCCTGCGGCGAACGCGCCGAGCATGCCCAAGAGCAGGCCGCGCACCAGGCGGGTGGTTCCCGCATACCGGAGGCCGTCCCAGATGGCGCGGAACATGGAGGTTCGGGTCACCTTGTCCGAACTGTGGGTGGTGGGGATGGGCAGTCGGGCGATGACGACTGCGGCGACGAAGAAGGTGACGCCGTTGATGTAGAGGGCGATGTCGGCTTCGGGGGTTTGCAGGACCGGGAAGAGGCCGCCGAGCACCGTGCTGAGGGAGGCCAGCAGCGCGAACAGTCCGGCAGCGACGGGGGCGGAACCGTAGGTGGTGAGCAGGCTGAGCTGGTTGGCCTGTTCCAAGCGGTGCCGGGGCACCAGGTTGGGCACGGTGGCGTCCTTGGCGGGCGACCAGAACAGGGCCACGCATTCGGCGAGGAAGTTGGCGATGAGCAGCCAGTCCAGGCGGCCCACGATGGGGATCGAAATGTAGAGCAGGCCGCGGATAACGTCGCCCACGACCATGGTGAGGCGGCGGTCGAGCCGGTCGGCGAGGACTCCCGCGATCGGGCTGAGCACCACCGAGGGGAGCACTTTGAGGACGACGACTCCGCTCACCGCGAAGTATTGGATGACTGCTTCCTCGCCCTCGGTGAGGATCGCGGCCAAAGACATGAGTGCCAGGAGGCTCAGCCAGTCACCGAGGCTGGACAGGGATAGCGCAATCCACAGCCGCCGGAATGGCGGAATCGCGAGAACGGTGCGCGCCTCGCTGGGTGTCCCTAGGGGTGCGGGTCTGCTCATGGCGACCAGCGTAGCGACGGGTGCGAATCATGCAACGCTTACGGAATGCCCATTATTGGCATTTCTGGACATCTTCTCCCGGGGCCTCAGGATGAAAAGGACGTTCGTCCTGATCAGGAAGGGGAGGACCCGGGAAGGTCCTCCCCCTGGAATGCCTGTCACGCTTTTTTCGCGGTGCTTTTCGTGGTCTTCCGCGTGGTGGTGCGGGACGTGGTCTTCTTCGCGGGCGCTTTAGCCCGCCGCTCCGCCAGCAGTTCCGCGGCGCGCTCCGGGGTCAGCGACTCCACGTCGTCCCCCTTGCGCAAGGAGGCGTTGCTCTCCCCGTCGGTGACGTAGGGGCCGAACCGACCTTCTTTGATCACCATGGGCTTGCCGGTGACGGGGTCCGGGCCGAGTTCCCGCAGCGGCGGCGCCGCGGCCCGGGTGCGCCGCTTCTTCGGCTGGGCGAAAAGCTCCTTGGCTTCTTCGATCGTGACCGTGAACAGTTGCTCTTCGGTTTCCAGGGAGCGGCTTTCGCTGCCTTTCTTCAAGTAGGGGCCGAACCGGCCGTTCTGCGCGGTCACCTGCTCCCCGTCGATCTCCCCGACGACGCGGGGCAGGGAGAGCAGCTTCAACGCGTCCTCGAGGGTGATCGTCTCCAACGACATGGACTTCAGCAGGGACGCGGTGCGCGGCTTGGGGGCAGCGGTCTTCTTCCGCCCCTTCGGCTTCGCCTCCTCGGCCTCAGCTTCGGTCTCTTCGATGACCTCGGTGACATAGGGGCCGAACCGGCCGTTCTTCGCCACAATGGTGCGCCCCGTCTCCGGGTCCTTGCCGAGTTCCCGGTCCCCGTTGGGCTGGGCAAACAGTTCTTCGGCCCGCTCCTTGGTGAGCTCGTCCGGGGCGAGGTCGTCGGGTACGTTCACCCGCTGGCCGTTGCGTTCCAGGTAGGGGCCGTAGCGGCCGACCCGCAGCACGATGTCGCTGTCCGGCAGCGGGAACGAGCTGATCTCCTTGGGGTCGATGTCCCCCAGGTGCTCGTTGACGAGTTCTTTGAGGCCGATCTGTCCGTCAGCGCCGAAGTAGAACCGGCGCAGCCACGGCACCCGTTCCGCTTCCCCGCGGGCAATCGCGTCGAGCACGTCTTCCATGCGCGCGGTGAAGTCGTAGTCGACCAGGTGGCTGAAGTGCCGCTCCAGCAACTGGACCACGGCGAACGCCAGGAAGGACGGCACAAGCGCGGAGCCCTTCTTGAACACGTAGCCGCGTTCCAGGATGGTGCCGATGATGGTGGCGTAGGTGGAGGGGCGGCCGATTTCGCGCTCTTCCAGTTCTTTGACTAGGGACGCCTCGGTGTAGCGGGCGGGCGGCCGGGTGCTGTGTCCTTCCGCGTCGACGCTTTGGGCGTGCAGCGGGTCTCCTTCGGTGAGCGGTGGCAGCCGCCGTTCCCGGTCGTCGAGTTCGGCCTGCGGGTCGTCGGTGCCTTCCACGTAGGCTTTGAGGAAGCCGTGGAAGGTGATGATCTTCCCGGTGGCGGAGAATTCGACCTGTTCGCCAGCGGTGGAGGTCCCTGCGACGCGGACGCTCACCGATTCGCCGACCGCATCCTTCATCTGGGAGGCGATCGTGCGTTTCCAGATGAGTTCGTAGAGGCGGAGCTCCACCCCGCTCAGCCCGGTCTCCGCGGGGGTGCGGAAAGTGTCGCCGGCCGGGCGGATCGCCTCGTGGGCTTCCTGGGCGTTTTTGACTTTGCTGGTGTAGGTGCGGGGCTTGTCCGGCAGGTAGTTGTCGCCGTACAGGCGGGCGACTTGGGCGCGGGCCGCGGCGATAGCGCTCTCCGACAGGGTGGTGCTGTCGGTGCGCATGTAGGTGATGTAGCCGTTCTCGTACAGCCGCTGCGCCACCTGCATGGTCTGCTTGGCGGACAGGCCCAGCTTGCGGGAGGCCTCCTGCTGCAGGGTGGTGGTGCGGAACGGCGCGTACGGCGACCGCCGGTAGGGTTTCCGCTCCACGGAACGCACCGTGTACTGGGCTCCGGCCAGGCGTTCCGCGAGTCCGCGCGCCGTCTCCTCGTCCAAGTGCCGCACCCCCTTGGGGGAGCGCAGCACGCCTTGGGAGGTGAAGTCGCGGCCTTGGGCGACCCGGTCGCCGTCCACGGTGGCCAGGGTGGCCGGGAAGGTCGTGGGGTCGGCCCCGTCTGTCCCGGTGAGGACAGCGAAGACAGCTTTGAGGCCCCAGTATTCGGCCGGGGTGAACGCGATCCGTTCGCGTTCCCGTTCAACCACGAGACGGGTCGCCACGGACTGCACTCGCCCTGCCGACAGGCTGGGCATGACCTTCTTCCACAGCACCGGGGAGACCTCGTAGCCGTAGAGCCGGTCGAGGATGCGGCGGGTCTCCTGGGCGTCGACCAGGCGCAGGTTGAGGTCGCGGGTGTGTTGGGCCGCGTGGCGGATGGCTTCCTTGGTGATCTCGTTGAACACCATGCGCTTGACCGGGATCGTGGGTTTGAGTTCCTCGCGCAGGTGCCAGGCGATCGCTTCGCCTTCGCGGTCCTCGTCGGTGGCCAGGTACAGTTCGTCAGCTTCGGCCAGCAGTTCTTTGAGCCTCTTGACTTGGGCTTTCTTGTCGGCGTTGACCACGTAGAGAGGCTCAAAGTCGCGGTCGACGTTCACTCCGAGGCGCGCCCACGGCTCGTCCTTGTAGCGTGCCGGGATCTCCGCGGCCTTGTTTGGCAGATCCCGGATGTGGCCGATGCTGGACTCCACGATGTAGCCGGGGCCGAGGTAGCCCGCGATCGTCTTCGCCTTGGCGGGCGACTCGACGATGACGAGTTTGTTTCCTCCGCCCCGTGCGGTGTCCTTCACGCCGTCTCCGGCACTGCCCTTCTTGGGTGGCACGTCTTCCCCTACGTCTCGCCTCGCGTTCGCGCGTCCACTCCGCAACGCGCGGGTCGGTTGCCCAAACTTTGACGGTAACCGACGCCGCTTGGTGCCTTTCGCACATCCGGACCGACGTGATGGGCCCGCGGTCCGGGTATCTCCCACTATGGGAGAGACACTGTCCCTCAGTTCGTCCGGGTAACGCTCTGGCGCAACACCCGTCAGCAGTCGCAGAATAAACGCAATGCTTGAGTACGAATACCAGGAACTCCGCTTTCCACGCGGCACTTCGCGGAGCGCGGCCCGTCAGGCCCTCACTGATCACGCCGAATACGGACGGTGGGAGCTGGCCCGAGTACGTGTGTACATGGACGGCAGCCGCCGTGTCACCTTACGGCGCCGGATCATCCGACAACCCAGACTAGTGTGATTTCAGACACAAACATAGCGAGGCATGTCCGTGTCCTTTGAACGGCGCGGAGGAAATGCCCTCGTCGCAGGACAGACTGGAGAAGTCTGGCCTGCAGACCACGGCGCGGGTGCGGGGTCTCCGCCGTCGACGGTCCGCTGCCGTCACCGGAACAGGTTCGGCCGGTCTGCGCGGCCAAGACCGTACCCGACGTAGATCGCGACCCCACCGAGCAGGATCGTGGCGACCCCCGCGGTGAGCAGCGGGGAGTCCTGAGATCCGACCGTGGTCAGCGCATACGAGGCGACTTCGGGGGCTGCAGGGCGGTCAAGCGGTTCCGGCAGTCGGGGGATTTCTGCGAGACGCAGCGGAGGGATCTCCTCAGGCTCCGGGCTCGCGGCATGCCAGGTGTCGTTGTTGCGGGGAATGTTCGCTTCGAGGACGGGGGCGATTCCGGGCTCCGCAGCGGACACCGGTTCTGCCTCGGCCTCGCGGGAGGGGGCTTCCACCGGTTCCGGTGTCTCCTCGGTTTCCTGGGGCGGCGTGATGGCGTGGACTTCGACGATCTGCGGCAGGTTTGCTAGCGGGCAGTGCGCTTCGGCTCGGCACCGGTCCGGGGCCGCGTCTGCTTCGGCGGGTGCGGGCTGTTCTGCAGCGGGGGCGGCTGGCGTGGTTGCGGTCGCGCACACTGTGGAGCGCTGCACGAGCGTGAGAGAGGTGTCGCAGACGTTGAGCGTGGTGTCGATCAGGGGGGTCCACTTTCCGTTGAGGAGCGCGTCGTGGTCGTCTCCGACCGTGTCGGCATACGCTGCCGGGCTGGCCGCGACAAAGCCCGCGGCGATGAGGGCGGCGAGCGTGGTGTTCCGCACGGGTGCGTGCATGCGTGTTCTCCCTCTGGACAAGTCTCTGGTGTCTACGGACGCGGCGGTGCGGGTTATGTGAGGGTTGGGGAGCCGTCGGCGGGTGTGCGCCGGTCGGGTTGGGCCGCGTTCCGACTGGCCGGGTGGGAAGTACCTCGACGTCGTTGTCGCCTCGATAGGGGAGCTGTCCCGTGGACCGGGAAGTGCCGGGGCGGCTTCTGGGGTGCCGCGGCGGGGGTTTGCGTCGCCCGGTCCGGGTGCCGATGCCGCCACCATCGGCCGACGCTGTGCGGGCTTCCCGGGAGTGTGCGGCTGCCCCGCACTGGTGGGAAGCCACCGCGGAACAGGGTGGCACCGCCACCCCGCAGCGGGGCAGCGGTAGTCGTGGGGGCCACGGCCAGCGCAGCCTTCGCTTTCCACTCGGTGGGGAAGGCAGATCGGGCGGGGTCCGCCCCGAATCTGACGCCCAACCCGTCGCGGGCCGGGATGTGAGCGGAAGCGGGAGGGGCAGCACCGCAGACCGGACGGCCAGCGGCGTCCTGTCGCTCGCGTTCCGAGCACACCATGGACCAACCCCTCAGTGACTCCGGCTGAGCAGGACTAATCCCACGACTGTCGCGGAGATTCAGCTCTCCGAAACGCAAAGCAACGGTAGCACCGAGTAAGCAGTCCGTCTCGATGTGAAACCAGGCGTGTCTAGGGTGAACCGTCCCGAAACCACCCCGAAGCGGTCCCGGGACGGCAAGGCGTTGCTCAGGCCAGGTCGAAGAAACGGTCGAGGACCCGTACCCCGAACTGCAGGGCGTCGACGGGGACCCGTTCGTCTACCCCGTGGAACATGCCCGCGAAGTCCAATCCCGGGGGCAGCCGCAGCGGCACAAACCCGAAGTTGCGGATACCGAGCCGCATGAACGCCTTGGCGTCGGTGCCGCCGGACATGCAGTACGGCACGGCCTTGGCTCCTGCGTCTTCGGCCTGCAGCGCCTGGGTCATGGCGGTGACGATGCCGCCGGTGAACTCGGTCTGCACGGCAGGCAGGTACTGGATGAATTCGCGGGTGACCTTGGGGCCGAGCAGTCGGTCGATCTCCGCGAAGAACTCCTTTTCCAACCCGGGGAGGAAACGCCCGTCCACTTGTGCGGTGGCCGTTCCGGGGATGACGTTGGCCTTGTAGCCTCCGGCCAGAACGGTGGGGTTCACCGAGTTGCGCAGGGTCGCGCCCACCATGCTCGCGGCCGGGCCCAGCTGGGCCACGGTGGCTTCCACGTCGTCTTCGCGGAACTCGATACCGAACTCGGCGCACACTTCTTCGAGGAAGGTGCGTACTGCCGGGGTGAGCCGGACCGGGAACTTGTGCTGGCCCAGCCGGGCCACGGCGGCAGCGAGTTCGGTGATCGCGTTGTCGTTGTTCACCATCGACCCGTGCCCTGCCGTGCCCCGCGCGGTCAGCCGCATCCACGCGAGGCCTTTTTCTGCGGTTTCGATCAGGTACAGCCGCCGGTTCTCGTTGACGGTGATACTGAACCCGCCGACTTCGCTGATCGCCTCGGTGCAGTCGGCGAACAGGTCGGGATGCTTTTCCACCAGCCAGTGGGCGCCGTGGGTCCCTCCGGCTTCCTCGTCGGCGAGGAAGGCGAGCACGATGTCCCGCGGAGGGCGGCGTCCTTCCCGCATCCGCTGCCGGACTACTGCGAGCACCATCGCGTCCATGTCTTTCATGTCGATGGCGCCCCGGCCCCACACGCATCCGTCGGCGACCTCCCCGGAGAAGGGGTGGTGGGTCCAGTCGGCGGGGTCCGCGGGAACCACGTCGAGGTGTCCTTGCACAAGGAGCGGCGGCCGGGACGGATCAGTTCCTTCGATCCGCGCCACCACGCTGCTGCGCTTGGGGTGGGATTCGTAGATCGTTGCTTCCAGGCCGACTTCGTCGAGTTTGGCGGCCACGTATTCGGCGGCTTCGCGTTCCCCCGGCCCGGAGTGGTCCCCGTAGTTGGAGGTATCGATCGCGATGAGCTCTCGGCACAGGTCGACGACCTCGGTTTCGGCCGTGCTCATCCCTTCCCTGTCCGTCATGGGTCGCACACCATCCTTTGTTGCGTTGATTCCTGCCCCCATGGTCCCGGTTCTGAGCAGTCCTGTGCTGCTTCTCGACGGATGAGGTCTCCGTTGTCGGCTAAGCTGCCGATCCGAGGCAGGGTTTATTGGCGTACGGGCCACCCCAGAGTTTTGATATGGTTGTCTTTGTCAGGCGGTGGTCCGCCAAGGAGCACCCCAGGTCCGGGTGGCGGAATAGGTAGACGCGCTAGCTTGAGGTGCTAGTGCCCGTTATAGGGCATGGGGGTTCAAGTCCCCCCTCGGACACGGACCTGAATCGACAAAGTCCTGGTTGCTGGCAGCAG
The DNA here is from genome assembly GCF_001592045.1 of Thermobifida fusca NBRC 14071 = JCM 3263. GTDB lineage: Bacteria > Actinomycetota > Actinomycetes > Streptosporangiales > Streptosporangiaceae > Thermobifida > Thermobifida fusca. Next base: position 477 of record NZ_BCWB01000055.1, on the reverse strand, counting down.
CGGCCAGGACTTTTCGTTGTGTGGGCAGTCAGGCCAACGCTGGGCCGGGTTCGGCGTAGGCTTCCGCGGTGCAGGGGGCTGTGCCTGGAAGCGGCGAGTGCGTCTCTGTTCCAAGATTGCTTCGGACCTTGGCAGATACCGGGCTGGCGTTCCTGTTCGCCGCGGTGTGATTTTCCTCGACTGGTTCCAGAGCTCTCGGCGGTTGGTGGCCTGGGAAAGCCGGCAGCGGGGCCAACCGGGCGTTGTCCGGCGCTGCGGCGATAGCCCCCGGCAGAGGTGTCTCCGCCTGGCCATCTGCCGGGTAGTGATCCCTGCTTGTCCTGGCGCAAGGCCGGGTGATCCCAGAGGACTTGCCTCTGCGGGAGAGTGTGCGGCTTCTGCCCCGCGTCAGGGTTCCTGCAGGCCAGAAACGAACAGCCGCACTCGTGCGCTGTGTGGGGGTACAGCGCACGGGTGCGGCTTTGCGGTATGGGTGGT
>NZ_BCWB01000054.1 GCF_001592045.1 Thermobifida fusca NBRC 14071 = JCM 3263 | reverse complement strand
GGAAGGCCAGGCTCCGGCGTTTGAGCAGCAGCCCGCCAGCGAGGACTGTGATGATGACGGCGCTCGGCGGGAACCATCCGGGAGGCCCCCACACGGCGCCCACCCCGATGCCGACGGCGAGCAGCACCAAGACGATGAGGACCAGGCGGTAGCGGAAGAGCACTTTGCGCCGGAGGAACGCGAAAACGCGCTGCGCCACAGAGTTGGCGGAGCGCAGAAGGCGAGAGGGCGGCGAAGTGCTCATCGTTGCCGAACTGTAGCGCGGGAAACCTTCCCAAGCACGCTGTGCCGGGCCCAGGGGGGCTGAGACTTCCCATAACGGGCCAACCGATATCCACCTCGGGTGGGAGCGGGGAACAGCAAAGAACAGCCCATGGTTCAGTATGGACCTTCCCTGCCCCTTCTGTCAGGGTTATGGTCCCGCTCGCATCGCACGAAAGAAAGCGAAAAATCCCTCATATTCTTCACGGTGCTGTTTCTATGACCCCTTGCGGCACCCTCGGGTGCCCGTGTCCCGCCCGCACCACCCCGGGGAGATTCGGATCGAAAAAATCAGTGGCGCGCAGTGAGGAGCGGCAGGTAGGCAAGAAGCCATGTCTGTTTCTCCCTGTTCCGCTGACTCCGATCCGTGGCCAATACGGCCGGTCACCGTCGACGAGTTCCCCGCATTCTGCGGGACCTGCCGGGAAGCGCTGCTCGACGACCCGATTGACGAGGAGCGCCTGGCGTCTGTGCTTGCCATAACCGACCTGGATCGCACGCTCGCCGCATTCGACGGCGACCAGGTCATCGGTACGACGCGGCTGTTCTCCTTTGAGATGACACTGCCCGGAGGTTCCCGCCCGGTCGCCGGGGTCTCCGCGGTCGGGGTCCTGCCCACGCACCGGCGCCGCGGGGTGCTCACCGCGCTGATGCGCCGCCAGCTGCGGGACATTGCCGAACGCGGGGCAGAAGCGGTGGCGCTCCTGTTCGCTTCGGAAGGCGGGATCTACGGGCGGTTCGGCTACGGCGTCGCTTCCCTGCTGGGCACAGTGACGGTGCGCCGCGGCGAAGGCGTCCTGCGCGCGGATGCTCCCCGCGACCCCGGGCTGCGGATGCGTATGGCCGATCCCGCTGCTGTGCGCGCCGAACTCGCTCAGGTCCACGAAACGGCCCGCTTGGCGCGGGTCGGCGAGTTCCGTCGCACCCCCCAGTTGTGGGATTGGCTCTTCGACCGTTTGGCACGGCGGAAGGACCAGTTCAGTCCGATCAAATGCGTCCTCGTGATGGACGGGTCGGAACCGGTGGGCTATGCGCTGTACCGGACCCGGCAGCACTACGACGAGCACGGCCTCGCCGACGGTGCCATGGAGGTGGAAGAGCTCTTCGCGACCCGTCCGGCCGCTCTGGTGGCCCTGTGGGAGTTCCTGCTCAACCGGGACCTGATAGGGAAGGTCACCGCTTTTCTGCGGCCTGCCGACGACCCCTTGCTGTACCTGCTGACTGACCGGCACCGGGCACGGTGGACGCCCGACACCGGGGTGTGGGGGCGGCTTGTGGACCTCCCCCGCGCACTGTCCGAACGCTCCTATGCGGCGCCGGTCGACGTCGTCATCGAAGTGGCCGATGCGATGTGCCCGTGGAACGAGGGGCGCTGGCGGTTGCGGGCGGACCGGGAGCATGCCGAGTGCATCCGCACCGACGATCCGGCTGACCTCTCCCTCGACGTGGGGGTGCTGAGTTCGGCGTACCTGGGCGGGGAAGCACTGACCGCGTACGCGGCCGCGGGCCTGGTACGCGAGGCGCGTCCCGGAGCGGTGGCGGAGCTCTCCGCCGCACTGGTCACGCCCACGATCCCGGCGTGCTCAATGATCTTCTGACCGGGCTGGTCTCCGCCGCGCCTGGTTTCTCCTCACGCTTCCTGGGAGGGTCCGCGGACGCCTGAGCCAGGGTGGGGCCGGAGTACCGCTGGAGCAGTCGTTTCCGGGCACAGGTTTCGGTGAGGGATTTATCGCTCCCGGGGGAGTGCACTGCCGGGGCGTGCCGCGCTAGCGTCAAAGTACGCCGTGAGGCGCCTCGGCGGTTCCGTCCGCTCAGCGTGGACGCACGACGGCGCGTAGTGGGCTGGCTCCCCGGTGCAGCGCGTCCCCCGCAGGGAGCCCCAGCCTGCCTCCCGGGGAGGCGAGAGAGGGAGCGCATCCGCATCCTGGCAGCGCTGCGGAGGCTCTCCTCCGGCTCCCCGGGATCAGCCGGTACGGCTCCGGTCAGGGGAGCGGGGGAAGCTGCCCGGTGGTCTCGTAGTCGGAGAGCATCCGAATACGGCGACTGTGGCGTTCCTCACCGCTGTATGGGGTGGTGAGAAACGTGTCGACAAAACCGGTGGCTTCGTCGATCGTGTGCATCCGCGCGCCGATGCTGATCACATTGGCGTTGTTGTGCTCGCGGGCGAGTTTGGCGGTCTCGTTGCTCCAGACGAGGGCGGCCCGCACCCCTTTGACCTTGTTCGCGGCGATCTGTTCGCCGTTGCCGGAGCCGCCGAGCACGATGCCGAGCGCCTCAGGGTCCTTGGCTACCCCCTCAGCGGCGCGCAGCACGAACGGAGGATAGTCGTCAGCCGCGTCGTAGACGGCTGGACCGGCGTCGATGACATCGTGTCCCTGCTTCTGCAGCCAGGAGACGAGGTGCTGTTTGAGTTCGTAGCCGGCGTGGTCGGATCCAATGTAGATACGCACGGCTCCAGTTTTGCAGGTCCCCGGGGCACGCATGCCCCCGGGAGCACTGTCCGGCGTTGAGGACGCCGGACAGTGCCCTGTGTCCTACGGGTCGCTCAGGTCGCGGCGAAGGTCACCGTCGCACCCAGAACGCCGAAGGCGACAGCGGACAGGAGGAAAATCAGGTTGATGACCACCAGAAGCTTGATGTCCTTGCTCAGCGGAACCGCTTTGGATTCCGGCTTCTTGCTCAACTCACACCACCTTGGCAAAAGCGGACAAAATGCTCACTCACGCTGATGGTACCGCTTCTCATCAGCGCGTATACGGCGGGTAAAGCGTTAAGCCCAGTGCGGAGGAACGTCGTTGAGCAGCTCCTCAATACGCGACCGCTCGCTCCGTTCCGGCGATTCTCCCCACCCCGTGTCTTCCTCGTCGGAGGTGGTGTCCGGAAGGATTTCCAGCTCGTCATCGAAGATGACTATGCGCTCCTCGTCCGGTTCGCTCATGTTCGCTCCTTCACACCGTCGCGGCTAGTCGAAGATGGGGTCGCGGGTGCGGCTCCGCTTGAGTTCAAAGAACCCGTCGGTTCCCGCGACCAGCAGAACGCCGTCCCACAACCGACCGGCGGCCTCGCCTCGAGGGGCGGGGGACACAACGGGGCCGAAGAAGGCGACGTCCTCGACCGCGATGACGGGAGTGCCCACTTCCTGGCCGACCCTGTCCATGCCGTCATGGTGCGACTTGCGCAGTGCCTCATCGTAGTCAGTGCTCTCCGCGGCTTCGATGAGATCCGCTGGTTGTCCCACGTCGGCGAGTGCCGCCGCGATGGTCTCCAAGGAGCGCGGCTCCCGGCGGTTGTGCAGCCGCGTCCCCAAAGCGGTGTAGAAGCGTCCCAGTTCCTCGTTGCCCGAGCGCTGCTCCACTGCGACGGCTACCCGCACCCCCCACCACGCCTCGGTGGCGAGCATCTTCCGGTACTCCTCCGGCACATCCTTGCCCTCGTTGAGGACAGCGAGGCTCATGACATGCCAGCGCGGGCGGACCGGGCGCACCTTCTCCACCTCGAGCAGCCAGCGCGACGTGATCCACGCCCACGGGCAGAGCGGGTCGAACCACAGGTCCACAGGAATGCGCTCTTGTGTCACCGTCGTCTCCTTACGCTTTTGGTCAACAGCCCGGGCGTGAACCTTAAAACGCCCAGCTCCTCAGGGATGAACCACAGTCGTCGGTTCCGCATTCCACACCCCGGCATGGCAGGATCAGAGCTGATCATCAGGCGGTGGCTCTCCGTCCGCTCTCCGTGAGCACGCCGACGGCCGCCACCACCATCGGCACCGAGACAGGTTGGGAAGGGAGCGTCGTGGCAGGCAATCTGACACGTGAGGAGGCACGGGAGCGGGCACGGATTCTCCGCGTCGACTCCTACGCCGTCGAACTTGATCTCACTTCAAGCGACCAGACCTTCACCTCCACCACGGTGGTCCGGTTTCACTGCTCGGAACCCGGGGCGGCAAGCTTCATCGACTTGGTGGCTCCGACCGTACGCGAAGTCACCCTCAACGGCGTCGCCCTCGACCCGGCCGAGGTGTTCAACGGAGAGCGGATCACCCTTCCCGACCTGCGTTCCGACAACGAACTGCGGGTCGTCGCCGACGCCGCCTACATGCGCACCGGTGAAGGGCTGCACCGGTTCGTCGACCCTGTCGACGGCAACGTCTACCTCTACAGCCAGTTCGAGACCGCCGACGCGCAGCGGATGTACGCCTGCTTCGACCAGCCCGACCTGAAGGCGACGTTCGAACTGACCGTGCTCGCCCCCGCGGACTTCGAAGTCGTGTCCAACACCGCACCCGATGTGGTGCGCGAGCCGGTGCCCGGCAGCACGGCGGTGCGCTGGCACTTCCCGCCGACCCCGCGGATCTCCACCTACATCACCGCGCTGGTGGCCGGCCCCTACCACGTGGTGCGGGACGAGCACGACGGTATCCCGCTGGGCGTGTACTGCCGGGCGTCGCTCGCCCAGTACCTGGACGCCGACGCGATCCTGGAAGTCACCAAGCAGGGCTTCGACTTCTTCCACCAGCTTTTCGGGGTCCGCTACCCGTTCGGCAAGTACGACCAGCTGTTCGTCCCCGAGTTCAACGCCGGGGCGATGGAGAACGCCGGGGCGGTCACGTTCCTGGAAGACTACGTGTTCCGCTCCCGGGTCACCGACGCCCGCTACGAGCGCCGCGCCGAGACCATCCTGCACGAGATGGCGCACATGTGGTTCGGCAACCTGGTCACCATGCGCTGGTGGGACGACCTGTGGCTGAACGAGTCGTTTGCCACGTTCGCCAGCGTGTACTGCCAGGCCCAGGCCACCAAGTGGCGGGACGCCTGGACCACGTTCGCCAACGTGGAGAAGGCGTGGGCGCTGCGCCAGGACCAGCTGCCCTCCACCCACCCAATCGCCGCGGACATCCCCGACATCCAGGCCGTGGAAGTCAACTTCGACGGCATCACCTACGCCAAGGGCGCCTCCGTGCTCAAGCAGCTCGTCGCCTACGTGGGGGTGGAGGAGTTCTTCTCCGGGGTGCGCGCCTACTTCGCCGAGCACGCCTGGGGCAACACCGAGCTGTCGGACCTGCTCGCGAAACTGGAGGAGGCGTCCGGACGCGACCTGTCGCGCTGGTCGCGGGAGTGGCTGGAGACCGCGGGCGTCAACACGATGCGCCCCGAGTTCGAGGTGGGCCCCGACGGCACGTTCACGTCCTTTGCTGTCCTCCAGGAGGCGCCAGCCGACCATCCGACCCTGCGCTCCCACCGGTTGGCGATCGGCCTGTACGACCGCACCGACCAGGGAATCGTGCGGCGCGACCGGGTGGAGTTGGACGTCAGCGGCGAGCGCACCGAGGTTCCGGAACTGGTGGGCAAACGCCAGCCTGACCTGGTCCTGCTCAACGACGACGACCTCACCTTCATCAAACTGCGGTTGGATGAGCAGAGCCTGCGCACGGTCGTGGAGAGCGCCGGCGAGATTGTTGAGTCGCTGCCGCGCGCGCTCGTCTTCGCCGCGGCGTGGGACATGACCCGCGACGGCGAGATGCCCGCGCGGGACTACGTCCGCCTCGTCAGCCGCAACCTGGCCGGGGTCCGCGACGTCGCGGTGGCCCAAACCCTGCAGCGGCAGGCCGTCTCCGCGCTGATCCACTACGTCTCCCCTGAATGGCAGGAGGAAGGTTTCAACCTGCTCGCCTCCCGGCTGCGGGAGCTGCTCACCTCTGCTGCTCCCGGCAGCGACCTGCAGCTCGCCTACGCCCACGGGTTCGCTGAGACGGCGCGCGCCCCCGAGCACCTGTCGCTGCTGCGGGGGATCTACGAGGGCGCGATCGAAGTGGAGGGGCTGAAGGTCGACACTGACCTGCGCTGGGCCCTGCTGCGCCGCCTTGTCGCGGCCGGTGCCGCCGGGGAAGCGGAGATCAACGCGGAACTGGAACGCGACCCCACCGCCGCGGGCGAGCGGGCAGCGGCAGGCTGCCGGGCGGCGATCCCCACCGCGGAAGCCAAGGCCGCAGCCTGGGAGCGCATCACCAGCGGCACCCTGGCCAATGCGGAGTTCCGCGCGACCCTGGGCGGATTCGTCGAGCCCGCCCACGCTGAACTGCTGCGGCCCTACGTGGACCGCTACTTCGGCCAGCTTGCGGACGCGTGGGCGAAGTGGACTGCCGAGTTCGCGCAGACCTTCACCGAGTTCGCTTACCCCGGCTACCTGATCGAAGAGGAGACGCTGCGCCGCACTGACGCCTACCTCGAGACAGAGAACCCGGTTCCGGCGCTGCGCCGCCTCCTGCTGGAAGGCCGGGCCGGTGTCGAGCGTGCCCTGCACGCTCGGGCGCAGGACGCTGCGGCCGCACACTGACCGTTTCTGGCCTGGTGGGCGGGCGCTGCGCGGGACGCGGTGTCCGCCCATCGGCGTCTTTGCCCCGGCAAGGGCTCCCGCGGGCGGTCACCACTGCGGGCAGAGGAACGACCGGGATGGGCGGGGCAGTGGGGGCGCGGCCCGTGCCGTGCCGCTGCCCGGGGACAGTTGGGCGAGCTCCCCGAGTGCGGCACGCACTGCCGCAGCCCACTGCGGATTGGTGATCAGGTCTTCGAGGAGGACCGGCTCCCCTTCACTGTTGGTGAGCGGGATCCGCCAGTTGGGGTATCCGCTGCTGGTTCCCGGCTGGTTCTGCATGCGGTGGTCGCCGACCACATCGGCCAGGGACACGCCCACCAGGACGGCAGGGGTGCGCGCCAGGTAGCTGTGCAGCGCGGTGACCACAGCGGCGGGCTGAGCCACGGGGTCGGTTCCCTCCGCGAGCAGCCCGAGTTCGGTGAGCAGCGCGCACCAGGCGGCGACCTGGGCTTCGGCTTCGGCGCGCTCTTCTTCCACCGGGCGGGTGAGCAGGCCCAGGTGGGAACGCAAAGCCACGTGCTCGGCCGTGACATAGGAGGTGATCGGGGGAAGGTCGTGGGTGGCGACCGTGGCCAGGCAGTCGGTCCGCCAGGTTTCCGGGCGGCGCGGGGCGCCATGCTCGTCGCGTTCAAACCACAGCACGGATGTGCCGAACACTCCGCGTTCGGACAGGTAGTCGCGGACCCACGGTTCGACTGTCCCCAGGTCTTCCCCGATGACGAGCGCGTTTGCTTCGTGGGCGGCCAGGAGCAGCGCGCCCACCATGCCCTCGTGGTCGTAGCGCACGTAGGTCCCTTCGGCGGGGTCGGCCCCCTCCGGGATCCACCACAGCCGGAATAGTCCCATGACGTGGTCGACCCGGATGCCGCCAGCGTGCCGCCCTACCTGCCGAAGCTGGTCGAGGAAGGGAAGGTAGCCCTGTTCGGCGAGGCGCACCGGATGCCAGGGCGCTTGCCCCCAGTCCTGGCCCTGCTGGTTGAACTCGTCCGGGGGTGCGCCAACGTGGATCCTGGGGACGAGCACTTCGCGGTGGATCCAGGCGTCTGCGCCGCCGCTCTGCGCCCCGACCGCAAGATCGTGCACGATTCCCACGTCCATTCCGGCGTTGCGTGCCGCGGTCTGGGCGTGGGTGAGTTGGCTGTCGAGAATCCACTGGGTCCAGCGGTAGAAGTCCACGCGACGCCAGCGGCGCCGCGTTTCGACGCGGACCTCTTCGGCGGTGGGGTCGCGCAGCGGCTCCGGCCAGCGGCGGTAGTCCGGTCCGTGCTCTTCGGCTATCGCGCACCACGTGGCGTAGCGTTCCAGGGCTTCGCCTTCGCGGTCCAGGTAGTCGCGGAACGCCTGCTCCCGCTCCTCTGAGCGGCTGACCCCGTAGATGATTTCCAGGGCGGCCCGTTTGGCTTGCCAGACCGCGTTACGGTCCAGCAGGTCGGCGGTGCGCCCCCGCTCGCGAAGCGGCCGGGCGAACCGCTGGATGGTTTCCCGCTGGATCGAGTTGAGCCGCGCGTACTCGGGGATGTCTTCAATACGGATGTAGAGCGGGCTGGCGTAGTGGCGGCTGACCGGCAGATACGGGGAGTCGGTGACGGGCGGCAGCGGTTCGGTGGCGTGCAGGGGGTTGACGAGGATGAAGGACGCCCCCAGGTCGCGGGCGGACCAGGTGGCCAGCTCGGCGAGGTTGTGGAGGTCTCCCATAGCCCACGAGACGTGGGAGCGGACCGAGTAGAGCTGGGTCATCAGCCCCCACATGCGGCGGGGCACGGAGCGGGACAGCCGAGCGGGTGCGACCAGGAGGGGACGCTGCTGGTGGTTGCCGCGGTTGTCCACGTGCAACCGGTGGAGGCCGAGCGGGAGGGTGGGACCGACATCGGTGTACCCGCCGTCGGCGAGTTCCACCCAGGTCCGGGCCTCGTCGGGCAGGGGGAGCCGCGGGGTGTGCCCGGCTCGGGTGACGACGGCCGGGGGAAGCGGGTGAGCGGCCTGGGCTTCCTGGTGCGCCCGCAGCGCGGCCTCAGGGTCGCTGACGTCCACGCCCAGGGCGGTGAGCACGTGGCGCAGCGTGTCCACGGAAACGGGGATCCGGGTCCCCTGCCAGTTCACATAGCTGGTTGCGACGCCGTGCGCCTCGGCTAGCCGGACCAGTGCAGCATCACTCACACCATCCGATCATGCCGCAGCACGGCGCTGATCAGCAGGATCTGGAGCCGCCAGTCGCGGAATCGGATGGTTTTTACCACTTCGGCCAATGTTGATCACGGTATTGGCTAAAAATGCGGAGATTCATCCTACGAATCCGGTGATACTTGTGTGGTGCTCAAGTCCTACCGTCCGTTGTTGTCCGTTCCCTACCTCATCGGACTTTTCGTCTGGTCGCTGATCGCCCGGCTGAACATCGCGGCTCTGCCGATCGGTATCACCTTCCTCGTAGCCGACTGGACCGGATCATATGCCTTGGCGGGAGCAGTCAGCACTACGCTGACCATCGGCGCTGCCGTGGCCGGACCGCTGCGCGGGCGCAGTGCTGACCGGGGGCGTACGGACCGACTCATGGCGCTGTGCGGGCTCTGCTACGGGGCTGGTCTGCTCGTGATCGCCCTGCTGCCCGCCTCGCTGTGGTGGGCGGCCTTCCCCCTCGGCTTGGTGACCGGTCTGTTCACTCCGCCTGCCTCCCAGGTCGCGCGTGCGCTGTGGCCGCGGCTGACCTCAGGCCAGACCCGCACCGCCATGTACGCGGCCGAGTCCACCTTCCAGGAACTCGTCTTCGTACTGGGACCGCTGTTGGCGGCCGCCACGGTAGCGGTAAGCGGAGGCAAAGGGGCCGTGCTGCTGGTCGCGGCGCTCTCGATCGCGGGCTCTTTCGGGTTTGCGTGGCAGATCTACCGCTCCGGCCTCGCTTTCCCGCCCCAGCCCGGTCCAGCCTCCCCCACCCAGCGGCGCCGGTCTCTGCTGCTGCAGCCGGAACTCACCCTCCTGGTTGTCGTATGCATGCTGCTGATCGCCGGCCTGGCATCCGTGGACCTGGTCATCGTGGCGTGGGCGCGGGAGATCGGCCGCCCCGGGGTTGCCGGGGTGCTCGCCGCGTTCTGGTCGATCGGTTCCCTGGTCGGCGGGCTCGTCGCGGGCGCCTTGGCCGGCCCGCCCCGGTTGAGCCGCCGGGCTTTCGCCGCCGCGGCGGGAACCGCGATGCTGATCCCGCTGCTTCCTCCCGTGCTGGAGCTCCCCTCCCCGTGGCTGCTCCTCCCCGTGCTGTTCGTAGCTGGGCTGGCGATCGCCCCCACCTTGGCCGCGGCAACCGAACGGATCGGCGAGGTGGCACCCAGCGATCGGCGGGCGGAAGCGTTCGGGTGGATGAACACCGGGATCACCACCGGGGTGGCGTTCTCCGCGCCACTGTCCGGATGGCTGGTGGACGTCGGCGGCCCCGCCCTGGGCGTGGTGGGCGGCGCAGTGATCGTGCTGCTGTCTGCCTTCTGCACGCTCGCGGTCGGCAGCGGATCCCCAGGAGAGAAGACACACCCGGTCGCAGACGGCCCGGACAGCGGGAACGGCACACCGCAATAACTGTGGCCTAGCGATGCCACACCTCTGGAGTGCGGTCCCGCCACGGGCGGGCCGCCTCCAGTTGGGCGGACAGGGAGATCAGCGTGGCCTCCGCGCCGATCCTCCCCAAGAGCATCATGCCGAGGGGAAGCCCGTCCGCGGTGGTGCCGCTCGGCACGTTCACCGCAGGCTGGCCGGTGATGTTGGCGATATTGCCGAAAGGGGTGAACGCGTTCATCTTCTCGAACTCGTCCGCGGGATCCCCGGACGCGGTGAAATACCCGAGGGGAACAGGCGGGAGAGCCAAGGTAGGGGTGAGCACCACGTCGTAGGGGGCGAACGCAGCCAACGCGGCCCGGGCGAAGCGCCGCAGCTCCCCCACAGCTTCCAGGTAAACGGGGGCCGGGGTGCGTTGTCCACGGTCCCGCAGCCAGCGGGTCAGCGGGCGCAGGCGGTGCTCGGCCGCAGCGGGGACAGGGATGCCGGCCGCAGTCACCGCCCACACGGTTGCGAAATGGCGCATATGGGAGCCGTCAAAGGGCGGGGTGATCTCGGTGACGTCGTGTCCAAGCTCCTCGAGGAGCCGGACCGTGGCATGGTAGGCCGCCAAGACCTCCGGGTGCACGGTGGCTTCGGGCAGCGGCGGGGTTGCGAAACAGGCGACGCGGAGCCGACCAGGCTCCCGGTGTGCGGCGGCGAGGAACGTCTCCCCCGCGGGCAGCGGTGGGGCAGTGAAGAGATCCGCGGGATCGCCGAGGGTCAGTGCGTCGAGCAGAAGAGCCGCGTCGGCAACCGTGCGGGCGAGCGGACCGGTGACCGCCAGGCCGAGCGTGTCGACGCGCAAGGGTGCCGAGGTGACCCGGCCCCGAGTGGGTTTGATCCCGAAGAGCCCGCACACGCTCGCAGGGATACGGATCGATCCGCCGCCGTCGCTGCCCTGGGCGAAAGGCGCAAGCCCTGCAGCGACCGCGGCCGCTGCCCCGCCACTGGAGCCGCCCGCGGAACGCGTCGTGTCCCACGGGGTGCGGGCCGGTGGGGCGATCTCGTTCTCGGTGTAGCAGGGCAGCCCGAACTCGGGGGTGTTGGTCTTGCCGAGGAACACCGCCCCGGCCCGCCGCAGCGCGGCCACGTAGCCTTCGTCAGCGTCGGCGACCTGGTCGGCGAAGACCCTCGACCCTCGAGTGCAGCGCACTCCGGCGACCATGTCGAGGTCTTTGATCGGCACGCACAGGCCGAGGAGCGCGGGCAGGTGCGCCGGGTCCTCGGTGCGCAGCCGCCGCTCCGCGTTTCGGGCCTGCTGGAGCGCGAGTTCCGGGGTAACCGTGATGAAGGCCCCTACTTCGTCGCCGAGCCGTTGGACCCGGTCCAGGTAGTGCTCGACGACGTCGACCGGAGACAGCTCCCGGCTGCGGAACAACGCAGCTTGGCGTAGTGCACTCAGGTCGTGAATCTCGCTCACACTTCCCCGAGCGTAGCCGGGCAGCACCCCGGCTTCGGAGGAAAGTCACCTACCTGGAGGCGTAAAATCGGGAAAAATACATTCTTCCCAGGTCAGGGCCGAAAAACACCCGTAAGAAAACTTCAGGCAGGGAACAAAAATGTGAGTCTTTACGGACTAGGAGCTTTCTTTGAAGGGAACTACCCTTCTGAGGCGTGGAATCGGCAACCAGCACCAGACCGGACGACCCCTCCCGCACCAGCGAGACCCAGCGGGACGATGCACCCCCTTCTTTTCACCGCCCCACCAGCAAACCAGTGGCGCCGCACACGGATACCCTCATGCGCACCTACCGTTCACTGCTGAAACACGGTGTCGTGCGCCGGTGGCTTCCCCGAGTCGCCGCCTGCCTCGTGGCCGCGGTAGTGGTGGGCGTGCTGTTCAGCAGTTGGCGTGTGGGGGTGACGGCCGGGGCCGCAGCGCTCGTCGGTTTCATCGTCTACACCTCCCAGCGCCAGTCTGAAGTCCCCCAGTGGCGCAAACCCTCCTCTGCGCAGCGGCGTACCGAAGCACAACTGCGGATCATGCAACGCTTCGGCTACCGGGTGCTGCACGCGCGGCGTATCCAGGACGGCAACGGCCAGATCGACCACTTCATCGTGGGACGGCGCGGCGCCTTCGCGATCGACTCCGAAGCCTGGGACAAGCGGCTGCCGCTCCGCAACAAGCTGGAGAAGCTCTACCACGGCCGCTTCTCCAAAAACGAGCGCATCGACGAAGCGCTGGCTGAGGCCCGCAACGCGGAACGGCTCATCAGCGAAGAACTGGGCCGCCCCATCAAAGTGCGTGCCGCCCTGGCGATCTACGGTCCCAGCATGCCGTGGGACAGCCACCGGCTCCGCGGGGTCGACATCATCGTCGGCACCAAAGTCCGCAAGTGGCTGCGCAGCGGCAAAGACCGGCTGACCGAAGAGGAGATCGAGGAGATCTACCAGGCAGCCAAAAAAGTCCTTCCCCCCATGTACTAAACGTTCTGCGCCCCCACCCAGGTCTTCCCGGGGCGGCCCTAGGGCCGCCCCGTTCCCGTGCACGGTGTAACCGGTCGGCTAGGGGACTACCATCGAGAGAACGACCCCAAGTTTCGTCCCAGGGCGGCACCCCTACAGGGCATGCCGCGCGGACCGTCGGCGGGGACCCCACCGTTACTGTCCCGTCGTCGGCCCCGGTTCTTCTCTCGACGGGAGCAGACTTCCATGCCCGCGCTTCGTTCACGGACGGTCACCCACGGCAGAAACATGGCCGGTGCCCGCGCGCTGCTGCGCGCCACCGGCGTGGCACGCGAAGACTTCGGCAAACCCATCGTGGCGGTGGCCAACAGCTATACCCAGTTTGTGCCCGGACACGTGCACCTGCGCGAAGTCGCCGACGTCGTGGCTGACGCGGTGCGCGCGGCAGGCGGCGTGCCGCGCGAGTTCAACACCATCGCGGTCGACGACGGCATCGCCATGGGGCACGGCGGCATGCTGTACTCCCTGCCCAGCCGCGAACTGATCGCCGACGCCGTGGAGTACATGGTCAACGCGCACTGCGCTGACGCCCTCGTGTGCGTGTCCAACTGCGACAAGATCACCCCCGGCATGCTGCTGGCCGCACTGCGGCTGAACATCCCCACCGTGTTCGTCTCGGGTGGGCCGATGGAAGCCGGAAAGGTGACCGTAGTCAACGGCACTGCGACGACGGTGCGCAAACTCGACCTGATCAACCCGATGATCGCCTCGGCGGACGAGAACGTCTCCGAGCAGGAGCTGAACGCGCTGGAAGAAGCAGCCTGCCCCACCTGCGGCTCCTGCTCGGGCATGTTCACCGCCAACTCGATGAACTGCTTGACCGAGGCGATCGGCTTGGCGCTGCCCGGCAACGGCACAGTGCTGGCGACCCACACCGCGCGCAAGAAGCTCTACGAGGAAGCGGGCCGGGTGGTCGTGGAGGCGGCGCGCCGCTACTACGAAAAGGACGACGAGTCGGTGCTGCCGCTGTCGATCGCCACGCCGGCGGCGTTCGCAAACGCCATGGCCTTGGACGTGGCCATGGGCGGCTCCACAAACACGATCCTGCACCTGCTGGCCGCGGCAACCGAAGCCGGCGTGGACTTCGGCCTCGACGACATCGACGCCCTGTCCCGCCGAGTGCCGTGCCTGTGCAAGGTCGCCCCGAACAGCGACAAGTACCACATCGAGGACGTCCACCGGGCGGGCGGTATCCCCGCCATCATGGGCGAGCTGGCCCGCGCCGGGTTGGTGGACACGTCGCTGCCCATGGTGCACGGGATGACCGTGGGCGAGTACGTGGACGCCTGGGACATCGCCTCCCCGAATGTGCGTCCCGAAGCGGTGGAGCTCTTCCACGCAGCTCCGGGCGGCCAGCGCAGCACTGAGGCGTTCTCGCAGAGCACTCGGTGGGATTCGCTGGACCTGGACCGCGAGTCCGGGTGCATCCGCTCGGTGAAGCACGCTTACACCAAGGACGGCGGCCTGGCCGTGCTCAAAGGCAACCTCGCCCCGGACGGCGCGGTCGTCAAGACCGCGGGAGTCGACGAGGAACTGTGGACCTTCAGCGGCCCGGCCAAGGTGTTCGAAAGCCAGGAGGAAGCGGTCGACGGCATCCTCAACAAGGCGGTGCAGCCCGGTGACGTGGTGGTCATCCGCTACGAGGGCCCCAAGGGCGGTCCGGGCATGCAGGAGATGTTGTACCCGACGAGCTTCCTCAAGGGCCGCGGTCTGGGCAAGGTGTGCGCCCTGATCACCGACGGCCGGTTCTCCGGCGGCACCTCAGGGCTGTCGATTGGGCACGCCTCACCGGAGGCGGCCGCCGGCGGCGACATCGCCCTGGTCGAGGACGGTGACATCATCACCATCGACATCCCCAACCGGTCGATCACTTTGGAAGTGCCGGAGGACGAACTCAACGCCCGCCGGGAGCGTCTCCTCAAGGAACTGGGTGGATTCCGGCCGCGGAACCGGCAGCGCCCGGTGAGCGCGGCGCTCCGCGCCTACGCGGCGATGGCCACTTCGGCTTCTACGGGAGCCGCCCGAGACGTCAGCCAGGTGGAGCGCACGCATCTCCACTCGTAATGCGGAGGCCGCGGGGTTCGATTCCCGCAGGCGGCTCGCAGTGCTGGGGGCCTCTCCCTAGAGCCGGGAGGGGCCCTGTACCACACTGCGCACGCCCCTCCCCTAGCCCTCGCATGCCACTGGCCGCCTAGGCGAGGCCGACGCCACTATTCCTGGTCACACGCCACGGGTACAGCCGTAGAGGGGCATCTCCGTGCCTTTGATTCACCTCTCCACCCTGGGCCATTTAGGCGTTGCTCCCGATTGTGAGAAGTGAATGAAATAGGCTTACCGGACTGGTAAAGTTGCAGGTCGTTTAGTGTGCTCCCCGCGCATGCGGGGATGGTCCGGTCGCCGAATGGACGATCCCCGTGCCCACGGAGTGCTCCCCGCGCATGCGGGGATGGTCCCCCGGCTCGACACCCCGAGCCGTTTCCTAGCGCGTGCTCCCCGCGCATGCGGGGATGGTCCTGCCGCACAGACCTGTCGGAGACGCCGAAGCGGATGCTCCCCGCGCATGCGGGGATAGTCCCGCGTTGATCACGCGTTTTGCCACATCCAGCGGGTGCCCCCCCGCGCATGCGGGGATGGTCCTGACACGGCTACGGGGAGGCCTGCTCCAGCAGACCTCCCCGCGTAAGGTTCAGGATCAGCCGCCGCAGCAGCCACCGCCGCAGCAGCCGCCGCCGGCTGACGAAGGGGCTTGCGCGAGACCGCTCACCCCAATCGTGGACAGCAGTTTGACCGTGTCGTCGTGCCCATTCGGGCACTCTGCCGGGGCGTTAGCCTCGGCCATGGGCCGGGACAGTTCAAAGGTTTCACCGCAGGCACGGCAACGGAACTCGTAACGAGGCATGACATCAGCATAGGGTCGGGTCGCGCCGCAGTTCCGCACACTTCCCCCACCCCAGAGGCACGCGCCTGGTGGTGTCACTGGTGGATCGTCTGGTCCCCGGGACCGAGACGAACCCCCGGCCCCGGGATGTCCTCCTCAGACTTTCACCCTCGCCATATAGGGGGCCCAAAGGGGGTCAGTGTGGTGGTCACCGTTGATGAGGCGCCAATGAATCCCCCGCGGAACTGTGGGGGTGACACGTAGTTTCCAACCGAGTTCTTCAAGGAGGCGGTCGGCCTTACGGTGGTTGCAGGATCTGCAGGCCGCCACCACGTTCTCCCAGACGTGCTGTCCCCCGCGGCTGCGCGGAATAACGTGGTCGATCGTCTCGGCACGTCTGTCACAATAGGCACAGTGGTATCCGTCGCGCCGCATGAGCGCCACGCGGGTCAGCGGAATCCTGCGCCGATAGGGCACCCGGATGTAGCGGAGCAGCCGGATGACCGACGGCACGGAGAACGCCATCGTGCTCGAATGGAGCACAGCTCCGGTAGAGTCGCTGTGCACCACCTCGGCTTTCTCCCGCAGGACTAGCAGGACCGCGCGTCGCAACGGCACGGTGGTCAATGGTTCATAGCTCGCGTTGAGAAGCAGTACGTGACGGCGGATCTGTGGTGGGCCGCCTTCCGTAGTATTCTGTGCGGCGCTCATGGCCGCCTCCGGTAGGCCGACGTGTCGACCACACGTATCTCTTCTCCGGCTAGCCACCCGGCTAGCCAGAAGGCCTCCTTGTGGACCGGCCCAAGAGCCGGCGTTCTTCGTTGTGCCACACGGACCTCCCGTGGGTGGGTTCCCGCCGAGTTGTGTCCCTTCTTCAGTTTGCGTGCTGAGGGTCGGTCATTGCCACCCCATTTCTCCGCAACACTGCCAGAAACCTCCGTGAATGATCTGGGCTTCCAACGGGAAACCCCGCAGCGGCAGTACGGGAGCCCTCCGGCGCACGCTCGGCGGGACGGGCGACGGTGCACCGCAGTGTTGCCACCTTCACACGGATACCCAGCTCCGGCCCGCTGCCGCCACCGACCCCATACCCCGGTAGGCCGTCCATGCCCGCGGTGTCGACCGGCCGCGCCGATCCTCCTCCCAGCAGGCAGGGGAAGCGGACTGCTTCCCACCGGAAACAGCGTATGACCTCGGGTACTGTCCTGCTGCGGCTAGAGTTCTGGGCATGTCTCGTCTCCCTTCCTATCCCTTTGCTGAGCGCTGGGAATTGACTGACGTGCTCCACGGCCAGACGGTCGCGGACCCCTACCGCTGGCTGGAGCAGACTGACCTCGCCGCCACCAAAGAGTGGTCGCAAAGCCAGGACGCGCTGTTCACAGCAGCATCCGCGATGTGGTCGGCCACCGACTGGTTCCGGACGCGGCTGCGGGCCCTGATGAATGCCGGCTCGGTGGGGGCACCGGTTTGGCGGGGACAGCGTCGCCTGTTCGTGCGGCGCGCCGCCGACCAGGAGCACGCGGTGCTCTACGTCCAGGACGGTTCAGGACCGGAACGGGTCCTCATCGACCCCACCGAACTGAACCCGGAAGGCACCACCACCCTGGACTCGTGGGTGGTGGACTGGGAGGGACGGCTGCTGGCCTACCAGTTGTCCGATAACGGAGACGAGCAGTCCCGGCTGTGGGTGATGGACATCGACACCGGGGAGAACATCGACGGCCCCATCGACCGCTGCTCCTACTCCCCGGTCGCGTGGCTGCCGGGCCGTGACGCGTTCTACTATGTGCGCCGCCTCGCCCCCGAACTGGTCCCCGAAGGAGAAGAGCAGTACCACCGGCGGGTCTACCTGCACCGGGTGGGCACCTCCCCGGAAGAGGACACGCTGATCTTCGGGGAAGGGCGGGACAAAACCGAATACTTCGGGGTGGCGGTCAGCCGCGACGGCAGGTGGCTGACGCTCACCGCTTCGCCGGGCACCGCGCCCCGCAACGACGCGTGGATCGCGGACCTCACCGTGTCCGCCCCGGAAGCGCCGCGCTTCACCGAGATCCAGACCGGTGTGGACGCTGAAACCTTCCCTCATGTGGGCCGCGACGGCAGGCTGTACCTCTTCACCGACCTGGACGCGCCGCGGGGACGGCTGTGCGTGGCCGACCCGGCCTCGCCCACCCCGGACCACTGGCAGACCCTGATCGCCAGCGACCCGGACGCGGTCCTCAGCGGGTATGCGATCCTCGACGGCGCGGAACTGGACACTCCGGTGCTCCTCGCCCGGTGGGAGCGGCACGCGCTCAGTGAACTCAGTGTGCACCACCTCGCCACCGGGGAGCGGATCCGGAACCTTCCCCTGCCCGGCCTCGGGTCGGTGGGCAGCATCACCGCCCGCCCCGAAGGCGGCACGGAAGCGTGGTTCACCTACACCGACTACACGTCGCCGACCGCGGTCTACCGGTACGACGCGCGCACCCACGACGTGGTGCTCTGGCAGAAGTCCCCGGGAACAGTGGAGGCTCCCCCAGTCCGCACCGAGCAGGTCACCTACACCTCCCGGGACGGCACCCCGGTGCGGATGCTGGTGGTCTCCCCGCCGGACCGGGAGGGGCCCCGTCCCGCCATCCTGTACGGGTACGGCGGTTTCGGGATCTCGCTGACCCCGGCCTATTCGGCGTCGATCCTGGCGTGGGTGGCGGCCGGTGGCGTCTACGCGGTCGCCTCGCTCCGCGGCGGCCTCGAAGAAGGCGAAGAGTGGCATCGGGCAGGCATGCTCGGCAACAAGCAGAACGTTTTCGACGACTGCCATGCCGCTGCCGAATACCTGGTCGACGCGGGGTTCACCACTCGGGAGCAGCTTTCCGTGATGGGCGGCAGCAACGGAGGGCTGCTCGTCGGAGCCGCTATCACCCAGCGTCCCGAGTTGTATGCCGCGGCCGTGTGCTCCGCCCCGCTGCTGGACATGGTGCGATATGAACAATTCGGGCTGGGGCAGTTGTGGAGCGTGGAATACGGCAGCGCCAGCGACCCGGAAGCGTTGCAGTGGCTGCTCGCCTACTCCCCGTACCACAACGTCCGGGAAGGGGTGCGCTATCCGGCGACCCTGTTCACGGTCTTCGAAAACGACACCCGGGTCGACCCGTTGCACGCCCGCAAAATGTGTGCGGCGCTCCAACACGCCACCTCGGCCGCTCCGGAGGAAGCCCCGATCCTGCTGCGCCGGGAGACTGACGTGGGGCACAGCACGCGTTCCGTGAGCCGCAGCGTCCGGCTCGCCGCGGACCAGTTGGCTTTCCTCGCCCATTACACCGGGTTGCGGGTCACCGACCGTACTGGAGGGTAGGGAACGCTACCCCGGGTGTCCGCTGCGCTGCTCGAACTTGCCACAATCGGCGGGTAACCACGACCGACGGAAAGGTAGGACCAGTGAGCGGGACAGCCGTGCAGGAAGGCACCAGCGTGGAAACCCCGACCGGGCAGCGGCACGTCTTCCTGGGGCACGTCCGCTTCGCCGACTTGGATCCGCTCAACCACGTTAACAATGTGCGGATGCTGACGTACCTCGAAGACGCCCGCATCTCCCTTCTCCGCTGGGACGACGCGGACAGCTCTTCCCGGTTCGGTGACGTGGTGGTGGCTCGGCACGAAGTCGACTATCTGCGGCCGTTGCAGATGCGCCGCGACCCCTTCCGGGTGGAGACGTGGGTCACCGAGATCAGGAACGCCAGTTTCACCGTGCGCTACGAGATCCTCGACGATGACGCGGTGTACCTCAAAGCGCTGTCGGTACTGGTCGCCTACGACCTCGCCCAACAGCGTCCGCGGCGGCTGAGCCCGGAGGAACGCGCCCACTTGGCGCGGTATTACCTCCCATGAGGTGGGGGCTCCAGCGGGCGGCCGCGCGGGCCCGGTCTTTACGGCCGGGACGGCGCTGGCTGGTCTTGGGGCTGGCGGTCGCCGCGCAGATCGCGAGCCTATCCGCGTTGTTCGGGGTGGCGTTTGTCATCCCCGAACTGCGGCAGGCCTACGGGATCACTGTGGCCCGCGCAGGCACGCTCGCTGGGCTTCCCAGTCTCGGCCTGCTCCTCACCCTTCTAGGGTGGGGTGTCCTCATCGACCGTTACGGGGAGCGTCTCACTATGGCGGTGAGCTTGGGGGCCACCGCTGGTCTTCTCGCTGTGTTCCCGCTGGTCGACACGGCGCTAGGTGCGGGCCTCGTGCTGTTCGGTGTGGGCGCGGTCGCCGGTCCAGTGAACGCGGCCAGCGGCCGTCTCGTCATGGGCTGGTTCGCGGCCCGGGAACGCGGCCTGGCCATGGGACTGCGGCAGACCGCCCAGCCGCTCGGCATGGGGCTGTCGGCGGCACTGCTGCCGGTCCTCGCCCACCACTACGGAGTCAGTGTGGCGATGCTGCTGCCCGGGGTCCTGGCCGTGGCCGTACTTCCGCTGGTGGTCAAATTCGCGGTCCCTCCTGGGAAGGCTGTCGCTGCGGGCCCGGCAGCGGATGCCCCGCAGCCTCAGCGGGCAGGCTCCTCGCCCTACCGGCATGCCGCGATCTGGCGGGTCCACGCGGTGAGCATGCTGTTGGGGGTGCCGCAGTTCACTGTGGCCACGTTCGCGCTGGTCTACCTGGTCGACCAGCAGTCGTGGACTGCCCCGGCGGCGGGGGCGCTCATGGCCGCGGTGTACGTGCCCGGCGCGGCAGCGCGGCTCGGGGCCGGGGTCTGGTCGGACCGGGTGGGTAGTCGCCTTCGCCCAGTACGGATCATCGCCTGCTGCGGGGCGGTAGCGCTGGTCCTGTTGGCCGCCGCATCGCCGCTTCCCGGGATTGCCGTGGTGCTGCTCGTGCTCGCCGCAGTGCTGACGATGAGCCACAACGGGTTGACGTTCACGGCGGTCGGGGAAACCGCGGGGCTTGGCTGGGCGGGCCGGGCCATGGCTGTCCAAAACACGTTGCAGGCGGTGAGCTCCACCCTCACCCCCGTGGTGATGGGGGTGCTCATCGACTGGGCAGGCTACCGCACGGCTTTTGCCGCGGCAGCACTGTTCAGCGCCGCCGCGGCCGTGTTGCTCACTCCGCCCCAGTCCGGTCGCCGTGCCGCGGTGCGGCAGTGACAGCCGGAATGCCATTCGTGCGACCGCCTCGCGCGGGAGGATGGGTCACCGCAGCGAGATCCGGATCGTCTCCCCCTCGTCGCCGCGGTCGCGCTCGTTCGAGGTCACGGTGAAAGAGCGCTGCACCATGGGAGGCTGCGCGTCTTCCGGCACGTTCACCATGGCATAGGCGGCGTAGACCAGGTACTCCCACAACTGCTGTTCCAGGTGGGCGGGCAAGGCGAGGTCGTCGACCGCTGCGCGCATGTGCGTCAGCCAGCGGTCGCGTTCTTCCGCCCCAATGCGGTACGGGAAATGCCGCATCCGCAGCCGGGGATGCCCGCGCCGTTCACTGTAGGTCCGTGGACCGCCCCAGTACTGCATGAGGAAGAGGCGCAGCCGTTCCTCGGCGGGCCCCAAATCCTCTTCGGGGTACATGGGGCGTAGCACGGGGTCGGCGGCTACCCCCTCGTAGAAGCGGCGGGCGAGTCGGGTGAACGTCTCCTCACCGCCGACCGCCTCGTAGAAGGTCATCTGGTCATCGTGCTGGGAAGTCATAGCGCCTACAGGGTATGTGCTGGCCTCCCCGAGCGCGCTGCGGGTTCCGCTCCGTTCCCGCGGAACCCGCACCACAGTCGCGTCCCACCGGGACGGCGGAAGCCTCGGTCAGTCACGCGTGAGCTTGCGGTGGGTGACGGCGTGCGGGCGAGCGGCTTCGGGGCCCAGCCGTTCGATCTTGTTCTTCTCATACTGTTCGAAGTTGCCCTCGAACCAGAACCAGTTAGCGCCACCCTCCCACGCGAGAATGTGGGTGGCGACCCGGTCCAGGAACCAGCGGTCGTGGCTGGTGATCACAGCGCAGCCGGGGAAGTCCAGCAGCGCCTTCTCCAGCGAGCCGAGGGTCTCCACGTCCAGGTCGTTCGTGGGCTCGTCCAACAGCAGCAGGTTGCCGCCCTGCTTGAGGGTCAGCGCCAGGTTGACCCGGTTGCGTTCCCCACCGGAGAGCACTCCCGCCTTCTTCTGCTGGTCGGATCCCTTGAACCCGAAGGCGGCGACATAGGCGCGGCTGGGGATCTCCACGTTGCCGACACGAATGAAGCTCTCCCCGTCGGAGATCACTTCCCAGACCGTCTTCTCGTCGTCGATCCGGCCCCGGTACTGGTCGACGTAGGAGATCTTGACGGTTTCGCCGATGGTGATGGTGCCGCTGTCGGGCTGCTCCTCGCCGACGATCATCTTGAACAGCGTGGTCTTGCCTACGCCGTTGGGGCCGATGACACCGACGATGCCGTTCGGCGGCAGGGAGAAGCTCAAGTCCTCGATGAGGATGCGGTCGCCGAACCCCTTGGTGAGGTTCTTGACTTCGACCACGGTGCTGCCCAGGCGCGGGCCCGGCGGAATCTGGATCTCCTCGAAGTCCAGCTTGCGGGTCTTCGCGGCCTCAGCGGCCATCTCCTCGTAGCGCTGCAGACGCGCCTTGTTCTTGGCCTGCCGGGCCTTGGGGTTGGAGCGGACCCACTCCAACTCCTCTTGGAGGCGCTTCTTCCGCTTGGCGTCCTTGGCGCCCTCCACCTTCAGTCGGGCAGCCTTGGTCTCCAGGTAGGTGGTGTAGTTGCCTTCGTAGGGGTAGAGCTTGCCGCGGTCCAGCTCCAGGATCCAGGTGGCGACGTTGTCCAGGAAGTAGCGGTCGTGGGTGATCGCGATGACCGTGCCCGGGTACTTCTCCAGGTGCTGTTCCAGCCACTGCACGCTCTCGGCGTCCAAGTGGTTGGTGGGCTCGTCCAGCAGCAGCAGGTCGGGCTGTTCGAGGAGGAGCTTACACAGGGCGACCCGGCGCTTCTCCCCACCGGAGAGCACGGAGACGTCCGCGTCGGCCGGCGGGCAGCGGAGCGCGTCCATGGCCTGCGCCAACTGGCTGTCCAGGTCCCAGGCGTTGCGGCGGTCCAGCTCCTCCTGCAGCTTGCCCATCTCCTCGAGCAGCTTGTCGGAGTAGTCCGTGGCCAGCTTCTCAGCGATCTCGTTGAAGCGGTCGAGCATCGCCTTGGTTTCCGCAACGCCGTCCTGCACGTTCTCCAGCACGGTCTTGGCGGGGTCGAGTTGCGGCTCCTGGGCGAGCAGGCCGACGGTGTATCCGGGCATGAGGCGCGCCTCGCCGTTGGAGGGCTGCTCAATACCAGCCATCAGTTTCAACAGCGTGGACTTGCCCGCACCGTTGGGGCCCACGACGCCGATCTTGGCGCCGGGGAGAAAGGCGCCCGACACATCGTCCAGGACAACCTTGTCACCGTGCGCTTTACGCACGTTTCGCATCGTGAAGATGTACTCCGCCATGTCTTCCAGCCTAGGCCGTTCCGCGCCCTGCACCGACCAGAGCCACGGGGCGCCCGTGTCGGTTTAACACCCGTATGAACCCTGATACGGGCTGGTCAATTCCCATGTCCTGCCTGCGGTGTGGCTTCCTCGCTGATCGGGGCATACTCAGCAAGCCAGTCAGGGGTGAAACCTTCCCACCGGTGGGGTGGGAGCCCGTAGCGCACCGCCCGGCGGACGAGCCGGGCCATGGAATACTCCGGGTCGACCTCCAATGCCCGGTCCACGGCGACGTCGGCGAGGAACGGGTCGTCATTCTGCCACGCGGCGAAGCCGAGCAGGGCTGCGGGCGCCGCCGCATAGTCGGGGTCGACGTGGCGCAGCACGTGCGACCACAAGCCGACGTGGTGGGTGAGGTGCGCACGGTCGATGTGGGCCCACGCCTCATCGCGGACCCGCGGGTGGACGAGGAGCACGCTGAGCCACGCCACCGTGTCCGGCTTTGGGGGTGGAGCACCGTCCAAGGCCGCGGCCACCACAGTGCGCACCGTGCGGACCCCCTCCGCGATGACGGCGGCTTCTCCCCGGTCGCCGGCTTCGCGGCGCAGCCGGGCGCAGCGCTCTTCAGCCTGGCGAGTGGCTCGGGTCATTGCTGCGCGCCGTGCGCCCCCGACCGGGGCGACCAGGGCCAGCAGCTCCTCCCGACTGGCGCGGACCCGCAGGCCCGCAGCGACCGCGGTAGCGGGGATCGTGGAACGGTGCACGTCGTAGACCACACCCTCTGCCGGACAGCAGACAGGGTTGGCGCACTCGTAGGACCAGTAGCGGTCCTTGGTGACCCGGAGGGTTTCGGCGACAGCGGCCCCGTGGGAGGCCAGCCGGTCCCGGACCGCAAACAGTCCGGCGACCGCTGGTTCTTCCGGGCCGTAGCCGAGGATCACCGCCCGCCGCCCGCCTTGTTCGAGGAAGGAGCGGGCAAGACTGTCGGCCAGCTCGCGGAGGAGGGGGTCGGCAGTGGTGAGCGGCGTGTAGCCCGCGGCGAAGTTGATCGCGTTGTCGCGGCCGTCAGTCCCCAGCACGAGGACGCAGTCTTCGGGATGGAAGCCGATCAGGTAGGGGACCGCGGCAATCAGGTCCACCGGGGTGCGGACGGACAGACGGACCGGCAGACGGGGATGCTTTTGAGTGGTCATGCCTCCACTGTCTGCGACCGGCATCCCGCTGCGGCAAGCCTCCGCTGCACCCTGTGGACAACTGTCAGGAGCCGCGTGAATCGGTGGGCGGGTCCGTCACGGAGCGGACCGGGACCCCCGCGGTCGTGGCGACAGGAAGGCAGACGCGGTCGCGTCCAGAGTCTTTCGCCCGGTAAAGCGCCAGGTCCGCGGCGGCCATCAGCTCCAGCAGATCCCGTCCGTGCACTCGCAGGAGAGCCACCCCGATCGAAACGGTGACGGTGATGGTGATGTCGTTGATCGGCTGCGCCATCCGCCCTACCTGGGTGCGCAGCCGCTCCGCGGTCCGGCAGGCCTCGGCCATGTCTGCTCCGGGCAGCAGCACGACGAACTCCTCCCCGCCGAACCGGCCGATCACGTCGTAGGGGCGGAGCTGCTGGCTGAGCATGGTCGCCACGTTGAGGAGCACCTGGTCGCCGACCAGATGCCCATGGGTGTCGTTGACCTTCTTGAAATGGTCGATGTCAATGATGAGAACGGCCAGCGGGCAGCCCGTCCGCAACGCCCGCGTCAGCTCGGTTTTAGCGACCCGCTCCCACGCGACCGCGTTGAGCAGGCCGGTCTTGGGATCGGTGCGTGCCGCCGTCTGCAACTGCTGGAAGAGCAGGCTCCGCTGGAGCAGGAGCACTGGGGGCAGCGCCACCAGCAGCAGGAAGAGGGAGAGCGCGCACAGGAGGGACACGATCAGTCCCACGCACACTTCGACCGCGTCCAGCAAGAGGGATTCAGAGTCCCACACTGTGGTGCGGCGGGGTTCTTCGGGGACGCTCATGCGGATCGCCCCGGTGATGAGCACCGTGTTGCACACAGTGAACAGGACCGCGCACAGGATCGCGGCCCCGATTCCCTCCCCGCTGATGAGGGCGCTCTTGCCTGCCGCCCCGGTCACCCCGTCGAGCAGGATGATCGGTCCGGGGATGAGCGCGTGGAACACGGTCGAGGAGGAGAACCCGGCGAGGGCGACCACTGCGGCGCTGAAGACGCGGCGGAAGACTACGGCGCGCTGAATGCGGTACTGCATCAGCAGGTACAGCGGGATCGGCACGATGAGCGAGTACACCGGCGGCAGCAGCAGTACCACCGGGATCCACCACGTGCCGAGCAGGTCGCGGACCATCCCCTGAGGCAGCCCTAGGCGGCGCATCGCCTCGACACAGATCGCCCCGGACATGACGATCGCCGTGGCAGTGAGGAGTTCCGCAGAGCGCAGAGCAGTCGTCCATACCCCGGCGATCGCGAGTAGCGCATCGACGGCGACGAGTGTCACCACGAAGCCGACCACGGCACGCGGCTGGGTCAACAGCGCCCACTCCCGGGGACGGAACAGCACTCGACAAGTACTCTCCGTAGTCGAATGCCGGGTGAGTGTCATCGGGGCCTCCTCGCTGTCGGCCGTCCCGGTACGGCGGGCACACCGGCCCCGCCGCAGCCCGGTCCTGTCCTCCGGTCCCGCCGGGAAAACAGAGCCCAATGGGAGACTACTTTAGGTAATATTCTAATCGCCTTTCGTGAAAACCGCCGGAGAACCAGCACATTGACAGCGGTTTTCGCCCCTGTGGCAAGCCCCGCAGAGACTATTCAGGACATCTCAGGACATGGATTCCCGCCCTCGGAGACCGACCGCCGCAGTACGAAAACGCCCGTACCGCGGTCGGATCCGCGGCACGGGCGACAAGAGCCTCAACCTGGGACGCGGTCACCGGCGTCGGGCAGGCTGCGCTTCCTCCAACGCCTGGCAGAACCGCTCGTAGTTGCGCAGCTCCTCCTCCAACGGGGCGACGACGCGCTCCAACGTAATGCGTCTGACCTGTTCAAGACCGTGCATCTCGACGTATTCGCGTTGGCGGGCAGCCTCCACCTCGACCAGGCTGCGGCAGCCCACGCCAACCAGCCAGCCCAACAGCAGCGCACCTCCGGTCAAGGCAGCGGTCAAGAACAGCAGCGCCGGTTCCACCAGGCCGCCGCCGACCCAACTGACCAGCAGCAGCGCCAGCCACACCAGGCTGCCTCCGGCCAGCGCCACCAGCAAGTACTGGACAGCCCGCACAGCCCCCCACCAGAAGGGGGCGTCCTCTTCAGGGATCGTCGCTGCAATCGCGGAGCCCAGCTCTTCGGGGAGCGTCTCCACGTGTTTGCGCGCAGCCGCCCGCACCCGCTTGGGCCACGGGTCCGGCAGCGAACCGGCCGCGGCCTCCGCTGCCGCCGCGATCGCGGTGTCGATCTCGGCGCGTTGCGCCCCCACTGGACCGGTGCTCGCCTGGGTCGTGTCCTCAGTGAGGAAATCAAGCTGGGTCACGCGCAGCGGGTCGCGGCGCAGCCGCCGCGCCCAGCGGGGCAGCGGCCACCCCACGGCCCGTCCCCCGCGCCGCTGGTAGGCGGTCTCCACCGCTTCAGCAACCGCCTCCACCCCGCTGGCCTCAGCCATCTGGTCCATCAGGACAGACCGGGCCGGCGGGGGCAGCTCCGCGGTGCCGCCCGCCTCACCGTAAGCAGCAAAGTCGGCGACGACCTGCTCAAGGTCGGCGGCGAGGCGCTCGATCGCGGCACGCCGATCGGCAACGGTCTCCACTAGGAGTTGCCGCAGTTCGCGCAGCCCTTCCCCGGTGACCGCAGACGTGGTCAAGATCCGGGGGTGGACTCCCGACTCGTCCTCCAGCAGTCTCCGCAAGTCGGTGAGCAGCTCCTCCACATCGTCCGGCTCCACCCGGTCAACCTGGTTGAGGACCGCCACCATGACTGCCCCGTGCCCGGACATCTCCGCAAGATAGCGGTGGTGAACCGCGGCGTCGGCGTACTTCTGCGGGTCCAACACCCAGATCAGGAGGTCCGCGGTCCGGATGAGATGGTCGGACTCGGCGGTCTGCGCGGCCCGCACCGAGTCGTGGTCGGGCAGGTCCAGCAGGATGAGCCCGGTGAGGTCGGATTCGCCGCGGTCGAGTTCGCTCACCCGGGAGTGCCGGTAGCGGGGCGGAACCCCCAACCAGTCGAGCAGGTTGTCGGCGCCTTCCGTCCCCCACACGCAGGCGTGGGCAGCGGTGGTCGTCGGCCGGGTCACTCCCACGCGGGACAACTCCAGGCCGCACAAGGCGTTGAACAGTGAGGACTTACCGCTTCCGGTCCCCCCGGCCAGCGCGACCACCGTGTGGTCGGCGGACAGCCGCAGCCGCGCCCCCGCCTGGGTGAGCAGGCGGCGGGCACGTTCAATCAACTGCGGAGCGAAATAGTCGCGGCCCAGTTCGACGAGGAGCGCAAGCGCATCGAGTTGCGAGATCAGCTCCGCGCGGGTCGTGGTCGGCATCGGCTGCCGCAGGTCGCCCCGCGTAGGCTGGTACTCCTCCTCGTCGTCCTCGGACAGCCAGGAAGGCGTGACCGCAGGCCGGGGGGGCACCGTGGGCACCGGACCGGTGCGGCGTCCGGCGATCATCTCGCCTTCCTTCACCTCGGCGAGACTCCCCACCCAGCCGGCGAGGTTGTCCGGATCATCCGGGTCGGTGCGCTTCTCCTCCGCCGGCGACGGGCTGTCCACCGGCACGATGGGACTGCCCCGGGAAGAGAAACCGCCGTCGACTGGACGGGCGGCCGGGGTGAGCGGCACCCGGTACCGGAACCCGTCGTGGGCCCGGCCACCAGAGTCTGCGGCGCGAAACTCGCCGCCCTCGCCAGAGCGATCCACGGGTGGGGGCCCGCCTGCCACATGGTCGGCTGTGTGGTCCGCCATATCGGTCTCCCGCCCTGGGCGGGCGGAGTGGGGAGGGGTAGTCATCGTGCGATCTCGAGGTGATCCGTAGCCTGGTAGAGCAGTGCGGCGTCAGAGTAGTCCGGCAGGTTTAGAGTCGCCAGCGCCTTCGCGAAGCGGTCCTTCTCCGCTTCGAAGAGCGCGCTGATCCGGGCACGCAGATCGTCACGCGCTTGGTTTCCGATGAGGCGCAGCGGCTCCGCACCGAACAAGGCCCGCAGCAACCGGCTGGGTGCGGCGTTCGGCGGCGGAGGCGCGGCTCCGTCGTGGTCGGAGATTCCGAAACCGAGCAGCCCGACGATCAAGACAAGTCCGAATGCCTCCACATCGTAGGTGAAGAAACGCGCCACCGAGCGTTTCGCAACGCCGTCCGAGGAGAGGAGCTCCGTGATCCGGGCCTGCCAGTCGCTGACAGCGGTGCGGGCCCGGAGAGCGAAGTCTGCGGGAATCCGGTCGAGAGCGTGGCGTTCCGCAACAGCGGACGCTCCAGGGACCTGCTGCCAACGCTCCATGATCGTCTCGATCGCGCGTTCCGCGGCCGAGACCACGAGCGCCGCTACGGCATCCTGGACCGCCTGCTCCAGCGCACGCACCCGAGTGCGGTCCTCCTGTTGCGGCTTGGTTTTCCGCTTGTTGCGGATCCGCAGGGAGCGCGCGAGCTCCCCGCTGGCGGCGATGTCCTGCCAGCGGGCCAGGACATTCCCCCGCAGCAGGGACGCATCCGAAGTCCCCCGCTCCACCTCGGCGAGCGCGTCGGTGAGCGCAGTGCTGGCGGTGGCAGCCAGCATCCGCCCCACCTCGGCCTGAGTCTCGACGTATTTGCCGAGCTCTGGGATCCGGGTGCGGAAACTGTCGAGCACCCCCAGCAGCGTACGGCGGGTGATCCGCTCCCGTTCCTGTTCGTCCCCGGCCACATCGGCGAGGAAGCCGCGGATCTGGTCAGCGATATTGCCGGTGAAACGCCCGCCGGCGATCTGGTCGGTCTCCGGGATCACGAACCGGGGCGCCGCACCCAGGCCGTTGGCTTCCAGCATCGCTCCGAAGTGGGCGACGATCTGCCTCCGGCCGCGCTGCGGCACGCGGGACAGCACCACGACCAGCGAGGTGTCGCGGTCCCGCGCGACCTGGAGGAACTGCCAGACTCGGGCGTCGGCGTAGCGTTTGCTGGTGGTGACGAACACCCACAGGTCGGCCGCGTCCAGGAACTTCGCGGCGAACTCGTGGTGCGCGGCAACGGCCGAGTCCACGTCGGGGGTGTCCAGCAAGGCCACGCCTTCCGGCATGTGCTCGGTAGCGGCCAGCACCAGCATGCCGTCCTTACCGGGCATGGCCAGCCCTTGCTGACGGACCCGCGGCAGCGCGGGCAGGAACGCTGTTTCACTGAACCAGTCCACGTCAGCGGGGTTGCAGGCCAGCACCGGGCTGTTCGTTGTGGGCCTCCGCACCCCGGTGGTGGTCACCTGGGTACCCACCAAGCTGTTGACCAGGGTCGACTTCCCTGCCCCCGTGGAACCGGCGACCGCGATCAACAGGGGAACATCGGACCTGCGCACTCTCGGCAGCACATAGTCGTTGAGCTGGTCGAGGACGTCGGTGCGCGCGGTACGCCCTTCCTCAGCTCCGGGGAGGCCGTCGGCGAACTCGATCGCGCGGATCCGGTCCCGCAGCGTCTCGAGGTTCCGCTCCAGGCGGGTGTCCCGGGCCATTGCCCCGCGGTGTGCCCCTCCCCCACCGCTTCTGCGCGGGCGTGCCATTGTCGACGCGCCGGCCGGGGCGTTCCCGCTCCGGACCGTACCGCGTCCCCACTCCATACCCCGCATGGGCGCGTCCGGTATCGGTTCGCCTGGTCCTGTCGCTTCCGGCACGGCAGGCGGCCGGGTCATGGCGATTCCGCCCTTCTCATCGGTATTCGTCGTCACAGCACCCGATTCCCCGCGGCCTTGATCAATTCCGACCGTTTCCTCCTGCGGGAGCGATCGGAGTTTCTGCGGCGTTTTGGCTTCTGTGCAGTATGTCAAGCTCTTGGGCCGTGTTCACTACTTCTCCGATAACGAGCACCGCCGGAGGGTGCACTCCGGCGGCGTGCGCTTCCTTTTCGACCGTTTCCAGAGTGGCGACCAGGGTGGTCTGGCTCGGCAGGGTGGCCTCCTGGATGACGGCAATAGGAGTGTGGGGATCACGACCGTACCTGATCAGCGCCTCGGCAATCCGTCCCAAGCGTTCCACTCCCATGAGCACCACGATGGTGCCGCCACTGCGGGCGAGCGTCTCCCAGTTCACGGTGGAGCGCTCGTCGCCTGGTGCGACATGGGCGGAGACGACGTGGAAGTGCTGGGCGACGCCGCGGTGCGTCACCGGGATGCCCACGCTCGCGGGAGCAGCGAGCGCACTGGTCACGCCAGGGACCACGGTGACAGGGATGCCTGCCGCGACGCACGCTGCGAGCTCTTCGCCACCGCGTCCGAAAACGAAGGGGTCGCCGCCCTTGAGACGGACCACGAACTTGCCCTGTCGCGCACGGTCGACGATCACCGCGTTGATGCCCTCTTGGGACATGGAACGGCCGTAAGGGATCTTGGCCGCGTCGATAATCTCCACGTCGCCGGACAGTTGGTCAAGCAAGCTCGTGGGGGCAAGCCGATCCACCACGACCACGTCGGCTTGCGCGAGAAGCTGCCGTCCCCGCACCGTGATCAGTCCGGGGTCCCCTGGACCGCCGCCGACCAGGGCCACGCCGCGCAGAGGAGCGCGTCCCCTGCGCGCGTCCAGAGTTCCGTCGGCCAAGCCGGTGACGATAGCGTCGCGTAGTCCCGCGGCACGCCGGGGATCAGTACCGGTGATTACTCCGACGGTGACTCCGGAAGCGCTCCCTGTTGCGGGAGTCCAGGCACTGGAGGCGTGACGGTCGTCGGCGTGCACCGACCAGATGCGTGCTTCCTCTGCTTCGGCAACCACCGCCGCGTTGACCTCGGGATCGTCCGTGGCTGCGTGGACCAGCCAGAAGCGGCCCAGCCCGGTGACGTCACCGCGGCGGTAGGGGCGCTGCTCCCAGTGGATGCGGCCGCTCTCGGCGAGCCCTTGCAGCGCAGTAGTGACGTGCGGGGAGACCACTGTGACCCGCGCTCCGGCCTCCAGGAGCACGGGGACGCGACGTTGGGCGACCTGTCCTCCGCCCACGACGAGCACGTCCCGGCCCTGAAGCCGCAAACCGAGGAGATACGTCACCGAGGCAGCCTCCAGATCCCGTTGTCCCGTCTCGAACCGCTCGGGGCTCCACTGCGGTGTGTGCCGCGTCCCGGTGGACGCCTGTCTCGTCCCCACTGCCTCCGCTGTCCGGTGCCAACGGCGCGGGGTGCCCCGGAGTCTGCTCACCAGCGGTTCGGAACTGAATCCCGGCTTTGTGGACGAAACGCGGCACGATGCAAAACCCCTATGCCAGACACGGTCCAAAATACCGCGCTGGTCGCTCCCATACCGCTACTACTACCTAATGAGAGTGGTCTGTCTTGCGC
This sequence comes from Thermobifida fusca NBRC 14071 = JCM 3263, assembly GCF_001592045.1. Taxonomy (GTDB): domain Bacteria; phylum Actinomycetota; class Actinomycetes; order Streptosporangiales; family Streptosporangiaceae; genus Thermobifida; species Thermobifida fusca. Next base: position 4,376 of record NZ_BCWB01000054.1, on the reverse strand, counting down.
GTACCGCTCCCCAAAACCGGCAGAAGATGGGGAAGCGTCCACAGGCCGGCCTGCGTCGGTGCCGCGCTACTCGGACCGCGCGGCACCGACGGACCGGAATCAGTCGCGCTGGCTCACGTGGGCGGAGTCGAAGGTCGCCACGTCTTTGAGGGCACGCGCTGCGCTCTGCACCAGCGGCAGCGCGAGCAGCGCCCCGGAGCCCTCCCCAAGCCGCAGATCCAGGTCGACCAGGGGGCGCAGGCCCAGGTGCTCCAAGACCACTGCATGCCCCGGTTCGCTGGAGCGGTGTCCGGCAATACAGGCCAGGCGCGCATCCGGGGCGAGCGCGACCGCGGCCAGGGCTGCGGCCCCGGCGATGACCCCGTCGAGGATGACCGGGACCCGCAGGGAGGCGGCGCCCAGGATGAAGCCGGCCAGGGCGGCATGCTCCAGTCCGCCCACCGCGGCCAGCACCCCGATCGGATCGGCGGGGTCGACCTGGTTGACCTGCAGCGCGGTGCGGACAACCGACACTTTGTGCGCGTACATGGCGTCGTCGATCCCGGTGCCCCGCCCGGTGACCTCCGCGGCGTCGCGGCCGGTGAACGCGGAGATCAGCGCAGCCGACGTGGTGGTGTTGGCGATTCCCATGTCCCCGGTGAGGAGGCAGCGGTTGCCTGCCGCGACCAGGTCGCGGGCGACTTCGATCCCCGCTTCGATCGCGTACTCGGCTTCCATGCGGCTCATCGCCGGGCCCTGGGTCATGTCAGCCGTACCGCGGGCGACCTTGCGGGGCAGCAGGCCGGGTACCGGGGAGAGGTCTTCGATGACGCCCACATCCACCACGGTGACCTCGGCGCCAAGCTGGGTGGCGAAGGCGTTGACCACCGCGCCGCCGTTGAGGAAGTTGCGGACCATCTGCGCGGTGACTTCCTGCGGCCACGGGGTCACCCCTTGGGCGTGGACGCCGTGGTCCGCGGCGAATACCGCCACGGACGCCGGCTCGGGGATGGGTGCCGGGCATTCGCCGGCGAGTCCCGCGAGCTGGATGGAGACTTCTTCAAGCACCCCCAAGGAGCCCGGGGGTTTGGTCATGCGGGACTGGCGTTCTCGTGCCTCCTCCATCGCCCTCTGGTTGAGCGGACCGATTTTCGCGATTGTCTCGTCCAGCAAGCTGGTGGACTCCTCCCCTGGCAGGCCGCGTTGGCCGTACTGCTCCCGGTGCACTGCCCAGGCCAGCGGGCGGCGCTGCGCCCAGCCGCCCAGGGACAGTTCGGGCTCTGGGGGGAATTCCTCCACGTAGCCGACGCACAGGTAGGCGACGATCTCCAAGTGGGGCGGGAGGCCGAGTTCGCGGGCCAGCTCCCGTTCGGAGAAGAAGCTGACCCAGCCCACACCGAGCCCTTCAGCGCGGGCGGCGAGCCACAGGTTCTCTACGGCGAGTGCGGCGGAGTAGGCCGCGGTCTGCGGTTGGGCGTGCCGTCCCAGCGTGTGCCGGCCGCCCCGAGTGTGGTCGACGGTGACCACGATGTTGAGCGGGGTGTCGAGAATCGCTTCGACTTTGAGGCCGGAGAACGCACGGGCCCGTGCCCCGGGCAGTGCCCGGGCGTAAGCCTCCCGTTGGCGCTGCACGATGTCGTGGACGCGGGCCCGGGTGTCCCGGTCCTGGATCACGACGAAGTCCCACGGCTGGGAGAAGCCGACGGAAGGCGCGTGGTGGGCTGCTTCCAGGATGCGGACCAGGACGTCGTCGGGGATCGGGTCGGGGCGGAAGCCCACCCGGACGTCGCGCCGCTCCCGGATCACCCGGTACACGGCCTCGCGTTCCACGTCGCTGTAGGCGTGGTCGGCGGGCACGGAGGCCGACTGGCTGGGCGGGTCGCTCGCGGCCGCCATACCGGCCGGTTCGGCGACGACTTCATCGGCGTACTCGACCGGTTCGGGCTCCCCGTGGGGAGCGGCATCAGGCTCCGGTTGGGGGGATGCAGCAGCCGGTTCGGGGGCGGACGGGGGCGCCGTGGACGGCGCGTTCCCGGGGCCGCTTGGTGCTTCGGATGGTGTGGCGGGCTCGGTGTGCGCCGGGGGCGGGGCTGCGGGCTCCGCGGCACCCCGCTGGACTGCGGGCTGCGGCGGGTGTTCGTCGGCGTCCCGCACCGGACCGGCGGCACGGGAAGCCTCCCCTGGGGCAGTGGCCCTGCCCTGCGGGGCAGGCGGTTCCGGTTCTGCTGGGACGGGAGGGATCGTCACCGGAGCGAGGGGGACGCGGTCGCCCGGGGAGACGGGCAGCGGAAACGCTCCCGTACCCCGCCCAGCTTCGGGAAGGCCGTCGAGGAGTCCGCCCGGTGACTGAGATCCGCTGGGCGGACGTGCCACGGTCCGGTGTTCCGGCGGAGACGGTTCAGCCGGGGGACGCAGGTCCTGCCCGGGTTCTCCCCGCATCCGTCCGTGGCCGGTATCCCGGGTGCCGCCGGGAATACTGTCTGCACGATCACCGCTCAAAGGGTCTCCTCCGTGGTCACTGATCGGTCTCGGTTTCCGGGCGACGGCGTGCGACTGGGGGAACACGCCGGACCTCCACGGCACGGCGGAGGGACGGAACCCAGGGTGTGGGGCGGTTCGCCGGCTCTTTCCTCCGCTCAGAGCAACTCTGCCAGAACTGTCACGAGCTGGGCGTTGGTCTCGGCTTGTCGGACCGCGATGCGTAAATAGTCCGTTCCAAGACCGGGGAAGGTGTCGCCGCGACGCACCGCGATCCCCCGTTCTCTCAGGCGGCGGCGGAGCAGGTCAGCGCCGGGGGTGTGGACGAGCACGAACGATGCCCGCGGTCGAGGGGTGACGGTGAAGCCCAACGCGGTGAGGTCTGCCACGAGGCGGGTGCGGCGCACCGCGAGATCGGCTGCCCAGGCGTCGGCTTCGGCGAGGGCTCGGGGCGACGTGCATTCACGGGCCGCGACCAGTGCCGGAGTGGAAACTGCCCAGAGCGGCTGGTGTTCCGCAAAGCGGCGGACCAGTGCGGGGTCGGCCAGCAGGTAGCCGACGCGGAGTCCAGCAAGTCCCCAGGTCTTCGTGAGGCTGCGGATGACGACCAGGCCGGGCAGGTCGGTCCGCCCAGCCACGGACTCTGCTTCCCCAGGAATGCAGTCGGCGAAGGCTTCGTCGACGACGAGGATGCGGCCCGGCCGGGCGAGCGCGGCCAGGGTTGCCGCCGGGTGCAGCACGGAGGTGGGGTTGGTGGGGTTGCCGACGATGACCAGGTCTGCGTCGTCGGGGATCCGGTCGGGGTCGAGGGTGAAGTCGCCGTCCAGCACTACGCGTTCCACCGGGTGGCCGGCGGCGCGCAGTGCTGCTTCGGGCTCGGTGAACTGGGGGTGCACGACGACGGCGCGGCGCGGGGTGAGGGCACGCGCCAGCAGGACGAACGCTTCAGCTGCGCCCGCGGTGAGCAGCACGTCGGCGGGGTCGCGGCGGTGGCGGCGGGCGACAGCGTGGCGCGCCGACTCCGGATCAGGGTAGGCGGCCAGGTCGGAGAGGGAAGCGGCGAGGCGTTCCACCAGCCACTGCGGCGGGGTGCGGTCGCGCACGTTGACGGCGAAATCGAGGAGGCCGGGGCCGACCTCGGCGTCCCCGTGATGGCGTAAATCGACCATGGGCCTTCGTGCTCCCCCGTTGCACCGGTCCGGTTCCGAGGGGAACCTACCGTCGTACTGTGCGCCGCGGTGCCGCTGCCCCCGTTTCACCCCCCTCAGACACCACTGTGAGTATTGCAACAGTTGCACAGTGCTACAGAATGGAGGGCGGGTGGTCCAGTCAGGCTGGAACGCATGCGCCAGCCGACAGAGGTGGGCGGGCTGCGGTGCGCCTTGTGAACGACGGCGGGCAGACCGCGTGCGGCCTGCCCTGGTCGCGGCGCGCCCGGCAGGATTCGAACCTGCGACCATCGGATTAGAAGTCCGGTGCTCTATCCACTGAGCTACGGGCGCTCAGATTCAGTTATGCGGGCATACGCCCTCAACGACGGATCCGTGATGTCCGGGACAGCGACAAGGTCGGCACGTCATGGGACGATCCGGAGCCGAGGCGACATTCTAGGGGATAACGCCGATGCCGCTCATGATCGCACGAAATCGTAGCAATACGAGCCATATGCCGTCAGGACGGTTTGCTGTGCAGTCCCACCGGACCGGGAGGTAAGGGCATCCTCGACCACGTTACCGCCCGTCTGGCTCCGTTCCGTGTCATGACAACAGCGTTTCCTCAGGTCTTATGCACTGTTTCGGGCACGGCGCGGGCACTGGCCGCTTCGACGTGCCCGCTGTTTGCCTGGTCAGCCACTGGCAGGCGACAGCCGTACCGGCAGAATGCGGTGGGCGGACAGCGGCCCCGACATGCGGAACCCA
>NZ_BCWB01000053.1 GCF_001592045.1 Thermobifida fusca NBRC 14071 = JCM 3263 | reverse complement strand
CACGCAAAAAGGAGGGTGGACGTAGGAGGACAGAGATTCTCCTTTCCCGCCCTCCTTTTTCTTTTTCTGGAGCTATTTGTTTTTGGGCTGCCTTATGTAGGCGGCCCAATTTTTTTATCCGGGGAACGGATATCGGCCACGTATCCGTCGTCCACTGTTGTCCAGTCCGAGTCTCACGGCAACAACCATTCTCTGCTTGAGCGCGTCCAACAGTCAGCGGGATGGCGTACGCTCACCCTGCTCCGTTTCTGCTGGGGGCGGACTGGATCGGTTCGTTAACTCGCGACAGTAGCGGAGAGACCCATAGGGTGTCCCGAAGGAGCGGTACGGCGATATCCGTCCGCTGTTCGAGGGCTATAGGCTCAATGATCAACATGACATCCGCTGAGCAGGGGGTAGAGGGATTGGTGACGAGCAACGGCGCGGCCGGACACATCAGGCAGTACCGACTGGACAACGGTCTCCGGTTGGTTACTGCTCCGGCTGCCACCGGGCAGGTGGCGGCGATCAACCTGTGGTACGGCGTCGGGTCTCGCCACGAAGTGCCTGGCCGGACCGGATTCGCCCACCTCTTCGAACACCTCATGTTCGAAGGCAGCGGCAACGCGGCTAAAGGCGAACACTTCAGACTGATCGAGGCGCTCGGCGGGGAACTTAACGCCTCCACTTCCAGCGACCGCACCAACTACTACGAGACGGTGCCGGAACACGCGCTCGACCTCGCCCTGTGGCTGGAGGCGGACCGGCTCGCTACCCTACGCGACGGGGTCACCCAGGAGGTCTTGGACAACCAGCGGGACGTGGTCAAGAACGAGCGTCGCCAGCGCTACGACAACCAACCCTACGGCACCGCTTTCGAACGCATCCTCGCCCACGCCTACCCGGAGGGGCATCCGTACCACCACCCCACGATCGGCTCCATGGAGGACCTGGACGCCGCCGACCTCGACTACGTGCTTTCCTTCCACAAGACCCACTACGGGCCGGACAACCTCGTGTTGAGTGTGGTCAGCTCTCTGGACTCCGAGGACGTCTACCGTCGGGTCGAAAAGTACTTCGGTGGTATCCCGCCGCGGGAGACCGTGGCTGAGGCCCCCGATGCATCGCTCGAAGGACTGCTCGGCTCCAAGAGCCTGGTCGTGGAAGAGCAGGTTCCGGCCCCCGCGGTCTTCATCGTCCACCGCATCCCCCCGTACGGGACCCGTGAGTTCGACATTCTGCACCTCGCCTCCGCGGTTCTCGGCCAAGGGCAGGGCAGCCGTCTCTACCGCAGGCTGGTGGTGGAGCGAGGGCTGGCCAACGACGACGGCGGCGCTTCCTCAGACCTCTTCGACTTCCGCTACACCCAGTCCCTGTTCTTCATCAGCATGATCGCCCGAGACGGGGTGAGCGGCTCCGAACTGGAAAACGCCATCTTCGAAGAGACCGCGGCCCTGGCCGACGGAATCAGCGAAGAGGAGCTGGAGCGGGCCCGCGCCGTACTGGAACGCGACCACTTCCAGGGCATCTCCACCCCTGCTGGACTCGCCAACGCGCTCAGCGGCTACACCCAGCTTTTCGACGACCCCGAACTGGTGTACACCTGGCCGATGCGCTGGGCCTCCATCACCCCGGACGAGGTGGTGGACTGCGCCAAGCAGTACCTCATCCCGGAGAACCGGTTCTCGCTCCGCTACGAGGTCGCTCCCAGCGAGACCGCCAACGCCTGAGCCAGAGCCGTCACCGACAGTCCGCGCATCGACCACAGACAAGAGAATCAGGAGAGTCCTCTTGACCAGCCTCCAGCCACGTCCCGCACTTGGCGAACCGGCCCGTTACGTCTTCCCGAAGCCCACCCGTGTCAAGGTGGGCAGCGGCACCGTCATCGCCCTCGACCTTCCCGGTCAGCCCTATGCCGCGGTGCGGTTGGTGCATCCCGCGGGAGCGAACATCGAATCCGACGAATACCGGGGAGCCGCCATGCTGGTCAGCGAGGCGCTCGAGGACGGTGTCGACGGCAACAGCTCCCTGGCTCCCGCGCTGGAACGCTATGGCGCGGAATGGGTGAGCCGGGTCGGCTGGGACAGCTTCATCACCGGCGTTGACGCCCCGACCAAGCGGCTCAAAGACGCGGTGGCTCTCCTCGGTGAAGCGGTCCGGTCCCCGGCCCTGCGCCCCGACGACATCGTGCGCCGCCGAGACCAGCTCGCCGAAAGGTTCCGGTTGGAGAACTCGGTTGCTTCCACGCTTGCCGCGCGGGCCGTGGGCAGCCAGCTTTTCACGGGACGCTACGCGGTCCCGCTCAGCGGGGGAGACGTCTACCAGCAGCGGCTCACCCCGGACCTCGCCCGCAGCTTCCACACAGACCACATTGCCGCGGTGACGGGGACCCTCATCGTCGTCGGCGACCTGTCCGGGGTGAACTTGGAGGAGCTCGGCGCTGCAGTCTTCGGGGATGCTGCCCCCGCCCCGCAGCGGCACACGACTGCTCCCGAGACAGCCCCAGGGGAGCGCCCCCGCATCATCATCCTGGACCGCCCCGGATCGGTGCAGTCGGCGTTCGTGCTGGCCCACCACGCTCCGAGCCGCACCGAGATAGACCTGCCCCGGGCCGAGGGGATGAGCGACGTGCTGGGCGGGATGTTCACGTCGCGGCTCAACTTGGAACTGCGGGAGAAGCTGGGGTACACCTACGGTGTGGGAAGCCGCTTCGACCTGCGGCGGGACAGCGGTGTCTTCCTCATCAGCACCCAGGTGGACGCGCCCACGACTGCCCACTCGATCACCGTGACCTTGGAGCAGATCGCTCAACTCCGGCAGGAGGGGGTCACCGAGAAGGAGCTGCAAGCGGTCCGCGAGTCCCACACGGTCGGGCTGCCTGTCACCTACGCCAGCGCTGGGCGCATGGCGTGGGCGCTCATCGAAATGGTCGTCTACGACCTGCCCGAGGACCACGTGGACCGGTTGCGCGCCGGCTACGAGCAGTTGACCGTCGACGGCCTGAACCAGGCTGCCCAGGAGTACCTGCACCCCGAGGACGCGGTGGTGACCGTGGTGGGCGATGCCGAGTCGCTGCGGGGACCGCTGGAGGAGCTCGGTGTCGGACCCGTGACCGTCCAGAACCCGGAAACGCTGTGGTCCGCGCCCGGTGATAAGCCTGCTCCCTCCCGGTAAGAATCCCCAAGAGACGACAAGTGACGTGTGGTGCAGCCCACAGGAGATAACGAATATGGACCTAAGCGGCTGTAATGCGGCAACTACCTGCTCTGATGTAGGTTGGCGCTGGTATAACGGGAAGACGCGTCTCTTGCCCGTCTTGACCGTCGTAAGCAGTCCACAGGAGGCCGCCATGGCCCACGACCCGATGTTCTGAAGCCGTGTCCATAGAACAGCCTCCAACAGAGCGGCCGAAAGCCGACGTCACCGGCCGACGGCCTTCTGTCACAGTTGACGGCCAGGCCAGCGGCAGTGAGCGCGTACTGGCTGGCCGTTACGTGCTGCGCGAGCCCATCGGCCGCGGTGGGGTCGGTACGGTGTGGCGTGCCACGGACCTTGTCCTCGACCGTGAGGTCGCGATCAAGGAGCTGCGTCTCCCGGACGACGTGACCGAGGATGAACGGAACTCGTTGCTCCGCCGAACCACCCGCGAGGCTCGGGTAGCGGGACGGCTGAGCCACCCCAACGTGGTCACCGTTCTGGATGTGGTCAACGAGGACGGGCGGCCGTGGATCGTGATGGAACTGGTCGAGGCGCGGACGCTCGCCGAGATTATCGACATCGCGGGGCCACTGCCGTATCCCAGGGTGGCTGAGATCGGCCTTCAACTGATCAGTGCGCTCAAGGCCGCACACGATGAGGGCATCGTGCATCGGGACGTCAAGCCCGAGAACGTCATGATCAGCGAGGACGGCCGGGTCGTGTTGACGGACTTCGGGCTTGCGGCGTGGACCGGCGAGTCTGCGCTCAGCAGCTCTGGACGGATCATCGGCTCGCCGTCGTATCTGCCCCCGGAGCGGGCTAAAGCGGGCCCGGTGGGACCGGCCTCGGACCTGTGGTCTTTGGGCGCCACCCTGTATGCAGCGGTGGAAGGGCACCCTCCGTACGGCCGCAAGGGCTACATCGCGATTCTGCGCGGCGACGACGTGGAGGAGCCTCCGCCTGCCGCTAACGCGGGGCCGCTGGCCCCGGTCCTGGCGGGGCTGCTCAAGGTCGACCCTAACGAGAGGCTGACGGCGGAGAGCGCCACCGCGATGCTGCGGATCGCTTCGCTGGCCCCGTGGGCCCCGGAGACCAGTCCGGAGACCGCGGCGCGGATGGCTGAAGCGGTGCGCCGCCAGCAGGAGCGCGAGAAGCTTTCCGCGGTCGACCATTTCCGGGCCGGTGCCGAAGTCCTCCGCACCAACTTGCAGGAACAGGTCAGCCACGTCTCCGATGCCCTGCAACGGCACCGTCCAGAGTCGGTGAGCGCGCTGCTTACCGCGATCCGCGAGTCGACCGACGCACTGGGTTTGACCAGTTCCGGTAAGCACCGCAGTAAGCGGAGCCGGAAGAAGCAGGCGGTGATCGTTGCGGGAGTGGGGCTGTTCGTCCTGCTCTTGCTCTCTGTCGTCTTGTGGGCTCTGGTGTTCCGCACCTGAGCGCACTGCGGGGACGGCAGCGGACCTGAGACGACACTGGCCGGAGGAAGACGGAGATCCTCTCCGCTTCTCTCCGGCCAGTGTTTTTCTGTGGTAGGGCCGGCGGGATTCGAACCCGCACTGCACGGCACCTAAAGCCGCCGCCTCTGCCGTTGGGCTACGGCCCCGTGGCTCGGTCTACTTCCCGTGGCTGTGGTGAGACCGGAAAGCCTTCTGTCTGAGATTGGCAGTTCAGAGGGGGGAAATGCAAATCGTGCGGACGTGCCACAGCGGTCGTGCCCTCACCGGTGCGGGACAGGGCAGGCGGGTGCCGGCTAGGTGCGTGGGTGTGGTGCGGTGAACTCCCTAAAGGCCCAGGTCACGCTTGAGCCGCTCGACGTGTCCAGTGGCCCGCACATTATAGTAGGCCCGCTCCACGGTGCGTCCAGCGGAGATGACGAAGGTGGAGCGGATCACGCCTTGCACGATTCGGCCGTAGTTCTTCTTCTCGCCGAAAGCTCCGTAGGAGGTCATCACCGAGCGGTCGGGGTCGCTGAGCAACGGGAAGGTCAGACCTTCCTGCTCGGCGAACTTGGCCAGCCGGGTCAGCGAGTCGGGGGAGATACCCAAGACGGTCAGCCCTGCCTTGTTGAAGTCGTGGAGGTTGTCGCGGAAGTCGCACGCTTGGGTGGTGCATCCCGGGGTCATCGCTGCCGGGTAGAAGTACACCACCACCCGGTCGTGATCTTTGAGCACTTCGCTGAGAGTCACGGAAGCCCCGGAAGCACTGTTCAACGTGAAGTCAGGGGCGATGTCGCCGGGGTGGAGCCGAATAGTGTTCTCGCTCAACGTGGACTCCTCGAAGTAGGGGACTCTGCGTCAAACGCGTGTTTCCACACCCTAGTCCGCAAATGACGCAGAAGAGCGGAAAAAAATGGATTGGTCTGGCCAGGGTCGTGAAATCAGCGGAGTCGGTCAGGCAGAGCGGGCAGGGGAGGAAGCGCGGACCGGAGGGTGTTGCGGGCCGGCCCTCCGCCTTTAAGGTTAACCAAGCCCACCTCGCGTTTCATCGAACGCCACAGGTGCGGGGCCGTATCCCAGGCCGCGCGGCTGGCTGCCGGTGGGGAGGGCCGAAGCGTTCCCCAGGCTTCGTGTTCGAGGAGTTGACCCACAATGCCCAGTTACACCCTGGACGAGGTGCGTGTCCGTGCGTGCCGGGAACGTGATTCGTGGTGGACGGTGTGGGCGGTTGATCCGTTAGCGATCCGCCTGGTCCGTCTGGTGGCTAACCGGACGTCGATCACACCGAACCAGTTGACGGTGGCGGTCCTGCTCCTCGGCCTGGGGGCGGCGGCGTGTTTCGCGGTCGGCTTGTGGCCGTTTCTCATCGCGGGGGCCGTCCTGTACTACCTGTGTTTCCTTGCGGACTGCATGGACGGCAAACTCGCTCGGTTGACCAGCAGGGAGTCGCTGTTCGGCTCTTGGATGGACTACGTCTTCGACCGGTTCCGGGTGCTGGTGTGCGCGATCGCGCTGATGGGCGGCCAGTACGTGCTCACCGGTCGGATCGTGTTCGTCTGGTTGGCGCTGGCGGTGGTCTTCTGCGACATGCTGCGCTACCTGAATGCGCTCCAGGTGTACAAGGTGCGTCGGGAGATGCGGTCCCGGCTGGCCGCGGTGCTGGAATGGGCGCGGGCCACGCTGTCGATGCTGGAGTCAGACGAGAAGGATGAGAAGCGGGCAGCGGGCCAGCCGTTGAGCGACCTGGGGGAGCAGGCGGTGCTGCGGCATGGCATTTCGGTGCTGGAGGACCTGCTGCGATCGCAGACGGAGAAGGAGAACAGCGCCGACTGGGAGGCGGGGAAACAGCCGGATGTGCGGCTGCCCCGGGTGGACCTGCACCAGGGGTTTCGGACCCGGTTTCCCTGGTACCAGAAATTCTGGGATTTCCTGCGGAGGCGGCGTATCCGCACTCACCTGGTGAGCGGAATCGAATTCCAGGCCGCGGTGTTTGTCGTGGCGCCGTTGGCGGCAGTGTTCTCTGCGACAGCGGTTGTTTGGATCACCGTGGCGGCGGGTGTTCTGCTCCTCGTATTCGAGATCTTGATCGTCTATAAACTGTGGTTGTCCACGCTGGACTTCTTCCGGGTAGTCGACGGAATTGAGAACGCGTTGCGGGACACGCGTCCGCCTGGTGAGAAAACCACCGATCAGATCCCGGATGAGAGTCCGTCGCAGGCCACCCTGCGGTAGCGGAAGGAGGCGGCTGTATGCCAAGACGCAAGCCCGTGGGACCGCAACGTGATCCGGCGGCCGTGCAGGCGGAGATCGAGCAAGTCCAGCAGCGACTGGCAGCATCGATCGACGAGCTTGTGGAGCGGACTCACCCCAAGAATGTGGCCAAGCGCGGACTGGCGAAAGTCCGCCATGCCGGCAGTCAACTGGTGGAAGAGGCGCGCGCGATAGCGTCCGGGAATCCGGTGCGTCGCAAGAGCAGCCGCTTCGTGGAGCCGCCGGAGGGAAGCATCCTGGTCAGCGGGGAGGACGAGGTGGTGACCGAGTATGAGTTGCGGCAGCCGCCTTCTCCCGCGCTCCTGGTCGGGGTCGGTGTCGGTGTGGTGGTCGCGGTGGGTGTGCTGGTCCTGCTGCGCCGGAGAAGCAAGCGTTGAGTGGTGACGGGTGGGGCCCGCCAGAACGGTTCCTGGCGGGCCCCACCCGTTTCTGCTTACAGGAACGCTTTGCCTTCGCCTCGGTAGGTGGGGACGGTAGCGGTCACGCGGTTTCCTTCCACGAGGTGGAGGTGGGTGAAGTGTTCGCAGAGTTCTCCTGCTTTAGCGTGGCGCATCCAGACGAGGTCTCCGACGGCGAGCGTGTCGGCGGCCGCTCCGAGTAGCGGAGTCTGGACTTCCCCGGCGCCTTCCGTGGCGCTGAACCGCAGCCCGGCGGGCAGGTAGGGCTGGGGGAGACGGGACGGGTCGGGGGTGCCTGAGGCGAGGTAGCCGCCGCCGAGCACGGTGGCTACTCCGGGGGCGGGTCGGCGGACGACGGGGAGTGCGAAGAGCGCCGCGGGGCGGCGGTTGACTGACCGGTAGTGGTCGAAGAGGCGAGGCTGGTAGAGGCCGGAGCCTGCGGCGACTTCGGTGACGGCGGGGTCCCGGCTCGTGGTGTGCAGGCTGCCGGTGCCGCCGCCGTTGACGAAGCGCAGCTCGGTGATGTCTTGGACGGCGTTGACGATGGCGGCGCGGCGGTGGGCGAGTTCACGGCGGGACTGCTGCTGTACCCAACGGAGCACGGCTCCGTAGAGCGGGCGGCCCGGGGGAGCGTCTCCCACTCCGGCGATCTGGGCTTCGTACGCCATGATGCCGTCCAGGTGGAGCTGGGGGCGGCGGACGATGGCACGGGCGAGGGCGACGGCCTGCTGTGGGGTGCGGATCGGGGAGCGGTAGGCGCCGATGCGGACTGCGCGGCCGAGTGGCTGCCAACTGGTGTCGATGTCGAGGCAGACGCGGATGGGGGCGGCCGGGTCGGGGGCGGCGGCGGTGATGAGGTCGAGGTGGTGCACGGAGTCGACCATGAGGGTGATTTTGGCTGCCGCTTCGGGGGTGGCGGCGAGACGGGCGATGGCGTCGGCGTCGACGGTGGGATAGGCCACGAGGATGTCGGTGGCGATGTCGGCGCTTTCGGGGTCGGTGGCGAGCCAGAGCGCTTCGGGGAGGGTGTAGGCCATGATCCCGGAGAAGCCGGGGAAGGCGAGCACCTCGCGAAGCAGGGCACGGCAGCGCACGGATTTGCTGGCCACGCGGATGGGGGTGCCGCCCGCGCGGCGTACCAGGTCGGCGGCGTTGTCGCGGAGGGCCGTGAGGTCGACGATAGCGAAGGGGGCCTGCAGGTGGGCGGTGGCCGTTGCGTACCGTCTGCGGAGGCTGCTCATGTGATGAGCATCCCACAGTTGAGGAGAATTGTCCGGGTTTGTCGCTGTGGGTGACGGCATGCGCGACGCGTGACGGGTTTATCAAGGCTGGACGGGGCCGACGTGGTTACCCTGGTGAGTTAATGAGACCGCGGATGGGTGCGGCCGTTCCCTTGTCGAAAGTCCCCTGTGAACTATGAGTGATCGCGAGTTTGTGCTGACGCTGTCGTGCCCCGACAGCCGTGGAATCGTTGCGGCGGTGGCGAACCTTCTGGCCGCCCACCAGTGCAATATCGAGGAGAGCCAGCAGTTCGGCGACCATTACACGGGCCGGTTTTTCATGCGGGTCCAGTTCACCGCCGAAAGTCCGCAGGTGGACGAGGATGCGCTGCGCGGAGCTTTGGCGGCGTTGGCGTCCGAGTACGCGATGGACTGGGACCTGTGGCGCCGTGATGTACGCATGCGGGTGCTGGTGATGGTCTCCAAGTACGGGCACTGCCTGAACGACCTGCTGTACCGCCAGCGCAGCGGCACGTTGAAGGCGGACATTGCAGCGGTGGTGTCCAATCATCCGGACTTGGAGTTCCTGGCTAAGTCTTACGGGGTGGACTTCCACCACTTGCCGGTGACGCCGCAGACCAAGCCGGAGCAGGAGGCGCGGGTCCTGGAGCTGATCCAGTCCTACCAGATCGACTTGGTGGTGCTGGCCCGGTATATGCAGGTGCTTTCTGAGGACTTGTGCCAGAAGCTGGCGGGACGGATCATCAACATCCACCACTCGTTCTTGCCGAGCTTCAAGGGCGCTCGCCCCTACCACCAGGCGCACGCCCGCGGGGTGAAGCTGATCGGTGCGACAGCGCACTATGTGACGGCCGACTTGGACGAGGGGCCGATCATTGAGCAGGAAGTGGCGCGGGTGGACCACACGTTCAGTCCGGAGCAGCTCACGGAGGTGGGCCGCGACCTGGAGTCGATGGCGCTGGCCCGCGCGGTGAACTGGCATGCGGAGCACCGGATTCTGCTGAACGGCAGCAAGACGGTGGTGTTCCGGTGACGGTGCACTGATTCCTGGCGTCGGGGGTGGGCCGGGGTGGGGGAGAGCGCTGCCTCGGCGGCGCCGTGACGGTGGTCTGAATACGGAGCGTGGCTATAGGCCACGCTCTGTTTTGCGGTAAGTTGATCACACTCCGTATTTGCTTGGCGGTGCTGTGCGGCGGAGAGATGTGTGATGCAATCCGTGATGAAAGTCACATTGAAGTATGGGGAATGGGAGGAGTAAGGGGCATTTCCGCTGGTGAAGGGAGTCCAAGAGTTATTCGTCTAGGTCCGGATGTGTCCCGGAGTGGGGTCGCGAGACGAGGACTTTACCCAGAGGAGGGGGACACCAGGACATTACTTTCCGTGACACGAATCAGAAGGCAAAAAAGCGGGTAGGCGCAGATCTTCACAGAGTAGTACCGGGGTGGAAGAAGAAGCGGGCGCCCTCGCGTACGCGGCGCCCGGAGAATGGGGGGACAGGCATGACAGCGGTGGAAGAGGTGCTGACCCGTCCAGAGACCGGGACGAACGGATCGGCAGATCAAGCTGCCGTCCGCACACCTCGGCCGTATCGTTCGTGGGCAGTCGTGGTCGTCGGCGGTGTCCTCGTCACAGTGACCGGGCTGGCTGCCGCAGAGGTCATTTCCGCGCTTGCGGGAAGCCCGGTGAGCCTGCTGCCTGTAGGCCAGGCAGGCGATACGCCCGCGGCCCGGTGGAGCGACCCCGCGGTCCACGTCGCCTCCGCTGTACTGGTGTTGATCAGCCTGCTGATGATCGCCCTGGCTCTGCTCCCCGGGTGGGGGCGCGGGGACGTGGGCCACCCCCACGACCTGACTTTCGCCGCAGGAGTGTCCCGAGGGGCGCTGCGGCGGATCTTGACTACGGCAGCGTGTGAAGTCGACGGGGTCCGCGAGGCACGAGTCAGCGTGTTCGGCCAGCGGGTCAAGGTCCGTGCCGCCGCAGAGGCCCACCGGATCGCCGAGGTGACCGCGGAGGTCCACAACGCGGTGGAACGTAAGATCGGAGAACTGTCCCTGCTCAAAGAGCCGAAGATCCGGGTCGCTGTGCGCTGTGTCAAAACGTGACCGGGATACTTTCGGAGAGGCGCGGGGCCAGGGGCACGGCCGAGAGCCGGGGCAAGCTGTGATCTTTCGGCGCAGCCTTTCTGAAGGGCGGTAAAACTCCGGTCTGCTCTAGGGGAAACACGAACTGGGCTGCGGCTGACCAGGAGCTCCGCCGGTTACGGTGCGCTCGTGACTCGAAAAATCTTTGTGAACGTGGCGGTACAGGACCTGCAGAAGTCCCAGGAGTTCTTCACCGCGCTCGGCTTCCGTTTCGATCCCCGGTTCACCGACACTAACGCGGCTTGCATGGTCATCAACGACGACTGTGCCGTCATGCTGCTCACCCGCGATTTCTTCCGCCGGTTCACCCGGAAGGAGCTGGTTGACGCGGCCAAGAACACCGAGTCCATCATCTCGGTCTCCGCTGACCGCAAAGAAGAAGTGGACGAGCTGGTCAACCGGGCGTTCGAAGCGGGGGCACGGCCGTCTATCGACCCGATAGAGAACGAGGGAATGTACGCCTGGGGCTTCCAGGACCTTGACGGGCACCTGTGGGAAGTGGTGTGGATGGACCCCAGGGAGCTGGAGGCGTGAGCGCCGTCCGCAGAGAAAAGCGTAGAGGGCCGACAAGCCCTACGGGGTGCCCGGCACCCCCGAGGCACCGGGCACAAGCACAATCACAGTCCAGGGTAGAGCGGGTGCTTGGCGGCCAGCGCCTGGACGCGGGAGCGCAGGGTCGCCGCGTCGAAGCCCGGCTTGAGCGCCTCAGCGATGATGTCGGCGACCTCAGCGAAGTCGGCGTCGCCGAAACCGCGGGTGGCGAGAGCCGGGGTGCCGATCCGCAGTCCCGACGTGACCATGGGCGGCCGCGGGTCGTTGGGGACCGCGTTGCGGTTGACCGTGATACCGATCTCGTGCAGCCGGTCCTCCGCCTCTTTGCCGTTGAGTTCCGAGTTGACCAGGTCGACCAGGACCAGGTGGACGTCGGTGCCGCCGGTCAGCACCCGAATACCGGCCTCGGCCGCGTCAGGCTGGGTGAGCCGCTCGGCGAGGATCTTCGCGCCGGAAAGGGTGCGCCGCTGCCGCTCAGCGAACTCTTCGCTGGCCGCGACCTTCAACGCTACGGCCTTGGCAGCGATGACGTGCTGGAGCGGACCGCCCTGCATCCCCGGGAACACCGCCGAGTTGATCTTCTTGCCCAGCTCCTCCTTGGCCAGGATGAGCCCGCCTCGCGGCCCGCCCAGGGTCTTGTGGGTGGTGGTGGTCACTACGTCGGCGTAGGGGACCGGGTTGGGGTGCAGTCCAGCCGCGACCAGACCCGCGAAATGCGCCATATCCACCATGAGGAGGGCGCCTGTCTGGTCGGCGATCTCCCGGAACCGGGCAAAGTCCAACTGGCGCGGGTACGCCGACCAGCCCGCGATGATCAGTTTCGGCTGGTGCTCCTTGGCTAGCGCTTCGACCTCGTCGTAGTCGATCAGGCCGTCGGACTCGCGTACGTGGTAGGCCACGGCGTTGAGGATCTTGCCGGAGTAGTTGATCCGCATGCCGTGGGTGAGGTGCCCGCCGTGTGCGAGGTCCAGGCCCAGGATGGTGTCGCCCGGCTGCAGCAGCGCAAAGTACACGGCGGTGTTCGCCTGAGCGCCCGAGTGCGGCTGCACGTTGGCGTGCTCGGCACCGAACAGGGCCTTGGCACGGTCGATGGCCAGCTGTTCGATGACGTCCACGTGCTCACACCCGCCGTAGTAGCGGCGGCCCGGGTAGCCTTCCGCGTACTTGTTGGTCAGCACCGTGCCTTGCGCCTCCAGCACCGCCCGGGGCGCAAAGTTTTCGGAGGCGATCATCTCCAAGGTGTCGCGCTGGCGGGCGAGCTCGGCGTCCACGGCTGCCGCGACCTCAGGGTCGAGCTGAGCCAGCGACTGGGTGAGCGAAGTGCTCTGGGCGGTCATGAGTTTCCTAACCTTCACCTTCGGTGAGCTGTGTGTACTGCTCCGGGGTGAGCAAATCGGCGGGCTCCTCAGCGAGCTCCACCTTGAACAACCAGCCCCGGCCGTAAGGGTCGGAGCCGATCAACTCGGGGTCGTCCACCGCAGCCTGGTTGACATCGACAACCTCACCGTCAACCGGAGAATAGAGCTCGCTGACCGACTTGTGAGATTCGATCTCACCGCAGCTTTCACCGGCGGTGACGGTCGAACCGACTTCCGGCGGTTCGACGTAGACAATGTCTCCCAGCGCTTCGGCAGCGAAGGCTGTGATGCCGACGGTAGCGATCCCTTCGTTGATCGCCACCCACTCGTGCTCCTTGGTGTAACCCAGCTCCGCGGGAACGCTCAATTCGACTCTCCAGGAGTGTTGTCCATTATTCAGCAGAGGCGCACGCGGACGTGCGCCGCCCTGACACCTTCAGATCTGCCCTGCCCTGACGGGGAGGGCGTACCCGCCGCAGGCAGCGCCTTCACGACGTGCGTCGGTAGAAGGGCAGATCCACCACATCCACCGCTTCAGCGCGGCCTCGCACGTCCACGGCGAACGCACCACTGGAAAGGTCCGTACCCGCTTTGACAGCCGCGATCGCGATGGGCTTGCCCAGCGTGGGGGAGGGGGCGCCGCTGGTGACGGTTCCCACAGGAACCCCATCGCGGAGCACCGGGTACCCCTTGCGGGGGACGCGGCGGCCGCGGCCGACAAGGCCGACCAGGACCTGCGTGGGGCCGGAGGACGCGCGGGCAGCGAGCGCGGCACGCCCCACGAAGTCTCCCGGTTTGTCGAGTTTGACGACCCGGCCCAGCCCAGCATCGTAGGGGGTGAGCTCGGCGGTGAGTTCGTTGCCGTACAGCGGCATTCCCGCTTCCAGCCGCAGGGTGTCGCGGGCTGCGAGGCCGGCGGGCAGGAGTCCGTGCGGCTGTCCGGCCTCCACGAGCGTGTCCCAGAGCGCCGGGGCCGCTGTTCCTGGCCGGAGGTAGATTTCGAACCCGTCTTCACCGGTGTAGCCGGTCCGGGACAGCAGTACGGCAGTGCCGGCGACAGTGCCGTGCTGGGCAGCGTAGGGGCGGAGAGCCGACAGGTCGACGTCGGTCAGCGGTCCCAGGATGGCTGCGGACTGGGGGCCTTGGAGCGCGAGGAGAGCGTAGTCCGCGGTTTCGTCGGTGATGGTCGCGGTGAAGCCGGCGGCCCGCTCGGTCAGCGCGGCGGCCACCGTGCCAGTGTTAGCGGCGTTGGCGACGACGAGGTAGTCGTCGTCCGCCAACCGGTAGACGATGAGGTCGTCGAGGACGCCGCCCTGCTCGGTGACGATCATGGTGTAGCGGGCGCGTCCCACGGCGAGCGTGGACAGTTGTCCCACCAGCGCATAGTCGAGGCAGTCGGCGGCTTGCGGGCCGTGGACCCGGATCTCCCCCATGTGCGACAGGTCGAACAGTCCAGCGGCGTCGCGCACGGCCCGGTGCTCGGCGCTTTCGCTGCGGTAGCGCAGCGGCATCAGCCAGCCAGCAAACTCCACCATGGTGGCGCCGGAAGCCACATGGGTGTCATACAGCGGTGTCGTGCGGGCATCGCTGGTCGGAGGCTGGGTCATGGACGCTCCCGAAGAACAGGGTGGTGTGAACGGAGGCTGGTGAGCGCCGCCCCCGCTATGGCGTCCGCCAGAGGGCCTCAACTGCGCTCGTCTGCACCTTCGGCGAAAGACTGTGGCACAGCGCTGTCCCGTCTGCCGGGGCGGTGCCAATCATAGGGCTGGCGCCCCGGTGCGCACCGGGAAGGTCACCGGTAAACCGGGCAGCGCAGCGGTCCCTGGGCTGGGACGTGCGGGCATTCGGTGTTCTCAGCCTAGCAGTGCGTGGTCGCCGAGCAAGGAGCGCCGGTGCGCGGCGGGCAGATGGGGGAGGAGGCCGCGCACCGGCGCTGGGCAGTGCTTAGGACGTGGCCTTGCGGCGGCTGCGCACGGCGTCGGCCAGATGGGCCAGGACCTCCTCGGTGGTCTCCCAACCCATGCACTTGTCCGTAATGCTCTGGCCGTAGGTGAGCTTGGCCGGGTCGCCGAGCTTCTGGGCGCCGGGCACCAGGAAGCTCTCCAGCATGACCCCGATGATTCCGGTCTGGCCTTCCGCGACTTGGGCGGCGATGGCCTGGGCCACGCCCGGCTGGCGCAGGTGGTCCTTGCCGCTGTTGGCGTGGCTGGCGTCGATCATGAGGCGGCGCGGCAGGCCCGCGGCCTCGATGGTGTCGAGCGCGGCGGCGACACTGTCCGCGTCGTAGTTGGGGCCGGAGCGGCCGCCCCGCAGGATGACGTGGCAGTCCGGGTTGCCGGAGGTGGACACGACCGCGCCGCTGCCGCTCGGGTCCACGCCGAAGAAGGTGTGCGAGCTGGCTGCGGCCCGGCAGGCGTCCACGGCGACCTGGACGTTGCCGTCGGTGCCGTTCTTGAAGCCCACGGGCATGCTGAGGCCGCTGCTGAGCTGGCGGTGCACCTGGCTTTCCGTGGTGCGCGCACCGATCGCTCCCCAGGTCACCGCGTCCGCGATGTACTGCGGGGTGATCGGGTCGAGGAATTCGGTGCCGGCGGGCACGCCCAGGGAGCCGATGTCGAGCAGCAGTTTGCGTGCGGTCCGCAGGCCCCGGTGGACGTCGAAGCTCCCGTCGAGCCCGGGGTCGTTGATCAGGCCCTTCCATCCCAGGGTGGTGCGCGGCTTTTCGAAGTACACCCGCATGACCACGCACAATTCAGAGGAGACGGACGGGATCAGCGCCTTGAGACGGCGTGCATAGTCCAGGGCGGACTCGGGGTCGTGCACGGAGCACGGTCCCACGACAACCAGCAGCCGGTCGTCCTCCCCATCGAGTACTTTTTTCACCTCGGCTCTGGCTTCCTCGACTAGTGCCGTGCGCTCGGGGCCCATCGGCAGTTCGGCCAGGAGGTCGTGGGGAGCGACGAGTGGCTGGTAGCTGACGACACGTGTGTCGTTAGTCCTCGACATGGGCGGTTCCTTTATCCTTGTTCCCCTGACTGGCGGGCTCAGTGGCTATCCAAAGGCGCGGTGGCGGGCCTCAATGCCGCGGTTGCGAGCCCTTGTGGAGCTTGCAGCAGGCGCATCGCGGATTGGTGTGTCGGCTCCCGGGATCCGGCTAGTCATCCGCTCATTCCAGTCCAGGCCTGGTGCGGCTGGAACGGAAAACGTGGTTGGCGGGTACGCAAAAACCCTAACGCGCTCGTATCGCAGCCTATTGCGGCGACTCCCCGTTGGGGGCAGGTGCCGTGGTGTGAAGAACCCCTCTTCGCGCCCGGTGCAGGCCGACGACGAGTGGGAAGCGGCGGGCCGGGGATACGGTGGTCGGACCGCTATCCAAGGGCTGCCGGGACCGGTCGAGGGGCGCGGGTGATACCCCGGCGCCGGGCAGGAGAACCGCGGTTCCGTGGCGCCGCAGCCCCGCCCCTGGGCTGTTACCGTTGCCGCCTACGCGATTCCGGTCTTCTACCGCAGACCTAGAGCATGTAAGGACACGTGGTGATGCGCACGCTGTATCCGCCGATCGAACCGTACGACAGCGGAATGCTCGATGTCGGCGACGGCCACCGGATCTACTGGGAGCTTGTAGGCAACCCGGAGGGGAAACCCGCGGTGTTCCTGCACGGGGGCCCCGGGGCAGGCTGCACTCCCGACCACCGTCGGCTGTTCAACCCGGAGCGGTACCGGGTGCTGCTGTTCGACCAGCGCAACTGCGGGCGGAGTACGCCGCACGCCAGTCTGATGAGCACCGAACTGCACACCAACACCACGTGGACGCTGGTGGCAGACATGGAACGGCTGCGCCGCATGCTGGGGGTGGAGCGGTGGCTGGTCTGCGGCGGGTCGTGGGGGAGTGCGCTCGCTTTGGCGTATGCCGAGCAGTATCCCGAACGGGTCAGCGAACTCGTCCTCCGCGGCATTTTCACGCTCCGCAGCGAGGAGCTGCTCTGGTTCTATCAGAGCGGCGCCTCCTATCTTTTCCCGGACGCCTGGGAGCAGTACCTCGCACCCATCCCCGAAGAGGAGCGGGACGACTTGATCGGCGCCTACGCGCAGCGGCTCAACTCGCCTGACCCGCAGGTGCGCCTCGAAGCAGCCCGCGCGTGGAGCGTGTGGGAAGCCAGCACGTCCACCCTGTACCCGAACGAGCAGTTGCGCGCCGCCTACGCCGACCCCGAGTACGCCCTGGCGTTCGCCCGGATCGAGAACCACTACTTCGTCCACGGCGGATTCTTCACCCCTGGGCAGCTCATCGAGAATGCGAGCAAGCTCGCTGGTGTCCCCGGGGTGATCGTGCAGGGCCGCTACGACGTCTGCACCCCGGCGAAGACCGCTTTCGAACTGCACCGGGCCTGGCCGCAGGCGGAATTCCACCTGATCGACGATGCCGGGCACGCGTTCACCGAGCCCGGCATCCTGCACCAGTTGATCGAAGCGCTCGACCGGTTCGCTGAAGTGTGAGCGTGTGAGGGCTGCCGCGCGGCAGCCCTCCCGCTACTGCTGCGCGGCAGCCAGGGCGTCGGCCCAGGATGTGGGTTCTTCCAGGAGGGGGCGGTAGCGCATCACCCGGGGTGTGGACCGCATGCCCAGCACTCCGACGAGCCGGTCCTGGCGGCCGACGAAGGCGACGAACTTGCGGTCCGCCACCGAGCCGTGCACGATCTCCACGGTGTCGGCGGGGGAGGCCTGGCCCAGCAGTTGGATTTTCCGGCCGTACTGGTCGGACCAGAAATACGGCACCGGGGTGTAGGGGCGCCGGGCTCCTTCCCCGGCGAGCAGGTTGTGGGCGGCCAGGCGCGCCTGCTCTTCAGCGTTGGCCCAGTGCTCGAGCCGTATCCGGCCGCCGTAGCGGGGGTGGGGCCAGGCGGCGAGGTCGCCGACGGCGTACACGTGGGGGATCGAGGTCGCCAAGTACGGGTCGCAGGAGACTCCGCCCACCTCGGGGTCGAGCAGCACCCCCGATCCGGACAGCCACTCGGTGTTGGGGTGGACCCCTATCCCGGCGACGACGACGGGGGCCGCTACGGAGGTTCCGTCGGCCAGTTCGATCCGCTCGACCCGGTGGGTGCCCGCAAAGGAGGTCACGGGCACTCCGAGACGCAGGTCCACCCCGTGGTCGCGGTGGAGTTCCGCGAAGACCGCGCTGATCCGGGGGTCGACGACCCGCGGCAGCAGCGTGTCCGCGGCTTCCAGCAGGGTGACCTCTGCTCCGAGGGCGCGGGCGCTGGCAGCGACTTCAGCGCCGAGGAATCCCGCTCCCACGACTGCGACCCGGCCGTAGCGCAGCAGGTCGGCGCGGAGCGCTTCGGCGTCGTCCAGGGTTCTGAGGACGTGGACGCCGGGCAGGTCGGTGCGGGGGCGGCGGGCCCGGGCCCCGGTGGCGACCACCACGGCGTCGGCGACAAGGGAGGTCCCGTCGGACAGCTCCACTGCCCGGTCACTGGGGCGCAGCGCCATGGCCCGCACTCCCAGGCGAAGGTCCAGGGAGAGCGCGGCGAGCTCGTCGTCGGTGCGCAGCCACACGCCTTTGCCGGAATTCTGGCTGGTCAAGACTTCTTTGGACAGCGGTGGCCGCTCGTAGGGGCGGTGGGGTTCGTCACCGACGAGCGTGATGGTTCCGTCGAAGCCTGCCTCTCGCAGCGCTTCGGCGGTGGTGAGGCCGGCCATGCCGGCACCGGCTATAACGATGGTCTGCACCTGTTGCTCCGCGGATCGATGGGTTGGACGCGGTGCTGAACGTACAACGGCTGCTCGGCCGGTGCGGCGGGACCCGGCGGGAACCGTGCGCGGCCGGTGCCACTTCCCGGATGTGCCCAGCATCCTCGCAGATGGGAGGGGGAGAAGCTGGGAGGTAGCGGCCAGGACCGTCTCTGGCCGCAGGTAAGGTCAGGGCTGGCCCGCCGCAGCGAGTGCGAAACGGGCTGCGAGACGAGACGAGGAGACGGATGTGCCGCACGAGAAGCGCGCGGGCCACGAGGCTGTGCGGATAGGGGCGCTGAGCCGGCGCCGGGGCAGGTACCGCGCGCGGGACTTGGAGTACGCGGTGGTCGATGTCGAGACCACCGGGCTCCGGCCTGAGGGGGGAGCCCGGGTCTGTGAGATCGCCGTGGTGCGGATGCGCGGGGACGGCACTGTGCTCCGGGAGTTCACCACGCTCGTCGACCCGCGGATCAAGGTCACCGGACAGGAGTTCCACGGTATTGCCCAGGGCGATGTGGTGGGAGCTCCCCGTGCGGCGGAGCTCGTGGCGGAGCTTTGCGCGCTGTTCTCTGGTGCGGTCGTGGTGGGACACAACCTCGACTTCGAAAACGCGTTTCTGACCAGCGAGTTCGTCCCGGCAGGGCTGCCGGATGGGCTGCCCGGCCTGTGCACGCTGCGCACGCTGCGGTCGCAGGTGCATTTGGAGCGGTATTCGCTGGCCCGGGCCAGCCACGCGCTCGGGGGAGACTGGCCGACCGGGCAGCACACCGCTTTGGGGGATGCGCGGGCCTGCGCGCAGTTGCTCGCGGAGCTGCTGCACAACGCTCCGGGGCCGCTGTTCTACGTGGGGCCGGAACCGGTGGTGCTGGAAGAGCGTCCGCAGCAGGCGCAGCTCAAGCCGCGGCGTTCTGCTGCGGGGTCAGTGCGGCTGGCAGGGCCGCGTCCCCGTGCGGTGCCGGTCCGGGAGCTGCGGGCATGGCCGCGGGTGTGGCGGGAGCTGGAGTTGGATCCGGGGCTGTGCACCGGCCGGTTCGACGAAGCGGAGCGGGCGTATGCGGTGGCGCGGGCGCGAACCCGGGCGCGGGTCCGCACCGCGCTGCGGATCGGGGCCGCGGCCGCGGGGATGACCGCGGCCGCGTTGCTGGCGGCGGCGCTCTGCCAGCCGAAGGCTGCCCGGTCGAGCAGCTAGTCGGCAGGCGCCCAGGGACGCGGCAGCGCGGAGCGGGTCGTCCCGTTCAGCCAGCCGGCTCTGCCCGGGGGGAAGATGGGGTGGAGCCCGGTCTGGAGCAGTGGGGTGCCGCAGGGCGGCTGCCTGCTGTCCGGGTGCTGCCGTAAGGGCTGGGACGCGGAGGCTACTGGTCGTTTGCCTGCTCGGTCGGACGGGTGCGGGCCGCGGCTGCGGCGTGGTCCCGGTCGACACCGAGGGCGCGCAGCGCGAACTCGGTGACGAGGATGCGCGCCTCGTCCAGGGCGATCTCCCCACGGACTAGGGGGAGGCGCTGGGAGCCGATGAGTGCGAGCAGGAGTTTGGCGGTGTGCTCCAGGGGAACCGGTTCGAATTCCCCGTTCTCCGTGCCTTGGCGCAAGATCTCCACGAGCAGATGCTGCATCGGCGCGACATGGTCGGCGAGCTGCTGGTAGGCCTGCGGTCCCAGACTGGCGCTGAGTTCAGCGGCGGCCGGGTGCTGGTGTTCGACGATGGCTTCCAGTTGGAAGCTGATGAATCCGGCCAGCCGCTGGATCGCGGGAGCGTCCTGGGGGAGCTCCTCTGCACAGCGCTGTACGAAGTTGGCGGTCACCCGTTCGGTGAACGCCAAGAGCAGCGCGGGCTTGTCGGGAAAGTAGTTGTACAGCGCGGTGCGGGTGATCCCGGACACCGCGGCCACGTCGGTCATGGAGATCTCGTCGATCCCCTGGTCACGGGTGAGCACGGCCACCGCGTCCAGGATGCGGTCGAGCACTTGGGCGCGGTGCGCGGCGATGGTGGGGGCCGAGATCTTAGGCATACCCCTATCGTGGCATGCCTCACCACTGACCGGCCGGGGTTCGCCGTCATCCAAGGTCGCTGGATGAGGCCAGCGCCAGGGAGCGGTTCAGCTCGGCCATCAGTTCGCTGTTGAACTGGTAGGCCTGCCGGACCTCGTCGACGACCCGTGTCTGCTCTGCTTCGTCCAGGTCGAGGGCGTCGAGGACCGCCCGGTAGTTCTTCTTGAACCGGGGCAGGCTGTCCAGACGGTCGAAGATGTAGAACTCGAAGCCTGCGCCGTCGGTGAACCCGTAGGCGCGTTGGACGACGCGCTTGATGACCTGCCCGCCCGACAGGTCGCCGAGGTAGCGGGTGTAGTGGTGGGCGATGAAGCCGGCGGGCCAGTGGACGGTCCACCGGATGCGGTCGGTGTAGGCCCGGGTGGTCGGCAGCGGGGTGATCGTGTCCCGCCAGTCCGGGCCGCACAGGAAGGCGAGGTCGCGCTCCAGGGCGGGGACGCGGTGGAGTTCCGGGAAGTACACGGCACCGCCGACAGGATGGTCGGCGAGGGTTTCGGCGACCTCTTCCAGGGCGGAGTAGATGAAGTAGTGCTGGGCGGCGAGGGCGACGTAGCCGTGGCGGGGCAGGGTGCCGGAGACGAGCGCTTGGGAGAAGTCGTGGGCTTCAGCCGCGTCGTGGGAGGACCGGGTGCCCGCTTTGAGCCGTTCAGAGAAGGTGAGGGAGTCGGACCGCTCCTGGGTTGCCTGTGCCGTGCTCATGGGGATTACTTCCTTTGTGTCCGTTTTAGGAAAGAGGGTGGGAAGGTGACAATCTTGATGACATCATGTCGTTTAAAGTCCACGAGCACAATATTTCATGACGACATGTCGTCATGAAATTGTCCACATCGCTACCCGCACTCCCGCGGCGCGGGTACGCTGGGGAGCCGGGAGCTATCCTGGTCACGAAGAACGACCTACTAACGGTCCAGACCTCACCACGCACCGCTCTTAGGCGGGGTGGGGGACGTTTCCGGCCTGCACTGCTGGCGGCGTGCAGAGCCGGGCCATTATCGTTTGACTGGCATGAACCTTTCGCGAGCCAGCCTGGAGGGAGGACGGAGCCGGGCTGGACGACTGCGCCCGGTGCGCTCGCCCCGCCAGGCGCTCGGCACTCCGGTGTCGGAAGTGGAGGGGAGCCATGACACCGAACCCCGCACGATCTGCTCCCGGGTGCTGAAGAGACAGTCGACGTAGAGGCGGTATGTGGACATTGGACAAGCAGGGCACGGGCCGCCGAACGTGCCCCCACCCCCAGGTACACGAAGCGCACCCCTCCGAGGCGCCGTGGAATCAGTAGACATCCTCCTGATCGAGGACGATCCCGCAGATAAGCTCCTCGTCGAGGAGTTCCTCGCGGACACCGCACTCAACGCCAAGATCACCTGGTTCACCACATTGGCCGAGGCCCGACCGCACCTGGCCTCTTTCCGCGGTTGCGTGCTTCTGGACCTCAACCTGCCTGATGCGCGCGGGATGGACCTGCTGCGCGAGGTCCTTGACGCCGCGAAATCAGCCGCAGTGGTCGTCCTGACCGGACTGGACGACGAGCACGAAGGCATCGCCGCGGTCGCTGCCGGAGCCCAGGACTACCTGGTCAAAGGGCAAGTCGACGGCTCGCTGCTCGCTCGCAGCCTGCGCTATTCGGTGGAACGCCAGCGCGCCGACGAAAACGCGCGGCAGTTACGGGAGGCCGAACTGCACGCCCGGGAGAACATGCGCCTGGAACGAGGCCTCCTCCCGCAACTGTTACTCGACGAGTCCCGGATGGTGCCCCGGTCCTTCTACCGGCCAGGCCGCAAACGCGCCCTGGTCGGCGGCGACTTCTTCGACGCAGTCGACCGCGACGGCACCACCCACCTCATCGTGGGCGACGTCAGCGGCCACGGACCGGACGAAGCCGCGCTGGGCGTCAACCTCCGGATCGCCTGGCGCGCCTTGGTGATGGGCGGGGTCGCGGAAGACCAGTTGCTGACCGCGCTGGAGAAGATCCTCGTCACCGAACGCGCCCAAGACGAGATGTACGCCACCCTCTGCCAGGTCAGCATCGACCGGGACACCGAAGAAGCGCGGCTCCGGCTGTTCGGCCACCCCCCGCCGCTGGTCCTTGGCCCCGACCAGCGCGTCACTGAAGTGCGAGCCGAGCCCGGGCCGCCGCTGGGCATGCTGTTTGACGTCACCGCAGAAGTGGAGCGGTTCTCCTTCTGCCGCGGCTCCACCCTCATGCTCTACACCGACGGCCTGGTAGACGCCTACGACGGCAACAGCTCCGACCGGCTCGGCGTCACCGGGCTCGCCCGCATCGTCGAAGACATCCTCGCCTCGGGCACCCCCATCGGGGAGCTGCCGGAACGTCTCGTAGACGAGGCCGAACAGCACAACGGCGGTCCGCTCCAGGACGACGTTGCCATGCTGCTCATCACTTACGGGAAATGACTCACGTGAACTCCGACACCGCACCGGGGAGCGGAGAGACGTCGGCCACGGGCGGCATCCTCACCCGCCCCTGGTCCCTGCGTCGGCGCGTCATCGTACTGCTGTGCTCCGTAGGCATTGTCCTCATCGCCTCGGTCGCCACCATCATCATCACCGCGCTGGAAGCACGCGAGGCGGTGGTCCGCCAGGTAGAGCAGCTCACTCCCGCACAGAGCGCTCTGCACCAGACCATGGCCGCCTACTACAACCAGGACAACGGCATCCGCAGCTACGCGGCCACCGGAACACTCGACTCGCTGGAGCCCTACGAGCAGGGCCGCCGTACCTTGGAGGCGAGCCTCCCCCAGTTGGAGAAGGCCGCCCAAGACAACCCCGCCATCGACTCCGACATCGAAGCCCTGCTCGCTGCCGGGGAGTCCTGGAGCAGCGAGTTCGCCGAGCCAGTCCTGGACAAGGTGCGCAACGGTGAGGAACTCACCCACGCCGACGTCCAACGCGGTGAAGAACGCTTCAACTATCTGCGGGAAGCGTCCAGCAGCGCCCAGGGGCGCATCAGCGTCGAACTGGACGAAGCCCAAAAAGACCTGGACTCCGCCACCCAGCAGCTCGCCGCTCTGCTGACCCTCGTGGTCGTGGTCATCATCGTGCTGTGCGGCTTCCTGTGGGTGATGCTGCAGCACTGGGTGCTCCGCCCGCTCGACGAGCTCGGCCGCCACCTGCAGCAGGTCTCGGACGGCTACTACGCGCACCGCATCGAAGTGGAGGCACCCCCCGAGATCGAACGGGTCGCCTGCAACGTGGACGCCATGCGGGAGCGCATCGTGCACGAACTCGACGAAGTCGGCACCGCGCGGCGCGCCCTCCAAGAACAGTCGGAGCTGCTGGAACGCCAAACCGAAGAACTGCGCCGCTCCAACCTGGAGCTGGAGCAGTTCGCTTACGTCGCCTCCCACGACCTCCAGGAGCCGCTGCGCAAGGTCGCCAGCTTCTGCCAGTTGCTCCAGCGCCGCTACCACGGGAAGCTGGACGAACGCGCCGACGCCTACATCGACTTCGCGGTCGAAGGAGCCAAACGCATGCAGGTCCTCATCAACGACCTGCTGGCGTTCTCCCGGGTGGGGCGGACCAAGAACTTCACCACCGTGGACCTCAACAGCGCGCTCAACGACGCGCTCGCCAGCCTCGAACCGGCGCTCGAGGAAGCCGAGGCCGTGGTCACCGGGGATCCGCTCCCGGAAGTGCAGGGCGATCAGACCCTGCTCACCCAGGTCTTTTTCAACCTGATCAGCAATGCCGTGAAGTTCCGCGGGGACAATCCGGCCCGGGTGCACATCAGTGTCCGCCGCGAAGGGAACGAGTGGGTGTTCTGTTGCGCCGATAATGGAATCGGCATCGAGCCGCAGTACGCCGAGCGGATCTTCGTGATCTTCCAACGGCTGCACACCCGCGAGAAGTACGGCGGCACAGGGATCGGTCTGGCCATGTGCAAGAAGATCGTGGAGTTCCACGGCGGACGCATCTGGCTGGACGTGGACTCCGACGAGCCTGGAACCCGGATCTGCTGGTCGCTGCCGGTAGACACGGACAAGGACGACGACCAGTCCGACGAAGAGCCATCACCGCTGACCGCGTGGTCCGAACCGGACTCCGCTGGCGCCGACAGATGAGAAGGTTGGGGGATTGAACGAGGTCCGCATGGTGCAACCTATCGAGGTGCTGCTGGTCGAGGACGACCCTGGCGATGCCCTCATGACGCGGGAGGCATTCGCGGAGCACAAAGTCGGCAACCGTCTGCACGTGGTCTCTGACGGGGTGGAAGCCTTGCGTTTCCTCCGCCGTGAGGGCGAGTACGCTCAGGCGCCCCGGCCGCACCTGGTCCTGCTCGACCTCAACCTGCCCCGCAAAGACGGGCGCGAGGTCCTGCAAGAGATCAAGCAGGACGAGGACCTGGCCCGCATCCCCGTCGTCGTCCTCACCACTTCGGAAGCTGAAGAGGACGTCATCCGCAGCTACCAGTTGCACGCCAACGCCTATGTGACCAAGCCGGTCGACTTCGACCAGTTCATCAAGGTGGTCCAGCAGATCGACGACTTCTTCGTCACGGTGGTGCGGCTGCCGAGCCGGTGAGGCTGCCGCTGCGGGCGGACCGTGCTGCGCCCGGAATGCGGGACGGCCGAGCGCAGTGCCGGGTTCTCGACTACGGTTGGTGCCATGAGCCTGCCCGAACCCCGTAACCCCTCTGGTCCGTACCGCATCTGCGTGGTGTGCCTCGGCAACATCTGCCGTTCTCCGATGGCGGAGAAGATCCTGCTCACCGACCTGGCCCGCGCTGGGCTCGCCGACCGGGTCCAGGTAGATAGCGCAGGTACCGGCAACTGGCATGTCGGGGCGGACATGGACCGGCGTGCCGCCTCCACGCTGCGGAAGTACGGCTACCCGACGGGGCATGTCGCCCGCCAGTTCTCCCCCTCCTGGTTCCCGGAGCGGGACCTGATCCTGGCGATGGACACCGACAACCTCGCGGACCTGGTCCGGCTCGCCCCGGACGAGGAGACCAAGGACCGGATCCGCCTGTTCCGCTCTTTTGCTCCCGGTGTAGGACCCAACCCGGAGGTGCCTGACCCGTACTACGGAGGTGAAGACGGCTTCATCACCGTGCTCACCATGATCGAGGCCGCATCGAAAGGGCTCGTCGGAGAACTCACCGCGCTGTTCAGCGCGCGCTGAAAGGGGAACGGGTGAATTCCGTCGCTGCCAGAGTGACCGAACTGACCGGTCGCGAGGTTGCCGCCGTTGCCGAGCGAGGACACAGCCACCGGTGGCATCTCTACCGCGTGGAACTGGCTGACGGGACCCCGCTCTTCGTCAAAGCGCTTCCCGACGACGCCCCGGCACTGGACGGACTTTTCCGTGCCGAGGCGCTAGGCCTGGACTGGTTGGGGCGGTCGTTCGGCTCCCCGGTACCCCAGGTAGCGGGGTGGGACGACCGCACCCTCGCCATGGAGTGGGTGGACGAGCGGCCGCCCACTCCCGAAGCAGCGGAACGGTTCGGCCACCAGCTCGCCGCGATGCACTTGGCGGGCGCCGAATCCTTCGGTGCCACCTGGGACGGCTACATCGGCCCGCTGCCCATGGACAACACCCCGCGTTCGACGTGGCCGGAGTTCTACGCCGAGCAGCGGATCCTGCCCTACTTGCGCCGCGCCGCCGACCGGGGCGCGCTCACCCCGGGCGACGTCCGCCTCGTGGAGAAAGTGCTCGACGCGCTTGACCACCTGGCGGGCGACCCGGAACCCCCGGCGCGGATCCACGGCGACCTGTGGAACGGCAACGTGCTGTGGCAGGACGACGGCGCGGTCGTCATCGACCCCGCGGCCCACGGTGGCCACCGGGAAGCAGACCTCGCCATGCTGGCGCTGTTCGGCCTGCCCTACCTGGACCGGGTCCGCGACGCCTACAACGAGGTCGCGCCGCTCGCCGAGGGCTGGCGGGCCCGGATTCCGCTGCACCAGTTGCATCCGCTGCTGGTGCACGTGTGCCTGTTCGGGGCGGCCTACCGCACCACACTGGTGGACACGGCCCGCGCCGCGCTCCGCGCCTGACCAACCCTGCCGTGGACCGCGGGAAATGAGACGCTGACGGCTGCGGCCCCGGCCAGGGAAGAGCCTGCCGGGGCCGCACCGTGGACTCACGTCCGTACGGCTCAGCCTTTCACGCTGCCCGCGAGCAGGCCGCGGACGAAGTAGCGCTGCAAAGTGAAGAACACGAGCAGCGGAATCACCATGGAGACGAAAGCACCCGCGGTGAGCCGCTGCCACTCGTTGCCCCGGGTGCCCGCCAGTTCCGCGAGCCGGACCGTGAGCGGTGCCGTGGACACGTCGCCGCCCGCGAAGATCAGCGCCACCAGCAGGTCGTTCCACACCCACAGGAACTGGAAGATCGCCAGCGACACCAGGGCGGGGACGGTGAGCGGGAGCACCACCTTGCGGAACAGCACGCCGTGTCCGGCGCCGTCCACCCGGGCCGCCTCAAAGAGGGTGGTCGGCAGCTGGGAGATGAAGTTGTGCAGCAGGAAGATCCCCAGCGGCAGGCCGAAGATGGTGTGGGCCACCCACACGTTGGTGAACGCGAACGCGCCCGGCAGATCCCAGGCGGGCAGGATCTGGTATCCGCCGATCGTCACCCCCTGGGAGAAGAACCGCAGCAACGGCAC
Organism: Thermobifida fusca NBRC 14071 = JCM 3263; assembly: GCF_001592045.1. Lineage (GTDB taxonomy): Bacteria > Actinomycetota > Actinomycetes > Streptosporangiales > Streptosporangiaceae > Thermobifida > Thermobifida fusca. The sequence goes on along the minus strand of NZ_BCWB01000053.1, from coordinate 9,053 downwards.
CAGGGCCATTTGCAGGGGCACGATCTGCAGGGCGAAGACCCCCAGGAACACCCAGTCCCGGCCGGGGAAGTTGACCCAGGCCAGGGCGTAGGCGGCCAGTGCGGCGAGGACCACCACGAATACCGTGGACGGCACCGTGATGACGAAAGAGTTCACGAAGTAGCTGGCAAGCTGCCCCTGGCCGGGGGAGAACAACACCTCGCGGTAGTTGTTCAAGGTGAGCTGCGGGTCGGAGAACATCGTCCACCAGCCAGTGGTCTTGATCTCCAACTCGGGACGGAAGGAGGAGAGGAACAGGCTGGCGGTGGGCAGTGTCCACAGGACAGCGATGATGATCGCGATGGCACTCGCGGTGGTGCTGGTCAGGCGTTTCCGCACGCGGGCCGCGGCCGACTCGCGGCTGTGGGCCGGGTTCTCCTTTGCCCGCAGCGGTGGGACATGCGTGGCGTAGTCGTCACGCGCCGCGCGAGGCGAGGAGGGCTTGCGCACGCCGCCGCCCCCTTCTTCCTCGGCGGGCGGGGACTGTGGGGACGTGCTCATCGCTGCTCCTCCCTCAGCCGTCGATTGGTGCGCATCTGCAGGATGATCAGCGGGATGACCAGAATGAACAGGAACACCGCAAGCGCCGATCCCATACCCAGGTTGTCGTAGCGGAACGCCTGCGCGTACATCTCGTTGGCGATGACGCTCGTCTCGTACTGGCCACCGGTCATGGTGCGCACGATGTCGAACACTTTCAGTGTCTGCACCGAGATAGTGATCAGCACGACCATGAGCGTCGGCCACACCGAGGGCAGGGTGATGTTCCAGAAGTGGGTCCACACCCCGGTGCCGTCGATGCGGGCCGCTTCGATGATCTCGTCAGGGATGGCTTTGATTGCGGCGGAGAGCACGACCATCGCGAAGCCGGCTTGGACCCAGATCAGCACCACGATCAGCAGCAGCGTGTTGATCGGGGCGTCCAGGAGCCACAGCCGCGGTTCACCGCCGAACCACACGATGATCTGGTTGAGCAGACCGATCTGCTCGGCTTCCGCGGGACGGTAGGCGTAGATGAATTTCCAGATGATGCTCGCGCCGACGAACGAGATCGCCATCGGCATGAAGATCAGCGACTTGGCCACTGATTCGAACCGTTTGCGGTCGACCAGCAGCGCGTAGAACAGCCCGATCGCGGTGGCCAGCACCGGCCCGAACAGTACCCACAGGAACGTGTTGCGGAGGACCACCAGGATTTCAGGCTGCGTGAACATCGCAATGTAGTTGTCCAGGCCGACCCAGGCCGCACCTTTGCTGTCCATGAACGACAGCAGCGTGGTACGGATGACCGGGTAGACCAGGCCCAGGATCAGCAGGATCAGTGCGGGCGCCAGGAAGAGCGTGGCCTGCCACCATTCGGTCCTGGTCTTTCTGGGTCCGGCATCCACGAGGAGCAGCAGGGCGCCGATGACAGCCAGGAAGCCCGCGACACCGATCACCAACCACAGGAGCTTGGGAAGCTCGTCGACAAGGGAGAAACCCATTCCCGTCCTCTTCCGATCGGGGTGGTTCGGGACCGGCAGATGCCGGTCCCGAAGCAGCGGACTGTGTCAGGAAGACCAGGAGTTCTCGATGTAGTCGAGCGTGGCGTCGGTGTCCTCGCCGTTGATCCAGTTGACCATTCCCCGCCAGAACGTTCCGGCTCCCACTTCAGCCGGCATCAGGTCGCTTCCGTCGAAGCGGAACACGGTTTCGGGGTCGCGCAGGATCTCCGCGCCCAGACGGTCGGTCGGAACTTCCAGAAGGTCGAGGTCAAGGCCCTTGTGTGCGGAGAACCAGGCGCCTTCCGCGGCCCGGCTGTTCGCGAACTCCGCGGTAGCCAGGTACTCGCGGACCGCGACCACCTCGGGACGGTCGCTGAACGCGCCGACGAATTCGCCACCGCCCATGACCGGGGTGCCCTGATCCGGGTTGATCGGCGGCAGGTTGAACGCGTACACATCGCCGTCCTCGGCGACCTCGGTGCCTTCCGGCCACTGGGCGGAGTAGAAGGAGCCCATGAGGTACATGGCGCACTGGCCGTCCAGGATGGGCAGGCCGCCTTCCTGGAACGAGGTGATGGCGATGCTCTGCACGTTGCCGAAACCGCCGTTGACGTAGTCAGGGTTCCGCAGAATGGTGTCGGCCCGGTCGAACGCGTCCGCGATCTTGGAGTCGTTGAACGGGATGTCGTGGTTGACCCACTGGTCGTAGACGTCGGGGCCGTTTTCCCGCAGGACGACGTTTTCGATCCAGTCGGTGCCGGGCCAGCCCGTGGCGTCACCGGATTCGAAGCCGACGCACCAGGGCTTCACTCCGTCGTCAGCGATGGTGTCGCTAAGTTCGATCAGCTCGTCCCAGGTCTGTGGGACTTCGTACCCGTTCTCGGAGAAGAACGTGGGCGAGTACCAGACGAAGGACTTGAAGTTGGCGCCCAGCGGGGTGCCGTACAACTCGCCGTCGAACGTGGCGTAGTCCAGCCAGTCCTCACTCCAGCCTTCTTCGGCCAGCTTCTGGACGCTCTCGGGGGCCGCGACCAGGTCACCGGACTTGGCGAAGCGCTCAAGCAGACCGGGCTGGGGGAAGAAAGCAATGTCGGGCGCGTTGCCGCCGTCCACTTTCACCTGGACTTGGGCTTCGAACTCACCACTGCCCTCGTACTGGATCTTGATTCCGGTGCAGTCGACGAACTTCTGCCAGGCACGTTCCAGCCGTTCGGCCTCGACGTCCCGGATGGAAGCGTAGATCGAGACGGTGCCGCCGATGTCCTGCCACTGCTTGTAGGGTTCGCATTCCGGCGAGTCCGGGTCGGCTCCCGCCGACCCTCCGCCACCGGACAGGTAGGCGCAGCCTCCGGTCAGCAGCACGAGGGAGAGTGTCGCGGCGATTGTGACGCGCGGATCAGGGAACTTGGGCATTCATGTACCTCCAGTACCGCCCGGTCATCGTGTGACCTGCTCCATAGACATCCGATGCAAGTAGTTCTGTCCGTGAAAGTCCACACATTTGGCCGATGCCTGCCGTAACGGTTTTGTCACGTGGAAAGCGTTCCAGTTAGGAACGGATTGCCGCGGTCGCCGGAGATTAGCGGTGTGATCGCTATAAGTGAACAAAACTTGGCAAACACCGGAGGCTTCCCTTTCTTGAGCCTTGTGGGCTTAGGCAGAAGGATAAAACGGGAGGTAGCGGAGATATCAGGCGATATGCCGTGAGTGGGGTGCGGCTGTCCCTCGTCTGTGCGTCCTGCGGCTGCGCTGAGCCCGTCGTATCAGGCAGAAGAGGCGATGAGGGGAGCATTGCTGATCATTGGGGTGCGTGCGACTGAGCCGGGACAGGCCGCCGGAGCCGTCCCCGCCTGCCTGCCCTGACAGCACCGGTGGCCGCGGACCGCGGTAGCGGCCATCGCACCCCGCCACCACCGGACCGCGGAAGCGGACCAGAGGGCCATCGTGGACTTGAGAGGCGCAGGCCTGCAGGCAGCAGGCGCAGCAGAGAACAGGAGCACCGCCGGATCAGACGCGTGATCCAGCGGTGGTGCACGAGAAAATGGTGAAGTGGCACAGGTACTCGTCATCGCAGACGATCTCATCGGCGCGGCTGCGACCGCTGCGCGTTTTGCGCGTGCCGGACAGCGCGTGACCATGGTCGCCCCCGAGCAGGTCGCCCGGGTGGCCGAAGACCACGACGTGATCGTTGCCAACCTCGACAGCCGGCACATGCCGCCCCACCAGGCCACCGACCTCGTCGCCGACGTCGTCGAAGCGGTATGGCCGGTGGGCTTGGTGATCAAGCGGATCGACACCACCTTGCGCGGCAACCTCGGCGCGGAAGTCGAAGCCGCGTGGACGGAAGTCCGGGAGCGCTGTCCGCCGCAGACCCGGCTGCGCGTCATCGTGGTTCCCGCTTTCCCCGCCGCGGGCCGGACGACCGTCGACGGAGTACAGTTGCTGGACGGCACCCCGGTGGACCGCACCGAGGCGGCACTCGACCCGCTCAGCCCCACCGCTGCTGCCGATGTCGCCGAAGTGGTGGCGCAGCAGAGCTCGCTGCGGGTCCGCCGCATCCCGGTGCGCCAGGTCACCCCGGAGCTGTTGACAGCAGAGCTCGCCGCCGGAGATGAACCGGTGGTGCTGTGCGACGCCGACACCACCACCTACCTGGCGGAACTAGCCGAGGCGGCTGCCCGGGCGCACCGGGAGCACGGCATCGTGTGGCTAGCCGCTGACCCGGGACCGTTCGGCGTGCTGTTGGCCGAGGCCCTGCACTTGCACGGCGAAGGCATCACCGCCGGGCCGCTGTTGGCCGCGGTAGGCAGCGTCACCGAGCTGACCGCGCGGCAGCTCGACGCGGTCGTGCGCTCCGGACCGGTGCGCTGGGTCGATGCCGCCCCCGAGGACGTGGAGCGCGAGGACAGCCGGGAGAAGCTTGCCCACACCCTGGCTGATGCGCTGGCCAGCCACGCCTTCCCCGACGTGGTGGTGTTCCGGTTGCGGGCGACCGCGGCGGAGATCGCAGCGTTGCCGCTGCCACAGCGCCGCCTGATTCCGGAGCGGCTGGCGGAAGTGATCGCCACGGCGGTGACCGATGCGCACGAGCAGGACGGGGCGCTGGGACGTCCGAGCGGGATGTTGATCGCCGGCGGCGATCTCACTTCGGCCGTGCTGGATGTGCTGGGGGTTCAGACTTTCGACATCGGTGGGGAGATGCTCCCGCTGACCGTGCACGGTGTGCTTGGCGGGGGAGTGCTGGACGGTGTCCCGCTGATCGCGAAGAGCGGGTTGGTGGGCGACAGTTCCGCGATCGCCGACTGCCTGGGGCGGCTCCGCCGGGCTGTGCAGACCCGGCTGCGGACGGTCCGCGCGGAAGTGGTGGAGCATTTCCCGTTCACGGCGGGCGCCTAGCCTGCATCGGGCAAGTCGAACCGGAGCCGTCCGGCCGTGCACGGCGGCTGTCAGCGGGACAGCGGCGCAGGGCATCCGGGCGTGGAGAACGACGAGGAGGACGGCTGCGGTGTGCAGCGCCGGTGCGCCGCTCCTGCCTGGGGACGACAGGGGCGGTGGGGCGTCGGCGGTGGTCCCGGCGCCCCACCGCTGGCGGGTGGGACCAGAGGTCAGATCTCTTCAGCGCTGAGTTCAGGGACCGCGAAGGGGGGTCGGCCGCGTCCCCGCACCCGGTAGCCGCCCCAGACGTTGACTTCAACGAGCTCTCCTTTGCCCGCATAGCCTTCCGGGGTGCGCAGCAGGACTGCGCGCTGGCCCTGGCGGAAGAGCCGGTCCAGCTCCGGATCGGCGACGAGCCGTCCGGTCCACCGGTACTCTCCGCTGAGCGGGTCGAAGTGCCCGGCGAGGTGCGCGGTGACGGTGACTTCGGTCTCGTCGAAGACAGCGGTGACGGTGCCGTGGTATTCCTCTTCGTCGTCGCCCATTCCGCTCATGCGGTCTCCTCCAGTACTCCGGCCCGGCGCCACAGCTTCTTCGCGGGCCCTTGGATCATTCCTGCCTCAGCGAAAGTCGCCACGGCCTTGCTGGCCATCCAGGTCAGGCTCTTGCGCCAGTGGGGGTTGCGGCGCGCGGCGCGGCGGGCGGCCTTCGGGTCGAGTCCTACTGCTGCGTAGCAGTCCGGGTGGATGAGCCGCGTGGTGGCGAAGTAGACCACCAGGCCGAGGACCAGGCGGCTGTAGGCCTTGGACAGCCAGCTGCGGTGCTGCCAGGAGCGCAGGAACTCTTCGCGCGCGTAGCGCATGTGCCGGGCTTCTTCCACCACGTGGATCCGGGAGACAGCGCGGACCAGCGGTTCGAGTTCTTCGTCCACCATGGTCTCGCGCTGGAGCTGGTCGAGGATCTCTTCGACGTACAGTGCGGCGCTGAAGGTCAGAGGCGTGTTGGAGATGGTTTTGAAGACCCGGCCGAGGAACTGGGTGAGGCCGTCCACACGGTAGTAGCGAGCACCGAGCTTGCCCACCATCTTGGCGAACATCACCGAGTGGCGGCATTCGTCGCCGATCTCGGTGTAGGCGTACTGGATGTGGTTGCTGGTGGGGTCGCGGTCGTAGGCGTGGCGGACGAGCATCTGCATCAGGATCGTTTCGAACCAGATGCCGATGCTGGCGATGCTGGCGGTCTCGTGCCTGCTCAGTTCTTTGCGCTGGGCTTCGCTGAGCTGCTCCCACAGTTCGGTGCCGTACAGCGAGACCCGTTCGGGGCGGATGGCGTAGCGGTCGGGGTCGATGGGGGCGTCCCAGTCGATTTCGACGAGCGGGTCGAAGGAGGCTTTAGCCGAGGAACGCAGGAGCCGTTGGGCGATGTCCTCGCGGTCAGTGATGGCCTTGGCGGGTGCGGTCATCGCGGTTCTCCTCCGGAAGTGGTGGAGCCGGTGGGTTCCTGGGGACGGAACCGTCCCCAGGGGTCGCACAGGGTGGAGCGCGGACACCCCATGTTTCCTACGATGAACGTTACAATGACTATTGTCACAATTCAATGGGGTAAAAAGGCGGCTGGTCAACCCGGGAAGCGCCACCCGGCGTCAGTGCCGAAACGCCCTGCGCATCGGAGCCGAACGCGCGGACTCCCTAGAGTGGGGGCATGGCCGAATACCGCATCGACGAGCTGGCCCGGCTGGCGAACACCACCGTCCGCAACGTCCGCGTCTACCAGGACCGCGGACTGCTCTCCCCGCCGCGCCGGGAAGGACGGGTAGGGATTTATACCGAGGTCCACCTCGCCCGGCTGCGACTCATCGGTCAACTCCTCAAACGCGGCTATACCTTCGCCAACATCGCCGAACTAGTCAGCGTATGGGAGCGGGGCGGCAACCTGTCCGAAGTGCTCGGGTTCGAATCCGCGGTGGGCGACCCCTGGTCCGACGAAATCCCCGGCTACATGACCCTGGAGGAGCTCACCGACCTCTTCGGCGACCAGGTCACCCCTGAGCGGGTGGCCCGGGCGGTTGAACTCGGCCTGCTCGAACCGGAAGGGAAACGGTACCGCGTGCCCAGCCCGCGCCTGCTCCACGCTGGTGCGGAGCTCGTCGAAATCGGCATGTCCCTCGACGCGGTCCTGGACCTCGCCCAAGAACTCCGCGACCGGATCGACGCTGCCGCGGAAGCACTCAACCGGCAGGTTTCGGAGCACATCATCGCTACCTACGCCCCGGAAGGGATCATCCACAGCGAGGACCTGGGCAAGGTCGCCGACGTGATCCGCCGTGTCCGCCCTCTCGCGCAGATCGCGGTCGACGCGATCCTCGCCCAGGCCATGTCCCGGCACATGCACGAGACGCTGGGTGATCACTTCGCGCAGATCATCGACCACCTCAAGGAGCGGGCGGAGCATCGGTCCGCCTGACCGTGTCCGTGCCGGTGCCTCCCGGGGTGCGCTGCGGTCGGCTCACGTCCAAGGGGAGCGCAATGCGGCGGGTGAACCGCAGCTCCGCGTAGGCGCCTGCCGGCACTGCTGGACGGACCGGGTAGACCGGCTCCACCCGCTGGTAGGGGGAGCCCGGAGCGGGCCGCGGGTCAGGCTCCCCCTTGTTGGGCCACATCGCCATGGCGCGTTCCGCTTGGGCGGTGATCGTCAACGACGGGTTGACGCCCAGATTGGCGGTGACGGCTGACCCGTCCACCACGTGGATGCCGGGATGGCCGTAGAGCCGGTGGTAGGGGTCGATTACACCTTCCTCGGGGGAGGCGCCGATCGGGCAGCCGCCCAGGAAGTGCGCGGTCAACGGGATGTCGAAGATTTCGCTGACGCAACTGCCCGGGTAGCCGTCGATCTGTTTGGCGATCTGGGCGGCGAACTGCTGGGCCACCGGGATCCACGTGGGGTTGGGAGCGCCGTGGCCCTGCCGAGAGGTCAGCACCCGCCGGCCGAACAGTCCCCGCCGGGTGTAGGTGGTCAGCGAGTTGTCCAGGGACTGCATGACCAGGCCGATGATGGTCCGCTGCGACCAGCGGCGCACGGACAGGCTGCGCATGAAGAGGTAGGGGTGGGCGGCGATTACGCCGAGGAAGCGCAGCCAGCGGGGGATGCGTCCCCCGCCGGGGACTTGCATGGTGGTGAGCAGCCCCATCGCGTTGGAGCCTTTGCCGTAGCGGACCGGCTCGATGTGCGTGTGCGCGTCAGGGTGCATGGAGGAGGTGATCGCCACGCCCTGCGTGAAGTCCTGGGGCGGGCGTATCGCCTTGGTCATCGCGCCGACGAGGGCTTCGGAATTGGTGCGGGTGAGCGTGCCGAGCTTGGGGGAGATGCGGGGCAGGAGCCCGGAGTCGCGCATGGCGTGCAGGAGGCGCTGCGTGCCGTAGGTGCCAGCAGCGAGCACGATGTAGCGGGCGGTGAACGTGCGGGTGGCGCGCCGGGTGCGGAAAGCACCGGTGGCTACGGTGTCGACCGCATAGCCGCCGCCGAGGGAGGCAGGGCGTTCGCGGATCGCTACCACGGTGGTCATGGGGTGGATGACGGCGCCATGGCGCTCCGCGAAGTACAGGTAGTTCTCGGTGAGCATGTTTTTTGCGCCGTGCCGACAACCGGTCATGCACTCCCCGCACTCCAGGCAGGCGCGCCGGGTCGGGCCGGCACCCCCGAAGTAGGGGTCGCGGCAGGCTTCGCCGGGGGAGACCGGTTGGGTGGCCGCCCCGTCCTTGCCGTCGCCAAAGAAGACGCCGACCGGGGCGAGGTGGAAGGTGGAGCCGACCCCCATGGCCTCGGCGGCGTGGCGCAGGTGGACGTCCGCAGGGGTGACGGTGGGGTTGGTCCGCACCCCGAGCATGCGTTTGGCTTGGTCGTAGAAGGGGGCGAGTTCTTCTCGCCAGTCGGTGATGTCCCGCCACTGCGGGTCGTTGTAGAAGTCGTCCAGTGGTTCGTAGAGGGTGTTGGCGTAGTTGAGGGAGCCGCCGCCGACCCCGGCCCCAGCCAGGATCATGACGTCGCGCAGCAGGTGGATGCGCTGGATGCCGAAGAACCCCAGCCGAGGCGCCCAGAGGAAGTTGCGCAGGTCCCAGGAGTTCTTCGGCAGGGTCTCGGGGGTGAAGCGGCGTCCGG
>NZ_BCWB01000052.1 GCF_001592045.1 Thermobifida fusca NBRC 14071 = JCM 3263 | reverse complement strand
CTTTGTGTTTGGCTGGGGGTTAGGCGGCGAGGCCGAGCGCGTTCCTCATCGCCCCTAAGAGGGGCAGCAACATGATCTCCACCTTGATGTTCTTGGTGGAGGAGACGAGTTCCTCATCGCCCCTAAGAGGGGCAGCAACTACCCGGATAGCACAACGCGACCAGAAAACCGGTGTTCCTCATCGCCCCTAAGAGGGGCAGCAACGTCACCGCCAGCGCGAGAGAGGGCCGCTGGTCATCAGTTCCTCATCGCCCCTAAGAGGGGCAGCAACGCGAGAGCCAGCGGGTGGCAACGAGGGCAGCGGGTTCCTCATCGCCCCTAAGAGGGGCAGCAACAGTGATTGGCCGCGGCCCTCTAGTCGCCACGGGCCGGTTCCTCATCGCCCCTAAGAGGGGCAGCAACATCGTCCGCGGTCCTGCTCCGGACGCTGAGGCCGCAGAGTTCCTCATCGCCCCTAAGAGGGGCAGCAACCGCTGGCCTGCGCATGAGGACATGCTGACTCTCAAGGTTCCTCATCGCCCCTAAGAGGGGCAGCAACCGACTAGTGGCCATGACTGAACGTCTGCGACACGTGTTCCTCATCGCCCCTAAGAGGGGCAGCAACAGGTCGTAGGCGTCGCAGGAGCCGCTCAGGTCGCCGCGTTCCTCATCGCCCCTAAGAGGGGCAGCAACTTGTTCACACGCTCCTCCTAACGGTAGGGAACGTGTTCCTCATCGCCCCTAAGAGGGGCAGCAACGTGAGGCCTACGCGGACTATCTCCGCCGCACCCGGGTTCCTCATCGCCCCTAAGAGGGGCAGCAACCAGATGCGGCCGAAGGCTTCCCACATGACTCGTGGTTCCTCATCGCCCCTAAGAGGGGCAGCAACCCGAGTGGTATGCCGCGCATCCGCGGCCCGAACCCGGTTCCTCATCGCCCCTAAGAGGGGCAGCAACGCGGAGGAGGGGGCCCGGTTGATGTGCCAGGTTCCTCATCGCCCCTAAGAGGGGCAGCAACATGTCGACGACGATGATGCCGGAGGCTGCCCCGGTGGTTCCTCATCGCCCCTAAGAGGGGCAGCAACGCGACTGCCTTGCGCAGTTTCTTCAGCGCGGATGCTGTTCGCGGTCCAGGTGGAGCGCGCCGGATATGTGACCCGTGAGGTCGCTACGGAGGAGGGGCCGCGGACCGCGGTCGACTCTCTCGTCGTGGTGCACCGCTCTGCCTGACGGGAACAGACACACCGAACTGAACTGTCTTGAGGTGTGCTCTCCTCAGTAGAGAGGGGCCTGTCGAGGACTCGGGCACCAGAGTGTTTCCCTGCCAGTTCCGAGGGCCGGGACAGAAAACCGGGCTGACAGAGTGCCAGACTGGGGAGGAGCAGGCGCGGGGTTATTCCGTGGCGATGGGCCAGATACGGATAGTGCCGTCTTCGCTTGCGCTGGCTAGCGTGGTCCCTTCCGGGTGGAAGGCTACGGAGTGGACGGGCTCGGTGTGCCCTTCCAGGGTTGTGTGTTCTTCCTGGGCGGCGACATCCCACAGGCGGATGGTGCGGTCGTCGCTGCCGCTGGCGAGGAGGGCGCCGTCGGGGCTGAACGCGACAGCACGCACCCAGTCGGTGTGGCCTTCGAAGGTGTGCAGTGCTTCGCCGCTGGCTACGTCCCACAGGTGGACGGTGCTGTCGCTGCCGTGGACGAGCATGCTCCCGTCGGGGCTGAACGCGAGGGAGACGACATTCTCGGCGGGTGCTTGCAGCACGTCGCGTTCTTTTCCGGTGGCGACATCCCACAGGCGGATGGTGCCGTCTCTGCTGCCGCTGGCCACCATCGAGCCGTCGGGGCTGAACGCGACAGCGTAGACGTAGTCGGTGTGCCCTTTGAGGACGGCGTGTTCTGTCCCGGTGGCGACGTTCCACAGCCGGGCGGTGCCGTCTCTGCTACCGCTGGCCACCATCGAGCCGTCGGGGCTGAACGCGATGTCCAGCACGTAGTGGGTGTGTCCTTCGAAAACGGCTCGTTCTTCTGCGGCGGCCACGTCCCACAGCCGCACGGTGGCGTCGTCGCTGCCGCTGGCGAGGAGGGCGCCGTCGGGGCTGAACGCGACGGCACGCACCCAGTCGGTGTGGCCTTCCAGGGTGTGGAGTTCGTCGCCGCTTGCCACGTCCCACACGTGGATGAGTTTGTCGCCGCTGCCGCCGGCGAGGAGGGATCCGCCGGGGCTGAATGCGACGGCAACCGCTTCCCGGTCGGTGGTGAGGATGCGAGGCTCGTTGAGTTCGTGCGGGTCAGCGGACTCTGAGGGGGCGGTGCTGCTGTCGGGGCGCAGCGGGGTCTCGGGGAGTGTCCACTGCCAGACGAGGAAGGACACGACGAGGCCGGCCGTGGCGACTGCGGTGAGGATGCCGGCCACGGGTTTCTTCGTGATGAGTTGTTTCCACCGGGGTGGCTGGACCCGGGGCGGGGACCAGGGGGGTTGGGGCGCTGCCGGGCGGGGATTTTTCGGTTTTATCGCCCCTCTGGCGGGTTCGCGGGGGCGGGGCGGGGTGGGTGCAGGGCGTTCCGGTTCGTGGATGACCTGGATGGGTTTTTCTTCCAGTTCCGGCGGCTCCGGTTCCGGAAGGGTCCGACTGGGTTTCTCCGCAGAGGGTTCGTCGGCGTCGTCCCCGGGGTCGGGCAGCGGTTCGGACGGCCGCGGGGGGCCGTGGGAGGGGGGTGGCGGTTCGATGGCGAGCGACGGGTTGGGGGAGGTGGTTGCCCCGAGTGGGAGCATTGAGCCGATCAGGTCGCTCAAGTGGGGCGGGGGCCAGTCGTCGCCGGTGTGGTCGGTGCTGAGCTGGGCGAGGAGTTCGGCCGTGGTGGGCCGCAAGTCAGGGTTCTGCTCCCAGCATGCGTAGACGAGTTCCCGCAGGTCGTCGGGGAGTTCGGGGAGTTCGGGAGGCGGTCCGGAGATGCGCGCGATGATTTCGCCGATGGAGTCGGCCATGAACGGGGACCGTCCGGTGGCGGCGAAGGCGAGCACGGTGCCGAGGGAGAACACGTCGCTGGCGGGCCCGACTTGGCTGCCGTCGGTTTGTTCGGGGGACATGTAGGCGAGGGTGCCGATGACGGCGCCGCTTTGGGTCATGACGCTGCTGTCGAGGGGGCGGGCGACGCCGAAGTCGATGACACGGGGGCCGTCGGCGGCGAGGACGATGTTGCTGGGTTTGAAGTCGCGGTGGACGAGGCCGCACGCGTGGATGGCGGCGAGGCCTTCGACGAGTCCGGCAGCGAGGGTGCGCAGGTTGTTTCCGTAGAGGGGGCCGCGTTCGGTGACGGCTTTCCGCAGGGAGGGGCCGGGGATGTAGGCGGTGGCCATCCACGGCGGGTCGGCGGTGGGGTCGGCGTCGATGACTTGGGCGGTGTGGAAGCCGCCGACGCGGCGGGCAGCTTCGACTTCACGCGCGAAACGAATGCGGTATTCGTCGTCGTTGGCGTATTCGGGCAGGATGACTTTGACCACTACCGGTCGCCCTCCAGGGGAGCGGGCGAGGAATACCTGCCCCATTCCTCCCGCGCCTAGTCGGCTGACGAGCCGGTAGGGACCGATCCGCCCGGGGTCGCCGGGCTGCAACGGCTCTATCAATTCCCTCCTCGCCGTAACCGCGCTGACCGCCACGATCGTGCCCACACAGCATTATGTCAAGAACCTTTCTTCCCCACGATGGCGGTGAATTTCTTTCACCTCATCGTGATATGTCCCTTTGTGTCGGGTGGGTGGGGGTGTCGTCGGGGAATCGGGACAGCGCAAACCACATGCGCATTCGCTGTTCCGGGTCGGACAGGTCGATGCCGAGGTCGCGTTCGATGCGGCTGATGCGGTAGCGGACGCTGTTGCGGTGGGCGCCGAGGTCGGCGGCGGTCCGGTCCCAGCTGCCGTGGTGGGCGAGCCAGGCGCGGAGGGTGGTGCGCAGGGTGCGGGAGGTGCTGTCGTTTCCGGCGAGCGGGCCGAGGAGGGTGCGGGCTGCGGCGCGGGCTTCGTCGGTTTCGAGGAGGGTTTCGAGGGGGTCGGGCTGGGTTTCGGGCAGGAGGGGGCGGCCGGTGGCGTGGGCGCGGATGAGAAGCATCGCGGCTTCTTGGTCGGCGTCGGCGAGTGCGCTGCCGGGCACGGGGCGGCTGAGTGCGGCGAGCCATCCGGCGGCGTGCAGGTTGTCGAGGAGTTCCAGGTGGGCGTGGTGGGTGCCTTGGTCGGCGAGGATGGCGCGCACGGGGGTGCTGGTGTCGTCGACGAGGCGGGTGCGGAACAGCGTGGGGGAGGGGGTGGGCTGGGAGCTGGGGCGGGTCCAGCGGGCGTGGAGGACCCGGTAGGCGGTGGGGGCTGGTTCGTCTCCGGTGAGGAGGGCGGGCAGAAGCCGGAGGACGGTCGTGTCGGGGGTGGCTCCGGTGAGGAGGAGCCGGGTGGCGAGTCGGCTTGCGTCGTCGACGACGGCGGGTTGGGCGCGGGAGAGCAGGCCGAGTAGGGCGACGGCGATGCCGAGGATGGCGCGGTCGGTGCTGTCCAAGGGTTTGGGGCGGCCGAGGAGGAGCACGGTCCGGTCGCGGGCTTGGTCGCCGATGGCGTGCAGGACGACTTCGTCGGGGGGGATCCAGAGTTTGGCGCTGAGGGGGCCGCCTGGCGTGCGGACTTTGCGGATGAGTTCGTGGGCTTCGTCGGGGAGTGGGGGGACGCGTCCGACTTGGCCGAGAGGGCGGGTGCCGAGAAGCTGGGTCCAGCAGCCGAGTGCGGCGCTGAGCGTGGTGAGGAGTTCTTGGACCGGGGTGGCGCCGATTGCGGCTTTGGTGAGGGAGCGTCCCGCGGCGGTGAATCTGCGCTGGCCGGCGAGGCGGAGCCGTTCGAGTTCTTCACCGACGGCTTGGCTGACGGCGACGAACGGTGTTTCACGTGGAACGAGCAGGAGGGGGAGCCCGTGGGCGCGGCAGCGTGCCACGAGCGTGTCGGGTACTGCGTCGTGGACGGGGGTGACGCCGAAGCCGAGCGCGGTGACCTGTGCGGAGACGAGGGCGGTCACGTACCGGTCGAGTGCTTCAGGGTCGGTGGGCAGGTTGGTCCCTGCGGTGAGGAGGAGTTCCCCGCCTTTGAGGTAGGGGGCGGGGTCGAGGAGTTCGCTGACTGTGGCCCATCGAACGTGCGCGTCCGGGGCCGCGGGAACAAGGGGTTCCAAGGCGAGGTCACGGCGGGCGAGGATCGTGCGGAGCGGCACGGTTTGGGCGTCGGAGACGCCGTCACGGAAAGGTGCGGGAGACAAGTGGCTGCTTCGTCCAGGTGCGGCACAAGAGGTGTGCGGGGCGTCCATCTGTGCGGAGTTTCTTTCGAGTCTATGGTGTTTGAGGCCTTGACCTGTGCCTTTAGCGGATCGAGGACCGCATGTTCCGCGCCGTGTTAGCCGATCACGACAGTGAGGGAAGGCGGTAATCCCGTGAGCACACCGATCGGTCCCACCGACTCCAGCTTGGTTCCCCGGTTTGCTGGTCCGGCGACTTTTGCCCGACTGCCCCGCACCGATGAGGTAGCCAAGACCGATATCGCCGTGGTCGGTATCCCGTTCGACAGCGGTGTGTCCTACCGTCCCGGCGCCCGGTTCGGTCCTGCTGCTATCCGTGAGGCTAGTCGGCTGCTGCGCCCCTACAACCCGGGGTTGGATGTGTCCCCGTTCGCTGAAGTCCAGGTGGCCGACGGCGGTGACATCGCGGTCAACCCGTTCGCGATCAAGGAGGCCATTGCAACGGTCGAAGCCTCAGCCAGCGAGTTGTTGTCTCAGGGTACTCGCTTGGTGACTTTGGGTGGAGACCACACGATCGCGTTGCCGCTGCTCCGCGCCGTGCACCGGGTGCACGGGCCGGTGGCGCTCCTGCACTTCGACGCCCATTTGGACACGTGGGACACCTATTTCGGTGCGCCTTACACGCACGGCACCCCGTTCCGCCGTGCCGTGGAGGAGGGGATTCTCGACACGGAAGCCCTCACCCACGTGGGGATCCGCGGCCCCCTCTACGGCAAGAAGGACTTGGAGGACGACCGCCGGTTCGGTTTCGGTATCGTCACCGCCGCGGACGTGATGCGCCGCGGGGTGGACGAGATCGCTGACATGGTGCGGCAGCGGATCGGGAACCGGCCGCTATACGTGTCCGTGGACATCGACGTCCTCGACCCGGCGCACGCTCCCGGCACCGGCACCCCGGAGGCGGGCGGCCTGACCAGCCGGGAACTGTTGGAGCTGCTGCGTGGGCTGGCCTCCTGCAACCTGGTGGGGGCCGACGTGGTGGAGGTTTCCCCCGCATACGACCACGCGCAGATCACGGCGACCGCGGCCGCCCACGTCGCCTACGACTTGGTGTCCCTTCTCGCGTTGACCGCGAAGAAGGACCGCTAGGCCACAGATACCGGGACGTGCCAGTGCCGCCGCGTCCCGGTTTTCTTCTTCACCCCCGCACCCAGCAGCCATGCTGGTTTCCCCCTTGTTGGGAGGCACTATGTCCGCATCCCGTCTTGCGCCTGAACCGGTCACGAAGATCGAAAGCTACGGGATCGCTCCGATCCCGGTGGAGGCCCAGACGTCACGCCCGTTGGACTTGTTCCGGTTGACGTTCGGAGGCGCGAACACGTTCGCGACCATCATTTTGGGCACCCTGCCGGTGGCGTTCGGGTTGAGTTTCTGGGCTTCGGTGACAGCCATTGTCACCGGTGTTGTCGTTGGTGCGCTCATCCTTGCCCCCATGGCATTGTTCGCACCACGGACTCGCACCAACAACGCGGTCTCGTCGGGAGCACACTTCGGCGTAGTCGGCCGAGCCCTGGGATCGTTCCTCTCCCTTCTTACCGCCGTTACCTTCTTCTCCCTGTCAGTGTGGGGGAGCGGTGACGCGATCGTCGGTCTCGCGCTGCGGCTCGGCTTTGACGGCGGAGACGCGCTGCAAGCCGCCTCCTACGGGGTCATCGCGGTGGCGGTGTTCACGGTATGCATCTACGGCTATCAGTTCATGCTGCTGATCAACAAGGTGGCGGTGATCGCATGCACGGTCATCATGCTGCTCGGCGTGGTGGCCTACGGCGGCATCTTCGATCCGTCGTTCGCGGGCACCGGCTCCTATATTCTCGGCAGCTTCTGGCCGACGTGGATTCTGGCGGTGCTCACCGTTATGGCCAACCCGATTTCTTTCGGCGGGTTCCTCGGCGACTGGGCACGCTACATTCCCGCCAGCTACAGCACCCGGTCGCTGCTGGCCGCACCGTTCCTCGCCCAGGTGGCCACGCTGGTGCCGTTCCTGTTCGGTGCGAGCACGGCTACGTTGGTTGCCGACCCGAACAACTATGTGACCGGTCTGGCGGTGGTGTCGCCCCTGTGGTATGCGCTGCCGCTGATCGCTGTGGCCCTCATCGGCGGCCTGTCAACCGGTACGACCGCGCTCTACGGTACGGGGCTTGACTTCAGTTCGCTGGTCCCCCGACTGAACCGGGTGCAGGGAACCGCAGTAGTGGGCACGCTCGCGCTCGTGTTGATCTTCGTGGGCAGCTTCGTCATCAACATGGTTGAGGCACTGAGCGCCTTCGCCATTTTGATTGTCTTGTTGACGTCGCCGTGGATGGTGATCCTCATGATCGGGTATGTGGTCCGGCGCGGCTACTACCTGGTCGATGACTTGCAGGTGTTCAACCGCGGCGAGAAGGGCGGCGCCTACTGGTTCACGCGCGGCGTGAACTGGCGGGCCGGGGCGGCGTGGCTGGTTGCGGCTATCGCCGGGCTGCTGTTCGCCAACACGTCGATCATCGTGGGACCGTTCGCGAACGCTGCCGGGGGCATTGACATTAGCCTGCCGGTGACGTTGCTCGCCGCTGCCCTCGTCTACCCGGTCATGCTGCTGCTGTTCCCGGAACCGCGCGGCGTGTTCGGCCCCGAGGGGCCGCGGTTCGTTCCCGCCCGGGACACGGTGATTGAACAGATTCACCAGCGTCGTCCCGCATCCCCGGAGACAACCTTGTAAGCGACGGGCTGCTAGGGCCGCACCCCGCAATCCCCTAGGGTGCGGCCCCTTGTTTTTCCTGATGTGAATACTGAGTGTGGGATGTTGATTACATGTAGTTTTCTCAAAAATGACTTGACGAAGTATCACCAAAAGAAGGTGGGAAGCGTGCGTGGGGCCTCCTAGGCTCGCAGGTGAGCGGGTCCAAACCAGGACGGTGGCCTGACCGGGTCGCCGCAGGCCGGGGCCCGACCACCCCGGTCCGGCCCGTATCCGACGGGGAGGTCCCTATGGCTCAGCTCAACAGCACCACACTGACCGGTACCGCGGTCACGGAATTCCGCTCCCAGCTCTCCGGACAGGTTTTGGAACCTGAAGACTCCGGCTATGAACAGGCCAGAACCGTGGTCAACCCTCTTGTTGACCTGCGTCCTCGACTGATCGCCCAGTGCGAGACGGTGGACGACGTGATCCAGGCGATCAGGTTCGGCCGCGAGCACGACTTGGAGATCGCGGTTCGCGGCGGCGGCCACGGGGTGGGCGGTGAGGCGCTCACCGATGGCGGAATCGTCATCGACCTGCGGCGTATGAACGAGGTGACCGTCAACCCGGAAGAGGCGAACGCGCAGGTGAGCGGGGGAGCCACGACGGGGCACCTGGACCGCGCTGCCCAACCGTATGGTTTAGCCACCACAGGGGGTCGGGTGTCCACGATCGGGGTGTGCGGGCTGGTGCTCAGCGGCGGCAGTGGCTGGCTGGACCGCAAGTTCGGGTTGGCGTGCGACAACTTGCTCTCCGCGGAACTGGTGACCGCTGACGGTGAGCTGGTGCGCGCGTCCCCGAATGAGCACCCGGAACTGTTCTGGGCGCTGCACGGCGGCGGGGGAAATTTCGGTGTGGTGACGTCGATGACGCTGCGCCTGCACGAACTGCCGTCGGTCAACGTGTCTTTGTTGTTGTGGGATGCCGAGTCTGGGCCGGACGTGGTGCGCGCCTACCGGGAGTTTATGGGGGCGTCCACGGATGACGTGTGCGGTGCGTTGATGTACCTGACCGCACTGTCGGAGGAGTTCGTGCCTCTCTGGCTGGTGGGACGGCTGGCGTGTGCCGTGTTGCTCATCCACACCGGGCGGGATCCGGAAGAGGTGGCGCGTGACCTGCAGCCGATGCGGGAGGCCGGTCACGTGGCGGAAATGTCTGCGGAGATGGCCTACGCCGATTTGCAGTGCATGCTTGATAGCCCACCCGGCTATCGAAGCTACTGGTCGGCAGAGCATATGACCGCGCTGCCGGATGAGGCCGTGGACCGGTATTGCGCGGGGGCGGGAAGAATGCCCACACCGTCGCCATCGCAGTACCTGCTGGTCCCGCAGGGCGGCACCGTGTCGCGAGCGTTGACGGACTATCCAATCCCGTGGCGGTATGCCGCGTGGGGAGTGTACCCGTTTGGGGTGTGGCAGGATGCCGCGGACGACGACCGGGTGGTCCAGTGGGTGCAGAGTGCGCGTGCGGAGATGAGCCCGTGGGCCACGGGAGCGGTTTACCTCAGCGCTGCTGGCGAGGAGGGGGAGCACCGTATGGTGTCTGGGTTCGGTGGCTGGGATAACTATCGCCGCCTGGCCCAGGTGAAAGCACAATACGACCCGGAGAACGTGTTCCACCGTAACCCCAACATTAAACCCGCATGACCAGCGACGATCCGGGGTGTGGGCGGTGTGCTGCGGGCTCAATGTCCCGCGGCGTCCCCGTGCAGGAGTCCGAAAGCGGCCCGCGGTTTTGGTGAGGTGATGACGCGGCCCAGAGGATGCTAGTGCGGGGATTAAATAAGCTTTGTCCGCAGCTTGTGGAGGTAGAGGTGGCAGGGGTCAGCCGCTGGCTCTCTCTTTGAAGACTGTGGCGTGCACGGCGGCCCGGACTGTTGCTGCGGGCCGTTTCGGTGTCAGCTGTGGTAAGTGCGGCCTGGTTAGTTCTCAACCACCTCAGGCGCGAGTCCCTGTACGAGGTTTGCGAGTCTACTGGCGTCGACCAGAGTCCACCTTTGTACGCGAGGCCAGATCAGTGAGCAGTGCTGCGAGAGACGATGCGACACCCGTATCACGGCGCACCGAGTATTGGGGGATTTGTGTGGGGAGGGAAGAGCCCGGTGGGCTTTTCGGCAAGGGGGCTGTCTTGAGCGGCAGCGCGGTTCCTCGGTAGCTCTCAGCTGCAGGTGGGGCACTACTTCCACTCTGAGCGCTTGGTTCACGTGGAGTAGGAACGCCTCTTAAGCTGTGATTTTCTCACTAACTTCGGCGGTGCCGAGGAGGAAGTCGCTGATCTTTCCGTGCTCCCACAAGGGTAGGTCGGTGAGCTCCTGGCAGGGGCGGGTCGGGCGTCCACGGGCGCGGCGGCGTGTCTGTGGCGGTGGAGCACTCTGCCTTCGACTCTTTTAGGGATTTACGTGCCGAATCGTGGCAATTTTCAGCGCACTCCTAGTATTGAGTGAACTCAGCTAACGATTTAGTGTCACGTATTAACAGCTCACACTGTTGCCTTTACCTTAGAAACGCGCTTGTGACCGTCCGTCCGACCAGAGGAACCCCCATGGCGAGCACAACCGAGGCCATGCCTACCCCTCAGGCCCTAGTAGCGGTTCGTGGGCAGAAGTGGGTGGTCAGCCAGGTCGAACCAGCAGGACAGGCCACTTTGGTCTCCCTACAAAGCGTTGAAGATGGCCGGTTCGGCGAGACCTTGGAGGTGATCTGGGAACTCGAACCAGGACGCCGGGTTCTTCCAACCGGATCCCTGCCAGAGGTGTCCGCCACTGCCGGTTTCGACCCCCCGGAACGGCTCGCCGCGTTCCTTGATGCGGTGCGCTGGTCCGCGGTGACCTCGGCTGACGTGCGGCTGCTTCAGGCTCCATTCCGCTCCGGAGTGACGATCGAGGACTACCAGCTGGAACCGGTGGCGCGTGCCGTGTCCGCACCCCGCGTGAACCTGCTGCTCGCCGACGACGTGGGCCTCGGCAAGACCATTGAGGCGGGCCTGGTCGCCCAGGAGCTGCTGTTGCGGCACCGTGCAAAACGCATCATGATCGTCTGCCCCGCGGGCCTCACCGTGAAGTGGCGGGACGAAATGTTCGAGAAGTTTGGCCTGGACTTCACCATCGTCGACTCGGAACGCTGCGCCCGAGTGCGCCGCGACTTCGGAAGCGCCGCCAACCCGTTCAATGTGTACCCGTTGACGATCGTCAGCCTGCCGTGGTTGCGCGGCGCAAAAGCCCAGCGGCTCCTTAACGAGGTGCTCCCCCACGACGGTCCCAGCTATCCACGCACTTTCGACCTGCTGATCTTGGACGAGGCCCACCACGTGGCCCCAGCTGCCCCCAAACAGGTGTATGCGGTCGACTCGCAGCAGACCAAACTGATCCGCCGCCTCGCCCCGCATTTCACGCACCGCTTGTTTTTGTCGGCGACCCCGCACAACGGCTACCAGGCCTCGTTCACCGCGCTTTTGGAGATCCTCGACAACCAGCGGTTCGCCCGCGGCGTGGCACCCGATAAGACAGCGGTGCGCGAAACAGTGGTGCGCCGCTTGAAGGCCGACATTGTCGACACGGACGGCAACCCGCGTTTCCTGCACCGGGAGGCGAAAGCGATCCCGGTGGTCTACCCGGAGAGCGAGCGCGAGATCCACGGCCTGCTCACTCGGTTCGCGGAACTGCGCCGCGCCAAGATCACGTCCCGCCGGGGACGCAAAGCAACCGACCTGGTCACCCTGCTGCTGAAGAAGCGGCTGTTTTCCAGTCCGGCAGCGTTCGCGCACACGGTCTCCGTCTACTTGGACACACTCAAGAACCGCTCCGGCTCTGCCATGGTGGGGGACGAAGTCCCCGAGTGGATGGAGGGTTTCTTCGACGACGTCGCCACCTATGACGACGAACAGTTGGCGGAGGCCGAGGACGACGCGCTGGACCGGGCCCGCCCCATGCAGCCGGATCCGGACGACGACGAGACCGCTTTACTGGAGCGGATGCTGCAGTGGGCGATCAGCCACGAGGCCGCCGCGGACGCGAAAGCCCGCGAACTGATCAACTATCTGAAGTCGGTGTGCCGACCCGACCGGCATTGGACGAACGAACGGGTCGTGGTGTTCACCGAGTACCGCGACACTCTCAACTGGCTGGTGGGCCTGCTCGGCCAGGAGGGGATGAGCGGCGACCGGGTGGCCGTGCTGCACGGCAGCATGAGCCCGAGCGAACGCGAACAGGTGCGGTTGGCGTTCCAGAAGCACCCGTCCGAGCACCCGGTGCGCATCCTGATCGCCACCGACGCCGCCGGTGAGGGGATCGACCTGCAACGCCACTGCCACCGGCTGGTCAACTACGACATCCCGTTCAACCCAAACAAGCTGGAGCAGCGCATCGGCCGGATCGACCGCTACGGTCAGACCAAAACCCCCGAGGTGTGGCATTTCGTGGGGGCAGGCTGGCAGGGCACTGTCGACTCCTATGAAGCCGACCTGGAATTCTTGTCCCGGGTGGCGACGAAAGTGGCCCGCATGGAGGAGGACCTGGGCCAGGTCAATGCGGTGCTCGCGGACGCGGTACAACGACGCATGCTCGGCCAAGACACGGACGTGGACGTGGAGAATGCGGGGGCCCGCAAGGAGCGACTGCCGTCCGATTCCAATGTCCGTGACCAGGTGCGCAGGCTCCGCGAGAAGGTGAATACCACCGTCAATGAGCTGGGATTGACCCCGGACCGGATTAAGCGGGTGGTGGATACCGCGCTAGCGCTCGCTAACCAGCAGCACCTCACCCCCCACGTGGATGAGAAGGAGTGCGCCGAAGGCCTGTACGACGTGCCCACGCTCACGGGCTCGTGGGTGCGCGCCACCGAAGGGCTGATCGAGAAGCTGCCTTCGGACAAGGGCGAGCCCCGCCAGCTTCCGGTGACGTTCGACCCGGAGGTAGCGCGGGGCCGCGACGACGTGGTGCTCGCACACCTCAACCATCCGCTAGTGGCGATGTCCACTCGGCTGTTGCGTGCGGCTGTGTCCAACGACCGGGTGGGGCTGCGCCGGGTAACAGCCGTGGTCAGCGACGCCCCGGACCTCGAGGATGTGCTGGTCGGCGCGTTCTCACGGTTCGTGGTGGTGGGTGCCGACGGGATCCGCCTGCACGAAGAAGTGCTGTATGCGGGCGGGTGGGCGCCGGAACACGGCCGGTTCCGCCGCTTGGAGAACC
The DNA here is from genome assembly GCF_001592045.1 of Thermobifida fusca NBRC 14071 = JCM 3263. GTDB lineage: Bacteria > Actinomycetota > Actinomycetes > Streptosporangiales > Streptosporangiaceae > Thermobifida > Thermobifida fusca. The sequence continues at coordinate 25,406 of NZ_BCWB01000052.1, read as the reverse complement.
TGGGCGTGCTCGGCGGTTTCCTGGACTGCGCGCTCACCACGGGCCGCCCCGCCTCGGATGTGGTGTGGAGACGGGTCGCCCAGCGGTGGCCGAAGATCTCCGACGGTCTCATGTCGGCGGTCACCTGGCGGAAGAAAACCCGCGAAGAGTCTTTGAACCGCCAGTTGGAACAGCGTGCCGCCGAGGAGCGCGCCCGCGTGGTCTCTGCCCTCGACCAGTTTTCTGCAACCCTGCGCGCTGCGCTCGCCGAAGACGATGAGGATGCCCTGTTCAGCCGGGCCGATGTTGAAAAGTCCAAAGAGGAGCTGGAGCAGTACCGACGCGACCGCCGCAACTGGCAGCGCCGCCTCGACAGTCTCGCTGCCGAGCGGGAGCGGGAACTAGCCGCGATTGACGCCCGCTACAGCAGCCGAGAATCGCACTTGTTCCCTGTCGCCGTGGTGTTCGTGATTCCGAGCCGGGAGGCTGTCCGATGAGTTCCCCTCGTTCCCGCCGGCCCCGCCGTTCCGCCCCGGATCGTGCCCAGCAGCACCGGGACTGGTTGTCGTTGATCGAGGTGAGCGGCCCGTTCCTGTCGCTTCCCGTCCTTCGCGAAGCGTGGCCGGACTTGGAAGCACTGGATAAGGAGCAGGTGGCTAGGCTGCGCCGGGCCCACGCCGACTGGCAGGCTGACCCGGAGACGGGTCAGCGCGGCTGGATCGACTTCGTGCTCAGCGGCCTGCTCGAGTGGGGGGAGCAGTACCGCACGGACGCGGACGAAGTGGCTGCTCTCGCCATGGACGTACCGGAGCACGACACCACGGTCACCCCGTCGTTCGCCCTGGTGGAGCCGGGTGAGGACACGAAACCGGACACAGTGCGGCTTCTCGGCGTGGTGTGCCCGCCGAACACGTCTCCCATGGCCCGGATCAAGGGGGAGCAGTGGTCGGCGACCCCCGTGGACCGGCTCGCGCAGTTGTGTCGCCACCACGGTGTGGAACTGGGTTTGGCTACGGACGGACGCTGGTGGGTGCTGGTGTGGGCACCGCGCGGCGGGGTGACCACGACGGCCGTGTTTGACGCGGTCGCCTGGCCGGAGGCCGCCGAGCGGGTTGTGGTGCGCGCGTTCTATTCACTGCTGGGCCGCCGCCGTTTCTTCAGCGTGCCCGACGAGGAGCAGCTGGTGCCGCTGCTGCGCAAGAGCTTGGACTCCCAGGAGGAGATCACCGATGCCCTCGGAGTTCAGGTTCGCCGGGCCGTGGAGCTGCTGGTTGCGGCGATCGGTCGCGCCGACACGTGGGCCCGCCAACGCGGCGAACCCGACCTGTCGCACGTTTCCGCGCACGAGGTGTACGAGGGCGCGGTGACCGTGATGATGCGCATCGTGTTTCTGCTGTTCGCCGAGGAGCGGAAGCTGCTCCCGTCCGACAACGAGCTGTATGCCACGGCGTATTCGGTGGGACGCCTCTGTGCCGAACTAGAGCAGCGGGTGAAGGAAGGCCTCGAAGAGGAGCTGGAGAACACGTACACGGCCTGGCACCGGCTGCTCGCCGTGTTTAACGCCGCCTACCGTGGGGTGGACCATCCGAGGCTGCGCATGACCGCGCACGACGGGTCGCTGTTCGACCCGGACCGGTTCGCGTGGCTGCCGCTGCACATCGACGACCGCACGGTGCTGCACATGCTCCGCGCGGTCCAGTACGTCGAGATTGGTAAAGGCAAGTCGCGGGAGCGACGCAAGCTGTCGTTCCGCACTTTGGACGTGGAGCAGATCGGCTACGTGTACGAGGGCCTGCTGGCGTTCGATGGGTTCCGCGCCGACGACGTCGTGGTGGGCCTGATTGGTAAGGAAGGCGAGGAAGAGGAGGTGCGGCTCGCCGACCTGGAGGCCTTGGCTGCCCGGCATTCCGATGTGGAAGGGCTGGCGAAGGCGGTGTCGGACACGTACAAGAAGTCTGGGATCGGTTCGCCGCGGGCCGTGGCTAAGAGGCTGGCACCGCTGTCGGGCGAGGACAAGGAAGAGGCCCGCAAGAAGCTGCTCGCAGTGACGGAAGGCGATTATCCGTTGACGGAACGGCTGCTGCCGTTCTACGGGATTCTCCGCACCGACCTGCGTGGCCTGCCCATGGTGGTGCTGCCAGGAGAGCTGTATGTCACCGAGTCACCGCTGCGGCAGAACACGGGCACGCACTACACGCCGCGTTCCCTCGCGGAACAAATCGTCGAGGGCGCGCTGGAGCCCTTGGTGTACGAGCCGGGACCGTTGCAGACCGCGAACCGTGACGAGTGGAAGCTCAAGTCGAGCGCCAAGATCTTGGAGTTGAAGGTCGCGGACATTGCCATGGGGTCGGCAGCGTTCCTCGTGGCAGCAGCCCGGTATCTGGGTGATCGGCTCATCGAGGCGTGGATTGCCGAGGGCGACGAACGGGTCCGCAACTATGTGCCCTTGGACGGCGGGCTGGGGGCCGACGAGGATCCGGTGGTTATCGAAGCGCGGCGGCAGGTCATTGAGCACTGCCTGTACGGGGTGGACATCAACCCGATGGCCGTGGAGATGGCGAAGCTGTCGCTGTGGCTGGTGTCCATGGACCCGCATCGGCCGTTCACTTTTCTTGACGACCGGTTGGTGGCGGGCGACTCCCTGCTTGGGATCACGTCCCTGGAGCAGGTCGAGTACATGCACATGGACCCGAAGAAGGGCCGGAGGATTCACAAAGAGCGGGCTCTCGTGGACTTCACCGCAGGTATTCGGGAGCTCATCGCAGACGTCGCGAAAGAACGGCGGGCTCTTGCCGCTATTGAGGGGAGATCGGTAGAAGCGCTGCACCGCAAGCGGTCCCTGCTGGCAGATGCGGAGCTGCGGACCGGTCGGGTGAAACTCCTCGCAGATTTGTGTGTGGGGGCGACGCTAGCCAACGCCAAAGAGAAAGACAGCGGTCTGCGAGAAGGATCCCGTGCCGCCGCCGATCTTGCTCGCCGTCTCGACACCGCCGAAGCTGAGGCCCGTAGCAAGATCCGAGAGTGGTTGGAGACAGACTGGCCTGAGGGAGCTTTCAAGAGGAAGCCCGTGCACTGGCCGCTGGTGTTCCCGGAGGTGTTTGAGAAAGGCGGGTTCGATGCAGTGATCGGAAACCCACCTTTCTTGGGCGGGCAAAAAATCACCGGCTCCTTGGGAACCGCTTACCGTGAATATCTGGTCCAGGGCATAGGCCGCGGTACTCGGGGAAGCGCGGACCTCGTTGCCTATTTCACACTACGAGCCCATGATGTCATCAGTGGCAAAGGCCAGACTGGCCTGTTGGCTACCAACACGCTGGCGCAGGGAGACACCCGAGAAGTTGGGCTGGATCAAATCGTCGCCGATGGTGTGACTATACGACGAGCTATTAAGAGTGAACCGTGGCCGTCAAAGAGTGCCTCCCTAGATTACTGCGCGATCTGGGGAAGTAGATCTCGTCTCTCGGATAAAGTTAAGAGAATTTTGGATGGCCGGGAAGTTTCAGGCATCACGTCTTCGCTTGATCCTGCTTCCAGGGTGAGTGGAGTCCCGAAACGCTTGGTTGAAAACAAAAACGTTTCTTTCCAGGGAAGCATTATTTTGGGCACGGGGTTTACGATGGCCCCAGAGCGTGCAAGAGAACTTATTCAGAAAGATCCACGAAACAAAGACGTACTGTTTCCCTATCTTAATGGGCGGGACCTGAATGAAAATCCGGACTGCTCGGCGAGTCGTTGGGTTATTAACTTTCATGACTGGCCTGAATTTGAGGCAAGGAAATATATAGAATGTTATAATAAAGTCAAAGAATCGGTGAAACCTGAGCGGATCAAGAAAAATAGGAAATCACATAGAGATTATTGGTGGAGGTATGCAGAAAGGCGCCCGGCTCTTCTTAGGAAGATAAAAAACGAGAATCTTGATAAAGTTGTCGTAATTGCTCTTGTGAGTAAGACCGTAATGCCAGCCATGGTGCCGACAGGGCAAGTGTTTTCTCATATGTTGGGCATCTTCGCCACTAATGACACTGCCATGTTGGCTTTGCTGTCAAGCGCGCCGCACTACTGGTGGGTTAAGGCTCGTGGTTCATCGATGCGGGCTGATCCCCGCTATACCCCTTCCGACGTTTTTGAGACTTTCCCCCTCCCTGAACTCACTGAGGAACTACGCGAGCTCGGCTCCCGTCTGGACATTTTCCGCCGTGGTGTGATGCTCTCTCGCCAGGCTGGACTTACTAAGACTTACAACCTGGTTTTCGATCCCGACTGCACCGATGACGACATCGAAGAACTGCGTCGCATTCACAAGGCTATCGACGAGGCTGTTATCCGCGCTTACGGATGGGAGGATCGTCTCAAGGCAGTGGGGGGACTCGACCACGGATTCCACAAAGTTGGCAGGAAAGAGCTTCGCTATACCATCGGTCCAGCAGCTCAACGCGAAATCTTGGACAGCTTGCTCGAGTTGAACCATGAGCGCTATGCCGAAGAGGTTGCTCAGGGCTTGCACGACAAGAAAAGCAAGTGTGTCTCATCCGACACTCTCTTCGATTGATCTCATCCCTGTAGTGGCTACCCACGTGTCTTGATGCCCATTCTTTAGAAAAGGGTTAGGTGGGGGAATATATCAGGAATTAGTCTATCAAATTCGATTAGCGTTGCGCGAATTTCTCTGAAGGGGATGTGTAGATCGGTGTGAGATATTCTGAAATGTCCAGGGTGAGGCTTTTGGTCGGGTTGTTAAAAAGGAAGGAATGAAATATCGCGTGTCAGGGTGGATGAAATTATGCGTGGTTTCATGCGGTCGTTGTTTTAACTGGTGTGCTAGTTAGACTGTCGCTCGTTAGCGCCTCACTTGTCTGCCGTGGTGTTCAGGGGTCAGAAGTGGCTATTTTTGGGACGCCACTTATGATTGCTAGTTATCGTATGGTGGAATGGGGGATGAACTCGGAGTAGCATAGAGGTCCTTGCTCACTTCTCCACATAGTGGTTTCTCCAAACATGGTTGAGTTTTCGGTGGCCTAGAGCTTCGGCCTCCTAATGGTCGGCGTAGCGGAGTTTGACGTGTTCACGCCTGTAGGTGGCCTGCCTGCCGATGGGGAGGCGGCCGTGTGGAGGGCGTTGGAAGCGGCAGTGGCTCTGCCAATACCGACATGTTCTGGTGAGGTCGTAGGAATCCAGCCCGCAGATAGCCGGTATGGGTAGTTCTTCTGGTGGTATAGAGGCCCGAGGGGCGGCGTCGACTGGTGTTCAAAGTCCCGGTGTTTGTTCCGAGGATTGCTCTGGGGAGCATGGGCGCCGCTTCCACCTTGACTATTTAAGCTATGCCCTCCCTGGCTGGTGTGTGGGCTCAGGTGCAGCGGGTACAAGGCGCTGGCACACTCCATGCTGACTGTGCGCACAATGCCTTCGTCGCGCAACCATCGAATCACTTGTTCTGCACGGTCAAGAAAGAGAACTCAGCGGCAGTGGATGGCTGGTTGCCTTCGACGAGCCGACCGTGCGCGATTCCCATGGTGTCTGGTTAGTCGGCGTTGATTTGGCTTCTTAGGCATGGCGGCGTGCTGCCATCCCTCCTGGAAGCGACCCTAACCTGTTGTAACAGACCATCTCACCGACAAGGTCCGCACTGGCTTTTCCGCCCCTTCCTCACCACACTGGTGCGGGCCTTCTCAGAAGCAGCGGTGGAAGAAGGCCCCCGTGAGCGTGGGCGAGACCTCCACGGTTAGAGACATGGTCAAATAAGGCCGTGTTTCACCGCGTTGAGAAAAGCTTGCCACTCAGCGGCGGGGAAGATGAGGTGTCCCGCTTCTGGGTGCTGTGAGTCTCGGACAGCGGCGGCGCCGGGGAGGTCGGCGACTTCGACACAGTTCTCGTGGCGGGCTCCAGAGTACGAGGACTTACGGAATTGGAGCTGGAAGCGCATCATGGGCATAGTCCTTACAGGTCGTCCAGTCGACGCTGGATGAGTTCACGTGACTCGTCGGGTGGCAGTGCTGTGGTGCACAGGCGGTTGAACCGGTCCTCGTGTCGGCGGACTTCTTCTGGTTCCTCGAGAATCAGTGAACTATCGGTCGTCTCTAGATAGACGACAGTCGGATCTTCAGCGAACTCCAGGATGGTGAACGCCCCGGTGGCTGCTGCGTGTGGGCCGATTCGGTCCGGGAGCACCTGGAGGCGGTGAGGCTCCTGGAGGTCAAGCAGTCGCTGCATCTGGTGCCGCAAAGGTGGCGTGATCTTTCGCAGTACCGACTCGTCGATGATCACGTGCAGCGTAGGAGAGTCTGCTCGTGTGAGGATCTGCTGGCGCAGCAGTCGGGCCTCAACACGTCGGTCGACTTCTTCGGGGGCGGTGATGTCATCGCCGTGGAGTACCGCCCGGATGTAGTCCTCCGTTTGGAGCAGGCCGGGAACAAGCATCAGCTCTACCGTGCGGATACGAGTTGCCTCAGCCTCTAAGCCGACGTAGGCGCCGCGTCCTAACGCATCGGAGTAGCTCACCCACCAGCCGCGTTGTCTGGCTTGACGGGCTAGCGTGAGGAGCTCTTCCCGTTCATCTGGGTCAGTGACCTTGTAGATATCCAGCAGTGTCTCAATATCTGCCGGGTTGGGACGGGTCCACTCATCCCGTTCCATGCGGGTCAACTTGCCGCGTGAGAATCCAGCCCGCCGAGTGACCTCCTCTGAGGTGAGGCCTCGCGCTTCACGCAGCTCTCTGAGGCGCCGTGACAGGCGCTTACGGCGCACGGTAGGACTGCCCGCCACGTCACTCCTCTGCTGGTTGGCATTGCGATTCAGTTCTGATCCTACGCTTGTCGGTTCTGACCAGGACATTTCACTTGCTGTCAATATCATCAAGGGCTGCACGAAAAAAATCGTTCTGCTACTTTAAACATTGGCATTGCAAATTCATTTGTGATGAGTCAGCATAGGCGTGTACCCAAGATGCGCGCCGGATCCCCAGCCGGCGCAACTCCCTGTGGAGGCCTACATGAGCGTTCTGCGCGCTCTGCGCGTCCTGATCGTTTGCCTGTTACTGTGCGGGGTGGCCTTGGTCATGCCCCCTGCCCCCGCTCAGCGCCCCGTCCTCCAGACACCCCGCCCTCGGCGAGCCATGTCTGAGCCTGAGTCGTCTTCGCGGTGGCAGGCGCGGGTGATCCCACCCCAGATCCCGAACTATGCGGACTTTGCTGCCTGCGCTGAGCAGTACTCAGCTTTGTGGGCCATCACCTATGAGCACCACTCCCCCTGCCCGTATACCGCGCGTAACCGTGTCACCGGCCACACCGTGGCCGTGGATGACCTCGACCTGCTCGACCACATCCTCGGCACCTACGAACCACCCCATCCGGTGCGCGGCTACTACGGCCAACAGGTGTGCACCCGCACCCCCACCCGGACGTTGGATGGGGTAGCGCAATGACCCTGGCCGCCACCGCATTCCCCGGCATTCCGGCAAGCGTCGCCGTGGCGCGTCGGTTTGTTGCTGGTGCGATCCGGTTGTATCCGTAGACGACGGCGCCTGATGAGGTGGGGGACCGGGCCGTGCTGATCGTCTCAGAGCTGGCCACCAACGCCATCTGCCGCACCCGCTCCAGCGAGCCCGGCCACACCTTCCATGTGACGGTGAACATGGACACCCATGGGGTGCGCACCGAGGTACGTACCCTTGCTTCCCGCACCCGGGGCACCCTCCCGCACGCGATCAAACCTGAGGACCTGCTGGCCGAGCACGGGCGTGGTTTGTCTCTGGTGGAGCAGCTCGCCACCACATGGGGCACCCTCGCCCCCCGACACCACGGCGTCTACGCCCACCTCACCTGGGACAACAGCTGATCCCAGGCCAACCTTCTATTCCCTACCTGCGTGCTCAGGGCTGCCTCTACCTCAGCCCTGAGCACGTTTTCTCTAGACGTGGGAGTCGCACACGACTCTGCGAGGGGCGTTTCAACCACCTCCCTACTGCCTTGGCTGTAGGCAGTGGAGTGGCTGGATTTCGTGGAAGACCGGGTGTTCAGGTTGAGGATGGGTGGTTCCTTCCGTGCAAGGAGGACTCCCCAGCCGCGCTCGTGAGCCCTGCACGCGCAACACCTGTGTCTGAAGGCGGTCGAACACTGCCACGTAGTGCTCGATTTCCGCGAGGTCTTTCAGGAAGCGTGGCTAAGGAGTGCTCCAGATACACCACGGGCGGATCGTCAGGAAAGTCGAGGATGGCGAACACCCCAGTCCTACCTATAGGCAGGCTAATCCGGTGAAGGCCTAACAGCCTCCCCTGTGTCGGAGGGCAGGCGATTCAGGGTGTGAGGAAGAGCTCGAGAGACCAGGCGTCGGCTAGTGGCTGTTGCGGAAGAGCGTCCTAGCTCACGTCTAACGAACCCTCTAGTCCACTTGTTAACTCGAGGAAGTGCGCTGTGAGCTAGAAAGTTCCCTAGACCTGCGCAAGCGGACGAACGTAGGGATCTGCTCTGAGGGCACGTATACATCCCGGAAAGGTCTCTGGATGACCGTGTCTTCAGGAACGGTACAGACAGGGAGCGGCTTGCCAGAACTAGCTTTTCGCTGGGGCCGTCTCCTGGGATTGCCGACGAATCCACCGAAGGAACACTCCGTCAGTAAAGCAGTGACTTGCTGTTCCCCTGGCGACGTGCTGGCATGGTCGATGACGCATTCGAACGCATCGAGACGCAGAACGACACGACCGCCGGGAGACCCGAGAGAACTGTTGGCTCTCGCAGACACCTCGGCCAGCCCTTCCCGCCCGGCTGCTACGTGGGGAAGCTCTCCCGCCCTTTCACCTCGCCCAGAATATCCGTGTCTGTTGCTACTTAATGCAATAAGATCAGTTTGGATTGTGTCCGAATGAAGCGTTTTGTGGTGGAGTGGAAAACACTGAATAACCGATGAAAACCGGGTTACTGTGCGGACCGAAAACCGCGCTTGCCGTGGCGATTCCTGCTGGTTGACCGTCCTGTCTGGTGGCGCTGGAAGGCTCTGTGCAACACCGTGGACTGCTGGAGGGCTGTGGTCTCTCCAGGAAGAGGATTCTCCAGTGTGACCAGGTCATCTGGTAAGCTGCGCGGCCTGCTCGACGAGCTCCCCTATGCCGGCGAGGGAGGCGCTAGCACATCCCTTTGAGCCTGAATTCTCAGCCGTGCCGGAGAGGATGAGCTCCATTCTCTTTTTCTGATAGGAGAATTTTTTGTGATAGAGCCGTGATTGGCCCTATAGTCACAGATTATCTACCGTCACGCTGCAGCGCTGTATATGGGCAGCGAAAACACAGTGGCAAACGGTAGCGGCGGTGTTGGGTCGGTCGCGGTTCGCCTGTCCAGCTGTGGCTTGTCGCGCGTCTGACACGTTCCGCGTCCTCTCTAGAACAACGCGTTGCGTGTTGGCAAAGTTAACAATATTGTCTCTGGGGTGGACTATTCACGAAGTTCACCTTATGTTAGAGCCACCTGCCTTCCCCTTGCGTGAGTGAAGGGACTTTGGGTTTCGCATGTCCGACGTGCTCTTTCCCCATCCGTATGGAGAGCAGACCTCGCTCGACGTCTCCTCCGACAAGCCGTCCAATCCGGCTGACCTGCTCGACCAGCCGCAACCATTCGCCCACGCCACCTCCTTCCAGGTGCGGGATGCCTTCCAACGGCTTATCGAACGCGACCTGCTCGGCCCATGGGACGGCGAACACGAACGCTTCGAACCCAAGGCACGCGGTCCCCGCGACCGCTACCTCGTGGGCATGCTCGGCCCCCGCCACCACGCCTCGCAGAAAGGCGACGCCGCCCTCCCCCTCGACACCTCCACCGGTGTGGCTGGCGAAACCCAAGGAGAAGAAAACGCGGAACTCCCCGAAATCCTGCCCGCGCAACCCCTCGGCCGCCTGTGGGCCTCCTCCATGGGCCTGTCCTGCCGGGTAGCCGCCGACACCGACGTCCTCGTCGTCACCGCCCGATGGGGCGAATACACCCGGGAGAAAACCGAAGACGAAGAAGGCCGCTCCCGTACCATCTGGGCACGCGTGCCCCGAGACTTCACCAAAGAGATCCGCCTCGACGGCGCACCCGACCAGCGGATCGGCCTAACCGCTGTCAACCCGGACAGCTCCTGCGTCTACCTGTCCGTCTCGGTCCGCCCCCACGGGGAAACCCGCACCGTCGAGATCTTCCTCGTCAACAACCAGCGCGAACCGGACACCGCACTCGAAACGGCGTGGCTGTTCCAAACCGAGCTCACCGTCACCGCGCTCGACGGCGACTCCCCGGTGTTCCTCCCCATCGACGACCCGCTCACGGAGGACGCCCCCCACCTGGACGACCCCGAAGAACTGCACCTGCGGCTTCTCTACCGCAATCAGCTCAAATACGCCGCAGGACGCAACGTCGCCGTGCACGCCGAAACCGTGCCCGAACTGCGGCGCGCCCGCCTCCTGCGGACCACCTGGCTGCCCAGCTACGACGTGCCCGCCACCGTCGCCCTCGCCGACCAAGGCACCCCACTCGCCGGCACGCTGCTGTCCATGGACGCTCTCGCTGAAGCCGACACCGACACGCTGCGCACCGGACTAGCGCCCCTCGCCGACGGGTACGAAACATGGCTTGACGAGCGCGCCGCTGAAATCCCCCAGCTTCCCCCGCGCCTCGCCGCAGCAGCCAAAGGAGCCGTGTTCCGGGCCCGCCGTGTCGCGCAGCGAATCCGCGCCGGAATCGACCTGCTCACCGACCCGACCGTGCCCGGACACGAGGACGCGCTACGCGCGTTCCAATTCGCCAACCGGGCCATGGCTGCGCAGCGGCGGCACACCGAAATCGCCCGGCTCCGCCGCGACCCGTCCATCAGCTACCACGAAGCCGCACGGAAAGTCCGGGAACGCGGCCCGTCCGCCGCGTCGTGGCGCCCCTTCCAACTGGCGTTCATCCTGCTGAACCTGCCCGCGATCGCCGACATCGACCACCCAGAGCGCACCTTCGCCGACGGAGTCGTCGACCTGCTGTTCTTCCCCACCGGTGGCGGTAAGACCGAGGCTTACCTGGGGCTTACCGCGTTCACCTTCGCCATCCGCAGACTCCAAGGCGTTGTCGGCACTGGGGAGACGGCACGCGACGGCAGGAGCGGCGTGGCCGTGCTCATGCGCTACACGCTGCGGCTGCTCACCGCCCAGCAGTTCCAGCGGGCCGCGGCGCTCGTGTGCGCAGCTGAACTGCTGCGCGCGGAAGACCCCGACACGTGGGGCACCGAACCGTTCCGGATCGGCCTGTGGGTCGGCACCGGGGTGTCCCCCAACTGGTTCACCGAAGCCCGGGAGCAGATCACCGAGGCCCGCGACTCCGGCAGCGGGCGGCGCGCCAACGTGCTGCAGACTGTCACCTGCCCGTGGTGCGGCACCGAACTGCACGCTTACCGCGACCTACACCCCGACGAAGAACTCCGGCGGATCCACCTGTTCTGCGGCAACAGCGAAGGCGCTGACGCGTGCCCATTCTCGCGGAGACTCTCCGACGAAGGACTGCCGATCCTCACCGTGGACGAGGAGATCTACCGGCTGCTGCCCAGTCTCGTCATCGCCACCGTGGACAAGCTGGCGCAGCTCCCGTGGAAAGGCTACGCGGGAATGCTGTTTGGCCGGGTCAAAGAGTACTGTCCCCGGCACGGCTACCGGCACGAGGACCTTGATGAGAAAACCGGATGCGGGCCCCGCCACAACAAGAAAGGCAGCCTGCCCGCGGTGACCAGCCGCCCCGTGGTGCGGCTGCGTCCCCCGGACCTCATCATCCAAGACGAGCTGCACCTCATCTCCGGTGCGCTTGGCACCACAGTCGGCCTGTTCGAATCCGCTGTGGACGAACTGTGCACGTGGATCACCCCGAACGGCACCGCGACCGGACCGAAGATCGTGGCGTCCACGGCCACCACGAAACGCGCCGCCGCCCAAGTGCGCGGAGTGTTCGCCCGCGACCTGGAAATCTTCCCGCCCCAGGTTACCGACGTGACCGACACGTTCTTCTCCCGGCAAATGCCCGTCACCGAAGCCACGCCCGGGCGCCGCTACCTGGGGGTGTGCGCGCACGGCACCCGGTTGAAAGCCGCTGAAATCCGGATCGCGGAAATCCTGCTGCTCGCGGGGCAGACCATGTTCGACCGGTACGGCGCGGCCGCCGACCCTTACATGACCCTAGTCGGCTACTTCAACGCCACCCGGGAACTCGCAGGCATGCGCCGCTACCTCGACGACGACGTGGTCACCCGCGTGCGGTACAGCAGGCGGCCCGGCATCTCACAGCGGCTCGTCGGCGCCGCCACCCTGCTCACCATCCAAGAACTGACCTCGCGCATCTCCTCCGGTGACATCAGTGAAGTACTGAAACACTTGGAGATCGGCTTCGACCCGGAACTGGACACCACGGAACGCCGCAAAGCCGTCACCGCCCACCTTCGGGACGTCATCGCCCGCCACGGCAAGAGGAAGGCGCGGCAGGACCTGCCGCTGCACCCGATTGCTCGGCGCACCAATGAACGGCAGCGGACCGGGCGCCTGCCCGTGGACGTGGTCCTCGCCACCTCCATGCTCCAAGTCGGCGTGGATGTGTCCCGGTTCGGGTTGATGATGGTTGTCGGGCAGCCGAAGAACACCGCCGAATACATTCAGGCGTCCTCCCGTGTGGGGCGCGACCCGGCCCGGCCCGGACTGGTACTCACCCTCTACAACTGGTCCCGGCCCCGAGACCTGGCCCACTACGAGGACTTCGAGCACTACCACGCCACCTTCTACCGGCAGGTGGAAGCGCTCAGCGTCACCCCGTTCACCCGCCGCGCCCTCGACCGGGGCGCCACCGGCGCGTTCGTCGCAGCCGTACGTAACACCGTCGAAGACTATTCGCGGGAAGGCGACGCCCACGACGTGGACTGGGACAGTCCCGACGTGCAGCGGATTATCGAGCGGATGCTGGCTCGCGCCGAACGGGTCGGCGGGCCCCGCGGACGCGAATACCTGGCTGAACGCATCCAGCGGCTACGGGACATCTGGCAGCGGGAGAAAACCGGGGAATCCCGGCTGGGCTACAGCTCCGGCATCTTCCAGAAACAGCGGTTGAAAGGGCTGCTCACCAAAGCAGGCGCCGGTCCGTGGGACGACACCACGGTCGGCATGTCGATGCGGGAAACCGAAACCGAAATCAACCTGCTGGTTCCCGCCAGTGGCGGGGTCTACCACGAAACCCACGGGGCACCCGAATGGTCGTTCGCCCCGTCCAGCGGCCACACTCCCGGCGAGGAAGGAACCAGTGAGGAGGTGCAGCAGTGAACGACCAGTACCGTCGCAAAGTCGGCACAGTCCGGCCCAGCCACCTGATGTTCACCACGGGCGTGGGCGCCCTCGTTGACCTGCCCAACTTCTCGGTGCTGGTCAGCGGCTTGGACCGGTGGCGGTACGACAACGTCCCCAACCACCAGCCCATCGACGAACCCCGCCTGCTCGCCGCCGTCCAGAAAATCCTCAACAACCGTCACGTCAAAGAGCTGCGTCCCGCGCCGTGGGTTGACGACGACGGGGCCAGCAACAGCCTGGCAGACCGGGTAGGGGTGCCCACGATTCCCTTCCCCACGTGGCTGCGCTGCACCGCCTGCAACGAACTCGCCCCCCTGGCAAGCAAAACCTTCCTGTTCGAAAACGACCAGTCGAACCGCCCGCACGACGCCCGCTTCTACCACGAGCGCTGCGGCAAGAAGAAAAGCCGCAAACCGCTTGCGGTGCCCACCCGGTTCATGCTCGCCTGCACCGCAGGCCACCTCGACGACTTCCCCTACCGGGAGTTCGTCCACCGCGGACAGCCGTGCCCGACAGGAAGCACTCACCCGCGGATGCAGATGGAAGACCGGGGCGGCAACATTGGCGTCAACGTCAACCTCAAATGTTTGAGCTGTGAAACCCAGCGCAACATCCGTGACGCGCTAGGCGACGACGGCACCACCCTGCCGAACTGCCGAGGCCGCCACCCGCACTTGGACGTATTCGAAGAGAACGGCTGCGACCAGCGGGCCCGCGTGCTCGTGGTGGGCTCCTCCAACCAGTGGTTCGCACACACCCTGTCCGTGCTGTCGCTTCCCCGAAGCCCCCGCAGCGACCTCGACGACCTTGTCGAACAGCACTGGAAGCAGATCGAACCCCTGGCCCCGGCCATGTACCCCTATGCTCGGGACAACGTTCCCGCGTTTCGGGTGTTCGACAAGTGGGACGACAACGAACTCGCTGCCGCGGTGGAACGCGTGCGGGCCCGTAAAACCCAGGACGGGGAACAAGACGAGGAGGACGACCACGTGGACCTGCTCACCCCCGAATGGGAAACCCTGTCCTCTATTCCCGCCCCCGACCCGGAACTCGACTTTGCGCTGCGCCGCGACCCGGCAGGAGTGCCCACCCCGCTCAAAGAGATCTTCTGCGACGTGGCCCAGGTGGAACGGCTACGCCAGGTGCGGGCCCTCGTCGGCTTCACCCGGCTGGACGCCCCCGACCCGGAAGACCCAGGGCTGGTGACCCGGGCCCCATTGAGCCGGGAAGAAACCACGTGGGTGCCTGCCAGCGAAGTACGCGGCGAAGGCATCTTCCTGCGCGTGCCCGACGACCTGCTCGCCGAATGGGAACAGCGGGTCCGTGACTCTGAGGCGATGCGCCTCCACCGCGCGGCCTACGCCCAATACCGGCGCAATCGCTACTCCGACCGGATCAAAGGACCGTTCGACGAGATGCGGAACTGGCCGGGAGCTCGATACATCGCTCTGCACACCCTGTCCCACCTGCTGATCCGTACGATCGCGCTGGACTGCGGGTATAGCTCGGCGAGCCTGTCGGAACGCATCTACGCCGGAACTGAAGACGACCCACGCGGTGGCATCCTCATCTCCACGGCGGCACCCGACTCGGAAGGCACCCTCGGCGGGCTCGTATCCCAAGCCGAACCCGACCGGCTGGTGTTGCTGGTACGCAAAGCACTGCGCGACGCTACCCGCTGCTCCTCCGACCCGCTGTGCAAAGAACGACTCCCGCAGCCGCACGCCGCCGACTTTCTGCATGGCGCGGCCTGCCACGTGTGCCTGTTCGTGTCGGAAACCACGTGCGAACGCGGTAACCGGTTCCTAGACCGCCGATTCGTGGTGCCCATCGACGACCCCGCGCTGGCACTCTTCAAAGAACTGCCGTGACCCAATTCCACGAGGCTGCTGCTGCCGCCGCGACCGAGCTCGGCGCTGACGCGTTGGACGTGCTCGCCACTCGGATCGCGGCGGGATGGCCAGCCCACGCGATCTTGAGCGAACGCGGGTGGCGGTTCGACGGGCCCGCCGCGGCCGTGCTCGCCGCACTCAACAGCGGCGGCACCCGCCACGAAGCCGCCGCCTACCTTAAAGGCCTGGCAGAAGGACTGCGGCGGGGCCGCGCCACGGTCAGCGTGGAAACCGTGTGGAGCGGCCCCGCCAGCAACGCGGTGCCAGTGCGCGCCACCGCGCAAGTCCTGCTCGACGTGATCGCCGAAGCTGAACGGGACCTGCGGTTGATGACCTACTCGGCCCGGCCGCACCACGAGGTGCGCGCCGCCCTGGCTGCGGCCGCGGCTCGCGGAGTGGCGGTCACCGTGGTGGTGGAAACCCTGCACGGGGCGGACGGCGCTTTGGAAGTGGAGCCTGCCGCCGCGTTCGCGGGGATCAACGGGGTGCGGCTGTGGCATTGGCCGATCGAACAACGCCATGGGAGCCGCGGAAAAATGCACGCCAAGCTCGCCGTCGGCGACCGCCGGACACTCCTGGTGTCCAGTGCCAACCTCACCCAGTCGGGGGTGAGCACCAACCTTGAAGCGGGCCTGCTCGTGCGGGGCGGCACCGCGCCGCAGCGGGTCGCCGAACACATCGACCAGCTCCAAGCCTCCGGTGTGCTCCGACCGCTTGGGGGAGGTCGCCGCGCGTGACTGAGAAAACAAGAACCGCCCACCGAGAGAGGGCGCACTGCGGCCGGTCTCCCCGCACCCCGGTGTCCGCTGCCTGTTCCCGTCGACCAACCCCGCTGCTTCCCGTCCTTTCTCACCCCTCACCGGATCTTTCAAGGTTCGAGGCTGCGGTGGTTGCCCGGTGTGAAGGAGATTTCAATGCGCGGTGACTTGCCAACCGTGATGGTGCTGGACGACCGCTACGAGCTGCGTCCCCTGACATCGGGCGGCATGGGTGAAGTGTGGGAGGGACACGACACCCGCCTCAAACGCGAGGTGGCCGTCAAATTCCTCAAATTCCCCGACGGCGTCCACGACGAGGAGCTGGTGCGCCGGTTCCTCCGCGAATCACGCGTCACCGCCCGCCTACAACACCCGGGGGTGCCCGCCGTCTTCGACCAGGGCACCCATGAGGGACGGCCCTACCTGGTTATGCAACGCATCCACGGTGTCACCGTGTCCGACCTGATCGCTGAAGAAGGCGCGCTGCCTATCGGCTGGGCTGCGGCGATTGCCGCGCAAGTGTGCGCAGTGCTCACCGCCGCCCACCACGCTTCTCTCGTGCACCGCGACCTCAAACCCTCCAACGTGATGCTGGAGCCGGAAGGCACGGTCAAAGTCCTCGACTTCGGGTTAGCTGTCGCTCTCGACCTCAGTGACTTTTCCCAGATCACCCGTACCGGGCAGCTGATCGGCACCCCAGCCTACATGGCTCCTGAGCAGATCGCGTCCGGAATCAGCAGTCCCCGCAGCGACCTGTACGCCCTCGGCTGCACCCTCTACCAGATGCTGGCCGGGCAGCTGCCGTTCACCGGGGCCACGTCCTACGACACGATGAACAAACAGGTTTCTGCACCTCCGCCGCCACTCCACATCTACCGGCCGGAAGTACCGGATCCGCTCGCCGACCTGGTACTACACCTGCTCGCCAAGAACCCTGAGGACCGGCCGAGAAGCGCCCAGGAAGTCTATGAGCGGCTCCTGCCGTTCGCGACCGGTCTCGTACCGCTGACCGGGGCGATGGACCCACCGGGCCGTAGCGCGCCGACCCGGATGTATGCGGCGGTGGTGAGCCGGGTAGATGGTGCTGCGGCTGCGCCTGCAGAGAGCCGTGGCGGAACACCTTTCCCGGGAGAAGCTGCCCGCCAGGCCGTGTCGGGGCCTGCGCCTGCCGACCCGCAGCCGGCGCCCGGAAACACTCGCGTGGACCGCGTTGTGCTAAAAGAACACCGTGCGGAAGCGGAGCGTCTCCTCGCGGAATCCCGCACGAGTGAAGCCGTCGACGTGGTGAGATCCGCGCTCCGCACCGCGGAGAAAGCCTTCGGCGCACTTGACTCCGACGTGATCGACCTGCGCGGCTTCCTCGCCGACATGCTTTTCAACGAAGGCGACTACCACGAAGCAGCATCCGAATTCGCTGTGCTCGCCGCAGACCTGGCCCAACGGGACGGCCCGTACGCAGACCTGGTGTTCCACTACCGGAGACGGGAGGCAACCTGCCGCACCCTCGTCGGCGACACCACGGAAGCACTGGAGTTGATGCACCGGCTGCTCACTGACGGGCAACACACTCGTGGTCTCCACCATCCGTGGATCCTCGACCTGCGTCGCGACATAGGAACCGTGCAGCTGCAATCCCAACAGTACGAGGAAGCCATCCACACGCTGCGTTCCCTATTGAACGACCTCACCCAGGTATACGGCCCCTTCCACTCGCGGACCGTGAAAGTCCGCGCCTTACTAGAACAGGCCACACAAAACCTCGGACAACAGCACCGGTCTTCCTGAGAAGTACGAATACCGCGATACGGTCGAATAACGGGTGGGACGGAAGGAAACAGTTCAATGGCGATTCTGGCGATTGACCGTGACTTTCTCCTCGACTTTGCACAATTAGAGAAAAGTGTCCGAGACCGGGTCACTGAAGTCTTTACGAAATTTGAGCACGCCCGCCACACGGGAATCCACCTCGAAAAAATCACCAATGCCCGTGACGACCGGTTCCGCACCATCCGTATCGACCAGTTCTGGCGGGGCGTCGTCCTCGCCCCTGAGTCAGGTGACACCTACACCCTGCTCAAAGTCCTGCCGCATGACGACGCCTACGCGTGGGCGAAGCGCCGCACTGCCACCGTCAACGGGGCCACCGGCCGCATCGAAATCCGTGACGTGGAAGCGATCGACGCCTCCCTGCCCCACCTGGAACAGACCGCTCGAGATGCCCCACAACGGCTATTCGACCACGTCAGCGATCACGACCTGCGTCGCCTCGGTATAGACGGGCAGACGCTGGCGTTCGCCCGCGCCCTCACCGAGGAATCCCAGCTGGAAGCCGCCGAAAGCTTCCTGCCTTCCGTGCAGTGGAAAGTCTTGGTCGCGCTCGCCGCAGGCTGCACTCCCGAAGAGGTGTGGGAAGAGCTTTGCGTCGATATCACAGGCGAGCAGATTGACCCCGACGACTTGGACGCGGCAGTCGAACGCAGCCGCGACCGTGTGGTGTTCGTTGACGGCCCTGACGAGCTGTTGGCAGTGCTCGCTTACCCCTTCGCGCTGTGGCGGGTCTACCTGCACCCGGTGCAGCGCAGTGTGGTTGAGGCCCACTACCGGGGACCGGCGCGGATTACCGGTGGGCCCGGCACAGGGAAAACTGTGGTCGCCCTGCACCGTGCCCGCCACCTGGCCCGTAACGGGGAGGGAAAAGTCCTTGTCACCACGTTCACGTCGACACTCGCCGAGTCGCTGCGGGCAGGCTTGATGCTGTTGGACGACTACGACGAGTTCGTTGACCGGATCGACGTCGCCCACGTCGACCAGCTCGCCCACCGTGTCGTCCGCGAAGAGCACGGCGCCCTGAGGATGCTGGCCGGGGAGCAAGAACACGAACTGTGGTCCACGATCATCCGCAACCTGGGGCTTTCGTTCACGCCCGCGTTTCTCGCTGAAGAGTGGCGGCAGGTCGTCATCGCCCAGCAAGTGCGTTCGGCACAGGACTATCTCGCCGCGAAACGCACTGGCCGGGGACGGCCCCTCGGCTCCCAGCAGCGTGCCCACGTCTGGCAGGCGATCTGGGAGTTCGAATCCGCGCTGCGCGAGCAGGGCTTGTGGACGTACGAAACCGTGTGCGTGGAGGCGGCGCGGCTGCTCGCGGAACGCGACCACAAACCGTATCGGCACATCGTGGTGGACGAGGCGCAAGACCTCAGCCCGGAAAAATGGCGGCTACTGCGTGCCGCTGTGCCCGAAGGCCCGAATGATTTGTTCTTCGCTGCCGACACCCACCAGCGCATCTACCAGCACCGGGTCACTTTGCGCGACGTCGGCATCAACATTGCGGGACGCTCCACTCGGCTGCGGATCAACTACCGCACCACCGCAGAAATCCTCGCCTGGAGCCTGGGCTTGCTGCGTGGGGAGCGGATCGACGACATGGACGGGGGTGTCGAGTCGATCGCGGGCTGCCGATCCGAACTCCACGGACACCCACCCAGCGTTCAGGGCTTTACCAGTTGGGAAGACGAGCTGTGCGCTGTCGCCGCTGCAGTCCGGGAGTGGATGGACAGCGGGGTGGCTCCCGAAGAGATCGGGGTGGCCGTGCGCTCCAACCGGCTGGTGAAAGAGGTTGCCGAGAAGCTGAACGCAGAGTCGATCCCGGTGCGTGAACTCTCCGGAGGACTTCCTGAAGACGGTGCGGTATCCGTGGGCACTATGCACCGAATGAAAGGGCTGGAATTCCGCTGCATGGTGGTGGCCGGGGTTAGTGAAGGACAGTTGCCTGCCCCCAAAGCGGTTGTCCCGGAATCCGAGGACAAAGCCGCACACCGCGTTGGACTGCAACAGGAACGCTGCCTGCTGTTTGTGGCGTGCACGCGGGCCCGCGAGCGCCTCCTGGTCACCTGGAGTCGTGAGCCGAGCCCGTTTCTTACCGCGCTTTCTTGAGGTTTCCCCACAACAGTGAGAAAGGTTCCTTATGGCCAAATTGTCTACATTGCTTGATCAGATTGATTCGGGAACGATTGTGCTTCCCGAATTCCAGCGCGGTTACGTGTGGAACCGTGAACAGGTGCGCGGGCTGATGCGGTCCCTGTACCGGGGATACCCGGTGGGCAGCCTGCTGCTGTGGGAGACCGCGGCAACCGATGTGGCCACCCGGGGTGGCACAACAGGAGGGGGCATCCGCCTGATGCTGCTGGACGGACAGCAGCGCATCACCTCCCTGTACGGCGTGATCCGGGGGCGTCCTCCCGCGTTTTTTGACGGTGACCCGAAGGCGTTCACCGGGCTGTACTTCAACGTGGAAACCGAGGTCTTCGAGTTCTACACACGGGCCAAAATGGCCTCGGATCCACGCTGGGTGAACGTGACCGAACTGTTCCAACAGGGGCCGGCTTTCCACGTGGCGCAGTTCAGCGATACCCCTAAACTGCTCAACAAATACCTGGATCGGTTAAACCGCCTGCACCAGATCACGGAACGTGAATTCTACGACGAGAAGATCACCGGCGCGGATAAGGATGTCGACGAGGTGGTCGACATTTTCAACCGGGTCAACTCGGGCGGCACCAAACTGTCCAAGGGCGATTTGGCGCTGGCTAAGGTGTGTGCCCAGTGGCCTGTTGCGCGTCGAACGATGCGCGAGGTCATTAACCGGTGGCGGGAGCAGGGATTTCGCTTTACCTTCGATTGGCTGCTGCGTGCTACGACAGCCGTGGCAACCGGCCGCACCACCTTTGAAGCTCTCAACCGGGTGGATGCTGCTCAGTTCCGTGATGCCTTGGAACGCACGATCGCACACACCGACACGTTTTTAGAGGAACTGTCGGGGCGCCTGGGCTTGGACCACGACAGGGTGTTGAAGAGTAAGTCCTCTGTCATCGTGGTGGTCCGCCTGTTGGACCTCAACGGAGGCTCCTTTGACAGCAGCGCCCATCGTGACAAAGTCCTGTACTGGTATCTCAACTCCGCGTTGTGGGCACGTTACAGTGCCACGATGGAAGCCATCATGCAGCGCGATTTTGAGGTTCTCGAGCGCAGTGGGGTTGAAGGGTTGATTACCGTGCTGGAGCGGTGGCGTGGTGGGTCGCTTGAAGTGCGCCCGCACGACTTTGAAGGCAGCTCGGCATCCCGCTTCTACCCGCTGCTGTACCTGTTGACTCGAGTCGGCGACGCCCGTGATTTGCGTACCGGGAGACCGCTGCGCTTGGAGTACCTCGATAGCGGGCTTTCCCTGCAACAACACAAGATCTTTCCCACCATGCTGCTGCGCGGCCGTGGTAAAGCTACCGAGAATGCGAACCTCTGCTTCCTGTCGGAGGAGAGCGCCCGCGCGATCGGTAACCGTCCACCGGAGGACTATCTAGCTGAGATGGAGGCCGCCCATCCGGGCGTGCTCGCCTCGCAGTGGATTCCTTCCGATCCGCAACTGTGGCGGGCAGAGCGGTGGCGCGACTTTTTTGCCGCGCGCCGCGAACTCTTGGCACGCGAAGCGCAGCGTTTCCTCACCGAACTACGGGACGGAACTGCCGGCACGGACGCACTGCCGCTCCGCCCGGCCAGTGTGGTCGTTGAAAATGCCGACGATCCGCGTGCCGTGCAGGTCCGCGATCTTATCAACGAGTTGCAGCGGCTAGGCTGCTCTGCCCCGGACAGGGATACCGAAGTGCCTGATCCGCAGACAGGGCGGACACTCGCGGTCGCCGAAGCGTTCTGGCCGTATGGACTGCAGGCCGGGCAAGGCTCCCCCGTGCTGTTGGTGTCGGATTCTGCGGAAGCTGACCTTCCCCGGTTGAAGGAACTGGGCTACGAAGTGTTCACTTCGGTGGATACCCTGCTCGGCTACGTCAAACGGCGGAACGCAGAGGCGGCCGGGGAACAGCTGGTGGAACAGAAAGCCGTTGCAGAACAGCCCAGGGAGGAAAATGAACCGCTGCTGCGGGAGTTGGGGGTAGCGCTGCGTTCGCTCTACGACCGGGCTCGCGACGAGGCCGGATACATCCCCTCCCAGCTGTTGAGCATGATCGCGGACCTGGGGCCGTTGGAGACGGTACGCCGCCTGCTGCACGCGCCCACGGTCTCCGACGGGTTTTCAGCGCTGTGGGAGCGCGGCCGTCTCGACCTGACCGTGGAAGCAGTGGTGTGCGAGCCCCGGTTTGCCTCGCTGTTCACCGAGAAGGAGGTGGAGACCGCTCGCACACGCCTTAACCAGTTCGGCTACTCCGTCGACGATGTGGCCTCATCGATGAAACGCGTTTCTGGTGCCAGAACCTAGGACCAGCACCACCGTAGGAATAGACCGGAAATGCAGGTGAGGGAGCGCCTCCGGCTTCCGCCCGTGACGCTTTGGGCAGGCAGCCACGCAGCTGCGTCATTCTCACCAATGGGGGCGCTTCTCAATCACGGTGTGTGCATAGCTACTCTGCGGTTTCATGCCGTGGGAGACGGCGGCGACACACCGTGGAGGAGCGATGGGGGAGTTCGTCAGGTTTGAGTCGGATGGCCCGGTGCGGCACATCGTCCTCAATGCGCCGCAGCGGCTTAACGCGCTTGATCGGCCGATGCTCGCCGAGCTGGCTGAGGCGGTTCGCGCGGTTGCAGCCGATGAGGACGCGCGTGCCCTGGTGGTTAGTGGTGCGGGTCGGGCGTTTTGCGCGGGCGCTGATGTTACCAGTCTGTTTGGAGATCCCACGCGTCCACCTGCGGTGATCCGTGACGAGTTGAAGCAGGTGTACGCGAGTTTTCTTAGTATTGCCGACCTGACGATTCCCACAATCGCTGCGGTGGGCGGTATTGCTGTCGGTGCCGGGGTGAACATTGCGATGGCCTGCGACATTGTTGTAGCAGGCCCACAGGCAAAGTTCGCGATCACGTTTGCTGAGATGGGACTGCATCCGGGCGGCGGCTGCAGTTGGTTCCTTACCCGTCGGTTGGGCGGGCACCGGGCGTTGGCGACTTTGCTGGACGCGGAGCGGATTGATGCGGAGGAGGCGTTCCGCGCTGGTTTGGTTACCCGGCTGGTGGAGGATCCGGTTACTGAGGCGCTGGCCATGGCCCGCCGCTACGCCCAGCGTGATCCTGGCCTCGTTAAAGACATGAAGCGGGCCGTGCGCATGGCAGAGACCGCCGACCTTGCCACGGTGTTGGAGTTCGAGTCGTGGGCGCAGGCGTCCTCGGTGAATTCGCCGCGGTTTCAGGAGTTCCTCGCCGAGTTTGTGGCGCGGAAGAAGCAGAAGAAGTAAGCAGGTGTGGGGCAGTGGGTGGCCTGCCCCACACCGTTTTCTCTTTCCTTGGCTTGGTCAGCTAGCGACCACGACCGTGCTTCCCGTGGCGCCGCGGGCAAGGTGCCGGCCGATGATCATCCGCTGAATCTGGTTGGTGCCTTCGAAGATCTGCATGACTTTGGCCTCACGCATGTAGCGTTCGACAGGGAAGTCACGGGTGTAGCCGTAGCCGCTGAGGACTTGCACTGCGTCGGTGGTGACCCGCATCGCGTTGTCGGTGGCGACGAGTTTCGCGATGGACGCTTCTGTGCTGTAGGGCAGGCCACAGTCTTTGAGGCGGGCCGCGCGCAAGGTGGCGGCGCGGGCGGTTTCCACGGCGGCGGCCATGTCAGCGAGCAGGAACGCGAGCCCTTGGTGTTCGATGATGGGCTTGCCAAAGGCTTCGCGCTGTCGCGCGTAGTCAACGGCGGTGTCCAGCGCTGCCTGGGCGAGGCCGGTGGCCACAGCGGCGATACCGAGCCGTCCGGAATCGAGGGCAGACAGGG
Source organism: Thermobifida fusca NBRC 14071 = JCM 3263 (assembly GCF_001592045.1). GTDB lineage: Bacteria > Actinomycetota > Actinomycetes > Streptosporangiales > Streptosporangiaceae > Thermobifida > Thermobifida fusca. Next base: position 1,700 of record NZ_BCWB01000052.1, on the reverse strand, counting down.
CGATCGACAGTCCTTGGCCTTCGGCGCCGATGCGTTGGTGGGCGGGGATCCGCACCCCGTCGAAACGCAGCATGGTGGTGTGCGACCCGGTCAGTCCCATTTTCCGTTCGGGGCGGTCGGCGCTGAGGCCCGGTGTGTCGGCGGGCACGAGGAAACAGGAGATGCCGTGGGAGCGGTCGTCGCTGGTGCGGGCCATAACCGTGTAGAAGTCGGCTTGCCCGCCGTGGGTGATCCACGCTTTCACGCCGTCGAGGATGTAGTGGTCGCCGTCGCGTCGGGCACGGGTGGTCATGGCGGCGGGGTCGGAGCCGGCGTGCGGTTCGGAGAGGCAGTAGGCGCCGAGCAGGTCGCCGCTGAGGAGGTCGGGAAGCCACCGTTGCCGTTGTGCTTCGGTGCCGTAGACGGCGAGGGCGTAGCAGGAGAGTACGTGCACGCTGACGCCGACGCCGACGGAGGCCCAGACTGCTCCGATTTCTTCAAGGACTTGTAGGTAGACCTCGTAGGGTTGGCCTCCTCCGCCGTACTCCTCCGGGTAGGGCAGGCCGAGGATGCCGAGTTTGCCGAGTGTGCGGAACGCTTCTCGGGGGAAGCGTTCGGTTTCTTCGGCTTCGGCGACGTGTGGTGCGAGTTCCCGCGACGCTACTTCGCGGACGAGTTCGACCAGGTCTGCGGTTTCTTGGGACGGCATCAAGCGTGTGACGGACATGAGCACACCCCCGTACTATTTCGAGTACCAGAGTACTGTTTTGAGTACTCGAAAAACAAGAGGGCCTCTCGGTACGCTGGGGCCATGCCTGCCCTCCAGAGGTTGTCGGAGAAGACCCGTGCGCGCCGCGAGGAGCTCCTCGACGGGCTGCGCCGCCTGTTCCTCGCTGAGGGGTTTGCGCGCTTCAGCGTGAGTGACATGGCGGAACGGCTGCGCTGCTCCAAGAGCACCTTGTATCTGGTGGCGCCGAGCAAAGAGCAGATCGTGGTTGCCGCGGTGCGTTCCTATTTCAAGAGGGCAGCCGAACGCATCGAGGCCCGCGTGGCCGAAGCGCCGCCCGAGAAGCGGCTCGTGGTCTACTTGGAGGCAGTCGCCGCAGAGTTGGAGCCGGTGTCGGAGCAGTTCTACGCCGATTTGGCGGCGTTCGCTCCCGCCAACGAGGTCTACCAGGAGAACACGCTGGTAGCGGCCCGGCGGGTGCAGGAACTGGTCGCCGAAGGGGTGGCTGCTGGCGTGCTGCGCCCGGTCAACGCTGCTTTTGTGGGGGCTGCGGTGGCCCGGGTCATGACGGGGATCCAGGACGGCACGATCAAAGAGGCCACGGGGCTCGACGATGCCGAGGCCTACCGCCACTTGGCTGACCTGGTGATGGCGAGTCTGACCCGGGAGGTCACCGAGTCGCCGCTGGCTTAGCGGAAAGGGCGCGGCGGCACTGCTTGCTGGGTTTGTTTCTGCTGCGGCCCCCGGGAGCGTTCAGTGTTGGGGTAGAGGATGCGCTCCCGCGGGGCCGCCTTGTGCGGTGAAGGATGAGGGCAGTGCTCACCGCTGCGGGAATCCGGGCAGGCAGTGCCAGTGCTGCCCCTGTGGGCGTCCCGCGGTTACTGCAGGCTGGGGAGGGCGCGCAGCACGTCCAGGGAGACTGCGATCCGTTCCCGGGCTGCTGCGGGCACCGTCCCGCCGACAGGGTCTTCAGCTGTTCCGCCCCACCGGCGCA
>NZ_BCWB01000051.1 GCF_001592045.1 Thermobifida fusca NBRC 14071 = JCM 3263 | reverse complement strand
CATCGTCGTAATTGGGGAGGTGGCTATCGTTCAGGTTACGAATATATGACTTGATCGATGAAAGAGCCTGAGTCCGGTCAAGAAGAGGACGGCCGGAGGAGGAATCTCGTACCCTCAACCAGGAACCACGGCGCTCGACCGTTTGCGTGAAGGGGAATTGACTGTGCGTGTTGCCATGCACCAGCCGCACTACCTGCCATGGCTGGGCCTACTGGACAAGATCGACCGCTGTGACTTGTTTGTTGTCCTCGATCATGTCCAGTTTGAGAGGAAAGGGTGGCAGCACCGTAACTATGTGGCATCGAAGAATGGTCCGGTCCTGCTGACCGTTCCGGTGGTGCAGCGCAGCCGGGACGAGCGGATCATGGACAAATCGGTGAACAATAGTTCACCGTGGTGGGAGAAACACAGTAGAACACTGGCGCAACACTGTTACCGTAAGGCACCTTTTTGGGACGAGTTCGGCGCTGAAATCACAGCCATCTACGAACGCCGGTGGGAACAACTGGTCGACCTTTCTCTAGCGACCACCGAGTTCGTGCTCAACGCGTTCGGAATCACCACTCCCATGGTGCGCTCGAGCGAACTGGGCGAGTTCACCGTACAGAAGAGTGAACTGCTCGCGCAGATCAGCGCCAAAGTGGGGGCGACCACCATGCTCTCCGGCGATGGTGCCCGCGCCTACCTCGACAAGGACGTGTTCGACCGGTACGGGATCGCCGTCGAGTGGCAGAACTTCCAACACCCGGAGTACCCGCAGCACAACCGGAAAGGACAGGAATTCCTGCCCCGCATGGCAGCCATAGACCTGCTGCTCAACGTCGGCCCCGAAGGAATGGACCTGGTGCGCCAGGCGCGCATCGCCGACTGACCGGCCCGCACGCTCTTCCCTAGAACCGAAACGCTGCGACCTGCCTGAAGCGGCTCGGTGCTGCCTCAGGCCCTACTGAATCGAGGACATCCAATGATGATCGACTGGTCTCGCGAGCGGATCCTCATCCTCGCACCGCACCCTGACGATGAGACGCTCGGCTGCGGAGGGCTCATGCGCAAAGCCAAGGATGCGGGGGCCGAGGTCTACATCCAGTTCATGACCGTGGGGGACACCGCTGACAACTCGCCTAAAGGACTGTCCACCGCCGAAGAGCGCTACCAAGAAGTCAAAGAAGTCGCGGAATTCTACGGCTGGGACGACTGGCATTTTGCCTTTCCCGGTGACGCGTACCACCTCAAACTGGACGCGGTGCCCCGCTTTGAGCTCACCAACGCGATCGAGCGCGGCAGCCCGCTGTCCATCGCCAAGCTCAAACCGACCACGGTGATCGCGCCGCACCGCACCAGCTACAACCAGGACCACCAGATCACCGCTGAAGCGCTGCACACCGCGCTACGGCCGTCCAACACCCAACGGCGCCACCACCCGCGCCTGGTCCTCGCCTACGAGCAGGCCGCCGACCAGTGGCGCTACGACGCCGCACCGTCGCCCAACTTCTTCGTCGAACTCACCAAAGAGCAGGTGGACGCCAAGATCCACGCGATGCACCTGTACGGAACCCAGAGCCACGACCACCCGCACACCCGCTCCGACGAGACGCTGCGCAGCCTGGCCACCCTGCGCGGCATGCACGCCGGAGTGCCCTACGCAGAGGCCTACCACATGATGCGGTGGCTCGCCTGACCTTCCAGGCGCGGTGCCGTCACGCAGCAAACAGGAACACCCGAGCCCTTCTGCGGCCGTGTCTTTGCAAAGGAGAAACAGCGTGAAAGCCCTGGTTACGGGGGGCGCCGGATTTATCGGATCCCATTTGTGCGACTACCTGACGTCCCAAGGCCACCAGGTCACGGTGCTCGATGACCTGTCCACCGGCTCCAAGGAGAATCTGGCGCAGCTTGCTGCCGCCCCTAACTTCGAGTTCGTCGAGGGCTCCATTCTGGACACCGCGCTGGTCGACAAGCTGGTCGGCTCCTGCGACACCGTGTTCCACCTGGCTGCCGCGGTCGGGGTGCACACCATTGTGGACAAGCCCTTGGAGTCCCTGCGGGTGAACCTGCACGGCACCGAGAACGTGGTGGAAGCCGCGGCCCGGCACGGGGCCCGCATCATGGTGGCCTCCACGAGCGAGGTGTACGGCAAGAACGACGCGGATGGTCTCACCGAAGACGCCGACCGCATCCTCGGCTCCCCGCTGAAGAGCCGCTGGTCGTATGCGGCGGCGAAAGGACTGGACGAACTGGTCGCCTACGTCTACGGCAAGGAGACCGGGATCCCGACGGTCATCGTCCGGTTCTTCAACATCGTCGGCCCGCGGCAGACCGGACGCTACGGCATGGTGGTGCCGCGGTTCGTCAGCCAGGCGCTGGCCAACGAGCCGATCACCGTCTACGGTGACGGCACGCAGCGGCGGTGCTTCGGCTCGGTCTTCGACGTGGTTCCGGCCGTGGTGAAACTCATGGACACCCCGGCCGCCTACAACCAGGCGGTCAACCTGGGCGGTATGGAGGAGATCTCCATTCGCGGCCTGGCGGAACGGGTCATCGAACTGACCGGTTCGAGCAGCACGATCGAGTACATCCCGTACGAGAAGGCGTACGGCGAAGGGTACGAGGACATGCGCCGCCGCATGCCGGACACGTCGCTCGCCAAGAAGCTCATCGGCTACGAGCCGACGCGCCGCCTCGACGACATCATCAACTCCATCATCGAAGCCAAGCAGGCCTGACCGGCAGAGACCACGGTGGCCCCTGGAACTTCCAGGGGCCACCGCCGGTTACGCGGGAAAAGCAGAGACGATGGCGATCACGCTGATCCCCAGGACGGCGAGGCTCACGGCGACGAGCGCCCACGGGCGGGCCAGGGGCGCGGGCGGTCGCAAGGAGCCGTCGGCACGCCGGCCGTGGTCGGTCTGCCGCCAGCGTTTCTGCAGGTGCACGGCGAGTACGGTGGACGTGCCGAACAGGATGCCCACCGCGATGAGCTGGCCGACCGTACCGGCCAGCGTGTCCTCGGGCGGGACCCGCAGATACAGCAGGGTCACCACAGCGAGCAGGAACAGAGTGCGCTGCCAGGACAGCAGGGTCCGTTCCGGCTGCAAGCCCGGGTCGCGTTCGCGGGGGCCGCTCATGGCAGGTAGTTCCCCACCACCACGGCCAGGCAGATCAGTCCGATACCGAGCGCTGTGATCAGCGGCAGCGGGGTGGTCGGCAGCGGCTGGTCGTGCCGCATCGCCCGCTGGACCCGCATCCACCGGATGGGGGCGTAGCAGGTGATCACCACGGCCAGGGCGGCCAGGGCCAGCCCCACGGAGAGTTGGGTGCCGCCATGCCACCGCAGCGGAACCAGGTGCAGCACTGCGACCGCACCCGCTACCAGCGCGAGCGCGGTGCGGATCCAGGCCAGGAACGTGCGCTCGTTGGCGAGAGTGAAACGGTAGTCCGGTTCTTTCCCGTCCCCGCCGTCGTTGGCCCGCCGTTTCGCTCTGGACAGTGCGCCCACGGTCCCCCCTTCCCCGGTGACACTGCTTCCCTCACGAATCTACGGACGAACGTTTTTTCCGTACAAACCGGTATTGAACTGGGATTTTGTCGAGTGTTGGGGAGGGGTGGACGCATCGATGCCCCGAATGCGGAACAAAGCAGCGGCCTCAACCGCTGTACAAGGGAGAAGACCGTTGCTGACGCCACGATCAGGAGAGCCTGTGGCCACTATCGAACTGACCAAGGACAACTTCAATCAGACGCTCGAAGAGAACGACTTCGTCCTCATCGACTTTTGGGCCTCCTGGTGCGGGCCGTGCAAGATGTTCGCTCCGATCTTTGAGCGGGCGTCAGAACGGCACAAGGACCTGGTGTTCGCCAAGGTCGACACCGAGGCCCAGCAGGAGCTGGCCGCGAGCTTCAACATCCAGTCGATTCCGACGCTCATGATCGTGCGGGATCGGACTGTGCTCTACGCCCAGCCGGGCGCGCTGCCGGAAGCGGCCCTGGAGGACCTGATCCAGCAGGCCCGCGACCTCGACATGGACGAAGTGCGCCGGCAGATCGCCGAGCAGCAGGGCAACGGCCAAGCGTCGGAGTAGACCTCAGGCTGACCGGTGAGGGCGGTGAGGGGGCCGTACCGCGGTGATCCTCGCCACCCTTCGTCGTGGAGCGGCCGCCACAGCCCGCGGTTGTCCCGCAGGGCGCCGGTCACTGGCGGTGTGGGCCGTGGGGGCGCGCCAGGTACACCACGTCGGGAGCGCCCCGCCGCACGGGCACCCGGATCTCCTTGACCGCGCCGAATCGGCGGTCAAGCAGCAGGGCGAAGTCGGGGGCGGGCATTGCACTCCACACGGCCAAGGCCCCGCCCGGAGCGGTGAGCTGCGCCAACCGGTCCAGACCGTCCGGGCTGTACAACCGGCGGTTGCTGTCCACCACGGTCCAGTCGGGACCGTTGTCGATGTCCAGACACACCGCGTCGAAGGTCTCCGCTGTTTCAGCCAACCATTCCACCAGGTCAGCGCAGACCACCTGGCAGCGCGGATCGTCAGTGGGACGCCCCGCGGCCTCGCCCAGCGGACCGGAATGCCAGGCGATGACCGCCGGCTCCACTTCGATCACCCGCACGTGGGCGACCCGTGGACTGGCCAGCGCCTCCGCCGCGGAGAATCCCACCCCGAGCCCGCCGACGAGGACCCGCAGTCCAGTCTGGTCCGCGGGCAGGACACGCAGGCAGGCGCGGACCAGTTCACGTTCGGAGCGGCCGTCCCGGGTGTCCATGAGGAACACGCCGTTGCTGATGATCTCGTAGTCGGTGCCGACCCGCCGCAGCACCAGGTCCCCGCCGCTGACCCCCTGGGTCCGGTCGACCACCACGGGCGCAGCGGTGTCAGAGAACCCCGGTACTCCTTGTGCGGACCTGTCCATCGTGCTTCAGAGTCGGCAGGCGTAGATATCGGTGACGAGGATGGCGCGGGCCCCGATCTCCCACAAGTCGTCCATGATCCGCTGGGCGTCGCGGCGCGGCACCATGGCCCGGACCGCCACCCAGCCTTCCCGGTGCAGGGGCGAGACGGTGGGCCCCTCCATGCCGGGGGTGAGAGCGATGGCCTCCTCCAAGTGCTCGGCGTGCACGTCGTAGTCCATCATCACGTAGTCGCGGGCGACGAGCACACCGCGCAGCCGGCGCAGCAACTGCTCGACTTTCGGGTCGTCCGGTTCCCCTTTGCGACGGATGACGACCGCCTCGGATTCCAGAATGGGCTCCCCGAACGGCTCCAGTCCGGCCTGGCGCAGGGTCGTGCCCGTGGACACGACGTCAGCGACCGCGTCGGCCACACCCAGCTGGATCGAGCTCTCCACAGCGCCGTCGAGGTGGATGACCCGGGCTTCGATGCCGCGCTTCTTCAAATAGGACGTGAGCAGCCCTTCGTAGGAGGTGGCGATCCGCTTCCCAGCGAGGTCTTCCACCGTCATCGAGGAGCCGTTGCGCGCGGCGAAGCGGAACGTGGAATTGCCGAAGCCCAACGCCAGCACTTCTTCGACGGGGGCGCCGGAGTCGATGAGCATGTCGCGGCCGGTGATTCCCACGTGGAGGATGCCTTCACCGACGTAGACGGCGATGTCCTTGGGGCGCAGGAAGAAGAACTCGGCTCCGTTGTCGGGGTCGAGCAGGACCAGGTCGCGGGAATCTTTGCGCTGGCGGTACCCGGCCTCGCGCAGCATGGCGATGGCAGGCTCGGACAACTGGCCCTTGTTGGGCACGGCGATGCGCAGCAGATCGGTCATGGGATGCTTCCTCGGCTCACGGATTCCGGCATGGGACGTCGGGACAGGTCGGTCTCGCGTGCGTGACGACGCGGGAACCGACCTAGAGATGCCGGTAGACGTCTTCCAGACGGAGGCCGCGCGCCAGCATCAGAACTTGGACGTGGTAGAGGAGCTGGGAGATCTCTTCGGCGGTTTCTTCGTCGCTCTGGTATTCGGCGGCCATCCAGACTTCAGCCGCTTCCTCGACGACCTTCTTGCCGATCGCATGCACCCCGGCGTCCAGTTGGGCGACCGTCCTCGATCCTGCCGGGCGGGTCCGCGCCTTCTCGGACAGCTCGGTGAACAGCTCTTCGAAGGTCTTCATGATCTCTTTCCTTGACTGCGTGCTCTCCTAGGGTAGGCGCAGCCGGTCGGAGACGGAAAGTGGAGGCGGTCGAAGCGGAAGTGAACACTGCGGGGAGCTGTCCGGGGCGTGCCGCGGGTGGTCACGCACTGGTGCGTTTTGCGACCGCGTGGAACAGCCCTGGGGGAAGGGCATGGAGCAGGGCGTTGACCGCCTTGTACTGGGCGCCCGGCACGACTCGGGTCCGGCCCGAAGCCCAGCCGCGCAGCGAGTCGGTCACCACGCGCTCCCGCGGGACGAACGCGATATCGGGCGCCCCTTTCTCCTGCAAGGACCGGGTCATATCGGTGCGGACGTAGCCGGGGAGGACCGCGGTCACCCGCACGCCGTGCCGGGCCGCTTCGACCGCGAGCGTGTCGGTGAGGGAGAGCACATAGGCCTTGGACGCGGAGTAGACCGCGCCGCCGGGAGCGGCCGGCAGCAGTCCGGCCATGGACGCCACGTTGATCATGCCGAGCGGTCGGGAGCTCCCTGCCTCGCGGAGCTGGCGGGCCCGTTCGATCTGCACGGGGAGTACCGCGTGCGCCAGCCGGGTGAGCGCACGGATGTTCAGTGCGAGCGTGTCCTCGATCGCGCTGACCGGAATCGTCGCGAAATCGCCGCCGTGCGCCTGTCCGGCATTGTTGACCAGCAGGTCGATCGGGGCGTCAGCGGTGTCACCGGTGACTCGCAGCCGCTCTTCGACCGTGGCGAGGTCCTTGTCGTCGGTGAGATCGGCGGGCAGGCACTGCGCGGGCACGCCGTAGCGGTCGGTGAGCTCCGCGGCGAGCGCGGCGAGCCGGTCGGCACTGCGCGCCACCAGCACCAGAGAGTAGCCGCGTTCGGCCAGTTGCCGGGCGTATTCTTCTCCGATTCCCGTGGACGCGCCGGTGATGAGGGCGGTACGGGGGTGTGCGTGGTGGTCGCTCATGGTCCCGGATGGTATCGCCGCCTCGCCCCCGAAGCGAGGTGGATGTCCCGAAGGCCGGGAAGGTCAGCGGGGCGGGCGGCTGCCTCACCCGCTGGCCACGGCCGGGGTGAGCGGGCGTTTCGCCGCCGGCAGCAGGCAGAGCCGTTTGACGAGCAGTACCGTGGTCCGCCCGTCGGGCTCGACGTCGAACACGACCTCGTCCATGAGGACGTGCATGAGGAAAATACCCCGACCTGACTCAGAATCTGGAGCAGGGCGGGGCGGGGCGATCGTCGGAGTGAAATGCCGGCCGTTATGAGTGATGCGGATGACGCAGCAGGCCTGCTCAATGCTGACCGAGACCTGGTAGCCGGATGCCGGAGCGCCGTGGTCGATCACATTCGCGCAGGCTTCCGAGGCCGCCACCAGGATGTCGCGCTGGCATTCGGGGCAGACACCGTGGACGTGCAGGGCACAGCCTAGGAAGCTACGCAGAACGGGGACCGTGTACGCCGCCCTCGGCAGTGCGACCTGGAATCGCCTTTCCATCAGAGTCAGCCCCCCGAACCTCGGTACCGTTAAAAACCTTCCCGAGGCTATTCACGCGAAACCGCGCGATTTCGGACGGGTCCCGGTTATGGGGCCTCGTGGTGCTTCATTACTCTACGCGGAGTGAGAAATCCTCGATAACCGGGTTGGCGAGCAGGGTCTCGGCGAGCTTGCGGATTTCGGCGAGACGGGCCTCGTCGGCTTCGCCCTCGAGGTCGATCTCGAAGCGCTTGCCCTGACGGACTTGGGTCACCCCGGAGAAGCCAAGCCGTTCGCAGGCGCCCAGGATGGCCTGGCCCTGGGGGTCCAGGATCTCGGGCTTGAGCATGACATCGACGATGACGCGGGCCACGGGGTCCTCCAGAGTTGTACCGCACCGGTGGTGACGACGTCGCTGGTGTCCAGGCGGACACGGGACGCAGGGCCGGGGCGAGCGCAGCCAGGGGCCTGGCCGCGGCTCGGCGCCAGCCGGACAGTCCAGAGCGTACGGTACCGGCCACGCGGGGAGGAAACCGGCTGTTCCCGAGGCCGGTGATGTGTGCGACGCGCCGTGTGGGGAAGCGGAACCGTAACGTCCCGGGCCGCTACGGATAAGGCCTTCCGGGGCGTCGCGGCGGTGGCGACGCCGCGGATCACTTTGGAAGAGACGAAAGCAAAATTCTTCTTTTTACCCGACCCTTGCTGTAAACCACACCCGGAGAGGGGGATTCGTGTCCTTAATCACCTCATGACTATGCATCGTGAATCGACTTGGCATGCGTCTCACCAAGTAGCAGTATCCCCGGTCGTCCTGAGGGGGAAATTTTGGCGACCATTGAACTCGACCGTCCCGCAGAGACCACCGTCACTGCGGAGGGTCTCGACTTTGCAGAGGCAGTCAGGCCGTACGCCGACCAGCTCTACCCGGCAGCCCTGCGGATGACGAGGAATTCGGCGGATGCCGAAGACTTGGTTCAAGAGACCTTCACCAAGGCGTTCGCTAACTTCCACCAGTTCCGTGCGGGCACGAACCTGCGCGCCTGGCTCTACCGGATTCTCACCAACACCTTCATCAACGGCTACCGCAAGAAGCAGCGGGAGCCGCGCCAGGAAGTCACCGACGAGATCAAGGACTGGCAGTTGGCGGCGGCCGACGCGCACTCGTCCACCGGGTCGCGGTCGGCGGAGGCCGAAGTCCTCGACCGGCTGCCGGATTCCGCGATACGCACCGCGCTCGCCCAGCTGCCGGAAGAGTTCCGCATGGTCATCTACCTGATCGACGTCGAGGGCTTCTCCTACAAGGAAGTGGCGGAGCAGATGGACACCCCGTTGGGAACGGTGATGTCGCGGCTGCACCGGGCACGCCGGCAGCTTCGCGTGCTGCTCGCGGACTACGCCAAGGAGCGTGGCCTGTACGCGGACTGACCGCGTGCCCGGTCCCCTGCACGCCCGCGCACCCTCCTGGGCACCCGGTGGCTGAAGCATGCTGCGCTGATGCGCGGCAGTGCGGTCTGTCTTCTCCGACGGCGGCGGAGAAAAAGTACTAGGGTGGCCTAATTTTTACTTGGAACCCCTTGTATTTTCTAGGAAGTCCTGGTACTTGGGGTTTTTCTTTTTCTGCGGGATGATGAGTCGGACGACGTGAGGTGTCGCAGGGTCTTGCGCTGCCCATAGTGATATCTGTCACGATGGGTGGTAGGGCTGTTCGACCCCACCCGTTACCCCGGGACGGGTCGGGCAGGCAACAGGCCGACCAGCGGTACCCCGTCAGTCGGCCCCGAGACCGAGGAGCGACAGGTGTCCGACAGCACCGTTCGTGAAGAGCCTGAGCTGATCCAGCTCTTGACCCCCGACGGAGAGTACGTCCCGCACCCTGACTACCCGTTCGAACCCGCCACGGCACAGGTCCGCGACCTCTACCGCGACCTCGTCCTCGTGCGGCGCCTCGACGCCGAAGCCGTGGCCCTGCAACGCCAAGGCGAACTGGGCCTGTGGGCCTCCCTCCTGGGCCAGGAGGCCGCGCAGATCGGTTCAGCCCGCGCCCTCGAACCGCAAGACATGGCCTTCCCGTCCTACCGGGAGCACGGGGTGGCCTGGTGCCGGGGAGTCCGCCCCCGGGACCTACTGGCCATGTTCCGCGGCGTCACCAACGGGGGCTGGGACCCGTACGAGCACAACTTCCACCTCTACACGATCGTCATCGGCAGCCAGACGCTGCACGCCACCGGGTATGCGATGGGTGTGCAGCGGGACGGGGCACTCGGTGAAGACGGCACCGCTGTCATCACCTACTTCGGCGACGGAGCCACCAGCCAGGGCGACACCAACGAAGCCTTCAACTACGCCGCGGTCAACAATGCCCCGGTCGTGTTCTTCTGCCAGAACAACCAGTGGGCCATCTCCGAGCCCAACGACCGCCAGAGCAAAGCGCCGATCTACCAGCGGGCCGCCGGCTTCGGCTTCCCCGGGATTCGCGTGGACGGCAACGACGTCTTCGCCTGCCTGGCGGTGACCCGCAAAGCCTTGCAGCACGCCCGCGAAGGGCAAGGCCCCACCCTGATCGAAGCGTTCACCTACCGGATGGGCGCGCACACCACCTCCGACGACCCCACCCGCTACCGGACGTCCGCAGAGATCGAAGAGTGGCGCCGCAAGGACCCCATCGCCCGGCTGCGGGCCTACCTGGTTCGCGAAGGCAAAGCCGACGACGGCTTCTTCGACGCGGTAGAAGCCGAGGCGGAGAAGCTCGGGGAGCAGGTCCGCGCCGAATGCCGCGCCCTGCCCGACCCTGCACCGCTGGACATCTTCCGCGAGGTCTACGCGGAACCGCACCGCGAGCTCGACCGGCAGCGCGCCGAATTCGCGGACTACCTGGCGTCGTTTGAGGGGGCGGAGGGAGCGGCCCGATGAGCGGAACCGAACTCACCCTGGGCAAGGCCATCAACGCGGGACTGCGCCGCGCCATGGAGAACGACCCGAAAGTCCTGGTGATGGGGGAGGACGTCGGACGGCTCGGCGGGGTCTTCCGCGTCACCGACGGCCTGTACAAGGACTTCGGCGCAGACCGGGTCATTGACACCCCGCTCGCAGAATCCGGCATCATCGGCACCGCGATCGGCCTGGCGCTCCGCGGCTACCGCCCGGTCTGCGAGATCCAGTTCGACGGGTTCTTCTTCCCCGCCGCCGACCAGACCTTCACCCAGCTCGCGAAACTGCGGGCCCGCTCCGAGGGACGGCTGAGCCTCCCCGTCGTGATCCGCATCCCCTACGGCGGCGGGATCGGTGCGGTGGAACACCACAGTGAGTCGCCCGAGGCCTACTTCACCCACACTGCCGGCCTGCGGGTGGTCACCGTAGCCACCCCCGAGGACGCCTACTGGATGATCCAGCAGGCCATCGCCTGCCCGGACCCGGTGGTCTTCCTCGAACCGAAACGCCGCTACTGGGACAAGGCCCCCGTCCGCACGGACGGCAGCGTGGACACCGCCACCCCGATGGGGGAAGCGCGGATCGTCCGCCCCGGTACCGACGTGACCCTGGTGGCCTACGGGCCGATGGTCAAGGTCGCGCTCCACGCCGCTGAAGCGGACACCGAGCGGTCCATCGAGGTCATCGACCTGCGGTCGCTCTCTCCCGTGGACTACGACACCGTCTACGAGTCGGTCCGCCGCACCGGACGGCTCGTCGTCACCCACGAAGCCCCGGTGACCAGCGGACTGGGCGCGGAAATCGCTGCCCGGGTCACCGAGGCCTGCTTCTACCACCTGGAAGCCCCGGTCATTCGCGTCGGCGGATTCGACACCCCCTATCCGCCGTCCCGGTTGGAGGAGTACTACCTCCCGGACCTGGACCGGGTCCTCGACGGTGTCGACCGCACGTTCGCGTACTAGAGGGCTGGGCATGACTCACCAAGGAATCCAACAGTTTGTGCTGCCCGACGTGGGCGAAGGCCTCACCGAGGCCGAGATCCTCACCTGGCACGTGCAGCCAGGGGACCAGGTTGACGTCAACCAGGTCATCTGCGAGATCGAAACGGCCAAGGCCGTCGTGGAACTCCCCAGCCCGTTTGCGGGTCGCGTCGAGGCGCTGCTGGTCGAGGCCGGGGAGACCGTCCCGGTCGGAACTCCGATCATCGCGGTGGACACCGGCGGTGCCGCGGGCGAGCCGCGGCCTGAGCCTGCTCCCGCCGCAGCCCCGGCGGAACCGCCAGCGGAGGAGAAGCGGGAACCGGTCCTCGTCGGCTACGGCGTCAAAAGCGGGGCCACCAAGCGCCGGGCCCGCCGCCGCACCCCTTCGGCCGTGCCGGCGCAGACCGTCGGCCAGCGCACCGTGGTGCTCGCCAAGCCTCCAGTGCGCAAACTGGCGAAAGACCTGGGGGTGGACCTGCGTACGGTCGTGCCCAGCGGGCCGAACGGGGTCATCACCCGAGACGATGTGCGGCGCCACGCCGAGCAGAACCAGCCGCAGCCCTCAGCGCCCCGCGTGCCCGAGCCGGCGGCGCCCGCACCGGCTGCGTCGCCTGCTCCCGAGCGGGACGTGCGGGAAGAGCGCATCCCGGTCAAGGGGGTGCTCAAGCACATGGCGGCGGCGATGGTCGACAGCGCGTTCACCGCACCGCACGTCACCGAGTTTCTGCAGGTGGACGTCACCAAGACCGTGAAGGTCGTGCAGAAGCTCCGACAGCGGCCGGAGTTCGCGGACGTGAAGGTCTCCCCGCTGCTGCTGGTCGCCCGGGCACTGCTTATCGCGGTGCGGCGGCACCCGCGGATCAACGCGTCCTGGGACGAGGCCAACCAGGAAGTCGTCGTCAAACACTACGTGAACCTGGGCATCGCGGCGGCCACGGATCGGGGCCTGGTGGTGCCCAACATCAAGGACGCCGACCGGCTGCCGCTGCCTGACTTGGCGCGGGCGTTGACCGACCTCACCGAGAAGGCGCGGGCGGGACAGACCGCCCCCGCGGACTTGACCGGCGGCACCATCACCATCACCAACATCGGCGTCTTCGGGATCGACGGCGGAACCCCCATCCTCAACCGGGGAGAGGCTGCGATCCTGGCCCTGGGGCAGATCCGCGACATGCCGTGGGTGCACAAGGGCAAGATCAAGATCCGCAAAGTGACGACACTGTCGCTCTCCTTCGACCACCGGCTGGTCGACGGGGAACTGGGATCGAAAGTGCTGCGCGACGTCGCCACTATCCTGGAAGACCCCGAGGAGATGGTGCTGGCATGGGGCTGATCGACCTTGCCGGTGCGTGAGGCCCTGGGCACTGGAGGTCCTCCAGTGCCCAGGGCCGGTCTCTTATTCCGATTCAGCGTGCTCGAGGGTCAGGAGGGGCTGCTGTCGTCGGTAGACGCCTCAGGGCGTTGTTGCTCGTCCAAGGCAGTCCGGATGGCGTTTTCCGCAGCGTCGAGCGCAGTCCGGGCGGTAATCGCGTGGATGTGGGCGCGCTCCAAGTCCTCCAGCGCAATACAGTCAAACGACACTCGAGCGTCGTGGATCGCCTGCTGGAGCTGGCGGAGCGCCTCTTGAATCCCGACGTGCATGACTCCCCCTGGGATTGGTTCCTGCGGTGGGCGGGACAGCACCGACCGTCCCGTGTATGTAGCGTGCCCCCGCCTGGCCAAGGTGAACAGGGGTTTCGTCAGTGCAGGCCAGTAGAGTCGCGGTATGACGGATAACCGTGCAGCCGCTCCCGGTTGGCACCTCGGCCCGCTGGTCGGCTTCGACATCGAGACGACCGGCATCAACCTGGAACAGGACCGTGTCGTCACTGCCGCGATCATCGAAACGGCTGCTGACGGCTCCCAGCGGACCCGGCGGACCTGGCTCGTCAACCCCGGAGTCGAGATTCCCCCCGAGGCCGTGGCGATCCACGGCATCAGCACCGAACTGGCGGTGGCCGACGGAATCCCCGCCCCCGTTGCCGTAGCGGAGATCACCGACCTGCTGGAGCAGGTACTCCAGTCGGGAACGCCGCTGGTCATCATGAACGCTCCCTTCGACCTCACCATCCTCGACCGGGAGTGCCGCCGCTACGGGGTGGTGCCGCTGTCGGAGCGGCTTGACACGGTCGCCCCGGTCATCGACCCCCTGATCCTGGACCGGCACATCGACCGCTACCGCAGGGGGAAACGCACTCTGGAAGCGCTCTGCGCCCACTACGGGGTCCCGTACGACGGTTCACATGAGGCGAGCGCGGACGCGGTAGCAGCTGCAGCAGTGGCCCGGGGGATCGGGCACGCCGCGGCGCACGTGGCTGCCCTGTCCCCTCGGGAGCTCCACGAACTGCAGGTGACCGCAGCTGCCCAGCAGGCCGAGTCTTTGGCGGCGTTCCTCCGCAGGAAAGGACTGAGTCCGGAGAGGGTCACCCGGGCATGGCCTCTGGTTCCCGTCCCTGGCACGCAGCCGAAGCTCATCTGACCTGGAGAAAACCCCGACGGAACGCATGAACCCCCCCGCTGCGGAAACAGAAAGGTGCACACTCGTCGTGCACCGTGCTTGTAGAGGGGGGTGGCGCGACTCCGCGCCAAGACGTCGTGGTACGACCAACTCACGGATCATCCGATACGACCACCAACTCGGCCGACAACCAAGACCTGCTGTGGGAACCGCCTCCCGTCCTCGAAGCGGAGCGGCCGCCGCGGACGGACTGGGCAGTGTTCCTCACCGCAGCAGCGTTCACCCTGGCCTTCGTCGCGTGGGGGGCGATCTCTGATGAGACGCTGGCCCAGGTCGCCGAGAACCTGCTGGCCGGGTTGATGCGCTACGGCGGCTGGGCGTTTGTGCTGGTCGCCGGAGTGTTCGTGGTGTTCGCGCTGTGGCTGGCCTTCAGCAAGTACGGGCAGATCCCCCTCGGCCGGGAGGGGGAGGAGCCCCAGTACACGACGGTGTCGTGGGTCGCCATGATGTTCGCCACCGGTATGGGGATCGGGCTGGTGTTCTACGGGGTGGCAGAACCCTTGGCCCACTACGTCACTCCCCCACCGGGCACGGATGCCGCGAGTGAATCGCAGCGGACTCTCACCGCGATCGCCACCACCTTGTTCCACTGGACCCTGTATCCGTGGGGCATCTACGCGGTGGTCGGCTTAGCGATCGCATACACCACCTTCCGCCGGGGGCACAGCCAGCTCATCAGCGCCGCGTTCATCCCGCTGTTCGGGGAGAGGGCCGCAAAAGGGCCGCTCGGCAAGGCGGTCGACGTGATCGCGATCCTGGCCACCCTGTTCGGGTCTGCCTGCTCGCTGGGGCTGGGGGCGCTGCAGATCGCGGGAGGGTTCCAGACCCTGGGGTGGACGAGCCAGACGACGTTCGGCCTGCTGTTTCTGATCATCGCGGCCATCATGGCCTGCTACCTGGTCTCCGCGGTCTCCGGAATCGCGCGGGGGATCAAGTGGCTGTCCAACACCAACATGGTGATGGCCGTGCTGCTGCTCGTCTTCGTGCTGGTCACCGGGCCGACCGTGTACATCCTGGACCTCGTGCCGGGCGCGGTGGCCACGTTCTTCCAGGACTTTTTTGAGATGGCGGGACGCACTCAGGCGGTCGGCGGCAACACCGCGGAGTGGCTGTCAACATGGACCGTGTTCTACTGGGCCTGGTGGATCTCGTGGACCCCGTTCGTGGGGCTGTTCATCGCCAAGATCAGCCGCGGCCGCACGATCAGGGAGTTCGTGGCCGGTGTCATCGTGGTGCCGAGCGTGGTCAGCCTGATCTGGTTCGTCATCTTCGGGTGCACGGCGATCCATTTCCAGCAGTCGGGGGTTGATCTAGCCGCGTCCAACCAGATCGAGGCGCAGTTCTACGGGATGCTGCAGAACCTGCCGTGGAGCGGCGTGGTGAACGTGGTGCTCGCCGTGCTGGTCGCGATCTTCTTCATCACCGGCGCGGACTCGGCATCCATTGTCATGGGCACGCTCACCCAAGGCGGAGTGGACAAGCCGCGGCTGGCCATGACCGTGCTGTGGGGGATGCTCATCGCGGCGGTGGCCGCGATCATGCTGCTCGTCGGCGAGGGCGGCAGCACCGCGATCGACGGGCTGCAGAACATCACCATCCTCGGGGCTGCTCCGTGGGCGATCGTCATGCTCCTGCTGTGTGTGGCCTTGCTGAAAGGGCTGCGGCGGGATCCTCTGGCGGTGCGGGAGCGCAAAGCCAGGGAGCTCATGGACGAGGCGGTCATCACCGGGGCCCGCACCTACGGGGAGAGCGGGTTCCAGTTCCCGGTGGCGCCGGCGCGGCGGGAGGAGGCGCCACCGCCGCCGCGGAAGGGTGACGGGGACGCCTCCGAAACGTAGTCGCCGCCTCAAGGACGCCGGGAGCGGCATGCAGCGCTGAACCTTCGTGCCGCGCCTAGTCAACGCGGACGAGACGGCGCAGCGTGAGGCGTTCCACCACTGTCCACGTGGTCGAGGTCACCAGGTAGATCCCGGAGGCCAAGGGGACGAACGCGGCGATGACCACGGTCAGGAACGGCAGGTAGGTGACGAACGCCGGCACGGGGGTGGGCTGTCCCGCAGCCGGGGCAGCGGAGAGTGCGGGCAGGGTCAACCACCGTCGGTTGGCCCACGCCACCGCGGCCAGTGCGGCGAGCAGCGCAGCGAACACGGGGAGAGCTCCGAGGTCACCGGACGCGAGGATGCGCGGCAGGGTCGACCCCAGCGGGGTTCCCGCGAACGGCAGCGCGAGGAGCGCGTTGGCGGAGCCGTCGATCTCCGGAACCGTGAACAGGGTGTAGAGCAGGGTGAACATCGGTGCTTGGGCGAGCGCAGGCAGGCATCCGGCGAACGGTGAGGCGCCTTCGCGGGCGTAGAGTTCCCGGGTCTTCGCGACGAGGCGCTCCGGGTTGTGGCCGTAACGCTCCCGAAGCGCGTAAAGCTGGGGCGCCAGGCGGGCGCGGATTTTCTCCCCGCGCACCTGGAGGTAGCTGAGGGGAAGCGTGAGTACGCGGGCGGCGAGGGTCAGGAAGGCAATCGTTGCTGCGGCGGACACCGGACCGAGGAACACGGCCAGGGTGCTGTGGACCGCCATGGTCAAGGCGTGGGCAGCGGCAAGGAACGCAGAGAACAGACCGAACACAGTGAACCAGGGCCTTTCGTGAGAAGGAGACGGGTGATCAGCGAAAGGCCGCGCGAGGCAGGAGACAGCAGCCCTGTCCCCGGAAGAAGAGAAGGAAGGGCGGTGCGGTCACGCGGCCGTAGCGGCCGCGCCGGGAGCCCGAGACCGGGGTTTACCGGGCACGTTAGGAGCCGCGGAGACGACCACGCCGACGCGCTGCTGCCAGCGGCGCAGGGCACTCGTCCGGGCATAGGGTTCGGTTGCGGATTCGGTCCGGACCGGGCGCGCGGGAAGGGCCAGCCACAGGAGGGCCGCGCCCACGGCCAGTGTGGCCGCCACGGTGAGCGAAGCCGGGTCCAGTGGGACACTGTCCACCCCGACCAGGAAGGACTGGGCGAGGAAGATCAGGAACGCCACAGCACCTCCCGTCGGTATCCGCACCGGATCTTTCTGTCGGTCCGTTGACACAGACGCACGGGACGGGGAGAGAGTTCCCGCCGGCGGACGGTTGTTCTGAGGACGGGGCCGGGACAGGCTGCGGGCCTGCCGCCCCGGTCGGGAAGAACAGGAGACACGCCGCCCCCACCTTCATTTACACGGGGTTTCCAACCGGTGACTATTGGTGGGGTCTTGTGTTTCAGGAGGTAGGAAACAAGCCGTGCCGTTGCGCCCGCACCATCTCACCGTCATGTTCGCCACTCTCGCGCCGACCGTGGACACTGCTGTGCACCGGACTGCTGGGCGGACAGTAAGGCCGGTGACGATCTGCTACGAGTCGGGCCACCGGCAGGTGTGTGCGGCCCCCGCCCACCGCCTCCGCCGTGACCAGGGCGGGGTGGTTGCGGTAGAGACCAGCGCGGATACCGGCTTCGTTCTCTACGCGGGAACGGCCTGCCACCCGACCCTGGCCGTGGGCTCGGGCCGCGGGCGGACAGAATTCGCCGCCCCGATCTGCGCGGCCACGATTCTGATCGAGGATGCGGCGCCCCGCGCGGACCGCATTCCGCTGCGCGTCCGCTAAGCGGCCGGTCCGCTCCCGCTTCCCCACGGTCCGGTTGAGGAGGCGGCGAGGGCGGCGAGCGCCTCCCACTGGGTCTCGTCGGCGAGAGCCGAGCCCACAGCGACGGCGCGGGCCCCCGCTGCCAGATAGTCCGCGGCGTTGTGCGCGGAGACCCCTCCTGTGGCGACCAAGTTGACCTCGGGGAACGGACCGCGCATCGCGGCGAACCATCCCGTGCCGAGCACGGTGGCCGGGAACGCTTTGAGCCAGGTGGCACCGTGGCGGAGCGCCTGCTGGATCTCGCTGGGGGTTGCGACGCCGGGCAGGTGCGGCAGCCCTGCTGCCAACGATGCGGCGAGGACTTCTCCATCGAAGCCGGGGGCCACGGTGAACGCGGCTCCTGCGTCGGCGGCCGCTGCCACCCGGTCCGGGGTGGTCACGGTTCCTGCCCCCACCGGGCGGCCGCGGCTGCGCCCCGCGGCGACTGCGGCGCGCAGCGCGGGAAGCGCGTCCGGGGATTGGATGGGAACTTCCACGAGGGCGATGCCCAGGTCCCAAGCGCGGTGGGCGTGGGCGACAGTGTCCTGTGCGGACAGGCCGCGCAGGATCGCCATGACCTGCTGGCCGGCGAAGAGGTCGGCGAAGTCCACGAGGTCACGCTCCGGAGAAGAGGGGGTCGGACGGGTCGAGGGGGAACAGGTCCGGGTCGGGGATGCAGAGGGCCGCCCAGGCGGCCGGGGACAGGGCGAGCAGACGCTCTCGAGCCTCCCGGGGCGGGAACGGAGCCAGGTCTGCGACGCTGAGCAGGGTGGCCGCGGCCATGATGTGCCCTAGCCGCAGGCATTCCTCAGGTGTGCGGTCGTCCAGCAGACCGGAGAGGAAGCCCGCCGCGAAGGCGTCTCCGGCACCGACGGCTTCCACCACGTCGACGCGGGGCGCGGGAACGAAGACCCGCCGGGCCCCGGTGTAGGAGGTGGCGCCCACGTCGGCGTCTTTGACGACGAGGAGCGGTACGTCTGGCAGGAGCGCCCGCACCTGGTCGGCGGTGGAGGCCTGCCAGAGCTGTTCCGCTTCGTCGCGGCCGACGAAGACGAGGTCGGCTGCGCGGGCCAGGTCGAGGAGCACGGGGGCAGCGTCGTCGGCCGGCCATAGGGCAGGACGGTAATTGACGTCGAAGGAGAGCAGCGGCCCGTGCGCGGGCCGGGAGACGAAGAGCCGCTGGACGAACGCGGCGCAACTGGTGGAGAGGGCCGGGGTGATACCGGACAGGTGGAGGAGCCGGGCGGTGCGGAGCTCCGGCCGTTCCGCCAGGCGGGGGCCGATCGCGGAGGCAGCAGATTCGCGCCGGTAGTAGTACACCCGGGTGCCTTTGGGCGCAGGGTCTTTGAGGTAGAGGCCGGTGGGGCGCTCCTGGTCGACCTCAACCAGACTGGTGTCCACCCCGTAGCGGGCCAGGGTCCGTGTGATGATCGCCCCGAAGGGGTCGTCTCCTACCCGGCTCATCCAGGCGACCCGGTGGCCCAGTCCGGCGAGGCCGCAGGCCACGTTGGACTCTGCGCCGCCGATCCGCGGGAGCAGCGGCGGCTGTTCGACCAGCGGGACTGCCGAGGCAGGAGAGAGCTGTCCCATGGTCTCGCCGATGCAGATCACGTCGTAGGAATCGGTTTCGGTCACCGTACCACCACCCTCCGCACCGCTGCCCGCAACATTAGCGCCTTGTGTCCTTGCCGGGCGGCGCGGGGCGGGCAGCGGTGCGGGGTGCCCGTCGAGGAACCGCTGTTCCGGGCGACTCGGCAACGCTCGGATGCAGGGGTGACGGGCGTTTTCCTGGGTGGCTTAGACGACCCGGCGCGCGGAGTTGAAGTTCTCCTCGTAGTGGCCGGACATGGAGACGATCTGGACGGTCTTGCCGCTTCCGGGCGCGTGGATGATCTGGTTGTCGCCGACATAGAGGGCGACATGGCTCGGCCCGGAGTAGAAAAAGACCAGGTCACCTGGGCGGAGCTGGGAACGGGATACCGGTTTGCCCTGGGTGGCCTGGTCGTAGGTCGTGCGTTTGAGGGTCACCCCCACCTGTCTGTATGACCATTGCACGAGGCCGGAACAGTCAAAAGCGTCCGGGCCGGCTGCCCCCCAGCGATAGGGGGCGCCGATCTTGCTTTCGGCATAGCGCACCGCCTCCTGGGCGATGCTCTGGCTGCCTTTCCCGCTGCCCTTCCCGCTGCGAACGTGCTGGTCTTCCTGCGAGGAGTCCGCTGCCGGGTCCACGCGGTGTGCGGCACCGGTGACCGGGGTGGCGTTCGCGACGCTGATCGTGGCGGCCAACGCCAGGGCGGAGAAGGCCGTGGCGGCCCGGCCGATGAGACGCGAAGCGTTGCCTCGTGGAGACCGACCGAAACCCTCGTTGCAGAGCATGGTGTCTTCCCTCGATATGTAGACAAAGGACACATTCGTCGTGTGGAAGGGGATGACGCTGCCAACCGAAACACAAGGACACTGCGACGACGGATATAAAAAGCAGATCGGCGTGTCACGCCGAATCAATTGCTGGAAACGGCTGTCGGCGAATGAATCGCAACGTCGGGGAGTCGGGGGTGGCGGCGCGGGGAAGGCGGCGTGGCGGTCGGGAAGGGGGAGGGGAAGCCGGTTCGTCCGTTATCGGGGCAAGCCTTGCTAGTAAGCACATCCCGCGATGTCACGGAGAGGTCACGGGCAGAGTTAACGCAGACTTTATACATCCGATCATCCTATGAATTGTGTGCGTGTCGGCTGATCCGAATCTGTCACCGGAGTCCCGAGATCGATGTCGATGGTGCGCGCCGGAAAAAATCGCTTTCTGGAATTTATTGACTACTTCTTGGCGTCGACAAAACCAGGGGAAATGATATTTCCGGCAATCGTAGAAAAGGTTGTCAACTAGCGGAGTCCGGGAGGAACGTGTGCGGGATGGCCGGGAGAAGGCCGTGGTCTCAGCCGATTCCAAAAGTGCTCCGTGCCGGAACCGGCATTGTTCGCCCATGGGTCCAGGGGGAAGCGGAGGACCGGGGCAAAGGCGCGGCTGAGCCGCAGGCGAAAACTGCGGAGCCGGCAAGGGTGCGGAAACGCGCCGCCCCTCTCCACCACCCTGGAAGGGGCCGCTGCCGCGGCGGCCGGGAACGCGCACCCGTCCAGCGGATTTCCCCCGCACACTCCATGGCGAGGAGCATGACCGGAACTGTCCCCACCGGCACAGACCGTTATCCGTGTATGCCCCAATATGGGGCATCGTCCGGTATTTCACCGCTGTGGGCTACGATTTCGGAAGCCATGATTATCCGTGAGGCCACTCGGTCTGACCTCGGTGCGATCCTGCGCCTCCTGCGTGAACTAGGGGAGGAGGCCCCAGCGCAGGGTGGCACCGTTCGCATGTCCTCAGCCACAGTCCGGGCCTGGACGCGCATCGAGAACGACCCGGAGCGCACCGTGCTGGTCGCCGAGCGCCGCGGACAGATCATCGGCACCCTCGACCTCATCATGATCGCCAACCTCACCCACGACGCGCAGCCGTGGGCGGTGATCGACAACATGGTGGTGGACGCGGCCTACCGGCGCACCGGAATCGGCCGGGCCCTGGTGGAGGAGGCGATCAACCGCGCCATCCAGGCCGGGTGCTACAAGATCGAAATGCTCACCCACGAAAGCCAGGGCAGCGCCTACGAATTCTGCCGCGCAATGGGATTCACTATCGCCACCGAAGGCTTCCGCCGCTACCTGTAAGCCGCATCCAACGGTGAGGGGGGTGGAACATGGCACGTTCCACCCCCCTCACCGTGCTGCGTTACGGCACGCGGCTAGAAGCCGCCGCCGGAGGAGTCTGAGCCTCCCGAGCTTCCCGAATCCGAGGAGCCCGCGGAGCTTCCCGCGTTCGAGGAGCCGGCGGAGCTTCCCGAGTCCGCAGAGCTGGCGGAGTCTGCAGGCACGGACGCCTGGTACACGCCGGTCAGTTCCGTGGACGGAGGCGGCGGCGTAGGAGAGCTGCCCGCGTCAGTCGGTGCTGGACCCGCGTAACGAAACCCTTGAGGACGCCCGGGAATGGGACGCGCTCCCTGCGCGGCCGGGGCGCTCTTCACCTGGTTCTCCGCCTTCCCATCCGCCGCGGCTCCGCTGCTCGCCGGGTTGAGGCGGGCCGTGGGCTCCTTGTCGGCCGGGTTGAGGCGGGCCGTGGGCTCGTTGTCAGGGGAAGCGGGACGCTGGGCGTTGGCCGCACCCTCGGGCTCCGCCGCCTGGGGGGAGGACTGCTTGCTCGAGGCCGCGGAGGCCGACTCCTTGTCCGTGCTGCCTTCGAAGTCGGACCGTTTGAGCCCGGCGTCCAGCGCACCGGCCTTGGCTTCGGCTTTGAGGAGCTCCGCCAGGGTGTCGCGCATGTCGTTGAGGCGGCGCACCGCCTCCCCGTGCGTGGCCACCAGGCGCTTGAGCCGCCGGTCCGCGACATCGTGGATCTTGTTGGCCCGCGCCTCGGCCTCGTTCAGCTTGCGCTCCGCTTCCTTGGCTGCCTCCTCGCGCAGCCGCTCGGCCTCCTGCTTGGTGGAGGTGAGCAGCTCCTTGGCTTCGTCCCGAGCGCCGTTGACGATCCGCTCCGCCTGCTCCTGGGCGCTCTTGATCTTGGCCTTGGCCTCCTCCTCGGCCTTGGCCCGGATCTCCTTGACTTCCTTGTCGACCTGAGCTCGCTTGTCAGCGGCCTCTTCCTCCGCGATGCGCAGGATGTTGGCCAGCCGCTCGCTGATCTGCTCGTGTTCCGGCTTGACCGCGGCCTTGGCTTTGGCCTCGGCGAGTTCGCGACGCAACTGCTCCAGCTCGTCGTGGGCGCGGGCGAGGCGCTCCTGGAGGTCGCGGAGCTGGTTGTGGTTGCGGACGACGAAGTCGTCGACCTGACGCTTGTCGTAGCCGCCCTTGCGGACGGTGGGGAAGGCGTCTTCGCGCAGCAGGTTCGGGAATATCTCAGGAATGCGTTCGTTCATGTCCTCGGTTACCAGGTCGACAATGATCGGATCTGGAGGGATGGATTTTTGCTCTTGTCTATCGTTCCCATAACACCTCTGAAACGAGATGTGGGAATCCTCATCTGAGGTGGGGGAACGCGAGGGGTGAGCGGGGAACGGACAGTGTGCGGGGTGGCCCCGGGGCAGCGGCGCGTCCCGGTGGTGACATTGTTCCGAGGCCCGCTCGGCAGTGGCGTGCGGCGACCTCACAGAGCCGCCCAGAAGCCATCCCACTAAAGTATGGGCGATTGTGCCCGTGCATGGACGGTATCGGTCATCTTCGCTGTCCGCACGTGCCTGTGGGTGGGAGGAGATGCCATGTCCGGTAGCGGAGAGCGACCGCACATCGGCTCTGCGGAGTTCGGCGAGCCGACGATCCACCACGACGCTTGGATCGCGCCGGGAGCAGTGGTCGTAGGCAGGGTCCGTATCGGGGCCCACAGCAGTGTCTGGTACGGCTCAGTGCTGCGCGCCGACACCGAGGACATCATCGTGGGGGAACGCTGCAACATTCAAGACCTGTGCTGCCTGCACGCGGACCCGGGAGAGCCTGCGATCCTCGGTAACGGGGTGAGCCTCGGCCACAAGGCGATGGTGCACGGCGCGGTCGTGGAGGACGGCGCGCTGATCGGGATCAACGCGGTGGTCCTGGGCGGGGCCACCGTGGAGGCGGGAGCGCTGGTCGCTGCCGGTGCCCTCGTGCCGCCGGGGAGGCGGGTGCCCGCAGGCACCCTGTGGGCGGGCGTGCCAGGCAAAGTCATCCGGGAGCTGACCGACGTCGAGCGGGAGAACCTGGTGGGCACCGCCGAAC
Source organism: Thermobifida fusca NBRC 14071 = JCM 3263 (assembly GCF_001592045.1). Taxonomy (GTDB): domain Bacteria; phylum Actinomycetota; class Actinomycetes; order Streptosporangiales; family Streptosporangiaceae; genus Thermobifida; species Thermobifida fusca. The sequence goes on along the minus strand of NZ_BCWB01000051.1, from coordinate 17,216 downwards.
GGTACGTGGGGTATGCCGCGCAGCACCGCGGCGTGACGTGGCGTTGAGCCGCACCAGGGGCGCTGCCCGCTGAGAGCGGGTGTGCGTGGCTGAGCCCTCGCATGCGGGAGACGGCGCTCGGACCGTGGCTTCGCGGGGCGGCGCTCGGGAATAGCTGGTGCGCGGTCCCGGCCCCGGTACCGCGGGTTCGAAGGCGTGCCGTGGTGCATCTGCTGCGGATACGGCCGGATCTGCTCAGACTTCGGCGGCGGACTGCCCGGCCGGGGACCCTGCTGCCATGCGGGAGCTGCCGGACTGTGCTGCGCAGGCAGTATCCGCGCATCCGCGGGGTCCTAGGCACAACGGGCTACCCCGGCATAGACCGATCCGGTAGCGGACTGCGCCCCGCCTGGGCAGGGCGCACCTGAGCGTGGCAATGAGGTCACCGACTGGCATCTTCTTTCGGGGCAGCCGTGACCCGGCGGCGCCGGATGTGCGCTCGACGGCGCAGGGCCGCGGCGCCGGGCAGAACACCCAGGCGGCGCTCCGGCGGGGCAGGCCGACGGAGCGTATCTCGTGCAGTTTCCCTGTGTGACGCATCTATTCCGAAGCGTGAAGCGAGGAGAAAAGTCTGGATGGGGCATGAGCGCCACCGGTCCATGCCACTAGCGGCTTCTCGCTCCGGTTTTCTTTTCTGCCGCTTCAGTCACGGTTTCCGGGGTTGCCCGGGACTCCGGTTTTCCCCGGAAGAAGACGGTGCAGGGCACGGCTTGCGTTCGGTTTCCTTCGCCGTTGTCCGGGGATATTCCGCCCATGGTGTCGGCGGGAGAGGATTGCGATAAGTCTCGGCTGTCGCGCTGCCATACCTGCCTCGTGCCCGCGCGCCCCGGGAGAAGCGGAACAGCCGTGGTGCGGCGCGGAGCGGGAGCACCTCGGGCACCGAGCTACGCGTCGAAGCGACGGCAGAAATAGCGGACTCCCGAGGGTGTTCTCCGTATTTTTTCCACGCTTTTTCCTAAGAGTGCGGAGAACTCGTGCAGTCCGGGGGCGGTTCATAAAAAATAGAGATCCCGTCCCGCAAATCTTCCTGTATTTCGGGTGTGCCTCTGGGGCGAGAAAGCACTTGAGTGGAGTTGTTTTTCTCTTCGGAAATATCCTTCCCGGGGTTCCGGAAGGCGGTAAAAACGCCTCGCGGCTGGGGAGGTGCGGCCAGAAGGCTGAGGACAGTGCAAGGAGGAAAGCAGCGGTCCCCGGGCCGTCACAAAGAGTCACTATCTCCTGGTAGACAGGTGCGGAGAGTGCCTGGTCGGGGTGGGGAAGCCGGGGTGGCGGCGGGGGGTCCGAGCCGTGCCGCCGCGCGGCTGCAGGGGCGGTGCGGGCGGTGTGCAGAGAAACCTCCTGATGCTCTCTCTTTGTTATGGAGGTGGATCAAAAATGTTATTAGTCATTTTCAAGTCATATTTATGTGAGGGCAGTGGCCGGTGGGGAGAGAAGAGCGATTGAACTAGTCCGTTCGGTCATTGGAAACACGGAATCCCTGACATTGAGTAACTAGATCGCTCCGCGGTTGAAAAATGGTCCCGATGGGCCATGGTCTGTCGGCTACCGGTACGTAATCTGGGGTGAGACGGTGGGGAGGGCTCGTCCGGACATGTCCGGAACGAGGAAAGCTCTGAGGACAGACTCGGACCGGAGGTGACACGGATGGACATCGATCCTCACGTACCTCTCCACGACGCCGTGGCTTTAGCGGAGATCGACCTGTACACCGACGTGCTGGCCGCGGTGGGGGAAGCTGATGCCCCACTCACGACCGACGAACTCGACCGAGTCCTGGGACTGCGCCCCCGCACCGCCCAGTCCGCCTCCCCGATGCGGCTCGTCCTCGACGAGCCAGTCAGCCAGGAAACGCCTGAACTCTCCTGCTAGCCGCCCGGCGCGGTCGGACGAGATACCCGCGGCGCGAGCGCGGCTGCGCGATCCAGTGCGGGGCGGACACTGGGTCGGACCAGCACTTCTGGACCGCGTCCATCAACCGGGATACGGACGTGCTGTCCCGCGGCGAACGACACATACCTCACTGCGCGCGAGCGGGAGACGCGGATGCGCCAGTTCGGGGGCGCTCCCCGCATCACGCCACGGCCGCCACGCGCCCCAAAGAGAGGGCCCGGCCCTGCCTGCCCCGGCTGCCCCGCGGTGAGCTCCTGACGCTCCCTGCGGTCCTGTTCTCGGGGCTGCCCGCGCCTTTCCTGCGCCATGCCTCCTCACCGGCGCCGTAGCGCACAAGGGCCGCGGACGCCGGGGCGGATCACCCCGACGGCCGCGGCCCCGATCCGGTTGTGCCGGAAGCCCGTGGCACCGGGAGGGTTAGACCGTCTCCTTGGCGGCCTCTCCCTCTTCCTTCTGCTTCGCCGACTGGAGCAGGAGCTGCGCGACGTCCATCACTTCCACGGACTCGGCCGCTTCCTTCTTCGACTTCTTCTCGTTGACGGCGTCGCTCACCATGACCTGGCAGAACGGGCAACCGGTAGCGATGAGGTCCGCCTTGGTGGACAGCGCCTCTTCGACGCGCTCGGTGTTGATGCGCTTGCCGATGCGCTCCTCCATCCACATGCGCGCGCCACCCGCACCGCAGCAGAAGCTGCGCTCCCGGTTGCGCGGCATCTCGGTCGCGGACACTCCCGGCACGCCGTTGATCAGCTCACGCGGCGGCTCGTAGATCTTGTTGTGGCGGCCCAGGAAGCACGGGTCGTGGTACGTGACGTTCCGGTCCACCCGCTCGATCGGCGCCAGGCGTCCTTCCTTGACCAGCTGGGCGAGCAGCTTGGTGTGGTGCACCACTTCGAAGTCGCCGCCCAGGTCCCGGTACTCGTTGCCGATCGTGTTGAAGCAGTGCGGGCAGGTGACCACGATCTTGGTCGCGCCGACTTCCTTGAGCGTCTCGATGTTCTGCTGGGCGAGCATCTGGAAGATGAACTCCATGCCCAGCCGGCGCGCCGAGTCGCCGGTGCAGGTCTCCATCCCGCCGAGCACGGCGTACTTGACGCCGGCGATGTGCAGGAGTTCGGCAACGGCCTTGGTGGTCTTCTTCGCCCGGTCCTCCAGGGCGCCCGCGCAGCCCACCCAGAAGAGGTACTCGGTTCCTTCGGGGAGCTTGTCCTCGACAACGGGGACCTCGAAGTCGACTTCGGAGATCCAGTCCATGCGCTTGGACTCGCTCATCCCCCACGGGTTGCCCTTGTTCTCCAGGTTCTTGAGGAGGGTGTTGGCCTCGGAGGGGAAGCTGGACTCGATCATGACCTGGTAGCGGCGCATGTCGAGGATGTGGTCGATGTGCTCGATGTCCACGGGGCACTGTTCGACGCAGGCGCCGCAGTTGGTGCAGGACCACAGGACGTCGGGGTGGATGACGCCGTTCTCCTCCTCCGTGCCCACGAGGGGGCGGCTGAGCAGGGCCAGCACGTCTTCGTGGATGTCCGGGGTCTCCTCAGTGATCCCTTGCATGAGGTAGGGAGCCTTGGCGTAGGCGTGCTCCCGGAGGTCCATGACCAGCTTCTTGGGGGACAGCGGCTTGCCCGTGTTCCAGGCCGGGCACTGCGACTGGCAGCGGCCGCACTCGGTGCAGGTGGTGAAGTCGAGGAGGCCCTTCCACGTGAAGTCTTCGATCTTGCCGACACCGAAGGGGTCTTCGTCCGGGTCGGCTTCCTCGAAGTCCAGCGGCTCGCCGTCCTTGTTGAGCATCTGCTTGGCCGGGCCGAGCGCGGCCGAGCCGTCGGCGTTGCGCTTGAAGAAGATGTTGACCGGCGCGGTGAAGCGGTGCCAGGCCACGCCCATGGTCAGGAACACGCCGATGGCGATGAAGAACAGCCAAGAGATGATCAGTTTGAAGGCCGCGACAGAGGCCAGTAGGTACTCGTTGGCGGGGAGGATTGCGCCGAAGGCGTGCGAGATCGGGGTAGCCCACACCGGGAAGGGGAAGTCACCCATGGCGACCTTGACGCCACGGATCACAAAGATCGAGACCAACAGGGCGATGATGTAGGCCTCGACGTAGTAAGCGGTCCAGTGCTTGGAGTTGGCGAACCTGGACTTGCGGCCGAGGACACGCGGTCCACGCAGCTGCCGGTAGATGGTGAGCCCGACGATGCCCGCGAGGCTCAGTGCGGCAATGGCCTCAATGAACAGGCCGTAGATCGTCCAGTCGTGGATGAGCGGCAGCTGGAAGTGGGGATCCCACACTTCACCATGGGCTTCGGCCACTGTGAAGACCAGGGCCGGGAACGACACCATGATGAACCAGTGGGCAATGCCGATCCAGCGCCACTTGAGCATGCGCGTGTGACCGAGTGTCTCGATCAGCGTGTTCGTGATGCGTCGCCCGAAGTCTGCCTTTCGAGCGGCTTCCACCGGACGGCCGACGCGCAGGATGCGGACCATCCGGCTGATGCCATAGGCCCACACGGCGACCCCGACCACGGCGAAGGCGGTCGTGATGATCCCCAGTATCAGGTAGAGCATCGCCCGCGGCCTCCCAACGTGCTGTCGTGTCCTGGTGCACGGCGCACCAGGGGTCCACCCAATGTTACTAGCGAGTAATAACCGACGGGTCAACGCTCCGCCGGTCCCACCCATTGACCGACTGGACAGGATGGCTGGTTGTCAAGGTTAGTGAAGAGGGTATGTGGTCATCTCCATTGGGTAGCCGGTCGGGGGATGGCGGTGCGGGCCTCGGGCTCGGGGACTTCCCGGAGGAGAGTACTGGGCCTTCCCTGGGATGTCCCTGGCTTCTCAAGAACCGTGATCAGAAGTGACGGTCGCCAGGGAACAATCGATGTGTCTTCCGCGTTGTCATGAGCGCGAAAGAAACTTGAGCCTAGGCGACTCAATTGATTTGACAGTGAGTCTGTGACGAAGCAACATTGCGTTAGGCAGACTCAACTTTGACGGAGGAAGCACTCATGGCACGTGCGGTCGGCATCGACCTTGGTACGACAAACTCTGTCGTCGCGGTCCTGGAAGGCGGCGAACCCACGGTTATCGCCAACGCCGAAGGAGCTCGGACCACTCCGTCCGTCGTCGCCTTCGCGAAGAACGGTGAGGTGCTCGTCGGTGAGATCGCCAAGCGCCAGGCGGTCACCAACGTCGAGCGGACCATCCGCTCGGTCAAGCGCCACATGGGCACCGACTGGAAGACCCACATCGACGGCAAGGACTTCACCCCGCAGCAGATCAGCGCCTTCGTGCTGCAGAAGCTGAAGAGGGACGCGGAGGCCTACCTCGGCGAGGAAGTCACCGACGCCGTCATCACCGTCCCGGCCTACTTCAGCGACGCTGAGCGGCAGGCCACCAAGGACGCAGGGAAGATCGCCGGCCTCAACGTCCTGCGCATCATCAACGAGCCCACGTCCGCTGCGCTCGCCTACCACCTGGAGAAAGAGGGCGAGGCCACCATCCTGGTCTTCGACCTCGGCGGTGGTACCTTCGACGTCTCGCTGCTGGACGTCGGCGACGGCGTGGTCGAGGTGAAGGCCACCCACGGTGACAACCACCTCGGTGGTGACGACTGGGACCAGGCCGTCGTGGACTGGCTGGTCGAGCGGTTCAAGAGCAGCAACGGCATCGACCTGTCCAAGGACAAGATGGCGATGCAGCGGCTCCGCGAGGCCGCGGAGAAGGCCAAGATCGAGCTGTCCAGCTCCACGGAGACCTCGATCAACCTGCCCTACATCACCGCCTCCGCCGAGGGTCCGCTGCACCTGGACGAGAAGCTCACCCGCGCCGAGTTCCAGCGGCTCACGTCGCACCTGCTCGAGCGCACCAAGGGCCCGTTCTTCCAGGTCATCAAGGACGCTGGGATCAGCGTCGACCAGATTGACCACGTGGTCCTGGTGGGTGGCTCCACCCGGATGCCCGCCGTGGTCGACCTGGTGCGCGAGCTGACCGGCGGCAAGGAGCCCAACAAGGGCGTCAACCCGGACGAGGTCGTCGCGGTCGGCGCGGCCCTGCAGGCCGGTGTGCTCAAGGGTGACGTCAAGGACGTGCTGCTGCTCGACGTGACCCCGCTGTCGCTGGGCATCGAGACCAAGGGCGGTGTCTTCACCAAGCTCATCGAGCGCAACACGGCCATCCCGACCAAGCGCTCGGAGATCTTCACCACGGCCGAGGACAACCAGCCGTCGGTGCAGATCCAGGTCTACCAGGGTGAGCGGGAGATCGCTAAGTACAACAAGAAGCTCGGCGTCTTCGACCTGACCGGCATCCCGCCGGCGCCGCGCGGTGTGCCGCAGATCGAGGTCACCTTCGACATCGACGCCAACGGCATCGTCAACGTCACCGCGAAGGACCTCGGCACCGGCAAGGAGCAGTCGGTCACCATCACCGGTGGCTCCGCGCTGCCGAAGGAAGACATCGAGCGGATGATCCGCGAGGCGGAGGAGTACGCCGAGCAGGACCGCAAGCGCCGCGAGGAAGCGGAGACCCGCAACAACGCCGAGTCGCTGGTCTACCAGACCGAGAAGGTCATCTCCGAGAACGAGGACAAGATCCCCGAGGACGTCAAGAACGAGACCAAGGAGGCGCTGGACGGGCTGAAGAAGGCGCTCGAAGGCAGCGACATCGAGGCGATCCGCAGCGCCAGCGAGAAGGTTGCCCTGGCCAGCCAGAAGATCGGCTCCGCCATCTACAGCCAGAGCCAGCAGGCCTCCGGCGCAGCGGCGGGCGGCCAGCAGAACGCCGAGGACGCGGAGGTCGTGGACGCGGAGATCGTCGACGAGGAGCCCAAGCGCGAAGGCAACTCGTGAAGACCGGGCCCTGGATAGAGGAGGCGTAACTCAATGGCGGTGCCGGAGAACGAGCACAGCACGGACAAGCAGGGGCCGGTGATCCGCGACAAGCGGCGGATCGACCCCGAAACCGGCCAGCCGCGCGTTCCAGAGGGGGAGGCCGCGTCGCCCTCTGAGGACTCCGCGGCTGCGGCAGCCGAATCCACGACGGCACAGCCAACCGACGAGGAGAACGCGGAGCTGATCCGGCTGCGGCAAGAGGTCGCGGAACGCACCGACGACCTCAAGCGGCTGCAGGCGGAGTACATCAACTACCGCAAGCGGGTCGACCGGGACCGCGCCGCAATGCGGGAGCAGGCACTCGTCCAGGTCCTCACCGAGCTGCTGCCGATCTTGGACGACATCGGCCGAGCCCGGCAGCACAACGAACTGGTCGGTGGCTTCAAGTCCGTGGGCGAGGCGCTGGAGTCCTTGGTCGCTCGGATGGGGTTGAAGAAGTACGGCGAGAAGGGCGACGAGTTCGACCCGACCGTGCACGAAGCCCTGTCCATGGTGCCCTCGACTGACGTGACCGTCCCGACCGTCATCGAGGTGTTCCAGCCCGGATACCTCATCGGTGACCGGGTGGTCCGTCCGGCCCGCGTGGTCGTGGCAGGGCCAGCCGAGGAGGACACGTCCGCCTCGGAAGAAGAGAAGAAGGAAGAGGCTGCAACCGAGGAGGCTGCCGCACCGTCCGAATCAGACGACGAGGCGAAACCTGCTGAAGCGTCCGAGTCGGCGGAGGCCGCGGAATCCACGGAGCAGTCTGACGCCACCGCGGACAAGAACACCGCGGACGAACAGTAGCGCGAGCGGTAGGAGAAGGGGTGTCCCAGGCTCGGGCCTGGGACACCCGACTCAGTCACCACTGGGCACAGAGCACGAGCGGGGAGAAGCAGACGTCGATGAGCACCAAGGACTACCTGGAGAAGGACTATTACAAGGTCCTCGGAGTCTCAAAGACGGCCACCGCGGACGAGATCAGGAGTGCCTACCGCAAGCTCGCGCGCAAGTACCACCCCGACGCCAACAAGGGCGACGCGCAGGCCGAGAAGAAGTTCAAGGAGATTTCTGAGGCCTACAGCGTCCTGTCGGACGAGAAGCGCCGCAAAGAGTACGACGAGGCCCGGTCGCTGTTCGGCGGGGCCTACCGGCCTGGCGGGGGCGGTATCGGCGACTTCAACCTCGGCGACCTGTTCGGCCACACCACGACCGGGGGTGAACGGCTCACCGACCTCTTCGGTGGACTGTTCGGCGGCCGCGGCCGCGCCACCCAGTCGCGGCGGGGCGCCGACCTCGAAACCGAGACCACGCTCAGCTTCACCGAAGCGGTCTCCGGCACCACGAAGAGCTTCACGCTCACGACCACCGTCTCGTGCCCCACCTGCCGGGGCAGCGGGGCCAAGCCTGGAACGACCCCGCGGGTCTGCCCCCGGTGTGCGGGGACCGGGCACGAGAGCACCAACCTTGGCGGCTTCTCCCTGTCCGAACCGTGCGCTCTGTGCAAGGGACGCGGCTACTTGGCCGACGACCCGTGTCTGACCTGCAGCGGAACGGGGAATGTGAAGGGCACTCGCACCGTGCAGGCCCGCATTCCCCCGGGAGTGTCCGACGGCCAGCGGATTCGGCTGCGGGGCAAGGGCGAACCAGGGGAACGCGGCGGCCCCGCTGGCGACCTGTTCGTGACCGTCCGGGTCACCCCGCACCCCGTGTTCGGCCGGTCCGGAGACAACCTGACCCTCACTCTCCCGGTGACCTTCCCCGAAGCCGTGTTCGGAGCGGAGGTGCGCGTGCCCACCCTGAGCGGGCCACCGGTCACCGTGCGGATTCCGCCGGGCACCCGCAACGGGCGCGTGTTCCGGGTCCGCGGCAAGGGGGCTACCCGGCGGGACGGCACAACTGGAGACTTGCTAGTGACCGTTGAGGTGGCGGTACCGCAGAATCTCAACAGTGAGGCGCGGGAGGCGTTGCAGCGATTCCAGGCCGCCACAGCCGACCACAACCCGCGCGCCGATCTGGAAGCCCGGGCGAAGGGGGCGTGAGAACCATGAACGACGCCACGTTCGGCGAGGACACTCCCGTCTACGTCATTTCGGTTGCGGCAGAACTGTCGGGGCTCCACCCGCAGACTCTGCGGCAATACGACCGGCTCGGGCTCGTGCGTCCGGGGCGGACGCCGGGCCGTGGCCGACGGTACTCGATGCGCGACATCCAGATGCTCCGCGAGGTGCAGCGGCTCTCCCAGGAGGAGGGCATCAACCTCGCCGGGATCAAACGCATCCTCGAACTGCAACGCGAGGTGGCGGAGCTGCGCGAGCACATCTTCCACTTGCACAACGAGCTGAACGCAGCCCGCTCCGCGGTGGCGGCCCGGCGGGCCAGCAGCGACCACTCCTCCTCATCCCGGAGTGGCGGCGAACTGCTCCCGGTCCACCGCACTCGCATCACTATTTTCAACCGCACCACGACCCAGCCCCCCGAGTCGCAGTAGTAGCCCTGGGCCGCCCCGGCCCCGGGCTCCTTCGAGCCTCCGGCGGGGCAGCGCATTCGTCTTACCTGTTCTGTGCCTTGAAGGGGGCGGCGAGACATGGATTATAAGCTCACCAGGAAGAGTCAGGAGGCGTTGTCCGCGGCAATCCGGAGGGCAACCGCGGACGGTAACCCCCAGGTCGAACCGGTGCACCTGCTGTCTGCCCTGATCGGCCAGGCTGAAGGAGTCGTCCGGCCCCTGCTCAAAGAGGTGGGGGCCGATCCAGGCAGGCTCAGCACCAAGGTGGAAGAGGAGATCGCCCGACTGCCTCGCGCGTCGGGGAGTACGGTCAACGCGCCGGCGAGCTCCCGGCAGCTCATCATTTCGCTGAACACGGCGGCCCAGCGCGCCAAGCAAATGGAGGACGAGTACGTCTCCACCGAGCACCTGCTGGTCGGGCTGGCCGCGGACGGGGGGACGGCAGCCACCCTGCTGCGGGAGGCAGGCGCGACACCGGAAGCGCTGCTGGACGCGTTCAGCCGGGTGCGGGGCAGCGCCCGTGTCACTTCGGAGACCCCGGAAGACACCTACCAGGCGCTCGAGAAGTACGGGGTGGACCTCACCCAGCGGGCCCGCGAAGGCAAACTGGACCCGGTTATCGGCAGAGACGCGGAGATCCGCAGGGTGATCCAGGTGCTGTCCCGGCGCACCAAGAACAACCCGGTGCTCATTGGTGAACCGGGTGTCGGCAAGACCGCGGTGGTCGAGGGCCTCGCCCAGCGTATTGTCGCCGGCGACGTCCCCGAGTCGCTGCGCGACAAGCGGCTGATCTCGCTGGACTTGCCCGCGATGGTGGCGGGTGCCAAGTACCGGGGCGAGTTCGAGGAGCGGCTCAAAGCGGTCCTCAACGAGATCAAGCAGAGCGAAGGGCAGATCATCACGTTCATCGACGAGCTGCACACCGTGGTCGGCGCGGGTGCGGCCGAGGGGGCGATGGACGCGGGCAACATGCTCAAGCCCATGCTGGCCCGAGGCGAACTGCGCATGGTCGGGGCGACCACGCTCGACGAGTACCGCGAACGCATCGAGAAGGACCCGGCGCTGGAGCGGCGGTTCCAGCAGGTGATGGTGAACGAGCCGTCCGCGGCCGACACGATCGCGATCCTGCGCGGCCTCAAGGGCCGTTACGAGGCGCACCACAAGGTGCAGATCGCCGACTCGGCGCTGGTGGCGGCGGCGACCCTGTCCGATCGGTACATCACTGCCCGGTTCCTGCCGGACAAGGCCATCGACTTGATCGACGAGGCAGCGTCCCGGCTGCGCATGGAGATCGACTCCCAGCCGGTGGAGATCGACGAACTGCAGCGCGTGGTCGACCGGCTCAAGATGGAGGAGATGGCGTTGAGCAAGGAGTCCGACGCCGCCTCCAAGCAGCGGCTGGAACGGCTGCGCGCCGACCTCGCCGACAAGGAGGAGCAGCTCAATGCGCTCATCGCCCGCTGGGAGCAGGAGAAGGCCGGGCTCAACCGGGTCGGTGAGCTCAAGGAGAAGCTGGATGAGCTGCGGGGCCAGGCCGAACGCGCCCAGCGCGACGGCGACTTCGAGGAAGCCTCCCGGTTGATGTACGGGGAGATCCCGCAACTGGAGCGGCAGTTGGAGGAGGCTCTCTCCGAGGAAGACTCGGCCGAGCACGCCACCATGGTCAAGGAGGAGGTCGGCGCCGACGACGTGGCCGATGTGGTGTCGTCGTGGACCGGTATCCCCGTGGGGCGGCTCATGGAGGGGGAGAGCGCCAAGCTGCTCCGGATGGAGGAGGAGATCGGAAAGCGCCTGATCGGGCAGCGGCGCGCTGTGGCCGCCGTCTCCGATGCGGTGCGGCGGGCCCGCGCGGGGATCTCCGACCCTGACCGGCCGACCGGCTCCTTCCTGTTCCTCGGCCCCACCGGCGTGGGTAAGACGGAGCTGGCGAAGGCGCTCGCCGAGTTCCTGTTCGACGACGAGCGCGCGATTGTGCGCCTCGACATGAGCGAGTACTCCGAGAAGCACTCGGTGGCCCGGCTGGTCGGTGCGCCCCCCGGCTACGTCGGCTACGAGGAGGGCGGCCAGCTCACCGAGGCGGTGCGGCGGCGCCCCTACACGGTGGTGCTGCTCGACGAGGTGGAGAAGGCCCACATCGAGGTCTTCGACACCCTGCTGCAGGTCTTGGACGACGGGCGGCTCACCGACGGGCAGGGCCGCCAGGTGGACTTCCGCAACACGCTGCTGATCCTGACCTCCAACCTGGGGTCGCAGTTCCTCATCGACCCCACGCTGGACGACGCCCAGCGGCACGAGAAGGTCATGCAGGTGGTGCGGAACACCTTCAAACCGGAGTTCTTGAACCGGTTGGACGACGTGATCGTGTTCGACGCGCTGTCCACCGACGACCTGACCAAGATCGTCGACCTGCAGGTGGATCGGCTGGCCCGGCGGCTGGCGGACCGGAGGCTCAAGCTGGAGGTCACTCCGGCTGCCCGCGAGTGGCTGGCGCTGGCCGGCTACGACCCGGTCTACGGTGCGCGTCCGCTGCGGCGGCTGGTGCAGACCGCGATCGGCGACCCGCTGGCCCGGGAACTGCTGGCGGGCAACCTCGTTGAGGGCGACACAGTCCGGGTGGATGTGGACGAGTCCAAGGATTCGTTGACAGTGGGTCCGGTGAAGGAGCCCGCGTCCGCCGCATAAGCGGTGACCGTAACCGGGGGCGGTGACATGCCGTTGTCACCGCCCCCGGTTGTTTTTTCTGCCCCGGTTTCCAGAACGGCCCACCGCGGCGCGGTTTGTGCAGGGGAGATATTCGGCGCCAAGGAATCCGAAATAGCTGTGACGTCGCATTTTCCTTCGGATGGGGCCGAAAACCCATTTTCAGGGGATCATCGGACATATCTCTGCAAGGACACGGAAAGTGATAAATTGAATACAGTCTTTTCTGTTGTGAGAACGCCGGAGTGATACGAAGGGGATAGTGATGGCGAAGAACGGTTCCTGGCACCACAACAACACCAACCTCGCAGGTCTCCTCGGCTTTGTTGCCGTGGCCAACGGTGTTGCCGGTCTCTTTTTCGGCGACACCGTCAAAATCGTCGTCCTCGTGCTGACCGTGATCATTGTCGGATGGGCCGTCTACCAGATGGCGTCCAATAAGAAGGCCGGACGCGCCTGAGCGCACAGCGGAGCCTTCGCGGACTCCAGCCACTGGATCCCGCGGAATCCCTTTCTGCAGGAAGCGGCCGTACTCAGCAATGCCGAGAACCCGGAACAAGATCACGCCGCGGACCTGAGTGGCCGAAGTCTTTTCCAGATTTCCGAAAAAACCGTCCGCTTCCTTCACCAGTCCCTACGCCGCGAGGGCGGCCGGAGCACTCCGGCCGCCCTCGCGGCGTAGGGGACGGCTCCGCGCCGTCACAGCCATCCCCCCTAGATCGCGGCTTCGAGACCGGCCAGCCACGACCGGCTGAGCGAGACCACCACGGCGTCGCCTCCCCGGCGCACCAGCTCCTGGCTGAGCTCCGGGTGCTTGACCACCCGGTCCACCGACGCCATCAACGCGACATCGTCGCTGAGCAGAGCCGCGCGGACCAGCCGCTCCTCCAGACTCGCCCGCATCTGCACCGCGAACGGGCTGTAGCTTTTCGGCAGGAACGGCCCCCGGTAACGGGCGACCGCCTCAGCCAGCCGGCCCTCTTCCACCAGCTCCAGCACTTCGACAACGTCGCAGCGCACCTCACCCGCCAGCAGATAGCAGCAGCGGTCGCGGTCGTAGCGCACGTCGATGCCGAGTTTGCGGGCCCGCAGCGCCAGCGTCGGCAAACTCGACGGGGCGGGGTCGCCTTCGAACAGAGTGGACAGCAGCCAGTCCCGCGGCGCCGACCCCTTCGCCAACGCCAGCACCGCCACGAGCTCCAACGCCCGGCCGTGCCGTACCGGGACCCCGTCCACCCGGCATCCGCCAAGCGTCTCCACTACGCGTGCATCGTTCATCGTCACACCTCGCATCCGTGGAAGCCGCCGGGACACAGCCCCGGCGAAGGCCACTCGAAGTCGGCTCCACGGACCACGGTGCCGCGCAGCAGCATCCACTGCCTATCCACGGGCTATCACTCCCGCCTGCACCACCAGCCCCACAGGACATCGCCCGGATAGTCCCCCTTTGACCTGGCACAACGGAGAAAAGCAAAAAATTCTGCGGGTGCGACAGCGGTGTGAAGCCCGGGCGATCGCCGACTGACAGATTCAGTGCCGTCCACCGGAGACGGCACACAGCCGGATCCACGAAACCCGGGGCTATGGCAGCCCGCCCACACCAAGGAGCCTCGCATGACCGACTATTCGGTACTCGTCCCGTTCCTCCCACGCCGCCCGGAGCAACTGCTGCCCTACGCCGCGCTGGTGAACTGGACCCGTGCGGAGCGCCTGTGGCAAGGGCAGGCCCTGCTGATCGAACCCCACCAGGGATTCGCCTACGCGGCCGGGGCAGGCTTCCGCGTCCCCGCCGGATTAGGCGTCACCCTGATGCCCTTCCGCCACCCCTACGAGGCGGCCCTCCAAGCCCGATCCCTGGCCATGGCCACCGGGCACCCCGCCATCGCCGGCTTCGGACCGGGAGCGCGCAGCCTCCAGCAGGGCATCCTGGGCGCCCCCTACCGCAGTCCGCTGACCGCGGCACGCGAATACCTCACCGCGGTCCGCGCTCTCCTCTCCGGGAAAGTGGTCCGGCTCGACGGCGAATACTTCACCGTCCACGCCCAACTGCCCCCCGCGGCAGCTCCCGAGGTCAAGCTCGGCCTCGGCGTGCTGCGGCCGGGAATGGCCGGAGTCGCCGGAGAACTCGCCGACGTGGCGATCACCTGGCTCACTCCCGCCGCCTACATCAGGGACACCCTCCTGCCCGCCATCCGCAAGAGCGCGGTGGAGGCCGGACGTCCCGCACCGACCGTCACCGCGATCGTCCCGGTGGCCTTGGAGCGGCCCGGCACCGATCCCGCCGAGGTAGCTCTCGCCAGCAACGCCGCGCACCTGCAAGGACCCCACTACCTCGACATGCTGCGCCGCGCCGGAGTCCACGTCCACGGCAGCAGCCCGCAGGACGCCGCCCGCGCCCTGATCAAAGGCGGGGCCTTCGTCAGCGGCGACCTGGACACCGTCTGCGCCGAACTCGACCGCTACCGCGAAGCCGGCGTGGACGAGGTCGTCCTCAACGTGACCGGCGTGTACAAGGCGTGCGGCCACCAGGCAGCCATGGACGACCTCAAGCAGATCCTCGCGGCGGTAACGCGATGACCACCCCACAGACGACCCACCCCACGACAGCGACGGGAAACACGATGATGGACAAGACCGAGTTGCGGCGGATCAAGCGGCACCTGATGTCCTGGAGCACCGGCCAGTTCGAGGTCGGCCCCGCCAACCAGGACTCCTGCTCGACCATCGTGGTGGCCGACCCGGCCCACCTCGCAGACCTCCTGGACACCGACCTCGTCGGCGACAACACCGTCGTGCTCGCCCCCGAAGGGCACGGAGCAGACCCCTCCCGCGTCGTCGGCTTCGCGGGCACGCTCGACGAACCCAACGCCGAGATGTCCATCGGCTACGACTTCTTCCTCCAAACCCAGGACTACGCCACCAGCCCGTTCATGTCGGTCCTCGGTCCGACCCTGGTCCGGGTGACCGGGCCCGACGACCTGGAACTCTTCCTCGCCGACGCCGACCGGGCCCGCGAAGAAGGCGTCTTTCCCGACATCGCTGTCGTGCCCGCAGTCCGCATCGCAGACCTCCCCGGGCTGGGAGCAGGCCCGGGAGTCGACGGTCCTCAGCTACGCCTCTACGTCAACGCCGAAGGCGAAATCTCCACCTCGATCGGTGGCTGCAGCCTCGGACGTGTCGGCGACACGCTCGCCTCCCTGCGAGCGAACTGGGACCGGCGCAACGCGGCAAGCACCGCACCGTGTGCGGTCTGCCTCGGAGCCGTCCTTCCCGAGGCAGACCGCACACGGGAACTGCTCGCCCGCCCCTGGCTCGGCCGCTACCTGGCCGCTGTCGACGGCCTGCGGATGCTCGCCACCCGCGAAATCGTCGGACTCCGCGTCTCCGGGTTCGGCCAGCGGCTCAACCCCGCCCTCGACCACCACCCCGACTCGGCTGACGCTGCCACGCCCCTGCTGTTCTGGAACGACGAGAGCGGATACGTCTACGAACCCGCCAGCGGACGCACCTTCCAGGTCAACCTGGCCGCCGCCACAGCAGTAGAAGCCCTCCTGGTCACCGGGTCGGCAGAGCAGGCGAGCGAATACGCGTCGCCCCGCAGCCTGGCCGCCGTGGACCGCTTCTTCACCGAATCCGGCGTGACCTTGACCGGAATCGGATCGGAGGTGGCTGTGTGATGGCTGCAACCACCCTCCTGCCCCCTGGCCGGGCCGGGCAGCTCGTAGCCGAACTCGGCGACCGCGCCCGCCTGTGCGACCTGTACGGGCCGCACGGGGCCCCCATCTACCACGACATGTCCCTCCGCGACACCGGCGAAGTCCGCCACCTGGTTGGACTGGTCCGCCCCCACCCGGGCCCGGTGCTGGACCTCGCCGCCGGATCGGGGCGGATCACCCTGCCCCTCCTGGCCCTGGGCCGCGAGGTCACCGCGTTGGACCTGTCCGCGGACATGCTGGCGCTGCTCCGGCAGCAACTCGACCGCGCCCCCGCCCACCTGCGGGAACGCTGCACGGTGGTCCAAGCCGACATGGCGGACTTCCGGCTCCCCCGCCGCTACGCCGTCATCGTCCTCGGCACCACCTCGATCTCGCTGCTGGACCGGGCGGGCCGCGCCGGACTGTACCGCTGCGTCGCCGAACACCTCGCCGACGGCGGACGGTTCTTCCTCACCACCCTCGACCGAGGCGCGGACTCCCCCGAAGAGGAAGTCGAGATCACCGCAACCGGGGCCAGCGGGACCGCCTACCGCCTCTACGAACACTGGCCCGCCGGTGCCGACGTCCGCACCATCACCGTGCTCCCCAGCGAGCTGCCCGACGGCCCAGTGCCCGTGTGCACCGGCCACGTCCGGGTGCTCCCCCCAGACCGCCTTGCCGCCGAGCTCACCCAGGCCGGGTTCACCGTCCAGCAGCGGCGCACGCCGCTCGAAGACGCAGGCCGGCACCGGGTGACCCTGATCGAAGCGGAGATCCAGCGATGAGCCACACCACCAGCACCGCGCTCTGGCCCTACCTGCTGCCGCCGAGCGCCCACGGAGACGACAGCATCTGCGCGGTCTCCGCCCGCGGCCACCGGGTGCGCTTCGCCGACGGACGCGAACTGCTGTGCGGGGCGAGCGGGCTGTGGAACGCCAACCTCGGCTACGGGAACCCGGCGATCGCGCAAGCAGTAGCCCAAGCCCTCCACGACGCCTCCTACCTGAGCGCCTTCCGGTACGAGAACGTCTACGCCCGCCGCGCCGCCGCCGACCTGATCGAGGTGAGCGGACCCGAGCACTACTCCCGGGTCCTGTTCTCCTCCTCCGGTGGCGCCGCCAACGACGCGGCCATGAAAGTGGCCCGGCACTACCACGCTCTCCTCGGCCGCACCCGCCGCTCCCTCGTCGTCAGCCTGCGAGGCAGCTACCACGGCCTCACCTTCGGCGGCTTCGCGCTCACCGGCGAAGACCTGGGGCAGCGGCTCTACGGGGTCGACCAGCGGCTGGTCCGCCACGTGCGGCCCAACGACACCGCTGAACTGAACGCCCTGGTCTCCCGCGCCGCCAAGCAGATCGCCGCCGTGGTCGTCGAACCGGTCGTAGGCACGGGAACGATCCCCCTCACTGACGAGTACGTGGCGGAACTCCTGCGGCTGCGTGCCGAGCACGGCTTCCTCCTCATCGCCGACGAGGTGGCCACCGGGTTCGGCCGGACCGGCAGCTTCTTTGC
>NZ_BCWB01000050.1 GCF_001592045.1 Thermobifida fusca NBRC 14071 = JCM 3263 | reverse complement strand
TCACTTCAGAGCTCTTCCGGCGCCTGCCGGCTTCGCTCTTGGCTTCTTTCTTTACTCTAGCGCCTCTCCGAGAGTGCTCGGACCATCGGCGCTGGAGTGGGAGAACCGGCCCGTCCGCGGCAGCTACCGCGTCCGTCTCGCTCGGTTCGCTTATCCAGATTACCGTGCTCTGCGGAGTGCTTCGCACATCCTCTGGACTGACCACCGTGCCCGGGCACGCCCGGAAGCCCGGCGGCGTTGGAAGACTTTATCCCACGTTCGCCCGCTTGGCGAATCGGGTTCGGCCAGGACGCATATGCCCAGGTCGAACCCGTATCCGCGGATGCGTGCCCGTCGTCGTCAGAGCTTCTCCAGCGGAGCGAACTTGACCATGAGGTCCTTCTGCCCGACCCCCGCTCCGAAGTCGACACGGGCCCGCGTCCGATCCCCGGTGCCGTCGACCGAGAGCACGGTGCCCAGCCCAAAGGAGTCGTGGTTCACCTTGTCGCCTGGCCGCAGCGCTAGCACCGGGCGCTCGGCCTTGCGGGTCGGCCGCGACGTGCGGGCAGGGGACACGGAACGGCGGAGCGCCTCCGTCGTGGACTCTGCCCGGCGCCAGGTCACGAGTTCTGCGGGAATCTCGTCCAAAAACCGCGACGGAGGGTTGTAGGCCGCGGCCCCCCAGGAGCTGCGTGTCGCAGCCCGGGTCAGGTAGAGCCGCTCCTGGGCACGGGTGATACCGACGTAGACCAGCCGCCGCTCCTCTTCCAGTGCGGACCGGTCGCCGAGCGCCCGCAGGTGCGGGAAGACCCCGTCCTCCAACCCGGTGAGGAAGACCACGGGAAACTCCAATCCTTTGGCCGAGTGGAGGGTCATGAGGGTGACGGCCCCGCCCTGGTCGTCCTCGTCAGGGAGCTGGTCGGTGTCGGCGATGAGGGAGACCTGCTCGAGGAAGTCCACCAGGGTCGGTTCCGCACCGTCGCGGCCGGTTTCCCCGTCGGCTCCTTCTGCGGCCAGCGCGGCGTCAAAAGACGATTCGAACTCGCGGGCGACGCCGACGAACTCCTCGAGGTTCTCCACGCGGCTCTCGTCCTGGATGTCCTTGGAGTTGACGAGCTCTTCCAAGTAGCCGGTGCGTTCCAGGACCGCTTCAATCGTCTCGGCCGGGCTGCGGGTGGCAGCCAGCTCCTCGAGTTCTTCGAGGAGCGCGACGAACTCTTTGATCGCTTTGAGCGAGCGGGTGGCGATTCCCGGTGCTTCGTCTGCGCGGCGCAGGGCCTGCGCGAACGTGATCCGCTCCTGTGCCGCGAACTGTTCGATGACCTGCTCGGCCCGCTCCCCGATCCCGCGTTTCGGCACGTTCAGAATGCGGCGCAGGCTCACCGAGTCCTCAGGGTTGGCCAGCACGCGGAGGTAGGCGAGGATGTCGCGGATCTCCTTGCGTTCGTAGAACCGCACCCCGCCGACGATCCGGTACGGCATGCCGGTGCGGACGAACACTTCCTCCAGTACGCGGGACTGGGCGTTGGTCCGGTAGAACACCGCGACATCGCCGGGGGTGCAGGTTCCCGCGTCGGTGAGGGCGTCGATCTCCTGGACGACGAACGTTGCCTCGTCGCGCTCATCGTCGGCGACATAGCCGACGATAGGCTCGCCCTCTCCCTGGGCGGACCACAGGTTTTTCGGGCGGCGCTCCGTGTTGTGCGCGATAACGGCGTTGGCTGCGGAGAGGATGGTCTGCGTGGACCGGTAGTTCTGCTCCAGCAGGATGGTGGTGGCCTGCGGGTAGTCGCGCTCGAACTCCAGAATGTTGCGGATCGTCGCCCCGCGGAAGGCGTAGATGGACTGGTCGGCGTCGCCCACCACGCACAATTCCGGTCCCGGGGTGGCGGGGTCGCCGTCGCCTACGAGCTCCCGGATCAGGGCGTATTGGGCGTGGTTGGTGTCCTGGTACTCGTCGACCAGCAGGTGCCGGAACCGCCGCCGGTAGTGCTCGGCGACCTCGGGGAACATCTGCAGCAGATGGACCGTGACCATGATGAGGTCGTCGAAGTCCATCGCCCCCGCCTCGTAGAGGCGCTGCTGGTAGAGCTGGTACGCCTCCGCGAGAGCGCGCTCCTGCACGGTTTCTGCCCGCCCCGCGAACGTGTCGTAGTCCACCAGTTCGTTCTTCAGGCTCGACACCTGGGCGGAGAACGACTTGGGCGGGAAGCGTTTGGGGTCCAGGTCGAGTTCGCGGCAGACCAGTTGCATCAGCCGCTGGGAGTCCGCGGAGTCGTAGATGGTGAAACTGCTGGGGTATCCCAGGCGGGCCGCCTCGCGGCGCAGGATGCGCACACAGGCCGAGTGGAAGGTCATCACCCACATGGCGCTGGCCGTGCGTTCACCGAGCAGCCGCTCGACACGCTCCTTCATCTCGGCTGCGGCTTTGTTGGTGAAGGTGATCGCGAGCACCTCGCTGGGGCGGACTCCCCGCTCGGCCAGCAGGTAGGCGATGCGGTGGGTGAGGACACGGGTCTTGCCTGACCCCGCTCCAGCGATGATCAGCAGCGGGCTGCCGTGGTGGAGCACCGCGGCGCGCTGGAGCTCGTTGAGACCTTCGAGAAGCTGCTCTTGGGAGGACACCCCACCAAGGGTAGACGCGGCGGAAGGACACCGCTGACCTCCTGCCGCGGCTAGTCTGGGCCGTTGCCCGTGGAAGCAACGGTTGTGGAGGGATTCAGTGCGGGTTTTCGTCGACTGCGACCCGGGGATTGATGACGCGCTGGCATTGGCCTACCTCGCGGCGGACCACAGGGTCGAGATCGCGGGGGTAGGGGCGGTCTACGGGAACACGGGGGTGGAGAGCACCGCGGAGAACGCGGTGCGGCTGCTGCAGCTTTTCGGACGTCCCGAGACCCCGGTTGCGGTGGGGGCGGCGCGCCCGCTCATGCAGCAGCCCCGGCTCGCCCGGCATGTCCACGGGGACAACGGGCTCGGAGGGATCGAACTGCCCGAGGCGGCGAAGCGTCCCGTGTCCGAGTCGGCAGCGGAGCTGCTTGTGCGCCTGGCCCGGTCGGCTCCCGGGGAGCTCAACGTGCTGGCGCTCGGTCCGCTCACCAACCTGGCTGTGGCGTTGGCTCTCGAACCGCGGCTGCCTGAGCTGGTGAACCGGGTCGTGGTGATGGGCGGTGCGGTCCGGTCGCCGGGCAACGTCACCCCGTGGGCCGAAGCGAACGTCAACAACGACCCTGAGGCGGCCGAGGCAGTGCTCGGCGCAGGGTTCGACCTGACTTTGGTGGCTCTCGACGTCACCATGCGAGCCTTGGCGACCGAGTCGTGGCTGGAGGAGTTGGCGGCGCTGCCGGGGGAGCGCGCCCAGTACGCGCACCGGTTCCTCGCCTACTACGTGGGCTGGTACACGTCGTTTCTGGGCCAGCGGGCGTGTCCGATGCACGACCCGCTTGCTGCAGCGGTGCTGGTGGACCCGTCGCTGGTGAAAGAGTCGGAGACCGTTCCCGTGCTGGTGGAGCTGGCCGGTGCGCACACACGCGGCATGACCATCGCGGATCTGCGTCCCCGCCGCGAGGAGACCTCGCGGCCTGCGGTGGTGCTGCCCACCGAGGTGGACGTGCCCAAGTTCCTCTCCCGGATGCTGCGCGCGCTGGCCTGAGCGGGTTAGACGAGTTTGCGGGCCGTAGCCCAGCGGCTCAGTTCGTGCCGGTTGGACAACTGGAGTTTGCGCAAGACCGAGGAGACGTGGGTCTCCACGGTCTTCACCGAGATGAACAGTTCGCGGGCGACCTCCTTGTAGGCGTAGCCGCGGGCGATCAACCGGAGCACTTCGCGTTCCCGCTGGGTGAGGCGGTCGAGTTCCGGGTCGACGGGGGGTGCGTCGGTGGCCGCGAACGCGTCGAGGACGAATCCCGCGAGACGTGGGGAGAACACGGCGTCACCGTCGGCCACCCGCACAATCGCGTCGGCGAGCTCCGTGCCGGAGATGGTTTTCGTGACGTAGCCGCGGGCGCCGGCGCGGATCACTCCGATGACGTCCTCGGCAGCGTCGGAGACCGACAGGGCGAGGAACCGGATCTCAGGGTGTTTCGGCAGGATCCGGCGGAGCACCTCGATTCCTCCGCCGCCGGGCAGGTGGACGTCGAGCAGGACCAGGTCGGGACGCTGTTCGCTGATGACGCGGACCGCCTCGTCGACGTCTCCGGCTTCGCCGACTACGTCGACGGCGTCGCCGAGTTCGCCCCGCACTCCACTGCGGAACAGGTGGTGGTCGTCGACGATGACGATCCTCGGGATACGGCCACTGGCGAAGGTGTTCTCTTCTCCCACATCGTGGGACTCTACCTGGCTGTACCATCCCCGCAAAGACGGCGTCCTCCTTCGGACACGGGCTGCTGGGACTGGAGTGTCGTCTGGGTCGCGCTAGGTCTCCCCAGACGGGGACGGGCGGGGCATGCGTAGTTGGACTTCGGTCCCTTCCCCGGGTGCGGTGCGGATTCGGGCGTGCCCGCCGTGGCGTTCCATCCGGCCGATAATCGAGCCGCGGACGCCCATGCGGTCGGCTGGTACCGCGTCCAGGTCGAATCCGGGGCCGCGGTCGCGGATGAAGACGAGGACTTCGTCCGGTTCCACTTCGCAGAACACGGAGATGGTGTCCACTCCCGCGTACTTGGACGCGTTCACCATGGCTTCCCGGGCGGCTTGCAGGGTGGCACGCAGCCCGTCGTTGAGGGGGCAGTCGCCCACGCAGACCACTTCGATGGGGACCCCGTGGACCTCTTCCACCTCGGCGGCCACTCCTTCCAGCGCGGGGGAGAGAGTGAGATCCACGTCGGTCCGGCGCTGGTAGAGCCAGTTGCGGAGGGCCCGTTCCTGGACTCGAGCCAGCCGCTGCACTTCGCGCGGGTCGTCGGCGCGGCGCTGAATGAGGGTGAGGGTGTGCAGCACCGAGTCGTGGATGTGCGCGGCGAGTTCAGCGCGTTCCTGGCTGCGGATGCGTTCTCGGCGTTCCCGGTCGCGTTCCCGCACCAGGCCAATGATCCAGGGGGCGACAATCAGCCCGATCCCGGCAAGCAGGGTGAGCGCGAACGTGAGTCCGGCGCGTGCTTCGTGGAGCTGCTGCTGGAAGGCGAGGAACCCGATCACGCCGACGATGACGAGCAGGACGCCCAGGCCGGTGCGGATCCACGCTTTGCCGCGCAGCGTGGTGGAGGCGACCCACTCGTCGCGTTCCGCGGGGTTGGCCTGCTGCCACAGGATGGTGCCGCCGAGAGCACCGAAGACCAGGAACCACAGCAGCGGGTCCAGGACACCGCCGAAGAACAGGAAGAGCATGCCCAGTCCGGCGGCCAGGGCGATGTAGGCCAGGATCTGGCTGATGTCGCGGCCTTTGCGGCGGGTGCGCTCCTCCGGGTCGGCTGTCGTGTCCTCTTCCGCCTCCGGGTCGGGGGGGACGAGCAGGAGCAGGACGAGGTAGACCGCGACCCCGATACCGCCGACGGCGAGAGCGAGCAGCGCCAGCCGCGCCACGACCGGGTCGATGCCGAGGTGGCGGGCTAGTCCGGAGCAGACTCCGCCTAGCAGCCGGTCGTCCGTGCTGCGGTACAACTGCGGTGGCTCTTCTCGCGTCGCGGTCACCGTCTCCTCGCATTCGTCTGCCTGGTACCAGCATGCCTGCCGGGCTGCGCGGTCTGCATCGGGGGAACTCCCCGGTCCCCCGGGACCCGAGTTCAGGGTGAGGTCAGGGAACTCCCTGATGGGAAGCGGGAACACCACGGGAGAGCATGGAGCCATGGTGGACGGCGAGCAGAACAGTGCGGCGCGGGCAGCGGAGCCCGCCGCCGCGGAGACGTCCGCTCCGACCAGCGCCGCTGAGCGCGCCCTGTGCCGGGACGATGTCGCCGCCGTGCTTACCGGGGTGGCGGCTGGTTTGGGGCGTTATACGCGGATCGACCCGGTGGTGTGGCGCACGGCGTTCGCGGTCACCGCGCTGGGCGGGGGGACCGGGGTGTGGCTGTACGCCTTTGCGTGGCTGCTGATGCGGGATGCGCGCGGCGGCCCCGCCATGGCGGAGCAGTTGTTCAGCCGGAGGCTGACCGGGGATGCTGTCCTTGCCCTCCTCGGCTGCGGTCTGGCGGTGGGGACAGCTTTCACCCTGTTCGGCGGGTTCAGTTGGACGACGCTGGTCCTGGCGGTGCCGCTGGTGCTGGGCTGCCTGGTCGCGCACAACCGCGGAGTGGATCTGGCCCACACCCTCCGGCAGTTGCCGGAATGGTTGAAGAAGCAGGATCCCCCGCCGAGCGTGGCTGCTCCTAGCCCTGCCCCTGCCTACTACCACCCGGGCCAGTCGTGGACTGCGGCCTCGGACGGCCCCGTCGACTTGGCTGTCCTCGCGCGGCAGGCCACCGAGCCCGAGGCCGGCCAGAAAACGACGGCCCGTCACGAGGCTGCTGCGGGCATCGCAGAGCTGCGGCCGCAGGAGCGGAACGGGGCCTGCTCCTCGTCCCGGCGCGGCGGGGTAGGGCTGTTCGCTCTCGTGGTCTGGGGTGCGCTGGCCTTGACCGGGGTAATGTTCGTCTTCGGTGGGGTGTCGGTGGATGCCCTGCTGGGGCCGCAGACTGCCCCGCTCTACCTGGGAGGGATTGTCACGTTGTGCGGGGCGGTCCTCATCCTGGGCGCGTGGGTGGGGAATCCGCGCGGCATCGTCCCGGTCGCCACCCTAGCGACCGTGCTGGCGGTGGGTGCCACGGCAACCGATGTGACCGAAGCGCGGTTCGGCTCGGTCACCTGGCGGCCGACCGCGGTCGCCGAGATACGGGAGCCGTTCGAGTTGACTGCCGGTCAGGCCCGTCTCGACCTGACCAGGCTTCCCGTGGAGCCGGGCCAGGAGGTGACGGTGCGGGCGCGGGTCGGTCTCGGATCGGTGGAGGTCATCGTGCCGGACACGGTGCGGACCGTGGTCCGCGGTCAGGCCGGGATCGGTTGGGTCACGCTCGGCGACCAGATGTTCGAAGCGGGTCTCAGGGTGGATGTCCACGAAGTCGTTCCCCCGCGCTCGGGCCCGGGCAGTAACGAAGGCGAGGACGCTGCGGCGGAGGTGCCGACGCTGAACCTCATCGTGGATTCCTGCGCGGGCAATCTGGAGGTGTCGCATGTCACGGCGTAGCACCGACTGGGCCTCGCTGGTCGCAGGGCTGCTGTTCGTGCTGCTAGGGCTGGCGTTCGTGGTCAGTGGCACGACTGCGTGGGACTTCAACGTGCTGTGGCTGCTTCCGGTGCTTGCCCTCGGTTTGGGAGTGGTCGGCATCGTGCGTGTGCTGCTGCGGTCACGCCACTCAGAGCACCGGCGTTCCTCGTGAAACCCTGGGTCAGGCAAATTTTCTGTCTGCCGCGCGGAAAAACCTCGTATGGCGGCTCCGCGTGCTGACCGCCGCTGGAACCCCTCGTCTAGGGTCGTTGCGCACTGTGACGTGACGGACACACTGGCGCGTGCGTGAAGCCGGGGACTACGGGTTTCCCCGGCGGGGAGGGGGAGGTCCGTTTGCCTGGCATCGGTGTCACTGTGGACGGCACGCGGTACGAGGACGAGGTTGACGCGTGTCTTCCCCTCTCCCAGTACCTGCGGGAACGGAAAAGCGGCGGTATTCCCGTGGACTGCCCGACCGCCGAGTGCGGGGCGTGCCTCGTGCTGGTGGACGGGGTGGCCGTCAAAAGCTGTCTGATGCTGGCGGTCCAGACGGACGGGTGCACGGTCACCACGGTCGACGGGTTGGCGGACGACGCTACCGCGCACTCTCTCCAGAAAGCGTTCCGGCGGCATGTGCGGCGGTGCACCCGGTGTCGGCCCGGGCTGGTGGTTGCGGCAGTGGAATTGCTGCGGGGCTGCTCTTCCCCTTCGGAGCAGGAGATCCACGAGGGACTGTCGGGGGTCCGGTGCCCCTGCGGCAGTGACGCCGACATCGTGCGCGCGGTGTGCGAGGCGGCGGACGCAGTGCAGGACGCGGACACACAGCTCCCCGAGACGCGGGTGGTCGGATGAGCGGAGACAACGGCGTACTGCCCCCGGGATGCGAGTACGCGCGGGCGCACAGCATCGCGGAAGCGGTGCAGATCCTGGGTGAGAGCCTAGAAGGGCGGGTGCTGGCGGGCGGTCAAAGCCTGGTGCCGCTGCTGCGGTCGCACCAGGTCTGCCCTGATGTGCTCGTGGACCTGGGTGGGGTCGCGGAGCTGCGCGGGGTGCGGGACGAAGGGGACTCGCTGTGGATCGGGGCGCTCACCACCTACCACGAGGTGGCGAGCCATCCGCTGGTGCGGTCCCATGCCCCGTTGCTGGCCAGGGTTGCGGGGGTGATCGCCGACCCGGCGGTGCGCCACCGCGGCACGGTGGGCGGGGCGTTGGCATACGCCGACCCGGCGTTCGAGCTGCCTACTGCGGCAGTGGCGTTGGGGGCGGAATGCCGGATCACCGGTCCTGCCGGGGAACGCGGGGTTCCTGCGGCGCACTTCTTCGTAGCGAAGCGGACCACTGCGATAGGCCCCGACGAGCTGGTGACCGGTATCCGAGTGCCCAAGTGGCCGGGCTGGTCGTTCCACTACGAGCGGTTTCCCACCGACCGGCGGTCGTGGGCGATCGGCGGGGCCGCGGCAGGGGTGCGCCGCGGCGACGGGGTGATCGCTGCGGCCCGCGTGGTGCTCGGCAATGTGGGGCCTACGCCGTTGCGGGCTGCCACCGTGGAGGCGGCGTGCATCGGTCTTCCGAGCCGGGCTGCCCTGCTGCGCGCGGCAGCGCGGGCCGTTGACGAGGTCCTCCCGTCGGACAGTGCCAGCGGCGACGTGGAGCACCGGGGTCTGGCCCGGGTGTTGACGGGTCGGGCGCTGATCACCGCGGCAGGGGTGTGACCTCGCGGTACGCGGAGACCCGGCCCGCTTATCCGAAGGAAAGGCTACTGTTCCACGACGGTTCAGTGAGATTCCGGCTGCGCCCTCGCTTGCTGAGCCGCGGTTCGGGGGACGATGGTGCATGCAACCCGTGGGAGTCAGGGAGTCTCCTCCCCTGGTGTTTGGAGTCACCGCGTGGAACCGCAGTACAACCCCTCCTTCGGGGGTGGCCCGCAGTATGGTCCTCCTCCCGGACAGTATCCGCCTGGCCAGCCGCACCGGGGAGTGCCCCCGCCCGGCTACCAGGTTCCCCCGCCGATGCCCCCTCCTGGACCGGCGGGTTATACGCCGCCGCGCCGCAGCAGCACCGGTCTGATCCTCGGCCTGTTCTCAGCCAGCCTGGCGCTGGTCGTGGTTGTGGTGACGCTCGTCCTCGTCACAAGTTCGCCCGCCACACGGATCAGCGACCTTGACGCGGTGCACGAAGTCATTGAAGAGCGCTACGAGCGCCACCCGTTCCTGGGGGTCGGCGGTTTCGAGGGCAAGCACACGATCTATGTCGGGCTGAGCCTCTCCTACGTTTCCGGCGTCGGTGAACTCCGGCAGGTCTCCGAGGATCTCGTCGGGACTGTCTGGGAGCACGTGCCCGGCTCTTATGAGCAGGTGGTCACCGCACTGCTCTCTTGGAGCGAGGACTCGCTGTTCGTGGAGCAGTGGGACACGGCGGCCCTGCGAGAGCAGTTCGGTCCGCGTCCGAGCGGACTGGCCGTGGAAGAGGTTGACGGCCGGGATCCCACACTGATCCGGCCTGGGGACTGCTCTGCTGAGCAGGGCTACTGCAATTCTTTGCCTGAGGCGCTGCTGACCGAGAACAGTCGGGCGCTGACGGAGTACACCTGCGGCCTGTTCGAGGAGGGGAGCGCGTTCCCCACCGAACCCTTCCAGATCCGCAACGACAAGAACCCGTACGGCGCGAAGTCGTCGGTCACCTACCTGCTTTCTCCGCTGACTGACTCGCGGCCGGACCTCCTCCATGTCGCGCTGTTGGGGAAGCGCGACGCGTTCCTCGAGGTGACGTGCGTCATCGACGGTGTGGAGGAGAACGAATTGTTCAGCCGCGCAGAGTACGAGAAGGCGTTGGAACTGGTGGAGTAGGCCCCTTCCCCGTGCCACGGGAGGCGGGGGTGAAGACAACGCACGGCTCCCCTGGTGCAGGGGAGCCGTTGCGGTCTTCGCGGCGTGGGAGTGAACGGCGACTCCGGTGGAGGCGTCACGGCCGGGTGCGGTCCCCTGCCGTGGCTGCCGCGGACCGGAGGGTCACTCCCATTCGATCGTGCCGGGCGGCTTGCTGGTGATGTCGAGGGTGACCCGGTTGATGTCGGGGACCTCGTTGGTGATGCGGTTGGAGATCGTGGCGAGGACGTCGTAGGGGACCCGGGCCCAGTCGGCAGTCATGGCGTCTTCGCTGGTGACCGGGCGCAGCACGATCGGGTGGCCGTAGGTCCGGCCGTCGCCTTGCACCCCCACGGAGCGCACGTCTGCCAGCAGCACCACCGGGCACTGCCAGATGGCGCGGTCCAGTCCGGCTCGGGTCAGCTCTTCGCGGACAATGGCGTCGGCTGCCCGCAGGATCTCCAGCCGCTCCGCGGTGACCTCGCCCACGATGCGGATGGCCAGGCCCGGGCCGGGGAAGGGGTGCCGCCACACCATTTCTGCGGGGAGGCCGAGTTCTTCGCCGACTCTGCGGACTTCGTCCTTGAACAGCTCCCGGAGCGGTTCGACCAGGGTGAACTGCAGGTCGTCGGGGAGTCCGCCGACGTTGTGGTGCGATTTGATGTTGGCGGTCCCGTTGCCGCCCCCGGACTCCACCACGTCCGGGTAGAGCGTGCCTTGGACGAGGAATTCGACGGCTTCGTCGCCTTCCCCGGCTTCAGCGACGATCTCGCGGGCTGCCTGTTCGAAGACGCGGATGAACTCGCGTCCGATGATCTTGCGTTTGGTTTCCGGGTCGGTGACCCCGGCCAGAGCGGTGAGGAACCGCTCTTGGGCGTCGACGACTTTGAGGCTGGCTCCCGTAGCGGCGACGAAGTCTTTTTCGACCTGCTCCGCTTCCCCTTGGCGCAACAGCCCGTGGTCAACGAAGACACAGGTCAGACGGTCGCCGATAGCGCGCTGCACGAGGGCGGCCGCTACCGCGGAGTCCACTCCGCCGCTCAGCCCGCAGATCGCCCGCTTGCTGCCGATCTGGGCGCGGATGCGCGCCACCTGGTCTTCGACGATGTTGACCATCGTCCAGGTGGGGCGGCAGCCCGCGGCCTCGTAGAGGAAGTGCTGCAGCACGGCCCGGCCGTGCTCGGTGTGGACCACTTCGGGGTGGAACTGGACCCCGTAGAGGGCCCGGTCGCGGTGCTCCATCGCGGCCACCGGGGCGTCCGCGGTCTGCCCGGTGACGGTGAACCCGTCGGGGACCTGGGACACGGCGTCGCCGTGCGACATCCACACGGTCTGCTGCTGAGGCAGGCTGTGGAACAGCAGGCTGTCGGTGGCGACGTTGATCGTGGTGCGCCCGTATTCGGAGCGTCCCGTCCGTTCGACGGTGCCGCCGAGGGTCTGCGCCATGACCTGGAAGCCGTAGCAGATCCCCAAGATGGGCACCCCGGTGTCGAACAGGCCGGGGGGAGCTTGCGGGGCTCCGTCGGCGTACACCGAGGAGGGGCCACCCGACAGGATGATGGCCTTGGGTTTTTTGGCGAGCATCTCCTCGACCGGCATGGTCGGAGGCACGATCTCGCTGTAGACGTGGCATTCGCGTACCCGACGCGCGATCAACTGCGCGTATTGCGCGCCGAAGTCCACGACGAGAACGGTGTCGAACGTGCTCTCGGGAGCACCGGCAACGGACACGTAACGGCCTTCCAGCGGAGATACGGAGACAGAACCACCGCCAGTGTAGTGCGCTGCCGGGTGGTAGAGCGGCGGGAGCGGCAGCAGGGCACGGGTTCTGCTGCCGGATCTCCGCTCTACCACGGCGTCGCAGGGGCACAGAGTGTGCGGAAGCTCACCTCAGCGGATGCGTAGGGCGCGCATGAGCCGGATGCCGGTGGTCATCACTCGCGACAGGGTTTCTGCGGACATCCCCGGGGGGCCGCTGAGGCCGACGACGTGCTGGCTGGACACGGTCTGCGCTTCGGTGTAGCGCAGGATGCCCTCCACTCCGTGGCGTCGTCCCAGGCCGGAGCGTTTCATCCCGCCCATGGGGGCGCCGTAGCTGGCGAACGCGGCGCCATAGCCTTCGTTGATGTTGACTGTCCCGGCTTTCAGCCGTTCCGCGATGCGGCGTCCCCGGGCCACGTCCCGAGTCCACACGCT
Source organism: Thermobifida fusca NBRC 14071 = JCM 3263 (assembly GCF_001592045.1). GTDB lineage: Bacteria > Actinomycetota > Actinomycetes > Streptosporangiales > Streptosporangiaceae > Thermobifida > Thermobifida fusca. Next base: position 29,702 of record NZ_BCWB01000050.1, on the reverse strand, counting down.
GGCGTTGAGCCCGTAGGGGGTGTGGTTGGCGCGTTCGATCGCTTCGTCTTCGGTGGTGAACCGGTAGAGGGAGACGACCGGTCCGAAAGTCTCTTCGGCGCACAAGGTCATGGACTCGTCGACGCCGGTGAGCACGGTGGGCTCGTAGAACAGCGGTCCCACGTCGGGGCGGGGGCGGCCTCCGGCCAGGACGGTGGCTCCTTTGCTGCGGGCGTCCTCGACGTGGGCGACGACCCGGTCGAATTGGCGTTGGGACGTGAGAGAGCCCAGGTCCGCGGAGTAGTCGAGGTCCGCTCCGAGCCGCAGGTTCTTCGTCTCTGCCACGAATTTCTCGACGAACGCGTCGTAGATGGAGTCGTGGACGTAGAGCCGTTCCATGGAGATGCACAGTTGGCCGGAGTTGCTGAAGCAGGCGGCTACGGCGCCGTGCACGGTCCGGTCCAGGTCGGCGTCTGCGCACACGATCATCGGGTTCTTGCCGCCGAGTTCCGCGGAGCAGCCGATGAGCCGGGAGGCGGCACGCTGGGCGATGCGGGCTCCGGTCGCTGAGGAGCCGGTGAAGGCGACGTAGTCGGCCTCGTCGACCAGCGGGTCACCGATCTCCGCGGGTTCGCCGAGGACGACGAGCCACAGGTCGCGGGGGAGTCCTGCTTCGACGAGCAGGTCGATGGCCCACAGCGCGCTCAGCGCGGTCTGGGTGTCGGGTTTGGCGACGACGGCGTTGCCTGCCAGCAGGGCGGGGACAGCGTCTGCGACGGGCAGGGTGAGCGGGTAGTTCCACGGGGTGATGACGCTGACGACCCCTTTGGGCTGGTAGTTCACCCTGGTCCGGGTGGCGAGGGGGATGGCGCCGGGCGCGCGGCGGCGGCGGAGGAGTCGGGGGGCATGGCGTGCGTAGTGGAGGGTGCCGAGGGCCGCGTCGCAGACTTCTTCGAAAGCGTTCTTGCGGGCTTTCCCGGTCTCCCATTGCAGGATGTCCAGGATTTCGGTTTGCCGGTCGAGCAGCAGGTCGGAGAAGCGGAGGAAGGGGGCGATGCGCTGGCGGGGCGAGCGCTGCGCCCATTCGCGCTGGGCGGCGCGGGCGCGGCGGAACGCTTCGGTGACGTCGCTGGCCGAGGACTGGGGCAGGGTGGCGAGAGGTTCCCCGGTGAAGGGTGCCGTGGTGACGACGGTACGGCCGGTACTGCTGACCACGTGGCGGGTCAGCCGCTGGACTAGAGCGTCGTCCAAGGGGAGGGAACGCGTTGCTGTGGGGTGCGTCACAGTCTCCATACCAGCAGCTTAGGCGAGCCGCCCTCCACTCGCTACCGGCAAGTAATGAAACAGGGCTGCGCATGTGCCCGCACCCCGGACCGGCACGCTCCCGGGGACGGTCGTCCGGCAGGACTCAGCCGGCGAACCCGTTCGGGTTCATGGTCTGCCAGCGCCACAGGTGGGCGCAGGCCTCGTCCAAGGTGTACGCCGTCTTCCACCCCAAGTCCCGGTTGGCGGCGGACGGGTCGGCGTAGCAGACCGCGATATCCCCCGGGCGGCGGGCCACCACCTCGTAGGGGATCGTCTTGCCGCAGGCCCGCTCGAACGCCGCGATCGCCTCCAGCACGGAGACCCCGTGGCCGCTGCCGAGGTTGTAGGTGCGCATCCCGTAGGCGTCCCCGAGCCGCTCCAGCGCAGCGACGTGCCCGCGGGCGAGGTCCATCACGTGCAGGTAGTCGCGCACTCCCGTGCCGTCGGGAGTGGCGTAATCGTCCCCGTAGACCAGGACCCGCTCCCGGCGTCCAGCCGCCACTTGGGCGATGTAGGGGAAGAGGTTGTTGGGCACCCCTTCGGGGTCCTCTCCGATCAGCCCGCTGGGGTGCGCCCCCACCGGGTTGAAGTAGCGCAGCGTGATAATCCGCCAATCCGGTGCCGAAGCGACCAGGTCGGAGAGGATCCGCTCCGCGAACAGCTTGGTCGCCCCGTAAGGGTTGGTGGCGCGCAGCGGAGCATCCTCAGGAATCGGCACCCGGTCGGGGTCGCCGTAGACGGTCGCTGAAGAGCTGAACACTAAAGAGCGCACGCCGTGGGCGTCCATGGCTTCGCACACCGTCAACAGTGCGTCGAGGTTGTTGCGGTAGTACAGCAGCGGAAGCTCCACGGACTCGCCCACCGCTTTCAACCCGGCACAGTGGACCGCCGCATCGATCCGGTGCTCGGTGAAGACCCGGTCCATCAGCTCCCGGTCGGCGCAGTCGCCGACGTAGAAGTGGACGGAACGGCCGGTAATGCGCTCTACCCGGCGCACCGCTTCCGCGTGGCTGTTGCGCAAATTGTCGACCACGACCACGTCGTGGCCGTTCTCCAACAGCTCGACAGCGACATGCGTTCCGATGTACCCGGCTCCGCCGGTGAGCAGTACGTTCATGGTGATATCCGGATTGACGTGGCACGATGCAGCAACCCTGCTGCGCCACCAGCATAGACGTGCAGGTCGTCTCGCCGGAGCATGCCGCCCCGGCGCCGAGTGATCCGCCGCGCCCTGCGAGCAGCGCCCGGGCTCCTCATGCGCGGCCGTCCGCGACCGTCCACCGGGGGGTGGAGAGCGGACGTGTCGGCGGAAACCAGACGCGTTCCGCTGGCACGCTGACGATCTCCCGTTCGGGGTAGCGCAGCGCGGTCAACCGTCCGCCGAACACGCACCCCGTGTCCACGCACAGAGTGTTGTTGCGCCACTCCACGTCGGCAGCGGGCACGTGTCCGTACACCACGGTCGCCTGTCCCCGGTAGTTCCGGGCCCACGGAAGCCGCACAGGCAGCCCGTACTCGTCGACTTCCCCGGTGGTCTCGCCGTACAACGCGAAAGCACGGACCCGTTTGGAGTCCCGTCCGTGGTATTTCTCCGGCAGCCCGGCATGGGCGACCACCAGTTTTCCGCCGTCGAGAATGTAGTGGCTGACCAGGTCTGCGCAGAAGGCGCGGACCCGGGCCTGGAACGCTTCCGGCTCCGCGGCAAGCTGCTGCAGGGTTTCCCGCAGACCGTGCGAGACCTGCACGCGCCGTCCCTGCAGCGCCCTCCGCAACCGGTCCTCATGGTTGCCCGCCACGCACAGGGCGTCGCCGTCGGCGACCATTCCCATGACCAGGCGGAGCACGCCAGGCGAGTCCGGTCCCCGGTCCACCAGGTCTCCCACGAACACCGCGGTGCGTTCGACGTGGTGGGCGCCGACAGCGCGCCCGTGCTCGTCGCGCACCAACTGGTAGCCGAGCTGGTGCAGCAGCGCCTCCAGTTCGAGCCGGCAGCCGTGGACGTCGCCGATGATGTCGAAGGGGCCGCGCAGCTCGGAGCGGTAACCGGGAAAAGGCACCAGTCGCACCGTGACGGTGTCGACCGTTGCGGGATCGCGGAGCACGTAGACCGCTCTGAACCCTTCCTGGCCCAGGCGGTCCAGGGCGTGCTGCAGGTCGGTGAGCTGCCGGTCGATGGCCTTGGCGCTGAGGGCGCGGTCCGACCGTTCGCGGGCGCGCTGCCGGATCACGTCCACGGGAGGGACGAGGGCGATCGCGACACTCGGCAGATTGTGCCGCCGCGCGATCCGCCGCAGCGCAACCCGGGCGTGCGTGTGGAGGTTGGTGGCGTCGACGACGGTGAGCAGGCCGCGCTGCAGCCTCCGGTCCACCACGGCGTGGAGGATGGTGAACGCGTCGTCGGTGGCGGACTGGTCGTTTTCGTCGTCGCTGACGACCGCCCGGTAGTGGTCCGAGCTGACCACCTGGGTGGGGCGGAAATGCCGGGCGGCGAACGTGGACTTCCCCGCCCCGGAAACCCCGATGAGCAGCACCAGGCTCGCCGCGGGAATCTCGAGGACGCGGGGGGTGTCTGTCGTCTTCCCTTGATCAGCGTTCACTTGCGTGGTCAGACCCGTACGGTGGTGGCTTGCGGCACGATATCCGGGGCACCGTGCTGGACCGCGTCGGCTTCCTGGTCGCTGTCTTGCTCCTGGGCGGCCCGTTCCGCTTCGATCCGGGCACGGTAGTACTCCACTTCTCGGGCGATTTGGGCATCGTCCCAGCCGAGCGGGCCGGCCATGAGCTGTGCCGCCTCCTCAGCCGCGGCAAGGCCGCGGTCCCACGTCTCAATGGCGATGTGGGTGCGGCGGCTGAGCACGTCGTCGAGGTGGCGGGCCCCTTCGTAGCGGACCGCGTAGACCACTTCGGCACGCAGGTAGTCGTCGGCGCCGGTCAACGGCTGCTTCAAATCCGGCTGTTCGGCGATCAGTCCCAGCACTTCGTGGATGAGGGAACCGTAGCGGCGCAGAAGGTGCTGGATCCGGGACACGTGCAGGCCGGTGCGGCGGGCGAGGATGCGACGCTGGTTCCACAGCGCGAAATAGCCGTCGGCGCCCACCAGGGGAAGCCGGTCGGTCACCGACGGGGGCACTCCCCCGCCCAGCCCGTGGGCGACCGCGTCCACCGCGTCCTTGGCCATGACCCGGTAGGTGGTGTACTTTCCGCCCGCGATGAGGACTAGGCCGGGCACCGGGTGCGCCACGGTGTGCTCCCGGGACAACCGGGAGGTCTCCTCGGACTCCCCCGCGAGCAGCGGCCGCAGCCCCGCATACACCCCCTCCACGTCGTCTCTGGTCAACGGGGTTTTCAGGACTGCGTTGACGCGGTTGAGCACGTAGTCGATGTCGGTTCGGCTGGCCGCGGGGTGCGCCTTGTCCAGGTCCCATGCGGTGTCGGTGGTGCCGAGGATCCAGTGCCGTCCCCACGGGATGACGAACAGCACGCTCTTCTCGGTGCGCAGGATCAGCCCGGAGGATGCGTGGATCCGGTCCCGAGGCACCACCAGGTGAACGCCTTTGGAGGCGCGCACGTGGATCTGGCCGCGCCCGCCCACCATCTCCTGGATCTCGTCGGTCCACACCCCGGCCGCGTTGACCACCTGTTTCGCGCGGACCGCGAACTCTCGGCCGGTTTCCAGGTCGACGACGCGGGCCCCGGTGACATGCTCCCCTTCCCGCAGGAACCCGACGGCCTGGGTACGCGAGGCGATGTGCGCGCCGTAGGTGGCGGCGGTGCGGAGCACCATCACCACGTAGCGGGAGTCGTCCACCTGTGCGTCCCAGTACTGCACGGCGCCGACGAGGGCGTCGCGGCGCAGCGCGGGGAAGATCCGCAGGGCGGCACGGCGGCTGAGGTGGCGGTGGCCGGGCAGGCCGCGGGTGCGGGTGCCGGACAGGGCCAGCGCGTCGTAGAGGGCCACCCCCGCCCCGATGTAGGGGCGTTCCCAGTGGGAGCGGAGCGGGAACAGGAACGGCACCGGGCGCACCAGGTGCGGGGCGATCCGGCTGAGGAGCAGGCCGCGTTCGGTGAGCGCCTCGCGGACGAGAGGGAAGTCCAAGTGCTCCAGGTAGCGCAGGCCCCCGTGGATGAGCTTGCTGGACCTGCTGGAGGTTCCTGAAGCGAAGTCGCGGGCCTCCACGAGCCCGACGGAGAGGCCGCGCGCCACCGCGTCCAGAGCGACACCCGCTCCGACGATCCCTCCTCCGACCACCAGCACGTCGAGTTCGGTGTCGGCCATGGCCCTGAGGGCGGCGTCCCGTTCCTGTGGTCCCAACCGTGCTGCCGTCATCTGGTGCGCGGGGTCCCCTCCTCCTTTCCGGGCGCCGGGCGGAGGCAGAGGACGCCGCTTCCCTCCTCTCGCGGGAAGCCGCGTGCGGTGCGGCATGGGAGCGAGCGATGTGGTGAACGACGTTCTGTTCTGCTGGCTTCAGGCTATATCTGACGGTTCACCACAATCTGTACCCACTGTGGAGACGGTCAGTTAAAGCGCGTTGACATAGTCGGCGGCGATGGAGAGAACCTTCCGCCCGTACTCTTCGGACCGGTTGTACGACAAGATCGCTTCCCACCAGTCCTGGCTGGTGGTCAGCACCCGGCCGTCCGCGCACAGGTAGCGGGCGGCGCTCAGCGCGGCGTCGTCGATGTCGTGGGGGTTGGGTGTGCTGTTGTCCGCGGAAGCGCCCCAGATCTCCCACGTGCTGGGGATGAACTGCATGGGGCCGACAGCCCGGTCCCACACCGGGTCGCCGTCGAGCTGTCCGCCGTCGGTATCAGGGATCGCGGCGGTGCCGCGGCTCCCGTCGAGGGGAATGCCGATGACCGGGACAGTGGTGGTCCCGTCGGGGGCGAGCTCCCCGCCCGCGTAGGTGCCGTGGCGGGATTCCACTTCGCCGATCGCCGCCAGAGTCGGCCAGGACACTTGGCACTCCGGCTGCTCCGCGAGGAGCTGCAGTTGTGCAGCCGCGTACGCCTGCAGGGCGCGGCGCGGGATTCCGGTGGCAGCCGAGACCCGGTCGAGCCATGCGGGGTCGATTTCGGGGAGGGCCGCGTGCTGGTCGGACGGCAGCGGGCGGGAGCCCGGGACTCCTTCCGCCTCCGCGGTGCTGGCGTTGGTCTCGGTGAGCGTCTCCACGCGTCCCCCGAGTTCGTGGGGGCCGGGGGGCAGCAGCTGCGGTGCGGAGGATTCAGCGGTGAACGCCACGATGCCGAGAATGCCGCCGGTTACCCCCACCACCGCGGCGATCGCGGCTCCCGCCACGCCCAAGGCACGCCACCCGCCCGACATTCCGGGTTTGGGCGCCGGGGAGGCGGGGGGTGTGTCGGTTCGGACTTTGGAGAGCGTCTCGGCCACCACAACCCCACTCTCTGCCAGACACATGCACGAGCCCGGGGAAGAAGCGTCGGCCTTCCCCTGACGGACAGCAGACGTAACAGGACAGTCACCCTAGTTCGTCGCGTTCCGTCTGTTAAGGGGGGTTCGGAATCAAATGACGCCCCCGGGACTCAACTCGGGGGCGTCGCAGCAGAGGGGGTGCGGTTGTCGTTACGAGGTGAACTGCGCGGTTAGTTCGGCGCCACGACGACCTCGACCCGCTGGAATTCCTTCACATCGGTGTACCCGGCGGTAGCCATGGTGCGGCGGAGCGCGCCCATGAGGTTCATGGAGCCGTCGCTGGTGGAAGCCGGGCCGCGCACGATCTCCTCCAAGGTGCCGATCGTGCCGACCTTGAGCCGCTGGCCCCGCGGCAACTGGTGGTGGTGTGCTTCGCTGCCCCAGTGGTAGCCGCCGCCGGGGGCTTCGACGGCGCGGGCCAGCGGGGAGCCGACCATGACCGCGTCGGCGCCGCAGGCCAACGCTTTAGCGATGTCGCCGCTGCGGGTCATCCCGCCGTCCGCGATGACGTGGACGTAGCGGCCCCCGGACTCGTCGAGGTAGTCCCGCCGGGCCGCGGCGACGTCGCCGATCGCGGTCGCCATGGGCACGGCCACCCCCAGCACGCTGCGGGTGGTGTGCCCCGACCCGCCGCCGAAACCGACGAGCACCCCCGCAGCACCGGTGCGCATGAGGTGCAGGGCGGCGGTGTAGGTGGCGCATCCCCCGACCACGACGGGAACGTCGAGGTCGTAGATGAACTGCTTGAGGTTGAGGGGCTCCGTGCGGCCGGAGACGTGTTCGGCGGAGACCGTGGTGCCGCGGATGACGAAAATGTCCACCCCGGCCTCGATCACGGCCTTGTGGTACTGGGCCGTGCGCTGGGGGGAGAGGCGGGCCGCGGTGACTACCCCGGCGCGGCGGATCTCTTCGATCCGGCGGCCGATCAGTTCTTCTTTGATCGGTTCGGCGTAGATCTCCTGCAGTCTCCGGGTGGCTGTGGCGTCGTCGAGTTCCCGGATCTCCGCAAGCAGCGGCTCGGGGTCCTCGTAGCGGGTCCACAGCCCTTCTAGGTCAAGCACCGCCAGGCCGCCCAGCTCGCCGATGGCTATCGCGGTCTTCGGTGAGACCACGCTGTCCATTGGGCTCACCATCAGCGGCGTGTCGAACCGGTAGGCGTCGATCTGCCACGAGAGGGAGACCTCTTCGGGGTCGCGGGTGCGCCGCGCGGGCACAATCCCGATCTCGTCGAGCTCGTACGCCCGCCGTCCGGCCTTGCCCAGCCCGATCTCAACCTGAGCCAACGCTGTGCTCTCCTCTGTAGTCTGTGAAGCCGTCTCGCTCGGCAGGGTCTTCGGTCAGGACCGCCGAGTGCCGACGGAATCGACCGGAGGTGACCACCGGCGCGAGTCTACCGCCGCGGTATGCGCCCGCCCGGGCGGCGCGGGGTGGAAGGCGGATCAGTTGCGCGCCTGGTAGTTGGGGGCCTCGACCACCATCTGGACGTCGTGCGGGTGGCTTTCTTTCAGCCCGGCAGAGGTGATCTGCATCAACTGGCCGCGCTCACGCAGTTCGTCCAGGGTGCGCACCCCCGCATACCACATGGACTGGCGCAGCCCGCCGATGAGCTGGTGCGCCACCGCGGACAGCGGGCCCCGGTAGGGGACGCGGCCCTCGATGCCTTCGGGGATGAGCTGGTCGTCCGTGACCACCCCGGCCTGGGAGTAGCGGTCCTTGGAGTAGGAGCGGCCCCGCATGGCGCCGAGCGAACCCATGCCGCGGTAGGACTTGTACTGCTTGCCGTTGATGAAGAGGAGCTCGCCAGGGCTCTCCTCCACCCCGGCCAGCAGGCTTCCGATCATCACCGTGCTGGCGCCGGCGGCCACGGCCTTGGCGATGTCCCCCGAGTACTGGAGTCCGCCGTCGGCGATCAGCGGCACGTCGGCGGGGCCGGCGGCTTTCGCGGCTTCCAGGATGGCGGTGATCTGGGGGGCGCCCACGCCCGCGATCACCCGGGTGGTGCAGATGGAGCCTGGGCCCACCCCCACCTTGACCGCGTCCGCGCCGGCGTCGATGAGCGCCTGGGCGGCCGCGCGGGTCGCGATGTTCCCGCCGACGACATCCACCCGGGTGTTGGCTTTGAGCTTGGCGACCATTTCCAGCACCCCGGCGGAGTGGCCGTGCGCGGTGTCCACGACGAGGAAGTCGACCCCGGCGTCCACGAGCGCTTTGGCGCGCTCCTCCGCCTCGGGTCCGACACCGACCGCGGCACCCACGACGAGTCGGCCCTCAGCGTCCTTGGTGGCGTTCGGGTACTGCTCGCTCTTCGTGAAGTCTTTGACGGTGATGAGGCCGCGCAGCCGACCCTCGTCGTCCACGAGCGGAAGCTTTTCGACCTTGTTGGCGCGCAGCAGTCTGAACGCTTCCTCGCGGGACACGCCGACCGGGGCGGTGACCAGCGGCATGGGGGTCATGACTTCGCGGACCGGACGGGAGCGGTCCTCTTCGAAACGCATGTCCCGGTTGGTGACGATCCCGACGAGGCGCCCGTCGTCGTCGACCACGGGGGCACCGGAGATCCGGTAGTGGGCGCTGAGCCGTTCCACGTCGGCGAGCGTGTCGTCGGGGTGGCAGGTCACCGGGTGGGTGATCATCCCCGCTTCGGAGCGTTTGACCAGGTCGACCTGGGCGGCCTGGTCCTCGATCGAGAGGTTGCGGTGCAGGACTCCGGCCCCGCCTTGCCGAGCGATCGCCACGGCCATCCGCGCCTCGGTCACGGTGTCCATTGCCGCGGAGACCAGCGGGATGCTCAGGGTGATATTGCGGGTGAGACGGGTGGTCGTGTTCGCCTCGCCAGGCTGGAGATCCGAGTACGCGGGTACCAGCAGGACATCGTCATAGGTGAGCCCGGGAGGGAGCACTTTCTGGAACTCCTCCTGGTCTCCTGTTGGTTTGAGCGACATGACACCTTCCAACCCAAGCGGCAGCTTCCCTTGCCTCATCCTAGGGCTCATGAACCACTCGCTGTGGCCGGTGGACGGCGTCAGGACTCTCACAAACCGCAGGGAGAAAACTCAGCGCAGTCGGTGCGCGGCACGGCGCAGCCGGGCCAGTGCGCGGTGCTGGGCGACCCGGACCGCGCCGGGAGACATGCCGAGGGCGTGCCCGGTCTCGTCCGCGGACAGGCCCGCGATCACGCGCAGGGACAGGAGGCGGCGCTGCTGTTCGGGGAGTGTGCTGAGGAGTTCTCGGGCCTGTTCTGCTTCGACGATGCGGACCGCGGACTCTTCCGGTCCGGGTGATTCGTCGGGGTGGTCGGGCACCGAGTCGGTGGGAACGTCGGCGCGGGTGCGGCCGCGCAGGGCATCAGCGACCTTGTGGGCGGCGATGCCGAAAACAAAAGAAGCGAAAGGGCGCCCCATGTCCCGGTAGCGCGGCAGCGCGGACAGCAGGGCGAGGCACACCTCTTGGGCCACGTCGTCGAAGTCGTGGGTGGAACCGGGGACGCGGGACAGCCGGGCACGGCAGTAGCGCACCACCATGGGATGGACTTCGCGGATCAGCGAGTCCACCGCGCCGTCGTCCCCTTGGGCCGCCAGCGAGGTGAGGTGGTTGAGCTCTGCGTCGTCTGCCCGCGGGCGGGTGGCCTGCCGGTGAGATGGTGGCGTGCCTTCCGCGACGCGTAGATCCCTCACATATCGAATGATGCCCACTGGCGGAGACTCACTCGCCACGATTCGAGACAACAGAATGGTTACATTTGGGACTATTCTCGCGGGACACCACGCGTGTCCCGGGGGTAGACCCGGGACACGCGTGGTAAAGGCCCGCTGCTTCCCGTGACGGGAGAGGCCTCGGATCAGTGGCTGTGGCCGTGGCCGCCCTCGGCGTTCTCTTCCTCCTCGGGCTTCTCCACGACCAGCGCCTCGGTGGTCAGCAGCATGCCGGCGATGGACGCGGCGTTCTGCACCGCAGACCGGGTGACCTTCACCGGGTCGATGATGCCCTGCGCCACCAGGTCGCCGTACTCCCCGGTCGCCGCGTTGTATCCGTGGCCGGGCTCCAGTTCCGCGATCCGGGAGACGACCACGTTGCCTTCGGCGCCCGCGTTGTTGGCGATCCAGCGGGCCGGCGCCACCAGCGCACGGCGCACGATCGCCACACCGGTGGCCTCGTCACCGGTCCGGCCCAGGTCGCCTTCCAGGGTCTTCGCGGCGTGCACCAGGGCGGAGCCGCCGCCGGCGATGATGCCTTCCTCCACGGCCGCGCGGGTCGCGGAGATGGCGTCCTCGAGACGGTGCTTGCGCTCCTTGAGCTCGACCTCGGTCGCGGCGCCCACCCGCAGCACGCAGACACCGCCCGCGAGCTTGGCCAGCCGCTCCTGGAGCTTCTCGCGGTCCCAGTCAGAGTCGGTGGCCTCGATCTCCTTGCGGATCTGGTTGATGCGGTCGTTGACCTCGGACTGGTCTCCGGCACCGTCCACGATGGTGGTGGTGTCCTTGGTGACGGTGATGCGGCGGGCCTTGCCGAGCACGTCGAGCTCAGCGTTCTCCAGGGTCAGGCCGACCTCTTCAGCGATGACCTGGCCGCCGGTGAGGATCGCGATGTCCTGGAGCATGGCCTTGCGGCGCTCACCGAAGCCGGGGGCCTTGACCGCGGCCACGGACAGCGTGCCGCGCATCTTGTTGAGCACGAGCGCGCCCAGCGCGTCGCCCTCCACGTCCTCGGCGATGATGAGCAGCGGCTTCTTGGTCTGGACGATCTTCTCCAGCAGCGGCAGCAGCTCGGCGAGGTTGCTGATCTTGCCCTGGTGGATCAGGATCAGCGCGTCCTCGAGCACCGCCTCCTGGCGGTCCGGGTCGGTGACGAAGTAGGGCGAAATGTAGCCCTTGTCGAACTGCAGACCCTCCGTGAACTCCAGGTCCATACCGAAGGTCTGCGACTCTTCGACGGTGATGACCCCGTCCTTGCCGACCTTGTCGAAGGCCTCGGCGATCAGCTCACCGATCTGCTTGTCCTGCGCGGAGTTGGTGGCCACGTAGGCGATGTCGCCGCGCTCGTCGATCTCGCGGGCCCGCGACAGCAGAGTCTCGGAGACCGCCTGGGCGGCGGCGTCGATGCCCCGCTTCAGCAGGATGGGCGAGGCACCCGCGGCAACACTGCGCAGCCCTTCGTTGACGAGCGCCTGGGCGAGCACCGTCGCGGTGGTCGTACCGTCACCGGCCGCGTCGTTGGTCTTGGTGGCGACTTCCTTGACGAGCTGGGCGCCCAGGTTCTCGTAGGGGTCCTCCAGCTCCACCTCGCGGGCGACGGTGACACCGTCGTTGGTGATGGTCGGGGCACCCCACTTCTTGTCGATGACGACGTTGCGGCCCTTCGGGCCGAGCGTCACCTTGACGGCGTCAGCGAGGCGGTTCACACCGCGTTCCAGAGCGCGCCGCGCAGACTCGTCGAACTCCAGGATTTTGGGCATTGGACTTCCTCGGATAGTGCTGAGATCGACTGCGGTGCACCGGCCGCGCCGGCTCAGGCACAGCGCGGCCACACGGAAAGCGCGCGGGCGGGTGGTCCCGCCCGCGCGCAGTCACACCTTGCTCGGAAGGATGTTCCGTGGCTTACTTCTCAACGACCGCGAGCAGGTCGCGAGCGGAGAGCACCAGGTACTCCTCACCGTCGTACTTGACCTCGGTGCCGCCGTACTTGCTGTAGAGGACGATGTCGCCCTCCTTGACATCCAGCGGGATGCGCTTGCTGCCCTCGTCGTCCCAACGGCCCGGGCCCACAGCGAGGACCTTGCCTTCCTGGGGCTTCTCCTTGGCGGTGTCCGGGATGACCAGGCCGGACGCGGTGGTCTGCTCGGCCTCCAGAGGCTGGACGACGACGCGGTCCTCGAGCGGCTTCAGCACAATCTTGGTGGCGGTCGACACGGTGTGACCTCCCCCTTCAGAATTTCTGAACGATGAATGGCATGCAGACAAAAGGGACGACCACGGCGGCCTGCCGTCGCGGGTGCCAGACCAACCTCGTCGCGATTAGCACTCTACCCTTGAGAGTGCCAATACGAAACAGTAGTGGCGCCCATCGGGGTCGTCAAACAACAGGTCACAGGGGAACACGAACGTGACAAACAGGGAGCTGGCAGGCTTTCTCGCTTTACGCAGTCCGGTGGGGGAACGCCTGCTTGGTGAAGTGGCCCCGGGCGAGTCGGCAGCCGACCCGCTGCGGGCAGTGGACCGGCTGCGCCGCCACCCAGCCCTCGCCGAGCTCCCTGAGGAAGAGGCCGCGGCACTCGTCCACGCGCTCCTCACCCAAGTCCGGTTGCGCAGTCGCGCCAAAGCGAAGTTCGGCCCGCTCGCCGACCAGATGTTCTTCACCCCTGCAGGCCTGGAACAGGCCACCCGGGCCCCGGTGGCGGCCTACCGGGCCCGCCGCATCGCCGACCGCGTCGCCAGCGCCACCGCCCCCGTCGCGGACCTGTGCTGCGGCATCGGCGCAGACCTGCTCGCGCTAGCCCGGGCCGGACTGTCCGTGGAAGGCGTCGACCAGGACCCGCTCACGGTCGCCGTCGCCGAAGCGAACATCGCGGCCGCGGGCCTGGCCGGGCGCGCCCAGGTGCGGCTCGGCGACGCCACCCAGGTCCGCTCTGCGGAGTACGCGGCTGTGTTCTGTGACCCCGCGCGGCGCAGCCACCGCGGCCGGGTCTTCGACCCGCGCGCCTACTCCCCCGCCTGGGACACGGTCGTGGCCCTGGCCCAGGCCGCCCCAGCCGGATGTGTCAAAGCCGCGCCGGGACTGCCGCACGAGTCGATCCCCGACGGCACCGCCGCCGAGTGGATCTCCGTGGACCGGGAGGTCAAAGAGACCACGCTGTGGTTCGGGGCACTCGCCGAGGGGGCCCCTTCCCGGCAGGCCACCCTGGTGCGTACCAAGCCCGGCTCCGGCGAAGTGGAGATCATCACGGTGGTCGACCACCGCCTGGGCACGCCTCCCCTCTCCCGGCCGCTGCGCTACCTGTACGAGCCGGACAACGCGGTGGTCCGGTCCCACCTGGTGGCCGAGGCCGCGGCAGCGGTCAACGGGTCGCTGCTCGACCCCGCGATCGCCTACCTCACCTCCGACTCCCTGGTCCGCACCCCGTTATGCCAGGTCTACGAGGTGCGCGAGGTGATGCCCTTCTCCTTGAAGCGGCTGCGGGCCGCGCTGCGAGAGCGGAACGTGGGCACGGTGACCATCAAGAAGCGCGGCTCCGCGGTCGACGTGGAACGGCTGCGCCGCGACTTGAAGCTGCGCGGGTCGGAGACGGCCGTGGTGGTGCTGACCCGGTTCGGCTCCCGGCCGTACTGCCTGTTGTGCGCCGAGGTTGCCGCAGGTGAGGACGGTGGGTCACCGTGAGCGCTCTTCTGCCGCGGTATCGCTGTACATAACGGTATGTATGGTTCTTTCGCTGTCTCATGAGACAACGGCTGGTCTGTCGTTAGACTGGCCGCGCTGAATGTTTCTCCCCTCAACTCGCGATTAGTCCGGCGGCTACTTTTACCCCCTTTTGGTGGGTTTCTTCTAGCAACCCATCACGACTCTGAGTAGGGACAAGACTCTGATCTGTCACGACGTGGATGTCCACGGCACCGTCGGACCTCGCGAGGACTCCCCGCCCTGAGCCACTGACGGGCGGGGAAGTGCCACATCTAAAGGAGCACCTCGGTGGAACAGACCAACCACAACTTCCTCAGCGGGGGAGGTCAGACCGGGATCTCTGATCGCATGCGGGAGCTGCTCTCCCGGGCCGCCCAAGAGCATCTCTCGGAGCAGAAAACACAGGATGCGATCACCGAGGAGATGCGCCAACGGCTGGAGGGCATGGAGTGGCTGCTGCGTGAGGTCCGGGAACGCGAGCTGGCCACTCTGACCGACGGCGTCACCACGGTCCAGGCCGGGGTCGAGTCGCTGTCCACCCGTCCTCCGGAGTGGGCGGAGACGCTCGCGGAACACATCGAGCAGGTGGGTGCCCGGGTTGAGCCGCTCGCGGAGATGGCCCCGCTGCGCTCGGACGTCACCGGGCTCGTCAGTGGCCTGGAGAGTGTGCTGGGCCGCCTGGCGGAACTCGCCGAGACCGCGTCCCGCACCGCAGAGCAGACAGCCGCGCTCACCGAGCGGTTGGACGGGCTGGCCAGCGCGATCGACCTGCGCCTGTCGCGGATCGACGAGGCCATCGAATCGCTGAGCACGCGTGCCGCGACCTTGGAGAACGCGGTGGAGACGGTCGGGGAGCGCGTGGAGCAGCGTCTCCTCGCCGCACTGGCCGAGCAGCGCGACGCGCTGCAGGAGGCCCGCACCGAACTCGGCCAGCGCATCACCGAAACCGCCGACGCCCTGCGCCAGGAGACGGCGGAGCAGACAGCCGCGCTCACCACCGCCCTGACCGAGCAGCGCGACGCGCTCACCACACGGCTCGACGAGCACCGCGACGCGTTGCAGGAGGCCCGCACCGAACTCGGCCAGCGCATCACCGAAACCGCCGACGCGCTACGTCAGGAGACGGCGGAGCAGACAGCCGCGCTCACCACCGCCCTGACCGAGCAGCGCGACGCGCTCACCACACGGCTCGACGAGCACCGCGACGCGCTCAGCGGCACCTTCTCGCAGAGCATGGAGTTCCTGACCACGCAGGCGGACGAGAACCACGCCGAGGCCACTGCTGCGATCGCCGACGTCAACAGCGCGGTGGCGGCGCTGAGCAGCACCACCGAAGAGCGGCTCGGCGAAATGCGGGAGCAGTTGCGCCGCAACCGGGTGGAACTGTCCGAACAGTCCGCGTCCCAGCACGCGGAACTGCGGGAACGCGACGAAGAGCTCCGCGAAGCGCTGCTGGCCCGGCTCGCGGAAACCGCGGACAGTCTGCGCGCCGCCTTCGACGAAGGGCGCTCCGCTGCGGCGACCGCGGCCGCTGAACTGGCGTCGGCGCTCGCCGAGGCCCGTTCCGACGCCAAGTCGGACTCTGCCGAACTCCTCGAGCAGCTCACTGCCCGGGTCGAGGAGCTGCGTGCCGCGGTGGCTGAAGAGCTCCGCACGCTCGACGCCGCGGCCCAGGAGCGGGGCGCCGCGCTCAGCGAACGGTTCGCGGAACACCACAACGCTGTCACGGAACGGCTCGACCAGCACGAGCGGGAGCTGGCGGAGCGGGTCGACACGCACCTGTCCACGATCACGACCCGGTTGGACAGCCAGCACGAGTCGCTGGCCGGCAAGTTCGAGAACAGCCTGGAGAACCTAGGCAGCCGCTTCGACACGTTCGAAGGCCGCTTCGACGGCAGTTTCGAAGGCATCGACGGCAAGATCGACGGGATCAACG
Source organism: Thermobifida fusca NBRC 14071 = JCM 3263 (assembly GCF_001592045.1). Taxonomy (GTDB): domain Bacteria; phylum Actinomycetota; class Actinomycetes; order Streptosporangiales; family Streptosporangiaceae; genus Thermobifida; species Thermobifida fusca. The sequence continues at coordinate 13,659 of NZ_BCWB01000050.1, read as the reverse complement.
GGCGGCTGGACGGCCTCGACGGCCGGGTCACCGGTGTGGAAGGCAAGTTCGAAGGGGTCCACGGCCACTTCGAAGGGGTTGACGGGCGGCTGGAGGCGATCGACGACCGGCTGGAGGCCGTCAACCAGCGTCTCGCTCAGCTTCCGGCTTCGCTCGAAGTCAGCGAGGTGCACCGTCGCCTGTCCGAGCTGGTGGAACGCCCGGTCATCGACCACAGCGACCGGCTCGACTCGCTGGACCGCAAGCTCGACGAGAACCTCAACCCGCTGCTGAACGAGCTGCGGGCCCGGCCGGACCGGCACGAGTTCGAAGAGACCCTCAGCGAGGTGGTGGAGACGTCGCACGACGACGTCACCAAGCGCCTGGCGGCTCTCGAAGAGACGATGCTCGCGCTCGCCGAAGCCCTGCTCCGCCCCGGCCGCGACGGCGGCAAGAAGCGGCGCAACAGCAGCGACTTCGACGACCTGGACGACGAGTAAGTCTCATCCTCTCCCGGGGCCGGTCCGCGTGCGGGCCGGCCCCTGCCGCTGTCTGGGGGCCGCTGGGGCAGTAGAGCCCCAGCGGCGGATCGGGATGCTCGCGGCCCGGTCAGTTCACGAGCACGCTGCTCACCGGCAGCGAAGTGTCCACGGCCATGTCCAGCGGGGACGGCGGTAGCCCCGCGGCCACCACTTCCGCGCCCAGTGCCGCGATCATCGCCCCGTTGTCGGTGCACAGCCGAGGCCGGGGCACACGCACTTCGATCCCTGCCGCGGCGCACCGCTCTTCCGCGAGCGCCCTCAGCCGCGAATTAGCGGCCACCCCGCCGCTGATCACCAGGTGGCGCACCCCGTGCTCCCGGCACGCGTCCACTGCCTTGCGGGTCAGGACGTCCGCGACCGCCTCCTGGAACGCTGCGGCCACGTCGGGCACGCTCACGGGCCTCCCCTGCCGTTCCGCGTCCTCTACCCAGCGGGCCACGGCGGTCTTCAACCCGGAGAACGAGAAGTCGTAGGTTCCGTCCCCCCATTTGCCGCGCGGGAAGTGGATGGCGGTGCCGTCCCCGTCGCGGGCGGCGCGGTCGATCGGCGGTCCCCCTGGATACGGCAGGTTGAGCAGGCGCGCCACTTTGTCGTAGGCCTCGCCCGCGGCGTCGTCCACGGTCTCGCCGAGCAGTTGCACGTCGGTCGCCAAGTCCCGGACGAGGAGGAGGGACGTGTGCCCGCCGGACACGAGGAGCGCCACCACCGGTTTGGGGAGCGGCCCGTGCTCCAACTGGTCAACGGCGACGTGGCCGACCAGGTGGTTCACCCCGTACAGCGGTTTGTCCAGGGCGAGCGCGTAGGCTTTGGCCGCGGACAGGCCGACCAGGAGCGCCCCCGCCAGGCCAGGCCCCACGGTGACCGCGATCGCGTCGACATCGGACAGCCGCACCCCGGCGCGTTCCGCGGCCCGGCGCACGGTGGGGGTCATCGCCTCCAAGTGGGCGCGGCTGGCGACCTCGGGCACCACGCCGCCGAACCGGGCGTGCTCATCGACGCTGGACGCAACCTCGTCGGCGAGCAGTTCACAGCCGCGCACGAAAGCGACCCCGGTCTCATCGCAGGAACTCTCGATCCCCATGATCAGGGGCGGCTGGCTGGCAGTGGTCATCGCTCTTCCTCAATGGGCTCCAGGCGGCGCATGATGATGGCGTCCGCGCCGACGTAGTAGCCGGAGCGGACTCCGACCTCCACAAAGCCGAACTTCTGGTACAGGTCCCGGGCACGCGGGTTGTCCGACCGGACTTCCAGGAACATGGCGGTGATGCCGCGGCGGCGCGCCTCGTCCAGCAGCGCGGTCAGCAGGGCGCGGCCGATCCCCTTCCCCCACCGTTCGGGGGCCACGGCAATGGTCTGCACGTCGCCTTCGGGAGGTACCGCGCGCAGTCCCGCATAGCCGACGAGTGTCCCGTCGGCCTCCTCAGCGACCAGGTAGTAGCGGTCGGGTTGGGCGAGTTCGTCGCGGAAGATCCCCTCGCTCCACGCGTCGGCGGGAAACAGGGTCCGCTCCAATGCGAGGACTTCTGCGACGTCGTCGAGGGTCATCGAACGCAGCAGCGGAGTCATCGGGACCGTCCCAGTTCGGCCGCCGTGGGCTGGCGTACTTTCTTCGGCGCCCCGGGGATCTGGGCGTCGGGTCGGCGCAGGTACAGGGGACGCGGCTCCGGCAGGGGGGTGCCGTCGCGCAAGGCCCGCACCGCGAATTCACCGAGCGCGGCCGCTGTCGGGTACAGCGGTTCGGCTGCCTCAGGGTCCTGTCCGAAGACGTCGGCATACAGGTGGGCGCCGTGCCCGATCACCGGCAGGCCCGCGGTGTCGACGTCGGCGGGCCGGTTCACGGCGATGTCCCCGACCCGGGTCGCAGCATCGGTGTAGCGGGCCCAGAACACTTCTTTGCGGCGGGCGTCGGTGGCGGCGATGAACGGGGTGGTCCGTCCCGACGCCCACGCGAGAGCGTCCAGGGTGGCCACGCCTACGCAGGGCACGCCCAAGGCTTCGGCGAGGGCGTGCGCGGTCGCCAAGCCGACCCGCAGCCCGGTGTACGGGCCGGGACCGATACCCACCGCGATGTGGGTGACGTCCTCCAGGTCTACCCCGGCGTCCGCGACGACCGTGCGGATCTGGGGGGTGAGGAGCTCCCCGTGGCGGCGCGCGTCCACGGTGGTGCGGGCGGCCCGCACCCGTACCCCGTCCGGGCCGGACTCGCACAGCGCCGTCGTCACAGCGGGAGTGGCAGTGTCGAAAGCCAGTAGCAGCACGGTGGACCAGCCTATTCGAGTTTGTCCCCGGCGAGTGCGGTCAGTGTGCCGCGCCAGCGGTCGCCGATGCGGCGGATCTGCACGGTCCGCGTGTCGTCGGCGTGCCGGTCGATGCTGATCTCCAGGCGGTCGTCGCTGAGCCACTCCGCGATTCCCGTCCCCCATTCGACGACGGTGACCGACTCCGCCATTCCCGCTTCCAGGTCGAGGTCGTCGAGTTCTTCGGGGCCGCTGAGCCGGTAGGCGTCCACGTGGACCAGGTCGGGGCCGCCGACGAGGCTGGGATGGGTGCGGGCAATAGCGAAGGTCGGCGACGTCACGGGGCCGCGCACCTGCAGTCCTTGGGCGAGCCCTTGGGTGAAGGTGGTCTTGCCTGCGCCCAGCGGCCCGGAGAGCAACAGGAGGTCTCCGGCGCGGGTTTCGGCCGCAATAGCGCGGCCGAGGGCCCGCATCGCCGTGTCGGTGGCGACGGTGACAGTGGTCGTGTCAGGTGAGGAGGTGTCGGTCATATCCGTTCGGCTCGCGGCGTTGTGAGGGAAGCGGTGGGTACCGCGCCGTACAGCACCAGGGTAGGCACTCGGGGGGAGCGGTCCGGACAGTGTGCGGTGCGGGATCAGCGCACAGCGCCGGTGTAGACGCGCGGCACCCGCCGGCCGATGCGGGTGACGATCTCGTAGGAGATCGTGTCCAAGGCGTCCGCCCAGTCTTGGGCGGTGGGTTCGCCGTGGTCGCCGGGGCCGAACAGGATTGCACGGTCGCCGGGGGTGACCGTGTCGTCGCCGATGTCCACCACGAACTGGTCCATGCACACGGTTCCGGCGATGGTGCGGCGGCGGCCTGCCACGAACACGGGGGCGCGGTTGGTTGCGGCGCGCGGCACCCCGTCGCCGTAGCCGAGGGGTACCAGGGCGAGGTTGGTTTCCCGGTCGGTCACGTAGCGGTACCCGTAGGAGACGCCGCTGCCGGGGCGGACTCGTTTGCAGCCCACCAGGGTGGCGCTGAGTGTCATGGCGGGCCGCAGGCCCGGCACGTCCAGGCCGGGGATGGGGGACAGCCCGTAGGTGGCGATCCCGGGCCGCACCAGGTCGAATCGGGCATCGGGTCGGGTGAGGAGCGCCGCAGAGTTGGCGATGTGCCGGACCTGGGGGTGCAGCCCGGCCTTGTCGACGACGGACAGCGCCTGGTGGAAGGCTTCAAGCTGGGCGGTGGTGGCGGGGTTGTCGGGCTCGTCGGCACAGGCGAGGTGAGAGAACACTCCGGTGACGGTGAGCAGCCCTGCGGCTTCGGCGCGCGCCAGGGCCGCAGCTGCGGCAGACCAGTCGGCGGGGCCGATACCGCCGCGGTTCAGACCGGTGTCGACTTTGAGGTGGATGCGGGCCTGGCGGCGCGCCTGCCGGGCCGCGTCAATGACCTCGTTGATCACCCACATCGATCCGATACCGAGGTCGATGCCGGCGTCGATCGCCTCGGTGAGGGGTTCTCCGGGGGGCACCAGCCAGGCGAGGATCGGCGCGTCGATGCCGGCAGCACGCAACTGCAGCGCCTCGGCAATGAATGCGGTGCCCAGCCAGGTTGCCCCTCCGGCGAGCGCTGCCCGCGCGGCAGGGACCATGCCGTGCCCGTACCCGTCTGCTTTGACCACGCCCATCACCTGGGCGCCCGCTGCTCGTTCAGCGAGGAGCGCAATGTTGCCGCTGATGGCGTCCAGGTCGATCCTGGCTTCGGCAAAAGACGACATGTATGCAAGTCTGACACGAAATCGGACGTCCGACCCGGGACTGCGGTCCCTGATTTGTGCGGGTTTACCAGCAGAAATCGGCTCCTTACCGAGAGCGCACCAGCAGGCGTGCGGTGCTCTTCGGCAGCAGCAGTCCCAGCATGCCCACGGCCGCATAGGGCAGCTGCCCCGGGGCGGCTGCGCCCAGGACCGCGCCGATCGTGGCACGGGGAGTGCGCAGGAAGCGGCGTGGATTCGGCTGGTCGCGCGGCACCGACCAGCCGCTGGCCAGCAGCGAGACCAGGGCTCCTGCCCCGACCAGCACCCAGACGGCGTCAGCAGTGGGCAGCGCGGTGAACCATGCGGTCACGGCGAGGAGTGTGGGGAGCGCGTAGGCGCCGCCTAGTACTCCAGGGTCGAGGCTGTCCACGACCGCGGCTGCCGCGGCACAGACAGCCAGTGCTGCCGGGGTGGCCAGCCCGAGCCGTACCAGCAGTCCGTCTGCTTCCGCGGCGAGCTTGTCCCGGTCGGGGACCCGGGTCGGCTGTCCCGCGGCTCGGGCCACGCCCATGGCGTGTTCGCGGCGGCGGCGCAGGACACGCCAGCCCGTGCAGAGCGCTGTCGGGCCCCGGCTGGCGGCCGCGAGCTGGACCGTGTATTCGTGCAGGATCGCGGCTGCCGCTTCGACGAGGGTGACAGGGAGCCGCGCCCAGGCCAAGGCGATGCGGCGGAACAGCGGGGCGATGTCCCCGGGCAGGTGGGAGCGGTACCACACTGCACGGCCGTAGGCTTGAGCGGCCAGACGGCGCAGCGGGGCTTTCCCCGGGAGAGGCGGCGTGGTGTGGGCGGCGAGCCGCTGCATCCGGTAGTCCAGCAGGACCCCGCAGACCAGGAAGAGGAGCAGCAGCCAGCGGGTTGCCGCGCCGTTGCCGTAGAGCGCGAACACGGTCGCGGTGAGGGCGGTGGGCTCCAAACCGGCGAGCAGAGCGTTGAAGGTGAGGTGTTCGAGGGCGGCCGCGCCCAGCGCGAGAGGCGGCAGCAGCCACAGCTTGGCCCCGTACAGGCGCCGTCCCACGACGGCGATCCCGAGTGTGGCGCCCACGAGTCCGGTGGTGACCGCATGCCCGGAGAAGCGGATGTCTGCCCACGGGATCTCCAGCCATCCGGGGAAGAGGGTGAACGCTCCTCCTTGCGGCAGGGGGTGGAAGGCGGTCTCGTCCGCGCTCAGGACGGTGGCGACGGTCTCCGCGAGCTGGAAACCTGCCCCGCAGGCTGCCGCGGCCAGCAGGTAGTCCACGGCGGCGAAGCGCCGCATCCGACGGCGGGCCACCAGCCAGAACACGAGGAACGGCAGGAATTTCGCGACCTCTTCGACGGGTACCGCGACGGCGACGGAGGCGAGCGGGTCGAAGGGGTCGAGGCGCAGCAGCGCGGCCACAGCCAGTTCCAGGAAAGCGATGGGGCCGAGGGCGAGGGCACCGAGGACGGTCAGGCGCAGCAGCGCGGCGAAGCTGAGGGTGCGGGACCGGGCCAGCCAGGCGAGTTGCGCGAGCAGCCACACGGTCAACGCGACAGCGGTGAGCGCGGTGGGGATCGCAGGGACGACCAGGGCGGCGAGGGCGAGCAGGAGCAGGGCGATCCACCCCCACGCGCCCCGCACCGCACGTGCCCGGGCAACGGAGCGCGGTGACCGGTCGCGGAGCGCTTCCCCCCATGCGCTGACGCGTTCCCCCACGTCGCCCCGGGGTTTGCGTTTGTCACGGCCGGCGGGGTCGAGGCAGCCGTAGCGGACAGCGGCCTGGAGGAGTTCCGGATCGTTCCTGGTGTGCGCGGTCTCCGCGAATTCGGCGCGGGCGCGGCCGATGTCGTCGCCGACAAAGGCGGCCACATAGTCCGCGGGTCCGGCGGCCACGGTGAGCTCGTCTGCGGTGACGAGGACCGCTGCGGAGAGGTCTTCGAGGCAGACGAGGAAGTCGGTGGGGGTGTCGCCCCAACTGCGGATGACCCCGATCAGCGAGGAGGTGGCCGCGCGCACTTGAATGACCGGTTCGTAGGCGTATTCGGAGCGGGTGCGGCAGATCAGCACGTGGTCGACGCCTACCGCTGCGGCGGCTGCGGTGATCCGCTCAATAAGGGAAGTGTCGCGCGCTGCGGTGAACGGCGCCACGATTTTACGGTCGAATTCGATCCAGTCCAGGTCGAATTCGGTGGCGGTGGCGCAGATCCGCAGTACCAGATCGCGCGTGAGCATGGCCTGCTGGTCCATGGCCTCGTTTTCCTGTATCCGGGGTGCTGGCGCAACACGTCACACCGGAGCGCTCCGGCGAAGTGTTTACGTTATCGCGGCGAAACGACTCTTTTTCAAGAGGTCTGGGAACACGGTCCCACTCGGGGGCGAACCCGGCATGTTCACGGTGTGGTATTGCGTGCCAGAGGGATAAGGGGAACTCCTGTCGTGTGATCGGATCAGTTCCGTTTTTGGTGCGGGAGAAAATACCCGCGGTTTTTCGACGACGCTCGCCTTCGTCCGGGCATGGAAACACCCCGGCACCAACCGTGTTGAATCAACCGGTCCCGTTTTCGGACCGCGCCGTGCTGACGAGTCGCAATTCCCCGCTAGGAGCCTCCACGCGGCTTTCGGGCCGAGGGCAGAGCGGCAGCCCGACTCATCAGCGGCCCCAGCACCAGGGCTGGACGTGCAGGAATTCCGCCTGGCTGGGTGCGCTGTCCTCTTTTCTCAAGCTGCGCGACGGGTGCTTTCCTCCGCTGGAGGACGTCCTGCAAGGAGAATGCGTGCGCCTGGACGGTTGGCGAACGCCCTGCGGTAGCGCGGCAGGCCTTATTCGCGGTACACGACCGCGGAGATCGCCCGCGGAATGGCGTCGAACAAGTCGGATGCACTGATCGGAGCGCCGCCGTGCGCCAACCGGGCCGCCATACCGTGCAGGTAGGCGCCGCACGCCGCTGCCTCCCACGGAGGCAGGCCGGTAGCCAGCAGTGCGCCGATCATGCCTGCCAGCACATCCCCGCTCCCCGCCGTGGCGAGCAGGGGCGTGCCCGTCGGGTTGGCCGCCACCGCCCGGTTCGGTTCCGCAACCAGTGTCGTCGACCCCTTCACCAGCACGGTGCAGCCGTATTCGGCGGCAGCGCGCCGCGCATAGTCCAACCGGTGCGCTTCGACGTCGGCGCGCTCCACGCCGGGCAGGAGCCGCGTCAACTCTCCGGCGTGCGGGGTGAGCAGGGTGGGGGCTGTGCGCTCCCGCACCAGGGCCGGGTTGCGGGCGAGCAGAGTGAGAGCGTCGGCATCCACCAGCACCGGAACGTCACTGGCGAGCACCGCTTCCAGCTCGGCGAGCGCTGCGGGGTGCAGTCCGCGCCCCGGGCCGATCACCCAGGCCGCGACCCGCTGCGGCAGGCTCGCCACCGGGTCTACCGGGTCCAGCGCCGAGGCGACCGTCTCCGGCCACCGGGCCACTACCTCGCGCGCCACCTCCGGTTCGCCCACATACCGCAGCAAGCCCACCCCGGTGCGCAGTGCGCCCCCTGCGGCGAGCACCGCGGCCCCCCGGTAGCGGTTGCTGCCCGCGGCCAGCGCCAGCACTCCCCGACGGTATTTGTCGCTCTCCGCGGTAGGCCGGGGCAGCAGCGCGGCAACATCCTCAGCTTGGAAAGACACCAGGTCCGGGTCGGGTAGTTGCGGGGCCAGCCCGATATCGACGAACTCGACCACGCCTGCGCGCCCCGCGCCCGGGTCGACCAACAGTCCCGGCTTGTACGTGCCAAACGTGACCGTCACGTCGGCCCGCACGCTAGCCCCCGGCACCGCTCCCGTGTCCGCGTCCACCCCGCTGGGCAGGTCCACGGCAACCACCGCGGCATCGGTGGACTCGGTCAACGCGGCCAGTGAAGCGTGCGGTTCCCGCAACGCCCCGCGCACCCCGATCCCCACCAGGCCGTCCACGACGAGATCCGCTCCGGCGACAAGGGCCGCTGCCTGCTCCACCGAGGCCGTGCGGCCGCCGGCGGCCCGCAGTGCGGCCAGGCCGCGCTCATGCAGGGTGCGTCCCGCGCCGACCGCGGTGACCGCGGCGCCGCGACGTGCCAGCTCAGCCCCGGCGAAAAGCGCGTCACCGCCGTTGTCCCCGCTGCCGACCAGCAGCACTACGCGCGCCCCGGACACGCGGGGCAGGATCCGCACGCACACTGACGCCAGGCCGAAGGCGGCTCTCCGCATCAGCGTGCCTTCCGGCAGTTGCGCTAGGAGCGCGCCTTCCGCGGCGCGGACGGTTTCCACGATGTGTGCGGTGCGCATACCTCTCCCCGTGGTCGCTTCCGGGTGCGGGCACACCCGTCCTCCGGTGCAATCATGGTTGCGGACGGCATCGGATCGTGTGGTGCGGTGGTCCTTATCCAGCTACCCATCCGTCACCGATGCTGCCCGCCCGTCCTGGTTTACTTCTTCCAACGCGAAAGAGAAAGATCAGTCGTCATCCATCGACAAGCAGCACGGGACGCTCCCATGACCTACACCGACGACCGTGTCGATTCCGGTTTGACCGACCGCGTCTCCCTCCTGCAGAACGCCATGCACAAGCTCGGCGCGGACGTCATCCGGCTGCAGACCCAGCTCAGTGAGATCGCGACCGCGGCACCGCCGCGTTCGCAGGAACGGGCCCCCGCCTCGCAGTTCATCTTCAACCTGTCCCGGGATGAGTACCGGGGAGAACTCGCCGCTCTCGTCTCGTGGGTGAACGACTTCTTGATCCCCGTGTATGCGGGCCCAGTGACCCGCTGGTGCCCTGCCTGGTGGGAGCATCACGAGGCGGTAGGCAGGCTCCACGCGCTGCGTCTGTCCTACCTGGAGCTCACCGACACCACGATCTCCGGGGCATCGGGGCCGGGAATCTGGCACCGCGATCACCTGGACCCTGTCCTGGACCGGCTCTTCGCCCCTGACGGCCCGTTCGTGAACTGCCTGGGCCCCGCCGGGCACCGTCCGAAAGACTCCTGACTTCAGGTCTTCCGCAAACGGACCCGGCGGACCCGGTGGTCTTCTCCTTTGAAGAGGACCAGGGTCGCGCGCGGCCGGGTGGGGATGATGTTCTCCACCAGGTTGACCTCGTTGATGGTGTGCCAGGTGTGCATCGCGAATTCTTTGGCTTCTTCCTCAGAAGCGGACGTCGCCATCGCGTGGAAGTAGGAGCGCGGGTCCTCGAACGCGGTGCGGCGCAGTTCCAGGAACCGGTTCAGATACCACGACCGGATGTGCTCCACGCGGGCGTCCACGTAGAGGGAGAAGTCGAAGAAGTCGGCCAGCGCCAGCCGCCCGGGCGGAGGCGGCTGAAGCACGTTGATGCCCTCCACGATGAGGATGTCGGGCCGGTGCACGATCTGCGTCTCGCCAGGCAGGATGTCGTAGGCCAGGTGCGAGTAGACGGGGATCTCCATCTTGTCCGCTCCGGCCTTCATCTCTGAGACGAACCGGAGGAGAGCGCGCCGGTCGTAGCTTTCCGGGAAGCCCTTCCGGTTCATGATCCCGCGCTCCTCCAGCACCGCGTTGGGGTAGAGGAAGTTGTCGGTGCTGACCAGTTCGACGTGGGGATGGTCCGGCCACTGCGACAAGAGTGTCCGCAGCAGCCTGGCTGTCGTGGACTTGCCGACGGCTACGCTCCCCGCTACTCCGATGACGAACGGGGTGGGACGGTCGCTTTCCCCGAGGAAGTCCCGCACCGCCGCGTGCCGCTGCCGGGTCGCTTTGACATACAAGTTGAGCAGTCGGGAGAGCGGCAGGTAGATGTCCCGGACTTCGTCCAGCGACGTGGGGTCCGCGGTACCGCGGAGCTTCTCCAGTTCCGCTTCCGTCAGCGACAGCGGAGTCGCCGCCCGCAACTCGGCCCATGCTTGGCGGTCGAGTTCCACGTACGGCGTCAAAAAGCCGTTTTTCGTCGCGTGAGACACGTCTGCTCACCCTAGACGAACGGGATTCGGTACCTGTGGGGCACCCCGCCTCTTCACGCGTTCAGGCCCCTGACCATGGGTGGCACGGTGCGCCGGTGGAGCTTCCCCGGCCCCCTGCACCGCTGCGCAGTCCTGGCATAGGACTCTTCCGACAGTATGGGGCGGTGCTGTTCCCGTCCCGGCAGGGGGAAGGCTGCCCCTGCCCTGCAGACGCCGCGACACGCATTCCTCGCCTCTTTCGCTGTGTGGCCTGGCCGAGGATTCCGGGCGCCTCCCCGCAGCGTCCCCTCCCGATGTCCGCGGTGTTTTCCAGGGAGGTGCGGGACCCCCGGCTGAAAACCCGGTGTGAGAAGTCAGACGCTTTCCTGAGGCAACCACGGCAAACCCGCGGGGCCCGACCTGCGCCAAACCGGCGGGCTGGAGCACTGGTCTATACCGCTACCTGCGAAAATCATGCAAAGACAGGACCGCTGCTCCTCTCTTTCTCCCCCTTTTTTGGTTACTCTGACGCTCATGTGTGGAATCGTTGGCTACGTCGGGCCGAAACCGGCGCTGGAAGTCGTCGTCGAAGGTCTGGCCAGGCTTGAGTACCGGGGATACGACTCCGCGGGAGTTGCAGTGCTCAGTGACGGCAAACTCCAGACGGAGAAACGGGCCGGCAAGCTGGCGAACCTGCGGGCCGCGCTGCAAGCCAATCCGCGTTCCGCCGACGGCATCGGCATCGGCCACACCCGCTGGGCCACCCACGGTGCGCCCACCGACGGCAACGCCCACCCCCACGTAGACGAGATGAACCGTGTGGCGGTGGTCCACAACGGCATCATCGAGAACTTCGCGCAACTGCGGATGGAGTTGGAGGAGCGTGGCTGCAAGTTCCGCTCCGAAACCGACACCGAAGTCGTCGCCCACATGCTCAGCGAGCAGCTCACTGAGCACAACGGCGACCTTGGTGCGGCTATGCGCTCGGTGTGCCGCCGTCTTGAGGGCGCCTTCACCCTGGTCGCGATCTCCGAAGACGACCCGGGACTGGTGGTAGCCGCGCGCCGCAACTCCCCGCTGGTCGTCGGCCGTGGCAACGGAGAGAACTTCCTTGCCAGCGACGTGGCCGCGTTCATCGCGCACACCCGCGACGCCATCGAACTGGGCCAGGACCAGGTGGTCGAGCTGCGGGCCGACTCGATCACTATCACCGACTACGACGGTGCCCCTGCCCAGGTGCGCGAATACCACGTGGACTGGGACGCTTCCGCCGCGGAGAAGGGCGGCTATGACTACTTCATGCTCAAGGAGATCGCCGAACAGCCGCGTGCGATCGCGGACACGCTGCTCGGCCGGGTCGCCGTGGACGGCACGCTGACCCTGGACGAGATGCGGCTGGCTCCCGAGGAGCTGCGGCAGATCTCCAAGATCGTCATCGTCGCCTGCGGCAGCTCGTACCATGCGGGCCTGATCGCCAAGTACGCCATCGAGCACTGGTGCCGTATCCCGTGCGAGGTCGAGGTCGCCAGCGAGTTCCGCTACCGCGACCCGATCCTGGATCCCCAGACGCTGGTCATCGCCATCTCCCAGTCGGGGGAGAGCATGGACACCCTGATGGCGGTGCGCTACGCCCGGGAGCAGCAGTCCCGGGTGCTGGCGATCTGCAACGTCAACGGCTCCACGATTCCCCGGGAGTCCGACGGGGTGCTGTACACGCACGCCGGCCCCGAGGTGGGTGTGGCCGCGACCAAGACCTTCCTCACCCAGCTCGTCGCCTGCTACCTGGTCGGCCTCTACCTGGCTCAGGTGCGCGGCCTGAAGTTCGGCGACGAGATCAACGCGATCATCGGGCAGCTCGCCCGCATGCCGGAGCAGGTGGAGAAGGTACTCAACACCGTGCAGCCGGTCCGCGACCTGGCCCGCTCGCTCGCCGAAGCGAAGACGGTGCTCTTCCTAGGCCGGCACGTGGGCTACCCGGTGGCTATGGAAGGCGCCCTCAAGCTCAAGGAACTGGCCTACATGCACGCGGAAGCGTTCGCGGCCGGGGAACTCAAGCACGGACCGATCGCGCTCATCGAGGACGGTCTGCCGGTCGTTGTCGTGGTGCCGTCCCGCGAGGGCCGCAGCGTGCTGCACGACAAGATCGTCTCCAACATCCAAGAGATCCGGGCACGGGGTGCGCGGACCATCGTGATCGCGGAGGAGGGAGACGAGAGTGTCCGCCCCTACTCTGACACTCTGATCGAAATCCCCGCCGTGCCCACCCTGCTGCAACCGCTCGTGGCAACCGTGCCCCTGCAGGTGTTCGCCTGCGAGCTGGCACTGGCCAAGGGCAACGACGTGGACCAGCCACGCAACCTGGCCAAGAGCGTGACCGTGGAGTAAGTCTCGCATCTCGTGCGGAAGGGGCCGGCACGCCGAGTGCTGGCCCCTCGCTGTGTCCGCGGTCCTCGAGCAGGGCCGGGCAGCAGAGCCTTGGCGCACACACGCTGCCCTGTTTCCCGCCGGGCGGGAAACAGGGCAGCAGCGCTTCCCAGCAGGCTTTTTACGCGTTGATGGACAGTTCGTCTCGGACTACGTCGGCCAGCCGGTCAGCGATGGCCTGAGCACGGTCCTGCGACGTTGCCTCCACCATCACCCGGACGATCGGCTCGGTGCCGCTCGGCCGCAGCAGGACGCGGCCGCTGTCCCCGAGCTCCGCCTCGGCCGCAGCCACTTCCGCAGCGATCCGCTCCGATGTGGCAACCCGGGTCTTGTCCACCCCGGACACGTTCACCAGCACCTGCGGCAGCCGGTTCATGACCTTGGCGAGCTCAGCCAGCGCCACTCCCCTCCGGTTGACCGCGGCGAGCAGGTGCATGCCGGTCAGCAGGCCGTCGCCCGTCGTCGCATGGTCCAGCAGGATGATGTGGCCGGACTGCTCCCCGCCCAGCGAATACGACCCAGCCCGCATGGCTTCGAGGACGTAGCGGTCGCCCACCTGGGTTTCGACCAGGGTGATCCCGGCTTCCTTCATGGCGAGTTTGAGTCCCAGGTTCGACATGACCGTGACCACGAGGGTGTTGTTGTGCAGCGCGTTCGCCTCGTACAGTTCCAGCGCCAAGACGGCCATGATCTGGTCGCCGTCGACAACAGATCCGTCAGCGGCCACCGCCTGGCAGCGGTCAGCGTCCCCGTCGTGCGCGATGCCCGCATCGGCGCCGTGCTCCAGCACCGCCGCGCGCAG
>NZ_BCWB01000049.1 GCF_001592045.1 Thermobifida fusca NBRC 14071 = JCM 3263 | reverse complement strand
CCCCCTCATCATCGTCCGCGAGCAGCGCCTCCATGTCCGCGCTCTGCGTCGACTCGTCCTCCGTGATCCGGGAACTGGCGATCTGCGCCAGGCCGGAGGTGGCCCGTCCCGGTCCAGAGGTGCGGCCCAGATAGGTGAGGGCACCGATCGTGAGTGCGGCGATTCCGGCGCGCAGGGTGGCTTCGCGATCGGGGGCGAATTGGGAGGAGTGGGAGCCCGGCACTGACGCGAGTTTGTCGAAGGGGGTGGCTCCGGGGGCGGCGGACCACACGTCGTGCGGGGTGGAGCCGAGGAGCCACATAACGTATGGCACGGGTTCAGGGTCATCAGGGAGCCCGAACGCACCGAAGTCGTCGCCAACCGCGAAAGGTTCCGGCAGGTCGATCACATAGGCGTCGCCGAAGTAGGCCCGGTGGGCGGAGGACACCGCGCGGGTGTGCTGCGCGTGGTTGCGGATCAGGCTGGTCCTGCGGATCTCGGTGACCTCGGGTTCGCGGAGGGCTGCCGAGGCAGCGGCTTCGGCTTTGACTACGCGTTCGATGGCCGCGTAAATCCGGTCGGCTACCCGCTCGTTGAGGCAGCGCGTGTTGATTTCCAGGTACGCCTCGTCGGGGACGAGGTCGGCTTTGGTTCCGGCGCGCACCACTCCCGTGGTGAGGACCGCCATCTCACTGGGGTTGACTTCGCGCGCGACGATGGTCTGCAGGCGTGTGATGATGGATGCGGCGATGACCACGGGGTCGACACCGGTCTGCGGCTGGAATCCGCCGTGGCCCGGGCTGCCGAAGATCCGCACTCCCACGGTGGTGGACATGCCGAGGATGACCCCGGCCCGGTGGGCGATCATTCCGGCGGGTTGGGGGCCGACCCGCTGGGTGAGGACGATGTCGGGGCGCCCGAAGCGTTCGTAGAGACCGTCAGCGAGCATGGCCTCGGCGCCGTCCAGGGTCTCCTGGCCGGGCTGTGCGACGACCATCAGGGTGCCGCTCCAGTGTTTCCGTGAACTGGACAGCAGGTCTGCTGTCCCGACCAGGCAGGCGGTGTGCGCGTCGTGGCCGGCGGCGTGCATGATCGGCGTTTCTTGGCCGTCGGCCATCGTCCCGCGGGCGGTACTGGCGTAGGGCAGACCGGTCTGCTCTGCGAGGGGCAGGGCGTCCATAGCGCAGCGGAGCAGCACGGTCGGTCCTTCACCGTTGCGGAGGATCCCGACGACCCCGGTACCGCCGATCCCGGTCGTGACTTCGTACCCCGCCCGGGACAGCCATTCGGCCACGGCTTGGGAGGTGCGGTGCTCCTGATGCGACAATTCAGGGTTTCGGTGCAGGTCAACGTAGAAACCCTCGACGAGGGGGAAAATCTCGTCGACGAGTCGCATGACCTCGCTGCCGTGTTCCGTGACACGTCGTGGATCGACCGCCTGCGGCACTACTTGCCACCGCCTTCGTTATGTCGGTTCGATGGAACGGACCGTGGTCGGGCCCGGCGGAACGCACGCGACCCGCAACGATTGTTGCCGCCCACGTCGGGAATCTCAACACGCTTCCCGGGCCGGCGGACGTGCGCGCTCCGGTGCTCCGCTCCTGGAGTCGAGGGGAGCCGGGTGGGGAAGACCGTGTCCCAGCAGCCCATCTCTCCAGCTTTTCTCGCCGGGCTTTCCTGAGAGTCCTCTTATCCTTCTCCCAGAATTCTCTCGGGATTACTGTCTGTCACAACAAGTGCTGTGCTGTCGAACCGCTTTCTCCCGCAGCCTCCGTTGGTGATCGTTCTCTCGGAGAGCGTGTGGTCCCAACGCCCTTCTTTCCTACGACTGCCGTACCTGCCGCAGCACGCCAGCAACGCGATTCCCGGTTGGAGAATGCGAAATTCCCCCTCGTCGCTTTGATGGTGTTCGGCCCCGCGATCGATCCGATCTGGGGAACCCCTTGGTGAACGCGGTCTCCACGCGGGTCTACGCGTTCTGCAGGCCCGCGTCCATCCTGATCAGCGGCTACCTGCCGCAGCGGTTCGACGCTTCTCCGCGGCGAGTGGAAAAACTGGTGCTCGGGCTGGCTTCCCCTACCTGATCTTCTGGGAGGGCACGTGCTTTGGGCGCTCGTGGTGGGCCCGAGATTTCCGACGGCCCACTGGAGCCGGCGTGGCCCCTGCGGTTCCTGGTGGCCCTGTCTGGCTGGCGGTTGCGTGTTCCCGCGGGGCAGCGGCTGCGGTGGCCGCTCACCACAGCGGTAGGGGTCTCTGTCGCCGTGGCTTCGCGGAGTTGGGGGACGTACTTGGCCTGGGGCGGATGCTGAGTCTGCTGCCGTTCTTCGTGCTCGCCCTGCTGCAGCCGAGGCACTTGTCCGCGCTCACGGTCGTCGTCTCGCTGGTGGCGGCCGTGCCTGCGGCGCACTACGTGGACTGTGCGTGGTTCTCCTGGCGGTCGAGCCTGGTCGACCGCGGTATCGACCCGTTGGGGCTCGGACTGCTGAGCCGGTCCGGCTGCATGCTGGCGGCTCTCGCCCTGACGCTGGCCCTTCGGCCGGGATGAGCTGGCCGACAGGGCTCTGGGATGGCGGTCAATACCGGCCCAGGGCTGGCGCTGGCCTTTGTCCTCTGCCTGCCGTGGGTCAGGGCGGTGGTGCGCCCGCTCGTCGAACCGGACGCCTCGTGGCTCTTGCGGCCGTCTGCTGCGGAGCGCTCCCGTGCGGTGGAGCGGTCCAGCGGCTCAACGGTCCGGAGAGGCCGGTGAGGGCCCTTCCGGACCAGGAAACCTGTCGGGGTCAGCTGGCGGCGGCGTTGGCCTCGGCCTCGGCAGCAGCGGTCAGCTGCCGGATGCCGGCTTCGAAGACCCGGGTGTCCAGCCACAGCTTGACCACCAGCACGGCCTCGAAGAG
Source organism: Thermobifida fusca NBRC 14071 = JCM 3263 (assembly GCF_001592045.1). Classification (GTDB taxonomy): domain Bacteria; phylum Actinomycetota; class Actinomycetes; order Streptosporangiales; family Streptosporangiaceae; genus Thermobifida; species Thermobifida fusca. The sequence goes on along the minus strand of NZ_BCWB01000049.1, from coordinate 48,751 downwards.
CATCAGCGCGGCGCCAGCGAAGACAGAGACGGGAATGATGAAGTGCGGCCACGGGGTGAACAGCGAGACGAGAGCGGTCAAAGGTGCCACGATGCACACGAACATCTCGAATTCGATCCCGCTGAACAGGTGCGGACGGACCCGGTGGCGCAGCAGCGCTTCCCGCAGGCGCTGGTAGGTGCTGAACCTCGTGAACACGGGCGCCATCGAGGAGACCACGCCCTCTTTTTTGTCGTCCTTGGGCTGCTGGTGCTGGGGGAAGACGGTCGTCTCGGTCTCAGTGCTCTCCGCGTCTTCGGCGGCCCCCGGCTCGTTCTCGCTCTGCTCAGGCTGGTCGTTCTGCTGGCCGAGCAGCGCGTTCAACCGCCGCCGCATGGTGCGCCGGGTCTTGGCGATCTGCGTGCCGTTGAGGTAGCGCAGCAGGTCGAAGAAGGTGAGCAGCGGCGCGAGCAGCAGGTAGGCGATCTCTCCGGTGTGGACCCACTGGCCGAGGAGCAGGGCCATCATGCAGGCGAAGAACCGGATGCGGTCGAAGACGAAGTCGACCCAGGCCCCGAACACCGTACCGGTGCCTTTGAGGCGCGCGATCTTGCCGTCCATGCAGTCGAGCACGAAGCTGAGGTGGAACAGCAGCGCTCCAGCCACCAGCCAGGGCCATGTCGCCTGAGTGAAGCACGCCGCCGCCCCCAAACCCAGGAGTCCGGCTCCGAAGGTGAGCTGGTTAGGGGTGATGGAGGTGTGGTTGGCAGTCCAGACGACCAGCCGTCCGGCGAGCGGATCGACCAGGAACACCGTCCACCAGGCATCACGTTTCTTGTACGTGCGCTCCTGGATTTCAGCAAGCGTGAAGGCTGTCATCGTCTTGTGTTACTCCTGTAACGGGGTGGAGAGACTCCACATCGGGTGGACGCCCCCGGAGAATGCGAGGACACGTTTTCCCGGGCGGAGTGGTGGGACGGGAGATCCGATGGTCACCGCTCTGCCGGGATGACGGTTGGCGAACCATAATCTGAAAAAAGTGAGAGGCGTGACGTGGGAACAGGGTCGCGTCTTTCACCAAGGCCGCCCAACATCGAAATCGAGGTGGACGTGCGCTTTCTCAACGACCAGGTGCCCACCCACGACCTGACCTACGGCGATGTGTTCATGGTTCCCCAACGTTCATCTGTAGGTTCCCGGATGAACGTTGACCTGACATCGCATGATGGTACAGGTACGACTATTCCTATCGTAGTGGCGAACATGACAGCGGTTGCCGGTCGCCGCATGGCCGAAACCGTGGCACGCCGCGGTGGTCTGGTCGTCCTACCCCAGGACATCCCTACCGATGTGGTAGCGGATGTGATCCAGTGGACAAAAACCCGTGATCTGGTGCACGATACGCCGATCACTCTGGCGCCGACGGAGACGGTCGGCCACGCGCTCAACCTCTTGCCTAAGCGGGCGCACAACGCGGTCATCGTCGTCGACGAGGAACGCCGTCCCATCGGTGTCGTCACCGAGGCGGACTGTGTGGGGGTGGACCGCTTCACCCAGTTGCACGAGGTGATGTCCACCGAGTTGCTCACCCTCGCCGCGGGCACCGACCCGCAGGAGGCGTTCGCCATCCTGCACGACTCCCGGCACCGCCTGGCCCCCGTGGTCGACAGCAACGGGGCTCTGGTCGGGGTGCTGACCCGCACCGGGGCGCTCCGCGCCACCCTCTACCGGCCCGCCGTGGACGCGCAAGGACGGCTGCGTGTCGCCGCCGCCGTGGGCATCAACGGCGATGTGGCGGGCCGGGCAGCGAAACTCCTGGAGGCCGGGGTGGACACCCTGGTTGTGGACACTGCGCACGGCCACCAGGAGAAGATGCTCGAGGTGCTCCGCCAGGTGCGGGCCCTGGACCCGCAGGTGCCGGTGGTGGCGGGCAACGTGGTGACCGCTGAAGGGGTGCGCGACCTCGTCGAGGCCGGCGCCGACATCGTCAAAGTCGGGGTGGGGCCGGGGGCGATGTGCACCACCCGCATGATGACGGGGGTGGGCCGTCCCCAGTTCTCCGCCGTGGTGGAGTGCGCTGCCGCCGCCCGGGAACTCGGCAAGTGGGTCTGGGCTGACGGGGGGATCCGGCACCCGCGTGACGTGGCGCTCGCGCTGGCCGCCGGGGCGAGCAATGTGATGATCGGCTCCTGGTTCGCCGGGACCTACGAGTCTCCCGGGGATGTGCTGCGGGACTCGGAGGGACGGTTGTACAAGGAGAGCTTCGGCATGGCCTCGGCCCGCGCGGTCCGGCTGCGCACCGCGGACGATTCGCCGTTCGAGCGGGCGCGTAAAGCCCTGTTCGAGGAGGGCATCTCTTCTGGGCGGATGTACCTGGACCCGGAGCGCCCCAGCGTCGAAGACCTGATCGACATGATCGTGGCGGGGGTACGCAGCGCGATGACCTACGCTGGCGCGGCGAACTTGGCGGAGTTCCACGAGCGCGCGGTGATCGGAGTCCAGAGCGTCGCCGGGTACAACGAGGGCAAGCCGGTGCTGCACGGCTGGTGACCAGGGCTGGGGTGCGGCTCCTGGGTGCTCAGGGGCTGCACCACATCACCGCCCCAAATCCGACAAACGGCACTTTCATTACAAAAATACTTTTTTGTCCTTGGTGCAACCTGTTCTGCCTACGCTGCCTCTAAAGCATCGGGGGCTTACATCTCGGGGGACACCTGCGGAGCGGCACCAAGGACGGGATTCAGTGGTCTACCAGGCTTCTTCTCCACCACGGCATCGACGGTTCCTTCCCTTTCTCATCGTCGCCGTTGTCGCGGTCCTCGTCATCGCCCTTGTGCGGTGGGTGGCGACCGGAGCGAAACTGCCCTCGCTCGCCCAGTTCGGATGCCTTGGGGACGCCATCTCCCTGACCGTGGCGTCCTCACCGGAGAAAGCCGGGGTGATGCGGCAGCTCGCCGAGGACTACAGCGGCACCCGGATCGACGAAGGCTGCGTGGAAGTCTCCATCGTCGAACAGTCTTCCGGGATGACCATGGACGCCCTCGCCGCCGGGGAATGGGACGAAGAGGAGTACGGCCCCCGCCCCGATGTGTGGTCGCCGGCAAGCTCCGGCTGGGTGGAGATCACCCGGCAGCGGGTCACCGAACAGGACCGCGCCTCACTCATCCCGGAAGAGACCCCCTCGATCGCCAACTCCCCCCTCGTCATCGCCATGCCCCGGCCGATGGCTGAAGCGCTCGGCTGGCCGGACAAGGAGCTCGGCTGGGTAGACCTGCACGACCTTGCGGACAGCGAAGCAGGATGGGGATCGGTCGGCCACCCCGAGTGGGGCGAGTTCCGCATGGGCAAGACCAACCCCAACTACTCCACGTCCGGGCTCAACGCCACCGTCGGCACCTACTTCGCGGGCACGGGTATGGCCTCCGACCTCACCGTCGACGACATCAACTCCAGCCAGACCCGCGCGTTCGTCAGCGCTGTGGAGCGCTCCATCGTCCACTACGGCGACATCACCATGACGTTCCTGGCCAACCTGCGCCGCGCCGACGCGGAAGGGCAAGGGCTCACCTACGTCTCCGCGGTGGCGGTGGAGGAGATGTCGGTGGTGCACTACAACCAGGGCAACCCCAGCGGCGACCCGGCAACCGCGGAAGACGCCGAACCGCCGAACGTGCCGCTCGTCGCGGTCTACCCCAAAGAGGGCACCCTGATGTCGGACCACCCCTACGTGGTCCTGGACTGGGCGGACGAGCCGAAGCGCGCCGCTGCGGCGGCTTTCCTGGACTACCTCCTCAGCGACGAGGCGCAGCAGGTGTTCCTGGACAACGCGTTCCGGGGGCACGACGGGCGCACCGGGGACCTGTTGACCGAGGAGAACGGGGTGCTGCCCGCAGAGCCGGTCGAGCTCTCCCTGCCGTCGGCGAACGTGCTCAACGCGATGCTGGAGAACTGGGCTGAGCTCCGCAAGCCCGCCAACGTCCTCCTCGTCATCGACACGTCCGGCTCGATGCAGGAATCGGTCCCGGGCACGGGAAGCACCCGCCTGGAGCTCGCCAAGGAGGCCGCTATCACGTCCCTCGACGAGTTCTCTGACAGCGACCGCGTGGGGCTGTGGATGTTCAGCACCGACCTGGAGGACAACGGGCAGGACTGGCGGGAGCTCGTGCCCCTCGGCCCGCTCGGCGCCTCGGTCAACGGGACACCCCGCCGGGAGGAGCTCGCGGAGCGGATCTCCAACCTGCCGCCAGGGGGCGGTACCGGCCTCTACGACACCGCGCTGGCCGCGCACACGCTCGTCGCCGAGCACAGCCGGCCGGACGCCATCAACGCGGTTGTGTTCCTCACCGACGGGAAGAACGAAGATCTCAACGGCATCAGCCTGGAGAAGCTCCTCGACAGCATCACCCCGGAACCCGGGCAGCAGGGGGTGCGGATCTTCACCATCAGCTACGGCGAGGACGCGGACCTGAAGACGATGACTCAGATCGCGGAAGCTACCAACGCCGCGGCCTACGACGCCTCCGACCCCCAGAGCATCGACGAGGTGTTCGAAGCAGTGATCTCCAACTTCTAGCGGCGGGATTCGGAGGGGAACAGAGAATGCAGCTACGGAAGTTCGCCAACCCGTGGTGCCTCCTGTGCGGCGCGGTGGCGGGCGGGCTGGCCTGGGCGGTGACCCTCCCCGTCTGGGCAGCCTTCGTGATCGCCGTGATCATCTGGTTGACCGCGGTGCTCGTGTTCGGCTTCCTGTTCCCCACCGCCCCGTCCGAGACGGAGCTGCCCGCCGACCCGGTGGCGGTCGACGCCGGCTGCGCCCGCCGCGCGCACGCGGCCGCCGTCTCCCTGCAGGACGTGGCCGCACCGTTCCTGGAAGGGCCGCTGGGGGACCGGGTTTCCCGCATCGTCTGGCGGGCCGGTGAGATCGCCGCGTCCATTGACCACCTCGTCCGCCGCAGCCAGGAGCTGTCCGCGCTGGTCCACAACCTGGCACAGCATCCGCACTCCCGGGGACGGGCACGCTATGTGGAGTCCCGCCACGCCGAGATACGGCGCCGCATGTACGCGGCGACCCGGGACTTGGAGGCCGCGGTCCCCCGATTCTTGGCTACGGCCTCCCCTGGGGCCGCTCCCGATGTGGCCGCCCTGGACCGGCTTGCTACCGATTTGGAAAACATCGGCTACGGCGTGGACATTGGTGAGAGCATGGTCACGGAGATCTTGGGGCCGGAGCCTCCGCGCACCCCGCAGGCGCCGGCGAACTGACCGCAGCCCATAGCCATCCGACCGAGCTTTCGGACCACGATCGATGGATCGCTACTACCCTCTCCTGCCTATCGGAATCGGCCTGTGCTCCCTCGTGTGGCTGGTACGGGACATCGTCGCCGCGTGGCTGCTGGGGCGACGCGGCGAGCGAGCCGAAGGCACGATCGTCGGCTATGCCGAAACCAACAGCACCTCGCGGATGATCGTGCGGTTCCGCACCGAAGAAGGGGAGGAGGTCCTGGCTCTGCACGACAACTCCTCCTGGTCGGCTGCCCGCTACGGTGATCCCGTCACCGTCTCCTACGATCCGGATAACCCGCAGCGGGCTCGAGTCGTCGCTGCCCCGTGGTTGAGCCTGTGGCCCCGCACACTTTTCCTGACCGTGGCCTCAGGCATTCTTCTGATCGGCTGTTTCCTCGGTTTCCTCACCTGGGGATAACCGCGCCGACGGCTCGGCTCTAAGATCCCACCGCAATGGCATCTCATCCGGTTCTTCGGTTTTCGTCCGGAATGATCACCATGGAGTTAGCCGAACGCGGTACGATCCTTGCTGGTTTCCTTACCCTTTGACCGCTTACGCGCTTCAGCACACCGCGCCGCCCTCTCTCGCACAGGGGGTGGCCCTCGGCTCCGGCCGTCATCGCTGTCACAGTATCCGTCGGCCTTTTCCCCATGTGTGCTCAGCGGCCCCGGTCCTCTAGGAGAGCAGTGCAGGCAGCCAAGAAGAAGCGGGCTCCCCTGATCAAGACCCGCCTCCGCAGAATTGTCCTCGCTCCGGTCTCGGCGTTGGTCGTCCTGTGGTTGATCGGTAGCGTCTACCTGGCCTACGGGACGGTGGTGCAGTACGCCTACGTCCAGGCCAACGACCGTCTCCTTCTCCCCTCGGCCCTGGCACTGACCGCGGTCATGGATGAGCGTTCGGTGACCATGGCCTACCTGGACCGCCCCCGAGAGACCCGGGAGACCCTCCTCGACGTCCGCGCAGACGTCGACCAGCGCATGGGCAATATCCTCGACGAATTCCGCGGCCTTTTGTCATTGTCCCCCGAGAAAGTCCAGAAACGCATCACCTACCTGGACGAAAAATTCGAGGAAATCGGCGAGCTGCGTGCCCGGGTCGACCAGGGAAACATCGACCGTGAAGAGGTCGAGGAGTATTACAACGACCTGGTCATGGCGGGTGCCGACCTCTTCGACGAGCAGGCCCGGTCCGTTCCCAGCCCGGAGGTCGTCGGACCTTCGGTCAGCGCTGTCTCCATGTTCCGTGTCGTCGACGCGCTCGCCCAGGCCGACGCGAAACTCTCCCGCGGCTTCGCCACCGGCGAGTTCTCCATGGACGACCAGCACGAGTTCGTGGCGCAGGTCGGCGCATACGAATCCATGCTGGAAGCGGTCGACGACTATCTTGGCCCCGAGCCCACGAACATGCTCGCGTCCCTGCGGGACAACGAAGAGTACGTCCACCTGCACGAACTCATCCACGAGATCGCCAACCGGATGATCACCACGGAGTTCGACCCCTACACCGGGCAAGAGGTCGAAGATTTGAGCCTGCCGGTGGACGAAGCCGAATGGCGGTCCGCCTACCTGCCGGTGAAGGACGCCCTCACCGAGATCGGGGCCAGCCAGGCGACCTGGGGTGCGCAGGTGCAGCGCTCGGACGCCAACCAGTCTCTGCTCATCGCGGTGCTCGGCTCGCTCGGGGTTGCCGCGCTCACCGCGACCGTGCTGGTCTACTCCACCCGGTCGTCGCAACGGCTCGTCGACCGTCTCGTACAGTTGCGCGACCAGACCCAGGAGCTGGCGGACAAGCGCCTGCCTGCGCTGATGGACCGTTTGAAGAAGAACGAGCCGCTCGACTCCGAGGTGGAGGTCGAAGCCGAGATCCTGCCGCTGAGCGAGTCCGAGGACGAGATCGGCGAGGTGAGCCGTGCCTTCACCGCCGCCCAGCGCACGGCGGTCGAAGCCGCGGTCCGGCAGGCGCAACTGCGCCAGGGTGTCAACCGCGTGTTCCTCAACATCGCCCACCGCAGCCAGACCCTGGTCCACCGCCAGTTGCGCATCCTGGACAAGCTCGAACGCGAACAGGAGGACCCGGAGCAGCTCACCGACCTGTTCAAACTGGACCACCTCGCCACCCGGGCCCGGCGGAACGCAGAAAACCTGCTCATTCTCGGCGGCCAGAACCCTGGACGCACCTGGCACCACCCGCTGCCGCTCATCGACGTGCTGCGCGGTGCGATCTCGGAGTGCGGTGACTACTCCCGGGTCAAACGGCAGCGGATCGCCCCGGTCTCCGTGCAGGGCAACGCGGTCGCTGACGTCATCCACCTCGTCGCCGAGCTGGTCGACAACGCGACCACCTTCTCCCCGCCGCACACCAAGGTCCACTTGCGCGCGGACCGGGTGCCCAACGGGGTGACGATCGAGATCGAAGACCGCGGCCTGGGCATGAAGGACGACGAGCTCGAGTCGGCCAACGCGATGCTGGCCGATCCGCCCGAGTTCGACGTGATGCGTCTCAACGAGAAGACGCGGCTGGGCCTGTTCGTGGTCTCCCACCTGGCGCGGCGGCACCACATCAAGGTGCAGTTGCGCACCTCCCCCTACGGGGGTGTACTGGCGATCGTGCTGCTGCCGGCAAACCTGATCGTCGACGAGCAGCCCTCCCCCCTCCGCGGCGCCAACACGGACGGCGGAGAGACGGGCAGCGGGCTGCCGCAGCGCGGGGTGCGCACCCCGGCCCTGCCGGCTGCGTCGCCCACCGGTGCCCCGTCCGAGGAGGCTTCCGAAAGCGACGGGGACATGCTCACCACCCCCTCGTCCTCCCAGGCGCCCGCCCAGCCGCCGAGGTTGCCCCGGCGGATTCCTGGGGTGAGCACGTTCCCTGAACTGGCCACCGAGGGCGCGGCCCGCCGCCCCACTCCTCCTGCCCCTTCCGGTTCCTCTCCGGCTGACGCGCCGCAGCGTCCGCAGCCCGCCGCCACGGAGGGCCGTCCTCCGCTGCCGCGTCGCATCCCCCAAGTGAATCTCGTCCCCCAGTTGTGCGACGACCCGACTGAAGAAACGGCTTCTTCCCCTGAGACAGGGCCATCCACCAATGACATGGAACGTCCAACGCGTCTCCGGCAGACCCTGACCGCATTCCAACAGGGCACCCGCAAAGGACGCGAGGACGGTAAGAAGCTGCTGAACGACACCGAGAAGGATGCACAGTGACCGACAACGCACCCCGTGATCTGGACTGGCTGCTCGACGAACTCGTGGAGCGCGCGGTCGGTGCCCAGCACGCGATCGTGCTGTCCGCCGACGGGCTTCCCATCGGGAAGTCCAAGGACATCACCACGGAGGACGCCGAACACCTCTCCGCGATCGCCTCAGCATTCCAGAGCCTTGCGCAAGGCACCGGACGCCAGTTCAAGGGCGGCCGAGTGCTGCAGACCGTCGTGGAGATGGAGCACGCCTACCTGTTCGTCACCGGGGCGGGCAGCGGCGCCTGCCTGGCAGTGCTCGCTGGGGAAGGGTCCGATGTGGGGCTCATCGCCTACGAGATGAACGTCCTGGTGGAACAGGTCGGCCGGTTCCTGGAGTCCTCCCCCCGAAGCACCGCAGAGTCACCAGCCCACGGTCAGACGACCGCGGCCTCCACGCGATAGCGGAGAGCAACCATGTCCGATCGGCGCACGCCGGACAAGGCTTCCGACGGTCCCGGCTCTCCGGTCAGGCCTTACGTGATGACTGAGGGCCGTGAGGCAACCAACACGGTCCAACTGGACATGATCAGTGTGGTCATCTCGGCCCGCGGCGAGGTGGACGAGCTGTCCTTGGAGCCGGAACAGCTTGCCATCCTCGACCTTTGCCAGCGCCCCTTATCAGTGGCAGAGGTCGCGGCACGCCTCGACATCCCGGTGGCCGTGGTCAAAGTGCTGATGGGAGACCTGATCGCGCGCGGCTACATGCTGGCCCGCGCCCCGTACACGATCCAGCACCCGGTGGTCGGCCGGGACGTCCTTCAGGCGGTACTCGATGGCATCCAACGACTCTGATCGCGGTCCAACACTGCTCCCCGCGGCGCTCAAGGTTCTCATCGCGGGCGGGTTCGGCGCGGGGAAGACCACGATGGTCGGCTCGATTAGTGAGATCACCCCGCTGAGCACCGAGGAGGTGATGACCGAGGCCAGTCTGGGGGTGGACGACCTGTCCGGCGTGGAGAACAAGACGACCACCACGGTGGCGCTGGACTTCGGTCGGATCACCATCAGCCCTGAGCTGGTGTTGTACCTGTTCGGTACCCCGGGTCAGGAGCGGTTCTGGTTTATGTGGAACGAGCTGGCTGCCGGGGCGCTGGGTGCGGTGGTGCTTGCCGACACCCGGCGGTTGGAGACGTGTTTTCCCTCGGTGGACTTCTTCGAACGGCGCGGTATCCCGTTTGTGGTCGCGGTGAACTGCTTCGACGGGGCCGCCGTATACCAGCCGGAGGAGGTCCGCGACGCCCTGAGCCTCGATCCGCAGATCCCCGTGCTGCTGTGTGACGCGCGGGTGCGCGAGTCGTGCAAAGAAGTGCTGATCACGCTGATCCAGCACCTCCAGTCCAGGGCGGCCAGCACGGTGTGATGCTTGGTGGTCGCTGATCGCATCAGCGACCACCCGCACCCCATCCGTTGCTTTTTTCACATTTTGAGCTGGTTCATACAAGTTTTTTAGGGGTATGAAGAAGGGTTGATGTGCCGCGGGGCTTTGGAACAGCCCCCGGAGACGGTACACAACCGCCCTGGAGACACCCCCCGTGAAACGCTTCGACTGGTATACCGAGATCCACCGGCTTGACGCCGAAGCCGACTGCCGTCGGATCACGGAAATCCTCACCACGCACGAGTTTCCTTGGGACATCGAGCAGGCGTTGAGCCTGGCCCTCTACCGCACCTACGCCGTACCGAGCATCGGGCAACTGCTCGCAGAGACCCGAGAATTCCTCGACCGCACCCAGCGCCGCTCCGACGACACCGCCCTCATCCTCACCGAGATCATGCGGCACGGTTTCGAACCGGGACGGGGGCGCGATGCGCTGCGGCGCATGAACCAGATGCACCGCTCCTACGACATCAGCAACGACGACTACCTCTACGTGCTCAGCACTTTCGTCGTCATGCCGGTGCGCTGGATCAACGACCTGGGCTACGGCTGGCGTCGGCTCACCGAGCACGAGATCACCGCCAACACCAACTACTACCGGCTGCTCGGCAAGCACATGGGGATCAAAGAGATCCCTGAAACCTACGACGAGTTCTACGAGCTGTTCGACTCCTACGAGATCGCCCACTTCGGGTACAGCGAAGGAGGCCGGGCTGTCTCCGATGCCACGCTGCGGCTGATGGTCGATACCGTCCCCCGCTGGCAGCAGCCGGTCTTCCGGAAGTTCACCATGGCTCTGCTGGACGACCGGCTCATCCAAGCGTTCCGCTACGACCCGCCGTCACGGTTCTGGCGCACCGCCGCGCACCTGGCGATGCGGCTGCGGGCCAAGATCGTCCGGTTCATGCCCCCGCGGGTGGAGCCCTACCGCATCGAGAACAACCCGAAGATCAAGAGCTACCCCAACGGCTACGATCCGCGGCGGATCGGCACGTTCCCCAAGGGATGCCCGGTGCCGCACGACATGGTCACCATTGAGATCCCCGAGACGGGTGCCCGCATCCCCGCTCCCGGGCAGGAACTGGCCCCGCAGGGGCAGGACGCGCGCGCATAGTCTGAACCTTATGGCCGGAAGCGGTCGGGCGGCAGACGGCGGTCTTGTGCGACTCTGGTAGGGATGTCCCCAATAGGAAGAGAGCCTATGGTGACCTTTTCTCCCGAACGAGCTGCGGCATCCACCCGTGCAGGAGAGGGCTGCCGCAGACGGAGTCTGCTGCCGGGCTGCCGCCCCGCGTCCTCCAGGGATCGAGCACCGACACCTCAATAGCGTGACTGCTGCTGTGGGGCCTAAGCTGAACCGCGTGAGTGAACAGGTCGTTCCCCCATCCTCCGACAGTCCCCCTCCCCCCGACCGGACCGAGGTGGGTGTAGGTCCGTGGGAAGGTCCCTGGCCCGAAGGCGATCACTACGACCCGGAACTGCTCAAAAACGGCGACCGCCGGAACGTGGTGGACCGGTACCGCTACTGGCGGCGGGAAGCGATCGTCGCTGACCTCGACCGCCGGCGCCACCCATTCCATGTGGCCATCGAAAACTGGGAGCACGACTTCAACATCGGGTCCGTGGTCCGCACCGCGAACGCTTTCGCTGCCCGTGCCGTCCACATTGTGGGGCGCCGCCGCTGGAACCGGCGCGGCGCGATGGTGACCGACCGCTACCAGCACATCCACCACCACCCCGACACGGCTTCCCTGGTGGCATGGGCGGAAGCCCACGACCTTCCGCTGATCGGGATCGACAACCTTCCAGGCTCGGTCCCGTTGGAGACCTATCCCCTGCCCCGCGAATGCGTTCTCGTCTTCGGCCAGGAGGGACCCGGCCTGTCGGAAGAAGTCCGCAAAGTCTGCGTTTCGGTGCTCTCCATCGCCCAGTTCGGCTCCACACGGTCCATCAACGCTGGTGCGGCCGCTGCGGTGGCCATGCACGCTTGGATCCGCGCCCATGTGTTCCACCAGTCCGTGTGACATCCCATCCCCGCGCGGTACTTGACGGCCCCGTGCCGCTGCTCGCCGCGTTCCCTGACGAGGAGAGAGGAGGCCGCGTTCTCTCCCTGGCTTGACGGCCTGGGGCACCACACCGCGCACACCATGATGAGCAGAGTCGCATCGGCCCGCTGGCCGGGTGGATTTCGGTCGTACCAGCGGCACGCGCTGGAAGCGTTGGATGCCCGTTGGGCGTCGGGGGAACGGCGTGCGTGGGTGGTGCTGCCTCCCGGAGCGGGCAAGACTCTCGTCGGATTGGAAGCGGCGCGGCGGCTTGGCCACCGCACGGTGGTGTTCGTCCCCAACACCGCGGTCCAAAACCAGTGGCTCGCCCTGTGGCGGAAGTTCGACCGCCCCGACGGGTGTACTGCGGGAACCCGGCGCTCCCTCGACCACGACGTCACCGTGCTGACCTACCAGTCGCTAGCTGTGTTCGACCCGGATGCGGAGACCGACGAAGAGGGAAATGAACTGCCTCCCCTGGGTCGGCTGCACGGCAACGGCAGCGCCCTGCTCGAAGCCCTGCGTGCGGCGGGGCCGGTCACCGTCATCCTCGACGAGTGCCACCACCTCCTGCAGATGTGGGGGCGGCTGCTCGCCGACGTGCTGCGGGAACTCCCGAACGCCCACGTCCTCGGCCTCACCGGCACCCCGTGGGAGACCCTAACGGACAGTGAGGCCGTACTGGTTCGGCGCATGTTCGGCGCCCCGATCCGCGGGGCTTCCATTCCCGCCCTGGTCCGCGACGGCTACCTCGCCCCCTTCGCGGAACTCGTCTGGATCACCGAACCCACACCCGCCGAACAGGACTACATCGCCGAGCAAGGACTGCGGTTCACGGAACTCTGCACCGACCTGTTCTCCCCCGGTTTTGCCAGCACCGACTTCGTGACCTGGCTGCGCCGCAGGTTCTGCGAGCGTGTCACCGACACGGGGGAGCAGGCGAGCTGGGCGCAACTGGCCGCGCAGGAACCGGAACTCACCGACGCAGCCCTGCGTCTGCACCATGCCGGGCTGTTCATGCTGCCGCCCGGCGCCCGTCTCCTGGAGCGGCACCGCAGCGCCCCCACGGCTGACGACTGGATGGTGCTGATCAGCGACTACGTCCTCAACTGTCTGGCCCCCCACCAGGGCAAAGAGCTCGTCGCCCCGGAGCGGGCCGCCGACGACCGGGACACGCAAGCGTGGGAGCGGATTCGCACCGCGCTGCGGGCGATCGGATACACACTGACCCGGCACGGCATCCGCGGCGGCCGTTCCCCCGTGGACCGGGTGCTGGCTCGGAGCTCCGCGAAATCGCAGAGCACTGTGCAGATCATCGCAGCTGAGTCCGCGTTCTTGGGTTCGCGGCTGCGGGCCCTGGTGCTGTGCGACCACGAACGGGCCAGTGTGCGCCCTTCACCGCAGTTGCGCGACGTGCTCGACGACCAAGCTGGGTCGGCGTGGCTGCAGTTGGAGCTGTTGGCCACAGACGAGCGCACCAGCGCCCTGCATCCCATGCTGGTGACCAACCGCACCGTGGCCGCGGCCCCGGACACCGCGGACGATTTCATCGCGTTCGTCAAGGAGCGCCGCCCCGCCCTCAACTTGACCTGTGTGGATACGGGGTCCCGCGGCTCCCTGGTGCGGATCGAAGGCCGCTGGACGTCCCGGACCTGGGCCCGACTGGTCACCGAATACTTCGAAGAGGGCCGCTGCCAAGTCCTAGTGGGCACGCTCGGACTGCTCGGCGAAGGCTGGGACACTCCCCGGGTCAACACGATCGTGGACTTGACGACCGCCACCACCCCCACCTCGGTGGTTCAAGGGCGCGGCCGTGCGCTGCGCCTTGACCCGGAGTGGCCGGAGAAGACCGCGCACACCTGGACAGTGGTGTGTGTCAGCGACACCCACCCCAAGGGGAGCGCGGACTGGGAGCGGTTCGTCCGCAAGCACGAAGGCTACCTGGGAGCGGCTGCTGACGGGGAAGTGATGAGCGGGGTCGCGCACGTCGACCCGGCGCTCTCCCCGTATGCGCCGCCGCCGGTGGACCAGTTCGCGGGCATCAACGAGCGGATGCTGCGGCGCGCCGAAGACCGAGAGGATACCCGGGAGCGGTGGCGGATCGGCTCCCCCTACACGGACGAACTGCTGGCCACGGTCCGGGTCCGGCCGCAGCAGTATCGGGGAGTGCTGGCGCCCCGCCCGGCAGGCCAGTCCCCGCAACCGCCGCCCGCCGTGCCGGGCCGGGCGGGGGTGGACACTGCTGAACAGTTGGCGGTGTCCCCGCTGTGGAAGATCGTGCTGTCTGTTCCCGTGGTCGCGGCCGCGGTCCTGCTGGTGGTGACCGCGTTCGGCCTTCCGCCGTCGGCCGGCCTGGCCGTGGCAGGGGCGGTGGCCGGCGGGGTCTGCGCCTACCGGCTGCTGGCCCGGCGGCCGCGGATCCGGCGGGCCGCCCAGCTTTTCGAGATCGCCTCTGGGGAGCCTGACATTCTCCGGTTCGGTTACGCCATTGCGGATGCGATGCATGCGGCGGGGTATTCCCCGGTGGGCGCGGAAGGCCTGCGGTTGGACATCGACACGGACGGCACGTTCCGGCTCACGTTCACCGGCGCCGGGCCTGCCGAAGCCAAAGCCTTCAGCACGGCCTTGGACGAGGTGATCTCACCGCTGGTAGGCCAGCCCCGCTACATCATCAACCGCTACCGGATCGAGCCTCCCGCCGATGCAGCGCAGGCCCAGCGGATGGGGATGGACTGGCTGCTCGGCAAAGCCCCGGAGAACCCCGCGGTGTTCCACGCGGTGCCGGCACTGCTGGGCCGCGACCGGCGGGGAGTGGAAGCGTTTGCGCGGGCGTGGAACCGGTGGCTGTCCGCCGGGGAGCCCATCTACACCGCGAGCCCGGCGGGGTCCCGGCTGCTGCACACCTACTACGCCACGGACCCGTACCCGTCGGAGACAGAGTCCCGGTTCACCTGGCTGTGAGCTTCCCAGTCGAAGGAGCGGGTCCGCTGCCTTCATGCGGGCGGGCCCGCCCTTCCCCAGGGGAGGGCGGGCCCGCTGTCTGAAGCCGAAGAAAGCCTGTTACAGCTTTCCGGAGGCCAGCGCACTCAACAGGTCGTTGTTGAGCTGGGAGATCGTGTCCAACGGGATGCCCTTCGGGCAGACCGCTGCACATTCGCCGATGTTGGTGCAGCCGCCGAAGCCTTCCTCGTCGTGCTGGTTGACCATCTTCACCACGCGGGAGGCCCGCTCGGGCTGTCCCTGCGGGAGCATGCCCAGGTGGGTGATCTTGGCTGCGGTGAACAGCATCGCCGAGGCGTTGGGGCAGGCCGCCACGCAAGCGCCGCAGCCGATGCAGGTGGCGGCGTCGAACGCGCGGTCCGCGTCAGCCTTGGGCACCGGGACGGAGTGCGCGTCCGGGGCCGTGCCGGTGGGCGCGCTGATGTAACCGCCCGCCTGGATGATGCGGTCGAACGCGCTCCGGTCGACCACCAGGTCCTTGATCACCGGGAACGCCTTGGCCCGCCACGGCTCGACCTCGATGACGTCGCCGTCCTTGAAACTGCGCATGTGCAGCTGGCAGGTGGTCGTCACTTCGGGGCCGTGGGCGACACCGTTGATCACCACGCCGCACGCGCCGCAGATGCCTTCCCGGCAGTCGTGGTCGAACGCGATCGGGTCCTCGCCCTGGAGCGTGAGCTTCTCGTTGAGGACGTCGAGCATCTCCAGGAAGGACATGTTCTCGTTGACGTCATCGAGCTCGTAGGTGACCATCCGGCCTTCGTCGTCCCTGCTCTTCTGACGCCACACACGCAGGGTGATTCTCACTTGTAGCTCCGCTGCTTCATCTCGACGTACTCGTATTCCAGGGCTTCCTTGTGCAGCACGGGCGGTTCACCCACGCCGGTGAACTCCCACGCTGCGACATAGGCGAACTCGTCGTCATGACGCAGCGCCTCGCCGTCTTCGGTCTGGCTTTCGGCGCGGAAGTGGCCACCGCAGGACTCGCGGCGGTGCAGCGCGTCGATGCACATCAGTTCCGCCAGTTCCATGAAGTCGGCGACTCGGTGAGCCCGCTCCAGGGTCTGGTTGAGTTCTTCGTTGACGCCGGTGACCTTGACGTCACGCCAGAACTCGTCCCGCAGCTCGCGGATGAGCGTGATCGCCTTGCGCAGCCCTTCCTCCGTGCGCTCCATACCGCAGTAGTCCCACATGATCTTGCCGAGCTCGCGGTGGAAGGAGTCCACGGTGCGGCTGCCGTTGATGGACAGCAGCTTCTCGAGGCGGGCGCGCACGCCCTCGACTGCCTCCTTGACCTCCGGGTGGTTCTCGTCGATCTTCTCGAAGGGTCCGTCGGCCAGGTAGTCGTTGATGGTGTTGGGCAGCACGAAGTAGCCGTCGGCCAGGCCCTGCATGAGCGCGCTGGCGCCCAGCCGGTTGGCGCCGTGATCGGAGAAGTTGGCCTCACCGATCACGAACAGGCCGGGGATGGTGCTCTGCAGGTCGTAGTCGACCCACAGTCCGCCCATGGTGTAGTGCACCGCCGGGTAGATCCGCATGGGGACCTCGTACGGGTTCTCCCCGGTGATGCGCTCGTACATGTCGAACAGGTTGCCGTACTTGGCTTCGACCGCGTCGCGCCCCATCCGCTTGATGGCGTCAGCGAAGTCCAGGTAGACGCCCAGGCCGCCGGGGCCGACCCCGCGTCCTTCGTCGCAGACCCGCTTGGCGGCCCGCGAAGCGATGTCGCGCGGCACCAGGTTGCCGAAGGCCGGGTACATGCGCTCCAGGTAGTAGTCGCGCTCCTCTTCGGGGATGTCCCGCGGGTCGCGCGTGTCACCCTTCTTCTTCGGCACCCAGATCCGGCCGTCGTTGCGGAGCGACTCGCTCATCAGGGTCAGCTTGGACTGGTAGGTGCCGCTGACCGGGATGCACGTCGGGTGGATCTGCGTGAAGCAGGGGTTGGCGAAGAACGCGCCCTTGCGGTGGGCCCGCCAGATCGCCGTGACGTTGCTGCCCATCGCGTTGGTGGACAGGAAGAACACGTTGCCGTAGCCACCGGTGGCGAGGACGACCGCGTCCGCGAAGTGGGTCTCGATCTCACCGGTGACCATGTCGCGCACGATGATGCCGCGCGCCCGGCCGTCGACGACGATGAGGTCCAGCATCTCGTGGCGGGTGTACATCTCCACCGTGCCCGCCGCGACCTGCCGTTCCAGCGCCTGGTAGGCACCGAGCAGCAGCTGCTGCCCCGTCTGGCCGCGGGCGTAGAAGGTGCGGGAGACCTGCACACCGCCGAAGGAGCGGTTGTCGAGCAGACCGCCGTATTCGCGGGCGAAAGGCACGCCCTGGGCCACGCACTGGTCGATGATCTCGACGCTGACCTGGGCCAGCCGGTAGACGTTGGATTCGCGGGCCCGGTAGTCGCCGCCTTTGACGGTGTCGTAGAACAGCCGGTAGATGCTGTCCCCGTCGTTGCGGTAGTTCTTCGCCGCGTTGATGCCGCCCTGCGCGGCAATGCTGTGCGCGCGCCGCGGGCTGTCCTGGTAGCAGAACGACTTGATGTTGTACCCGGCCTCGCCCAGGGTGGCCGCCGCGGAGGCGCCAGCCAGACCGGTACCCACGATGATGATCGAGAGCTTGCGCCGGTTCGCTGGGTTCACCAGTCGTGCGGAGAAGCGGCGCTTGTCCCAGCGCTCCGCGATCGGCCCGTCCGGGGCCTTCTCGTCGCGGATCGGAGCGCCCTCGGTGTAAAGCTCGGTCATCTAGCCCACCAGCCCAAAGAGAACGGAGAACGGGGGAATGAGGAACCCGACCGTGATGGCCACGGCGACGGCAGTCGCAACGGCGTTGATGGCACGCTGACGCCGCGCCTTGTTCTTACCGAGGGTCTGCACTGCGCTCCACAGCCCGTGCCGCAGGTGGAAGCCGACCGCCAGCATCGAGATGAAGTAGGTCAGCACCACCCACCAGATCTGGAAGCCGTTGACGACCCGCTCGTACGGGCTGTCGGAGGCCCCACCCGGAGCAATGTGGTTGGTGGTGAGGTGGAGCAGGTGGTAGAGCACGAAAAGCGCGATGACCACGCCGCCCCAGCGCATGGTGAAGGACGCGTAGGTGCGCTGCACTCCGGTCCGGTTCTTCTTGCTGTGGTAGCGCCGTGATCCCTTGCCTGCGGTCGCCTGCCGCGCCCGGTTCCACAGGGTGAAGGCCGCGTACATGTGGATGAGGACGCTCGCCAGGAGGACGACGCGCATAATCCACAGGAAGCCGTTGGTCGGGAGCATCGGAGCGCCGAGCACTCTCAGGTGGTGGGAGTACTCGTCGAAGGCCTCCTGCCCCCCGAAGATCATCAGGTTGCCGTACATGTGCGCGATCAGGAACAGCACCAGGATCGCACCGGTGATCGCCATCGCGGCCTTGAGCGCCACCGTCGATCTGAATGCTGCCGATCGCTGCTTCGTCAGGGTACTGTTCGCCACGTTGTGAACTTTAGATCTTTCTTAACAGGTTCGTCTAAGTCATCAGAACGCTCGTGACCATAGCTTTAGGCTATGGACTATGCAGCTCCAGCAATTGGCCTACTTCCTCGCAGTGGCCGAAACCCGACATTTCACCCGGGCAGCTGAGCTTTCCCGAGTCGCGCAACCCAGTCTGAGCAAGCAGATCAAGGCCCTCGAAGAAGAACTCGGCGCGCCGCTCTTCGTGCGCGCCCGGGGAAATATCACACTCACTCCGGCGGGAGAAATCCTGCTGCCGCTCGCCCAGCGCATCCTCGCCGACGTGGAGACGGCACGCCGGGAGATCCAGGAACTCGCGGGCATGCGCCGCGGCTGGGTGCGCCTCGGCGCCACCCCGTCCCTGTGCGCTGGGCTGCTCGCCGACGCCCTCGTCCGATTCCACGAACGCTACCCGGGAATCGAACTGCACGTGGAAGAGGGCGGCTCCCGCGACCTCATCCGCGCCCTCGGCGGTGGCGAACTCGACCTCGCCCTGATCATCCTGCCCCTGCACAGCAGCGATCCGGCGTTCGTGACCGTGCCGATCCTGCGGGAGAGTCTGGTCGTCGCCAGCCCGATATCTCAGCCCCCGCCCACCAACGGCGGGGCAATGCGGATCACCGACCTGCGGGACCAGCCACTGGTGATGTTCCGGCGCGGCTACGACGTGCGGGAGACGACACTCAGCGCCTGCCGGGCCGCGGGCTTCGAACCCCGCCTGGCCGTGGAAGGCGGTGAGATGGACGCGGTGCTGCGGTTCGTCGAAGCCGGCCTGGGGCTGGCGGTCGTGCCCAGCATGGTGCTGCGGAACCGTCCCGGACTGCGCGGCACCCCGCTCGCCGAGCCGCGACTACTCCGCACCATCGCGCTCGCCCACCGCAAAGACGTCGCCCTCTCCCGGACCGCGCGGGCCTTCTGGCGGGTGCTCATGTCCTACCTCGGCACCCTCACCAAAGCCGAGCTCGGCGAAGACCTCGAAGTCATCGCCCCAACCGAGAAACTCAAGCGGATCTGAGGCGTGTGCGGTCAGAGCAGCGCACTCTGTCGCGGCGGCTCCCACTCCACCAGGGAGTCCAGGTAGCGCTGCGCCACCTGGTGGGCGGCGAACGCGCCCACCGCTCTGATCCCGGCATCGCGGAACCGGACCAGGGCTGGGGAGGCGGTCCGGGCCATCTCCGCGAACTGCGCGACCCGCTGCACGACCCGGCTGGTCCGTTGGATCCGGTCGTCGGTGTAGGAGGTCAACGCGGTCGGCAGGTAGGCGGCGGAGCCGCTAGCGCGGTGGGCGAGCACGACAGCGTCCTCCATGGCCAGGCAGACGCCCAGGTCCAGGTTGGGCGGGGCGGCGTGGGCGGCGTCCCCGACCAGCGCCACCCGGCCGCTGTGGTAGGCAGGCAGCGGATCGTCGGCCACCCAGGCGTCTGCGCGGACCACTGCCTGGGCGGGGACAGCGCGGACCAGTGCGGGAATGGGGTCGTGCCAGGAGCCGAACAGCCGCAAGAGTTCGGCCCGCTCGTCGGCGGACCGCTGACCCGCGGGTGCGGTGGCCGTGGCATAGCAGTAGGCCCGGCCGTCGGGCAGGGGCAGCACCCCGAAGGACGCGCCGCTGCCCCACGTCTCCCCTGCCGGGACGGCGTGCACCGGGGCGGGGGCGAGGAACCGCCACGTCGTGAAGCCCGCATACGTCGGTTCCGGGTGGCGGGGGAACAGCAGGGCGCGCATCCTGGAGTGGACACCGTCGGCCGCGACAACGAGGTCTGCGGCCAGGTCGCCCGCCGTGGTGCGAACATGGGCCCGCTGGTGGATGTCCCCCACGTGGAGCTCGGTCACCGTCACACCCACGTGGATCGCCCCGGCCGGCAGCCGGGCGGCGAGGAGTCGGAGCAGGGCGGAGCGGCTGACCACAGCGACCGCTGCCCCGTACCTGCGGGTCAACCGCTCCTGTTCCAGGCGCAGCAGGACACGGCCGTCGGCGCGGCGCAGTTCCACCGTAGGCGGCCAGGCTGCGGCCGCGTGGAAGGCTTCACCGACGCCGAGGGCGCGCAGTACGCGTAGCCCGTTGGGGAGGATCCCCAGGCCGGTGTCGACGGCTCCTGGAGATGTGGACGGTTCGCAGACGGTGACAGCCCATCCCCTGTCGTGGAGGGCGACCGCGGCGGTGAGCCCGCCGACACCGCCACCGATGATGACCGCGTGAGGCTGCGCCATGGAAGGTCCTTATCGTTCGCCCGACGGACATCGCCGCTCGAGCACCGGAAACCGGGAAGGCGTCGTGTGCCCCTCAGATTACGGTTGGAAACGCGAGAAAACCATGCGGTCAAGGGAATGCGACGTTTGCTGGTTTTCTTCTGTGCCGCACGGGCTGCCGCCTTCCCCGCAGCTAGGGCGTCTGCAGCCGCGCTCAGCGGCGCTTGCGGTGGGCCAGGATGCGGGCCCGCTCCTTCTGGTCGAGGATGACTTTGCGGATGCGGACCGCCTCCGGGGTGACCTCCACGCATTCGTCCTCGCGGCAGAACTCCAACGCCTCCTCCAAGGAGAGCTTGCGCGGCGGGGAGAGGCGTTCGAGCTCCTCGGCGGTGGAGGAGCGCACGTTGCTGACCTTGCGCTCCTTGGTGATGTTGACGTCGATGTCGTCGGCACGGGAGTTCTCGCCGACCACCATGCCCTCGTAGACCTCGGTGCCCGGCTCCACGAAAAGCGTGCCTCGCTCCTGCAGGCCGAACATGGCATAGGCGGTGGCTTTGCCGCTGCGGTCGGCGACCAGCGATCCAGTGGCGCGCGTGCGGAGCTCGCCGAACCACGGCGCATAACCGTCGAAGACGTGGTGGGCGATACCGGTGCCGCGCGTCTCGGTGAGGAACTCGGTGCGGAAGCCGATGAGGCCGCGCGACGGCACCGTCCAGTCCATGCGGACCCATCCGGTGCCATGGTTGGTCATGGTCTCCATGCGGCCCTTGCGGATGTTGAGGAGCTGGGTGACGGCGCCCAGGTACTCCTCGGGGATGTCCACGGTGAGGCGCTCCACAGGCTCGTGGACCTGGCCGTCGATGACCTTGGTGACGACCTGCGGTTTGCCCACGGTCAGCTCGTAGCCTTCACGGCGCATCTGCTCGACGAGGATGGCCAGCGCCAGCTCCCCGCGCCCCTGCACCTCCCACGTGTCAGGCCGGTCGGTGGGCAGGACGCGCAGGCTGACGTTGCCGACGAGTTCCCGGTCGAGACGTTCTTTGACGAGGCGGGCGGTGACCTTCGCGCTTTTGACCCGGCCCACGAGCGGCGACGTGTTCGTGCCGATCGTCATGGAGATCGCTGGCTCGTCCACGGTGATCGGCGGCAGCGGCCGGGGATCCGCCGGGTCGGCCAGGGTCTCCCCGATCATGATGTCGGGGATACCGGCGATCGCAATGATGTCGCCAGGCCCGGCTTTCTCCGCGGGCTTGCGGTCCAACGCCTCGGTCAGGAACAGTTCGGTGACTTTGACGTGCTCGATGCTGCCGTCGGTGCGGATCCAGGCGACCTGCTGGCCTTTGCGGATCTCTCCCTGGTGGACGCGGCACAGGGCGAGCCGGCCCAGGAACGGGGACGCGTCCAGGTTCGTGACGTGGGCTTGGAGGGGTGCGCCCGGGGTGTAGGCGGGGGCGGGAATCGTGTCGAGGATGGTGGTGAACAGCGGTTCCAGAGTGTCGCTGTCGGGGAGGCTGCCGTCGGCGGGGCGGGTGAGGGAGGCCCGGCCTTCGCGGGCGCACGCGTAGACGATGGGGAAGTCGATCTGCTCCTCGGTGGCGTCCAGGTCGAGGAAGAGCTCGTAGGTGTCGTCCACCACCTCGGCGATCCGGCTGTCCGGGCGGTCCACCTTGTTGATGACGAGGATCACCGGGAGCTGGGCAGCCAGGGCTTTGCGCAGCACGAACCGCGTCTGCGGGAGAGGCCCTTCGCTGGCGTCGACAAGCAGCAGCACACCGTCCACCATGGACAGCCCGCGCTCCACTTCCCCGCCGAAGTCGGCGTGGCCAGGGGTGTCGACGATGTTGATGACGATGTTCTCGCCGGCGGGCGTGGTGTAGCGGACCGCGGTGTTCTTGGCGAGGATGGTGATGCCCTTCTCGCGTTCCAGATCACCGGAGTCCATGACCCGCTCGTCGACGTCCTGGTTGGCGCGGAACGCCCCGGACTGCCAGAGCATGGCGTCCACGAGGGTGGTTTTGCCGTGGTCGACGTGCGCGACGATGGCGATGTTGCGCAGGTCGGTGCGGCGGGCCGTGTTGTGGGCGGTGGTGGCGGTAGGCATGCGAAAGTCTCGATCGTGTTGTGGGAAAACAGAGGGGGCACCGCGACTTCCGCGGCCTCCCGCCATTTTATGCGCCGCTCACCCCCTGCCGTGATGACGGGCTGGTCACACGGGGTGCGCTCTTTGGTCACTTGTCGAGCAGGGAGCTGGAGACGCTGTGCGGCGCCAAAACGTTCCGGACATCGTCGAGGAACGGTGCGTCGGTGGGCAGCCAGTCCACGTCGTCGAGGGTCTCCGGGGTCAGCCAGCGCAGCGCCAGGTGCTCCACGAGGCGGGGTTCGCCGCGAAGGAGTTCTGCGGTCCACAGGCGCAGGACCGCGCGAGGGCTGCCGGGGCGTGTAGGAAAGTCGACTTCGCGGGGCAGCCGTTCCAACGGCCGGACGTCGACATCCAGTTCTTCCCGGCACTCGCGGATCAGCGCCTCTTCCTCGCTCTCACCGAGGTCAACCTTGCCGCCGGGGAACTCCCATCCGCCCCGCATGCTCTCGGGTTCTGCACGTTGCGCGGCGAGGACTGCGCCGTCCCGGATGATCGCGGCGCCGACAACGATGAGGACTTCTCCGTCTGCCATGGGCTGACCCTACCGTTGCGGGGCAGTAGCGCGGTCCGCGTCAGCCGGTTCCGGGGTAGCGGACGCGTCGGGTCGGCGCGTGACACGGGCCATGATCGGCTGCTCCACCCAGTAGTAGGTGGCGGCCGCGAGCAGGATGGTGCCCGCGGCCACGGGGACGAGGTCGAGCGGGAAGAAACCGGTGAATGCTTCCTGGTTCGTCACGTCGCGCCACAGGTAGAGCACAACGAACTGCCACAGGAAGATGCCGTAGGAGACCCGGCCCAGGAAGCGCATGGTCCGATGCTCCAGGAAGGTGCGCAACCAGGAGGGTCGGGCAGTCGGCTCTTGGGGAAGCAGCGCGAGCGGGGCGATCAGAAAGAACGCGAAAACCATGGTGACCAGGAGTTCGGCCACCCCCGCCCAGAAGTCCTCCGCTCCGCGGAACCGGTCGCCAGTCAGCGGAGTGCATCCCAGCAGGTAGGCGGCTGCGGCAACACTCCAGCACAGTCCAGGAGAGGCTGCGAGCGTCTGGCAGAACCGGCGTACCGGTCCGGCCGCGTCACGCTCCCACCACGCCCACCGGGCCAGGACCGCAAGCGCCATACCGACAGCGAACAAGCCGAGGGCACGTGGGGGCCAGGCGTGCAGGTGGAGGCGCGGTTCCGGGAAGAACTGGATGACGAGCGCGGCCAGGCTGAGCACGGGAAGCACGGCAACCCCGGTGAGCAGGATCCGAGCCCGCCCTTCCGGATCGCTTCCGCGTGCGGCCAACATCGCCAGTCCCACGGCCAGCAGGGGAAGCAGCACGTAGAAAGCGACTTCGACGCACAGGCTCCACATCTGGCCTAGCCCGCGCGGCCCAGTGCCGGTCCACCACGGAGCAGGGTCGTAGATGAACGTCAAGGTCAGGATTTCCAGCCAGGCACGCGGTGTCCCTAAGTGTTCGCGTGACCACAGCAGGAGGGCCACCACAGCGACCAGCCAGTAGGCGGGAAGGATCCGCGCTGCCCGCCGCCGCAGGTAGCTGCGGACTGACGGGCCGGGTTCGCCGTCGATCGCCGCGTTGGCCCAGGGCCGGTAGAGCAGCAGCCCGGAAAGCGCGAAGAACAGCGGCACCGCCATATCGCCTCCGGCGAGGAGTGCGCCGCCTACCCCTGGGGCGAGCGCATCCCCCGTCTCCATAGCGACGTGGAAGAGCAACACCAGAAGCGCCGCGAGCGCCCGCATGCCTTCAAGAGCGGGCTGGTGCCCGCTGACCTGAGGAAGTGCTGTGTTGGCCGAACGGGAGAGGGCTGTGGTCACGTTTCTCTCCCAACCAGAAACAGAATCGGATTACAAAAATTCGGTCACATAGGGGTGACTCATATCACTAAGAGTCCATACGATACCCAAAACTTCATCAAACCCTCCCCAAACCCCCAGGCCCCGTCAGGAGGAGCCATGCGTCGTACCGTGGCCACCGTGGGCGTCGCCTTCGGGGTCTTCTGCCTTGTGCTTGCCCCCCTGCTGCGCTATTGGGTGGCCAGCGCATTCATGAAGACTCCGTTGGACTATTACGCGCAGACGGTCAACCGCAGCGAAGACGCGACCTACTTCAACGTCGAAGAGATGAAGGTGATCGAGGGGGCGACCGTCGAAGCGCACACCACCCTCAAGGCGGACGTGCGCGCCAGCGACGACGACATCGTCGTCTGGGACGAGTTCCGCTGGGTGAAAGACGTCGACCGCGACTTCGCCTTCCTCTCCACCACTCGGCACACCGCGCACGACCGGGTCACCGGCGAAGCGGTGGACTGCTGTGGTTCCTCGGTCAACGAGGAATCCGTCCCGCAGAGCGGCCAGGCATTCAAGTGGCCGTTCCTCGTCGAACAGCGCGACTACGAATTCTTCGACTCCACCGTCCGCGAAGCCCTGCCCATCAGGTTCGAAGGAGTCGAAGAGGTAGACGGCCACCCCGGTGTGGAGGCCTACAAGTTCGTCCAAGAGGTCGAACCGACCGTGGTCGAAACCCGCGAGCTGCCCCGCAGCCTGCTCGGCCTCGACGGGGAAGGCGACGTCACCGCCGACATCGTCTACTCCAATACCCGCACCTACTGGGTCGACCCGATCACCGGCTCCCCGCTCGACCTCCGTGAGGAGCAGCGCCGTGTCGCAGTCGTCGACGGTGAGGAACGGCTCGTCATGTTCGACGCCACGATGGACTTCACCGACGAGACCGTTGCTGAACGGGTCGCGGCTGCCGCCGACGGCGACAAGATCATCCTCATCCGCACCACCCTGCCGATCGTGCTGCTCGCAGTGGGCGCCGTGGTCCTCGTGATCGGTCTGGCGCTCTCCCTGTCCCGCACCAGAACCCCTGCCCACGCCCGCGCTTGACGTGCTGTCGACGAGCGGCCCCGCGTTCCGCCCGCACCCGGAACGCGGGACTCCCCCGTTGCGACGTCCCGGGCCACGCGCCGTGGCCTGGGGCGTCCTGCTCGTGGCCCGTCCTCGGCAGTGGATCAAGAACCTCCTCGTCGCAGCGGCACCCGCGCTCGCCGGGGCACTGGACTCTGCGGCAGCCGCGGCCGACACCCTGCTGGCCTTCCTCCTGTTCTGTGCGGCGGCGAGCGGCACCTACCTGCTCAACGACATCGCTGATGCGGAAGCCGACCGGGCCCATGCCCGCAAACGGCACCGTCCCATCGCTTCCGGCCTGGTCCCCGTCCCCCTGGCCGCGGTCCTCGGCGCGCTCCTCATCGGCTCCGCCCCGCTGGTCGCGCTGGCCGCCGCCAAGCCCCGCCTTGCCCTGGTCCTCGTCGGCTACCTTGCGCTGTCGGTGAGCTACACCTACGGGCTGAAACACCTTCCACTCTGCGACATCGCCGCAGTCGCGGGCTGCCACGTGCTGCGCGCCCTCGCCGGAGGGGCCACCACCGGTGTCCCCATCACCGGCTGGTTCCTCGCCGTCGTCTCCCTGGGGGCGCTTCTCGTCGTGGCGGGGAAACGGGAAGCGGAGCTCCGCACCCCCGCTTCCAGACGCACCCGCGCCACCCTCGCGTACTACACGACCGGTTTCCTCACCCGGCTGCGGATCGCGACCGCGAGCGCCATGGTCGCCACCTACTTCCTGTGGGCGTGGACCACTCCCACCGGCCTCGCCCAGGTGCTGACCGTAGCGAGTATCGTTCCCCTGGTCATGGCGGTATTCCGGCTCCACGCGCTCGTGGACCGCGGCATCGGAGAGGAGCCGGAGGAACTGGTGCTGCGTGACCGCCCACTGCAGCTGTGCCTCGCCGCTCTCGGGGCCCTCGTCCTGCTCGGCGTCCACGTGGGCTGAGCCTGATTCGACGGCAGGGAGGACCGGTGCACCGCCACCGCACACCGCTCACCGGCTGGGGACTCCTGCGTCCCACCGTCGCCACCGTGGTGCGCCCCCGCACCACAGACGAACTCGCCGCTGTGCTCCGCTCCGCCGCCCGCGGACGCGGCGCGGTCGCCCGCGGTCTGGGCCGCTCCTACGGTGATGCCGCGCAGAACGCGGACGGCACCGTAGTGGACTGCGCCGACCTCACCCCGGGCTTCCGGGTGGACGCGGCTGCGGGCACGGTCACTGCCTCGGCAGGCACCAGCCTGGACACGTTGCTGCGCCACCTGCTGCCCCGCGGCTTCTTCCTCCCGGTGACCCCCGGCACCCGGCAGGTCACCGTGGGGGGAGCGATCGCCGCCGACGTCCACGGCAAGAACCACCACGTCGACTCGTCGTTCGGCGCACACCTGCGCGCCCTCACCCTCGTCACCCCCGACGGCGCGGTCCGCCGCCTCGGCCCCGACCGGGACCCGGACCTGTTCTGGGCGACCGTCGGCGGCATGGGGTTGACCGGGGTGATCACCGAAGCCACGTTCACCGTGCTTCCCGTGACGACCTCGCGGATGCGAGTGGACACCGACCGCATCCCTGACCTGGAGGCGGCCCTAGCAGCAATGACCGAGCGCGACGACGACTACCGCTACTCGGTGTGCTGGCTGGACCTGTTGGCGCGCGGCCGCTTTCTGGGGCGCGGCGTGCTCACCCGCGCCCACCACGCCCACGTCGCCGACCTGCCTCCCGCGGCCCGCCGCGACCCGTTGCGCTACCGGCCCCGGCAGGGGATCCGGGTGCCGCGCGGCGTGCCCTCCCGCCTACTGACGCCGACCACCGTACGGGCCTTCAACACGGCCTACTATGCGGCAGCGCCGCGCCGCCGCCGGGACGAGCTCCAGGAGGTCACCGCGTTCTTCTACCCGTTGGACGCGCTCCGCGACTGGAACCGGCTGTACGGGTCCCGCGGCCTGGTGCAGTACCAGTTCACCGTGCCGTTCGGGCAGGAGGAGACGCTGCGGCGGATCGTCGAGCACCTGGCGAAGCACCAGGCCCCCTCGTTCCTCGCGGTCCTGAAACGCTTCGGCCCCGGCACTCCCGCTCCGCTGTCCTTCCCCCAGCCCGGGTGGACACTAGCGGTGGACCTGCCCGCCGACCTTCCTGGACTCCTCCCGCTGCTCACCCGCTTCGACGAATGGGTGCTCGCCGCGGGAGGCCGCCTCTACCTGGCCAAGGACAGCCGGGCCGCAGCGGCAACCGTGCACGCCATGTACCCGGAGCTTCCCCGGTGGCACCGGGTGCGGGACCGGGTGGACCCCGAGCGGGTGCTGGTCTCGGACCTGGCCCGCCGTTTAGAACTGTGACAGGAGGACGGAGCGAGATGCGTCGGACAGCACGTGCCGTGGAATCGGTGCTGCTGCTCGGCGGACGCAGCGAGATCGGGCTGGCCATCGTGGAACGGCTGGTCCGCGGCGGCGCCCGCCGGATCGTGCTGGCGGCCCGGCCGGGACGGCAGGCGCCGCTGGCGGAGGCGGCCGCCCGCCTCCGAGCTCAGGGCGCTGCCGACGTGCACGTCGTCGACTTCGACGCGGCCACGCCCGCCGACCATGCCGCAACCGTTGCGGAGGCGGTGCGTCTCGTCGGCGACCTCGACGTGGTGGTCGCCGCGTTCGGGGTGCTCGGCGACCAGTCGCGCCTCGTCGGCGACCCCGTGGCGGCAGCCGAGAACGTGACAGTGAACCTGACCGGTCATGTGTCGGCCGGGTTGGCGGTTGCGGCCCGGCTCCGCGAACAGGGCCACGGAACCCTGGTGGTGCTGTCGTCCGTGGCGGGGGTGCGAGTGCGGCGCGCCAACCTCGTCTACGGAGCGGCCA
Source organism: Thermobifida fusca NBRC 14071 = JCM 3263 (assembly GCF_001592045.1). Lineage (GTDB taxonomy): Bacteria > Actinomycetota > Actinomycetes > Streptosporangiales > Streptosporangiaceae > Thermobifida > Thermobifida fusca. Next base: position 20,299 of record NZ_BCWB01000049.1, on the reverse strand, counting down.
AGGCAGGCCTCGACGGTTTTGCCCACGCGTTGGGCGACCTGCTCGCCGAGAGCGGCGCCCGGGTCTTGGTGGTCCGTCCCGGATATGTGCGCACCCGCATGTCCGCGCACGTGCCTGAAGCGCCGCTGGCCACCACTCCGCAGCAGGTCGCGGACACGGTCGCTGCGGCGCTCCGCCGCGGCACGCGGACCGTGTGGGTTCCCCGCGCCCTCGGCGTGCTGGCGCTGGTCTTCAGGCTGCTGCCCCGTCCCGTGTGGCGCCGGTTGCCTCGTTGACCGCGCTTCCCGGTGCCTGCCCGGGCTGTGCACGGTCCTGCACCCCGCCGGTACGCGGCTGCTCCCCGGTGCTTTCCTGAGCGGGCACTGCCCTATTCAGTTTTCTCTTCCAGGTCTTCCTGCTCCCAGGGGTTGCCTTCCACCGACGGGACGAGTTCGCCGAACGTGACCCAGGTCAGGCAGACCTCATCGGGCACCTTGATCACCAGGGTCTGCCCTTTCCCGGTCAGCGGCACATACCAGGATCCCCCGTAGGGGGCAGCAGGCAGGACCGTGGTCTGGGTGACCGTGTCGAGCCCCACCGTGGTTTCGGCATCCCGGTCGGAGACGTAGCTGAGGCCCAGCACGTGGCCGGGGTGGCCGAAGGTGGAGACCTGGTGGAGTACCTGGCCGTCGAGCGTCTCCACGCATTCCCCGTCGTCAGGCGGGCCGAGGAAGACGCTGTCCGGTGCGGGCTCGGCGACCACGAGGAAACCCGCGTCGTTGAGCACCATGGGCAGGGCCGCGGGCTGGGGGTCGGCGATCCGCTCGGCGTCGTCGCCGGCGAGCGGGCTGAGCAGGAACGAGCTGAACCGGCGATGCCCGTTCCACGGCAGCACGATGTCTTCGGGAACCGGACGGGGGAACACTCCCGCTTCTTCGGGGATCGCGGCCAGGGAAGCGCGCACCGTGTCCAGGTACCAGTGGACCCGGTCCCCCGACAGGGTGTCCGCGTAGGCCGCGGTGGACACGGAAGCCGCAGCGACGAACCCGGCCGTGGCCCCCGCTGCTGTGCCGCGGAGCAGCCGTCTGGGCAGGCGGATCCGCTGCCGAACCGGGCGCTGCGCAGCGGACTCCTCCCAGCGGGGGGCGAGGAACGCCCAGGCCACGCAGAACGCGAACACGAGAGCAGCATCGGCCACGTAGCGGGGGTCGTAGCCGACGAGCTCGTGGTAGCGTCCACGCGCCACCAGCGTGGGGACAAGGTCCACGCACACCAGGTAGCCGACGAGCAGCGCCCAGGCACGCCACGCCCATCGGGGGCGGTGCAGCAGGCTCACCCCCACCATCGCCGCCAGCACCGTCCACGCTGCCGCGACGAGGGCCGGATGCGGTTGGAGCAGGCCGCCTGCCGGGGTGACCGGCCCCCACGAGAACGGACCGCCCACGGCCCCGACGGGGAAGGTCTCCAAGAGGAGCCGCCGCGCCTGTCCGAGCGCCGCCTTCAGCGCCGGCACCCCAGCACCCTCCGCATCAGCGGGACGACTCATGTAGACCACCAGGTAGCCGAGGAACAGGGCGCCCATACCGGTCCAGAACCTGGGGCGGGCGCGCAGGGCGGCTGACGGCGCCCACGTCAACGGTCCGGGGGTGTGGAACGCGACCGCCACGGCGAAGAGCAGCAGCGGCAGCAGCAGGGCTTTGACGGAGAACGCCATACCGCCCACGACCGCGGCCGCGGCCAGCCACGCGTCCCGCTCGCGTCCGTGGCGCAGGTAGCGCACCGTCCACAGCAGGGCGAGCGCTGTCGCCAGCTGGAACGGGATCGCGTTGAGCGCTGCTGACCACCAGGCCAGGACAGGCACGGTGAGGGGCGCGCACACCGCGACGGCCAACGGTGCGAGAATCGCCCAGCGCCATCCCCAGACTTCGCCGAGCAGCCGGAAGGTCGCCGCTGCGGCGGCGCCGTGCAGGGCGAGCATGGTGCCCGCAGCCAGCGTCCAGTTGTAGGGGGACAGGGCAGTCAGCACGGCGACCAGTAGCTTCGCCCCGGGCATGAAGTGGCCTTTGTGCAGGCTGGTCAGGTAGTCGAAGGTCAGCGGGGAGGCTGCCGCGTCGGCCACGAACAGGAAGTCGTCTTCGATGAAGTAGGCGTGCCGCAGAACCCAGGCGCGCAGGCCCAGGGTGAGGGCGATGAGTGCGGCACCGGCGAGCACGACACGGTGGCTCTTCTGCGGGACTTCTCGCTCCGACGGTGCGGTCGCCGGGGAGGTAGTCAGACGGCTGTCGGGGTTGACGCCGCCATCAGCGGAAGTGACAGAATGAGGCACATTGCCCACTATTGCGTAGCTCACCCCGCGGGGTCCATGGTCGTACCCGGAACGCGGAAAAAACGTGAACTGTTGCCGTCCGCCGCACCGTGGCGGCTGTCAGGAGTGTTCGTGAGTCTCGACGAGATCCGGAAGGACTGGACGACGCTGGGGGCCGCCGCTCCCCTGTGGGCGGTCTGCGTCGACCCCGCCAAACGGCACGGCGGATGGGACGATGACGAGTTCCTCGCCTCGGGCCGGGCCGAGATCGACGCCGCGATGGCGCGGCTGGCCGAGCTCGGGATCGCGCACGGCCGGGAGCGGGCACTGGATTTCGGCTGCGGGGCGGGACGCTTGTCCAACGCCCTGGCCGCCTACTTCGACCGGGTAGTGGGGGTGGACATCTCCGCGCCCATGCTGGCGGAGGCCCGCCGACTGGACCGCAGCGGCGGCCGGATCGACTTCCTCCTCAACGACGCCCCCGACCTGAAGATCTTCCCTGACGCCTCCTTCGACCTGGTCTACACCGACCTGGTGCTGCAGCACCTGCCGCCGCCCCTGGCCCGCGGGTACCTCGCGGAGTTCGCCCGGGTGCTGCGGCCTGGCGGGGCCTTAGTGGCGGGGATGCCCGCCACCGAGCGCCGCACCGTGAAAGGGCTGGTGTTCCGGTATGCACCGCACCGCGTGATCCGGTTCATCCAGCGCGTCCTGCTCGGATATCCCGCGCCGATGCGCATGCACACGATGCCGCCGGAGCAGATGCGGGAGCTGCTCGCCTCCCACGGCGTCCGGGTGGTCTCCGCCGAAGAGTACGCGGGCGACGACCACGGCACCCACTGGGTCCACATGCGCTACTACGCCCGCAAGGATCCGGGGGCCGCCCTGTGACCTCTCCCGTCCCCTTCCGCGCCACGGTGGGCCGGTCGGTGCGGCTGTTCGCGGCGTTCCGCAAAGAGCAGACCGACCCGGACTTCTTCTACGGCACTCTGGCCCGGGACACGGTGGCGCAGTTGCAGCAGTACACCGAGTTGGACGGTGCGATCGTCGCCGATGTGGGCGGCGGTCCCGGCTATTTCGCGGACGCGCTCCGCGAGGCGGGGGCGCGCTGCCTGTGTGTGGACGCTGACGCGGGTGAGATGCGGCTGCGGGACGGGGTCCTGCCGAAGAACGCGGTCCTGGGCAGTGCCCTCGACTTGCCGTTGCGCACCGGTTCGGTGGACGTGTGCTTCTCCTCCAACGTGCTGGAGCATGTCCCCGACCCGATCCGCATGGCTGATGAGATGGTGCGGGTCACCCGGCCGGGCGGGATCATCTACCTGTCGTACACGCTGTGGCTCTCCCCGTGGGGCGGGCATGAGACGTCGCCGTGGCACTACTTCGGCGGCCACTACGCGGCCCGCCGGTTCACCCGCCGTCACGGTCGCCGCCCGAAGAACGACTTCGGCTCCACCTTGTTTGCGGTCTCGGCCGCGGAGATGATCCGCTGGGCGCGGCGGACCCCGCACGCCTCGGTGGTGGCGATCCTGCCCCGCTACCTGCCGTGGTGGGCGTATCCGGTGGTGCGGATCCCGGTGCTCCGCGAGTTCCTCACCTGGAACCTGCTGCTGGTGCTGCGTCGCCGCTAGTAGGCCCGCATCAGGAGCGTGTCGGCTGCCGACGTGCCGTGGGAGTGCTGCGTCAGGAGGTAGCCCGGGCTGCGCGCCGGGCCAGCAGCATCCCGGATGCGACGAGCACCGCGCCGCAGACGCCGAGGACGAGCGGCCCCCATTCCTGCACGGCCCGCAGCAGACGCACCTGGGTGTCGGCGAGGTGGCGGGCCCGGCCGACCTGGCTGGGGACCGCTTCGAGGTCCGCGTCGAGCAGCAGCCGCTCGTGGTCGCTGTCGAGGGCGCGGAGTGTTTCACGCCGCTGTTCGGCCAGGTCGACGACTTGGCCGCTGGACGGCTCCACCCAGTAGACGCGGACGGCCTCTACCCAGCGTTCGGCGCGCACCGTGCCTTTGCGGTCCAGGCCGAGTGCTGCGGCGGGCACGTCGCGGACCGATCCGGGGACCCGGGTTGGCGGGATCTCCTGCCGGTAGCGGTGGACAGTGAGCCCGTCCCGGTCCTCGATCCCGTCGAGGCGCATCACGGGTGCCGCGTGCGTCTCCGGGTCGTGGAAGGCGAACGCTGCCTCGGCCGTGCCGGGCGGCCAGAGCCCGGTCCGCGCCCCGCTGCCCGCACCGCTGGTGCCGCAGCAGTCCACGATCCGTCCGCTGGCCCGGTCAACGACGCGCTGGTATTCGAGGAAGCCGATCGCTCCTAGCGGGCCATGGGTGTCGATGGTTGTCGCCACCGCGACCAGGCCCGGTGCGCCCGGCACCGGGGTGCCCCGCGTGCTGACGGTCTGTTTGACCTCCACGTTCTCCCGGGTCTGCCAGTGCGCAGTGTCCAAGTAGGTGGCGTGGGGGTCGAGAAGGGTCCACGTGTAGTGGAATTCGGCGGGCAGCAGGGCGAGCCGGGGGGCGACGACCAGCGGGAGGAGCAGGGCAGCGGTGAGACAGAACGCGCCCAGCATCGTCGTCAGCAGTCCCGCGCCGCGCGGCGGCCTCCGCCGTACGGTGGGCTGCCGCTCCTCCCCGGTCTGGTCGACCGGCTGCGGTTCCGCCGTGTCCTCTGCTCGGGTCACGGTGCTTCCTCCGCGTTGTCGGGCTGTGGGCGGGCCGCGGCGCGGGAGGGGGCATGCTGGGCTGCCGCGGGAGAGGGGCGGCGGCGCGGGGTGGACGGCAGGGCGAGGACGATGCTCACCAGTGCGGGCAGGCACAGCAGTTGCGCGACCCAGCCGCGGAGCGGTTCCGCGAGCACGGCCGTGGCCTCGTGCAGTGGCAGGTGGGCGGCGAGCGCGCTGCCGCTCGCGGCGCAGAGCCCGGCTGCGGCAAGTGAACCGGCGACCACCCAGCTGGGGGAGACCCGCTGTCCGCGCCGCTCCAGGGCGGAGGCGGTGAAGAGTCCGGCCAGGGCGACGGCGCAGCCCGCCCACCCGGAACTCACGATCCCGGCAAGGACAGCGATGACGCCCACGACGGGCAGGGGGAGGCGGGTCGTCCCTGCTGCGGGGAGGGCTGCCCAGCGCTGGGCTGCTGCCGTGCGGGGCAGGAGCAGCAGCATGACGAGGAGTACCGCGACCAGGACAGCGCCGACGGCGAGAGCCGCGTGGTAGAGGGTGTCTGGGGCATAGGAGAGGACGATCTCCCCGGAGGTTCCTGCGGGCAGCAGCCACGCCTGCTTCCACCCGTCGACGCGCACCGGGGTGAGCTCAGTTCCGGTATCGGCGAGCCGTGCCGTCCACCCGTCGTTGAAGTTCTCGGTGACGACGAGGTAGGAGTCGACGTCGGTGTCCACGGTGACCCGGCGTTCGCTGCGGCCCCACGCTTCGACGTCTACGGCCGCGGCGCGGACCGGGGCAGCGTCTTCTTGGGCGGCCTGTTCCGCATCGCGGACGATGACCGAGTCCACGCGGTACCGCTCAGTGGGCGGCAGGGTGATCCGGTTGGCTCCTGCGGTGAGGGGCACGGTGGTGCAGCTCGTGAACTCGACGGGCCGTCCGGCCAGCTGGTCGCGCACGGTTCCGCGGCTGATCCGGGTCTCCACCGGCGTACCGTTGACGGTCACGGTCGGTCCTTGACCGCATCCGGTGGTGGCGTCCGTGTCGTCGGGGACCGAGCGGGACGGGGCGACGCCGGGGAGGACGATTTCCGCGATCTCCAGTGGCTGGTCTGCGGGCGGGTCGAAGACGATCCGCAGCTCTTTGGCACGCAGTTTCGCGAACGTGAAGTGCCCGTAGGCGTCGAGGAGTCCTTCACGGACGGTGGTGCCGGTGTCCAGTACCACGCCGATGGGCCGGGTGACGGTGTCGCCGCGGGGGAACTCCACGGTCAGCTCGGAGAGGGTCACAGTCGTGCCGAAGTCGATGTGCAGGGAGGGGCGGTTGTCGTCCGGGGAGGGGTACCAGACAGTGGCGTCGTCGCCGTCGAACGCGTTCCGGCCCAGCGCGGCAGGGTGGTCAACCGAGGTGGACGACGCGGTGACTTTCGGGTAGCCGCCCGCGCGGTTGGCGTTCTTCTCAATCCGTTCCAGGTCGACCACGGTGACCTGCCCGGTGATGACGTGGTCTTTGGCCGCGGCCTCAGCGGAAAGCGTGACACTCCGGTCGAGGCGGTAGGCGTCCTCGCCCTGGATTTCCAGGCTGGGATGGCAAGTCCACACCCGTGACCCGTGGAAGCAGCCGGGGGCGGCGCCCGCTGCCCCCGTGAACAGCAGGGTGTCGGCGTCGACGACGCCGGGCACGGTGAGAATGCGGTCGGCGCGGAGCCCGGGGATGGCGAGCGAGACAATGCCGACCCGGGTGCCGGCCCGGTATCCAGGCTCCCAGGCGAGCTCGTCGACGCGGATCCGCATCCTGCTGGTCTTCCCTTCGGGGACTACGAGTTCCTGGGTGAGGTGGAAAGGGTCGATGTCGGTTTGGGCGCTGCCGTGGTCGGTGGTGACGGTGACCGTGGCGGGGGGCGGGGTGTCCGGGAGCCGTTCGAAGGTGATGGTGGTGCCGGTCACGTCGCGGGGTTCGGTGAACGTCACTTCCAGCCATTCCCCGACCGCACCTTCGATACTGCTGGACCGCCACGAGGTGGCGGAGGACTGGTCGAGTGCCGCGTACGGGGTCCGGCCCGGGTCACGCCGGCTGGGGAAAGCAGAGGCGCGGGATTCGGCGGAGGAGGCGGTGACCGCGGCGATCCCTTCGTAGCGGATGACGGCGGTGTAGGGCTCCCAGGCGGGGTCGACGACGTCGGGAGCGGGCATGTCGCGGTCGAATTCTTCGGTGGCGGTGAGGGCGGCTGAGGTGTTGCGCCGCACATCGGGGTAGACGACTTCGACACGGCGCAGGGTGTCGGAGACGACGGTGTCGGCGGCGGCGATCTGCTCGGCTCCCGGGTCGTCGCCGACGATCACGGGGCGGTCGTCAGTGAGCAGCCCGGTGTCCGCCATGGCCAGCAGGGTTTCGGGCCCGCCGATGACGCGCAGCGCCGTATCGGCGGGGACCGTGCTGGCCAGCGGGGCGGTGTCGGTGACTTCGTAGATGTCGAGCGCCCGGTAGGGCTGGTCGTACCAGTGCGCGGCGGGCAGCGCGTCGAGGCTGCCGATGACAGGGCCAAAGGAGCGCACGTGTTCGATGCCTGGCGAGTCGGCGAGCGCCTGGTGGACTCGGGCGGGCCAGCCGCCGTTGTTCCCTTCGCGCTGCAGGTCGTTGCGGACGAGCAGGTAGCGCACTCCCATGCGGGCGAGGACCTGGGCGAGGCCCGCAGACCCTTGCCCGGTGGAGAGCCGCTGGTCGACGGCGTGGGTGAGCCGGGACACCCCCGCTGAGCCCCAGGGGATGATCTGCTGGTTGGTCCACGGGGTGTCCATGAGCGGCTGCATGGGCTCGTCCATGGGGCGGCCCCAGAGGTATTCGCCGCGCGCCGAACCGGGGACCGCCATGGTCATCCGGCCGCCGCTGTGCGCGTCGAGCCACGCGGTCGCCTCGTACCAGTAGCCGGGGATTTCGGTGAAGGAGCCGCGGGTGGCTCCGCCGACGGTGGCGAACGGGGTCAGCGTGGCGAGGACGGTCAGCGCGCACGCGCCCGCGGCCAGGCGCTGCGGGGCTTCGGGACGCTGGAGCGGGCCGCGGGCGGGGAGGCGGTGGGCGACGGCGACGGGGAGGTGCGCGAGGCCGAGGACGACAGGAAGGCGGATCAGGACGTCGAACTTGTGGATGTTGCGGAACGGGCTGAGTACCCCGTCGAGCAGGTGCTGCACGGTGGGGCCGAACAGGCCGCCCAAGTCTCCGGTGTACCCGGCGGTGATAAGGGTGATCCCGGCGAGCGCGCTCGCGCCGAGGAACAGCCGTTCCGGGTTGTTCCGGTGCACTGCTCCGGCCAGGCCCAGCCCGGCGACCAGGGTGGTGGTGAGCACGAGCCAGGGCTTGGTGGCTATTTCGCTGCCGGCGGGGAGCGCGGAGGGACCGAAGATGTACCCCAGCCAGTGGGAGGCCCCGCGCACCGTGTTGAGGAGCGAGGTGACGCTGGTGGTGGTGGCGGCGTTCTCGGTGAAGGGCATGAACGAGAACACGTAGCCGCCCATGATCAGCAGCGGGACCAGCCACCAGAAGGAGGCGAGGCCGATAGCGGCCAGCCACCAGCCGAGCAGGGTCCACGTGCGCCGCTGGCGGGCGCGGGTAGCCAGGTAGAGCAGGGGGACGGTCAGGACGGCCAGTTCGGAGGCGGCGTTGGTGCCGCCGCACAGCAGGAATGCTGCGGCGGACAGCAGGGCCGCGCGCCGCGGGTCTGCGCCGGGCCGGGTCCCGTGGATGAGGGGCAGCAGCACCCACGGCAGCAGCAGGGTCGGCTGGAGTTCCGCGGAGTTGTACGACAGCAGGGTGAGGACGCGGGGGGACAGCGCGAACGCGACCCCCGCGAGGACCTGGGTCGGCAGCGAGCCGATGCGCAGGGCGCGGGCTACGGCGACGGTGCCGGTGAACGCCGCGCACAGCAGGGCTGCCATCCACAGCCGCTGGACCACCCATTCGGGCATGCCGGCGCTGATGAGCACGGCGTGGAAGGGGCCGTTGGGGAACAGGTAGCCGTAGGCCTGGTTCTGGAGCTGCCCGAAGTACGCCGGGTCCCACAGGTACAGGGCCCGGTACAGGAAGCCCAGCGGGTTGATGGTGAGGTCGAGTTTGGTGTCGCCGACGATCCGTGTGGGGTCGAGACTGAACGCGAGGGCGCTGAGGAGCAGGCACCCGGCGAGCAGGGTGAGCCTGCGGACTATGGTCTCGTCACGGTCAGCGGCGGACGGGGTCAACGGAGCAGACCTCGCCTTTCCGGGGTGCGGTGGAGTTCTGCGGCGAGCAGGTGGGCCATGGCGCAGCCGCTGCGTTCCCAGGTGAATTGCGCGGCCCAGTCTCGGCAGGCTTGGCGGATCTCGGCGGCGCGCACCGGGTCGGCGAGTTCGCGGAGGGCGCGTTCGACCACGTCGGTAAGGGTTTCCCCGTCGCGGACCAGCCAGCCGGTTTCTCCGTGCCGCACCGAGTCGCGGAGCCCGTCCACGTCGTAGGCGACCGTGGGCACGCCGTGCGCGGCGGCTTCGATCACGGTGAGCCCCCAGCCTTCGAATTCTGAGGGGGTGACGTGCAGGGTGGCTCCGGCGAGGACCGCGTTCTTTTCCGCTTCGGGCAGGAAGCCGTGCAAGTGGACGACGTCGTGGAGGCCGTGGTGGTCGATGCGTTCCCGCAGCGGCACGCTTTCGGGGCCGCGTCCCACGATGTGGGCGCGCAGGCCGGGGTAGCGGGACCGGAGTTCGGCGACCGCGTCGACGACGCGGGTGACGCGTTTCTGGACGACGAGGCGGCCGAGGAAGACGATCGCGGGGGAGCCGAGGTCGGTGCGGGGCGGGGTGGGCGGGAGCTGCGCGCGGGCGGGGCCGCCGTTGTGCACGATGGTGATGGGGGCGCGCCACCCGAGTTTGTCGCGCATGGCGCGGCGGGAGGACTCGGAAACGGTCACGGTGGGGCAGGAAGCGTAGACGCGGCTGGCGACCCAGCTTTCGATGAACCGGCCTAGCCGGGCGAGCGGCGGGCTGAAGTAGGCGTTGAACTGCAGGTCGTGGACGTGGTGCACGATGCTGATGACGCGGGTGCGGCGGGGCAGGACGATTCGGGAGAAGAAGGGGATGCCGTTCATGCAGTCGAAGGCCGCGTGGAACCGGCGTCGCCGCACCAAGAGCCACAGCATCACCCGGAGGTAGACGGTCCAGGGGCCGCCCATCCGCCGGATGGCGATGCCGTCGCGGGTCTCGGCGCGGGCTTGACCGCGTTCCCGGCTGGTCACGAATACTACTTCGGCCCCGCAGCGGACGAGGTAGCGGCTGATCTGCCAGGCGTAGGTCTCTGCGCCTCCGGCGACGCTCTGCCACGGGTCGCGCCAGTTGATCATGGCGATGCGGACGCCGTCGAGGCGGGGTGCCGCGTCCAGGCTCTCGTCCGGTACCGAGGAGGTCCGATCGTTGGCTGTTGCCGCGGGTGCGGCCCGGTGAGGGTGGTGGGTGGGGTGGAGACCGGTGGAGGGGGTGTGTTGGGAGACCACGTGCTCTTCTACTTTCCGCGAGCGGTGACCAGGGGAAACCCAGACAGTCGACACGGAAAGCATTTATTTGAATTCGAAGAGTAATTGACTTGGGGGTTGCCGAGGGGCGGTGCCGACCGTGCCGACGGTCTGAGGGGGTGTGCGTGTGCGCTGCGTCGGGAGTGCGAGGACTGGAACGTGGTCGGCGAAGCGCTCCGGGCGCCGCGGCGACGGCATTCACCGGAGCACGCCGCGCCTACCTGTCGCCGTAGTTGTAGAGCGTCTCGTTCACCGGTTCGACGGAAGTCGCTGAGGTTGTCGCAACCGTGGTCACGGTCAGGGTCGCGACCACTGCGAGGGCCGCGCCGACGGCACACGCGACCAGGATTCTGACCACTGCGCTTCTCCTTCCTCGACGCGTCACGTCGTTGAGGATGTGCGGGTATGGAGCAAGAGTAGAATCGAATTCGGCACTTGACTAGAGCTGTACCCGCACCGTTATCGCTGCTCCGGCCCTATCTGCCGCCTCACATGCCTCATACGCTGTAGTGATGTACTAATCGGTAACTTTCAGGAGGAGGAGCAGCGGACCGTCGTGGACCGCCGTGAAACCGGTGTGCGCGAAACCGAGGCTGCTCCCCTCGGGCACATTGGTCCGGTCGACGAGCACGTAGCGCACCCCTTCCGCGGCCAGCCGCTGTGCTAGGTCCGGCGTGTCCCGCGGGAGTCCGTCGTCCCCCATCAGCGGAGCGATCCGCTGGGCACGCGGGTCCTCCCCGGCGACCACGCGGAGCTGTTCCCCGTCCCGCACCCGCAGCGCGTCGTTCCACACCACGGGACGGTCGACCATCTTGATCGCCGGGTCCAGCACCACTGTCGCTGCATCCTTTCCCGTGGGAAAACCCCGGTAGGCGCTCCACGGCAAAGACAGCAGCGCCCCCTCGTGGGGGTCCTCGTTGACCAGCCGCTGCACCGTCACCCACTCGTGGGGGTAGTCGACCGGACGCAGCGTCCCCCACGCGCCCCACGCCAGTCCGGGAAGCAGCACCACCGGGGCAAGCAGCGCGCACCCCGCGAGGAGACGCGTCGCTGCCCGGGAACCTCGCGCTGTCCCCCGCCCACCGGACTGCCCCCACCACTGCACGGCGCCAGCCAGTCCCACGGCCTGCAGCAGAGCGAGCGGTGCCAGGTAGAGGTGCCCGTCGCGCAGCGGACCGAACCCCGGCCACAGGTCGATGAGTGCGCGCAGCACCCCTCTCCCCGCTTCCACGGTGCCTGCCAGGGCGACCAGCAGGCCCGCCGCTGCGGCCGCGGTCAATCCAGCCTGGAACCCTGGCTGGGGGCCGCGCCGCAGCAGCCATCCCCACCCGGTTAGCGCCACCAGGGACAGCACCAGCCGCCCCACCGCGCCCACCGGCTCGGCGAAACCGGGGGGCACGGCCCGGGCATTCCAGATCCCGCCCAAGCTGAGCAGGGAGGCCACCGTGCCGAGCGGAGTATCGGCGCGGACCGCGAACACGTCCACCGCTGCGGGATCCGTCGTTGCGGCGCTGGCCAGGGCAGGCACCAGCCACGGCAGTGCCGCCACCGCCAGGCAGCCGAGCACCGCGGCACTGGCGGCGATTGCCCGCCGCCACGGCCGCAGTAGGGCGATGGGCAGGGCCACCAGCGCGGACAGTACCGCAGACGAGAACCCGCCGATGGCGGCCGGCACCAGCGCGGCCCCCACGCGGGGCAGGTCGCGGGGTCCGCGGTACCGGGCTGCCGCGGCCACCACCCACGGAAGTCCGGCATAGCCCAGCAGCAGCGCCCACTGCCCCAGCAGCAGCCGCTCGGCGAGGAACGGGTTCCACACGTAGGCGAGAGCTGCCGCACTGCGCGCCGCCAGCCCGGGCCCCGGCACGAGCCGGGCCGCACCGGCGGCGCCGAGGACGAACACGGTGAGCAGCAGCAGTGTCTGCACCACATCGCCGGGAAGCACCATGCCCAGGAGGGCTGCGACGGCGTCGCTGGGCACTGCCCGGGGGAAACCGTCCCCCCAGCCCAGGGCCGCAGGGGAGAGCGGGGCGTTGGGGACGAACACCATGTCGTAGCGGAGCACGTAGCCCGGTCCCAGGGCGGGTCCCAGTACCGCTGCTCCGGCGGCCAGTCCGATCCCTGCCGGCCCCCACCGGTGCAGGAAGCAGGAGAATGCTGCGCGCCGCTGGCGGGGGGACGGCCGGGCAGGGTCAGTCGCTGGCACGGTAGACGATCCGTTCCGAGAAGCCGCCGGCGAGGTAGTCCCGGTGAGCGCGGACCGCGAACTCGTGGCCTTCGTGGCCCGGGCCGAGCTCCACCTGCGTAGCGTCGTGCACGACGGCTACGGTCTCCCAACCCGTGTCAGCGCTCACTTCCGCGGAGTCGGCGGGTGCACACTGGTCGCCCGCTGCACCGGAGCATTTCAGCTGGCGGCGCCACACCGCGTAGTGCGTGGCGCCGGGAGCAGCCTCCCAGGTGAGCACCCCGGCAACGATGCGGAGCCCTTCGGGGGCGGGCGGCGGGTCGTCGTCCAGTTCCAGTTGCACGGACGCAGAGAGCGGCCCCGGATCGTCGCCTTTGAGCGCCCGCACCGCGAACTCGTAGACGGCGCCCGCGAACAGGCCGGTGACCTCGTAGGTTTCGGTCTCCTCCGCGGTTGCGGCGACCACGCCGAGACTGGTCTGCTCATCCGGATCGGGGGACACCCTGCGCTGGAACACCTCGTAATGTGTCGCCCCTTCGACGTCCTCCCAGTACACGTGGACCCCTTCAGCGGTCCGTTCTGCGCGGACGTCCTCGGGAGCGGCGGTGGGCCCCACCGTCACCTCCGGCAGGGGGCGCGGGTAGGGAGCTCCCAGGTTGAGGGGGCGGGCCAGCGCGTCCGCGAACGCGGCGGCGATCTTCAGTTCGCCGCGCGTGTTGGGGTGGACGGCGTCCCAGTTGTCGTCCGCGGGCGCGTAGTCGGCGGCCGTGCGGGCGACGACGACCGGGGAGTTCGCGGTGGTGAGCTGCTCAGCCAGGGTCGGCAGAGCAGTGTTGTAGCTGTGGATGACCGTGTTGGCCGCCCGGTCGTTCTCGGTACCCCACACCGGGGGGATCTCGCCGAGCACGATGCGGATGTCGCCTTTGGCGAGCCGGGCGGCAGCAACGATGCCGCGGGTCCGGTCGAGCACTTCGGCTGTGCTGGCACCGCGCACGATGTCGTTGACGCCGACGAGGAGGAGCAGGTAGTGCGGGTCGGCGTCGACGACTTCCCGGCCGATGCGTTCCGCGACTTCCGCCGCGGTGGCTCCCCACACGCCCGCGTGGTCGGTGTCGAAATCAGCGGCATAGCGGTGGTCGCCGGGGCGGTCGACGACCGGGTCGAACAGGTCGTTGCGCGGTCCCACGAAGTCCACGGCGACTCCGGCATGTTCGGTGAGGTGCTCCCACAGCCAGTAGCGCCAGGTGTAGTCCCCGGTACTGCCTTGGACGCGGGAATCGCCGCACACCATGATCCGGACCGGGTCCCCGGGCGGGGACCATTCCGTGGGCGGGGCGGGTCTGGGGGGTGCGGGACCGTCCACCCGGAAACCGCCGAGGGTGGTCTGGAGGACGAGCATAGTGAAGGCCATCGCGGCCATGGTGATGGCGAGCAGGCCGGACACGGGAGGGCGTGCCCACAGCCACCGGCGGCGCCTCCCGGTCTCCTCGGCCCCTTCCGCGGGGGGCGGGGTGTCTGTCTGCTCCACAGCGGACAGCCTAGGATGTGGTGCTCACCCCGGGCTATGCCGTACGCAACTGCCGTACCAGTGGTGGGGTTGGACACCGCACCGGGCACGGGGGTCCCTGGGGGCGGCGTCCTGCTGCGACTCTGCGCCGTCCGGGTGTCCCGTGCCGCTGGACGGGGGTAGCGGGGTCTCCCCTCCCCGGGTTACCCTCGGGTAACCTGCTGGCGCTCTCCCCCCGTCCAGAAAGGTCGTCCACGTGACCGGTCTGATCGCCGCCTTGGTTTCCGCCATGGTCTACGGTGTCGGCCTGACCGTGGAGCAGCGCGCCCTACACCGGTCGGAACCCATCGGCATCCGCCGCCCGCTGCACCTGGCGCGCGTCCTGTTCGGCAACCCCCGGTGGCTCGCCGGATGCGTGCTGGCGGCACTGGGCAGCGTCGGACTCATCGTCTCCCTGGGACTTGCCCCGGTCTCCGTGGTCCAGCCGACCTTTGCCGGGGGGATCTCGCTCACCCTGCTGCTGCTGTCCCTGGCCCAGCAGCAGCGGATCAGTCGGGGAGAGCTGGCCGCCCTTGGCATCATGCCGGTCGCCCTCCTCCTGCTGGCCCTGTCCCTGGGACCGCGCGATGCCGCGGCAGGAACCGTCCCGCACCTTCCTCTCCTGCTCACGGTCAGCGGGGTCACTCTCGCGGTCTGCGCGGCAGGGGTGGCCCTTGTCGGCGGCGGCCGGGCGTCCGCGGCTCTCATGGGCGGCGCTGCCGGACTCGCGCAGGGGGTGGCGGGACTGCACGGCAAGGGAATCGGCGGTCTCCTCGCCGACCACGGGCTCTTCGCCGCACTCGTGCCGGTCCTACTCTCCCCGTTCCCCTACCTGTACGCGCTGGGGTGGGCGGTGGGTATTGCGCTCTTCCAAACTTCGATGCAGCGCTCCCGCGCCTCCATCACCGCCCCGGCGGCGAATGTGGTGGGCAACGTCTTCACGGTCGTGGCCGGCACCGTGATCTTCGCCGAGCCCTTGCCGACCGAACCGCTTCCCCTGGTGCTGCGCGCCCTGGGTTTCCTGCTCACCCTCACCGTGGTGGCACTGGTCCACCGGGCTTCCGGCGAGGCGGAAGCGGAAGCCGGTCGGCTGCGCGCCGCGGCCCAGCCGACCGGCTGAGCCCGTCTTACACGGCGACGGCCAAGGCCTGGCGGAGCGACGGAGCTGCGACTTCCGCCCACGCGTCGACCACGCTGAGCGGTTCGGCGAGTTCCGAAGTGGCCAGGACCAGGCCGGGTTCGGCCACCCACGCGCCCAGGTCGGACAGGAGGACCCGCAGGTCGCTTTCGATGTTGTAGCCGTTGCGCAGGTCGTCCACCACCGCCAGCGGCAGCGCGATGACGTGGGCGAGGCCCAGCTCCGGCAGCCGGTCGAGGAACACCTTGAGCAGCCCGGTATAGCTGCCGTGGATTTGGGGGGTGGCCACGATCAGTACGTCGGTTGCGGCGATCGTGGCGAGCGCGTCGGCGACGCCGTCCGTCGCTTCTTCAGCGAGCAGCGCCGGACCCAACGCGGCAAGGTCGATGACGTCGATGCAGGCAGGGACACCGGTGTGCGCGGCGATAGCGTCAGCGGTGTGGACAGCGGTGGCACGAAGGGCGGAACGGGTCTCGAGTGCAGCGACGAGCACAGTGAAGCGAGTCATAGTGATCTCCAGGTGACACGACGGCCTCAAGCCGCGGGACGTAGCGCGAGGGAATCGTCGAGACGGGGAAGGCGGCAGAAGAGGGTTCCCAGGCACGGCGAACACGCACGTTCCTGACCGCTGGGATCAATGGATCTGGACCGGGGGCTCGAACGCGTGCGAGGAAACCGCGAGGACAGCAGGGGACAGAAACCCCGAAAGAAAAACGCTAGCGACGACAGAGTGCGCTCGCCTGCTGTCGCAGATCGACGTGCAGACGCTGAACGAGCAGCTCACCGGCAGACATGTACACCATCATGAAACGGACTCCAGGATGGCGTCAATGCGTGATGGACAGTTTTGTCAGAGTTAGCGGGTGAGGAAGGACACAGGGGGTCGGGCAGTGCGCACATTGACTAACGCACGGATCGTCACCTCGCAGGGGTGGACCGCAGGGTGGCTGCGCGTCGACGGTCCACGTATTGCCGAGGTCGGCGCGGGAATCGCCCCCTATCCCGCAGCAGAATCCGTGGACTTGGGCGGCCGCCTCCTCGTCCCCGGCTGGGTGGACATCCACGTCCACGGCGGCGGGGGCGCTTCCTTTGACGACGGCGACCCCGAGCGCGCCCTGGCCGCCGTCGACCTGCACCGTCGGCACGGGACGACCAGCCTGGTCGCGGGACTGGTGACCGCTTCCCCCGCAGCTCTGCTGCGCCAGGTGGCCGCGCTGGCCGAACTGTGCGAGGCGGGTGAGCTCGCCGGCATCCACTTGGAAGGCCCCTACCTGGCCACACAGCGGTGCGGGGCGCACGATCCGGCCCTGCTGCGCTCCCCAGACCTCGCCGAGTTCCAGCGGATCCTCCGCGCAGGCCGCGGCCACGTCCGGATGATCACACTCGCCCCCGAGCTGCCCGGCGCGCTCGAACTGGTGCGTGCAGCTGTTTCCGAAGGCGTCGTGGCCGCGGTCGGGCACACCGACGCCGACTATGCCACGGTGTGCGCCGCGTTCGACGCGGGGGCGACGGTGGCCACCCACCTGTTCAACCAGATGCGGCCCCTCCACCACCGGGATCCCGGGCCCGTGGCCGCGGCGCTCACCGACGACCGGGTGACCGTGGAGGTCATCAACGACGGGGTCCACCTCCATCCCGCGGTGGTGCGCATGGCCTGGGCTGCGGCCGGAGCCGACCGCACCGCTTTCGTCACCGATGCCATGGCAGCGGCCGGGCTGGGCGACGGGGACTACACCTTGGGCGGGCGCCGTGTCCGGGTCGCAGACGGCACAGCCCGCCTGGCGGACACGGGGGCGATCGCGGGCAGCACGATCACTTTGGCCGATGCTGTCCGTCGGGCAGTGCGTGACCTGGGCATTCCGCTGGCCGCGGCGGTACGCGCAGCCAGCACGGTTCCCGCTGCCGCCCTGCGCCTCGCTGACGTGGGGGCTCTCCTGCCGGGACGCTACGCCGACCTCGTCGTGCTGGAGCCGGATGGGACGCTCCACGCCGTCTACCACCGGGGCCGCCCCGTCACCGGAGTTCCGGCCAGCCGGGGCCAGCGCTGAGCCTGTTCCGCTCCGCTCCCCTGCGGTTCTGCGTCCGGTACGGAGGACGGGATCGGGCGGCCTGGGCGAGGACGGGGGCGCCTGTCAGCGCGCTCTGGCCTACGGCAGGTGCCCTCGGGGTCTGCCCCGGTCCCGGCCATGCCGACTATGCCCCGGCAGTGCTCCCGCAACGGATATGTTGAGACACCCCACGGCGTGTCATCATTACGTTGCGTGACCAAAGACGGTTCGACCTTCACAATACGTGAAAGTCAACTGGAGTTTCCTCTATCTAGGAGGACACCGTCATGGTTCACCCCACACATCCCACCCGCCCCGTCACCCCGGCGGCGATACTCACCCAATCCCTGCAGCGCAAACGGCTGGCCCGCCTCGCTGAAGCAGTCTCCTCACACGGGATCTGGGCGCGCGTCATCGACGACGGCCGCCCGTTCCTTCGGGTGAGCAACCCGCAGTCCGAGTTCGCCGTGGAAGACATCACCTGCGAACGCCGGGGGCAGGGCTACGTCTTCGTGACCTCGTTCGGCATGTACCTCGGCGACTGCGACGACCGCAGCCTGCGCCCGAGTGTGGAGCGGACCGCGCGCCTGCTCGGCGTGGAACTGTCCAACTGAGGACCGCACGCACCGGACGCCATGCTCCCCAGCACACAAAAAACTGCGGCGGCCGGTGCATTTCTGCACCGGCCGCCGCAGCAGCGACGCGTGGAGGTGGCGGGAATCGAACCCGCGTCCTTCGATGCTGCAGCAGGGCTTCTCCGGGCGCAGTCTGCTCAGCGTTCTCCTCGGCCCCGGCGCTCACGCAGACAAGTCGCCGACAGGCCCAGCCACAGAGCATGTCCCAGTCAGATCCTGTGGCCTGATCTGACCGGCAAGTCTCCTCAACGATGCCGGACACTGGGTCGGAGACGCTCCCAGGCCGACAGAGTCACTCTCGATTAAGCAGCGAGAGCGAACTCAGTGCGCTTAGAGTTGGCACTTATTTTTTCGCGGTCGCATTTTTAACGAGGCTGCGTCCGCTCTCCTCGGCCCGCTTCCCCTACAACAACCATCGAAGTCGAAACCGATCACCCCCTGTGCAGTTGTCAACGGGCTTCGAGCCCGCACTCAGGACTCACGCAGCGTCCTCGTTTTCTTAGGCTACTGGTTCAACACACCAGGTGCCAACCACATTCCCGGGACGCACGCAACTGCCTCGAAAACTGGAGAAACCCCCGCGGGCGCGGACGAGATCCGTCGACGCTGCCCGCGAGGGCCGGCCGGTAGGGTCACACCGACCTCGGTGGACAGGGCCTCCCCCGAGACGAGGTCCTGTCCCAGACTGGCCGCGACCCCCCATTCGCAGACCAGTCACCTATGAAGACGCCTCAGACGGCGTCCCAGGTTGCCTCCTCAGGAGAAAATTCGGGAGAAACCCCTCAAACCACCGCCCGTCCGTCGCTGCCCGAGCACGGCACGCAGTGCAGGCTCACGGGAGACCGGGCGGGGCCGTGCGGTCGCGGCCACCGCAGCCGTCACCCCTGACGGCCCGCCGTGCCAGCGGGAGCCCGCAACCGGGTCACGCACTCCCCTCGAGCTGGGAGTCCGCCTCGGCAGCGGAAACGTAGCTGGCGGGCAGCAGCTGCAGGAACGACAGGGCAGAGTTCACCGCGAACTGGTAGGTGTGCGAGGGAGCGGCCTCCACCACCACCGCGAAAGCGACGTGGCCCCGGTAGCCGACAAACCACTGGATGGTCTTCTCCTCACCGTCGATTTCCTGGGTGACCATCCCCGTCTGGCCGTGCACCGGGTTCACGTAGTCGATGTTGAGCACGGAGGCACTGCCCTGCTCCACGGGGGCGCGCATCAGCTCGCGGAGCGGCTCCAGCACCGCGGGGTCAACCGGAATGCTGTCCACTTCCGGCTCCACCCCGTCGATCAGCCGCGGCGCGTGCCACTGCCCGCCCGCAACCGCAGCCGCCACGAGAGCCATCCCCAGCGGGCTGACCGTGATCCCGTCCGCCCCCACTGTGGCAGCGGCAACCTGCTCCTGGCCTCCCTGCACGGTGAACTCCCCGGAAAACGCGGGGACCGGCAACTGCCACGGCTGGCCGATACCGAACCGCTCCGCGCTCTCCGCCAGGTCCGCGGCGCTCAACGAGCTCGACAGCCCCACAAACGCTGTCGTGCAGCTGTAGGCGAAGTTCGTCCGCAGGTCCGGGGTCCCCAGCAGGCTGCCGCCGTTGGGGTTCGTGAAAGTCCGGCTGCCCACTTCCGCCTGCTGCTCGCAGGCCATCGTGGTGTCCAGAGTGGCTTTGCCCCCGCTCAGCAGTGCTGCGGCCGAGACGATCGTGAACGTCTCGCCCGGGTAGTACTGCCTGGTCAGCGCACCGTCGTTGGACGGCTCGTCGGGCTGTCCCGCCGCGGCGAGGATCTCCCCGGAACGCGCATCCACCGCTACCAGGTAGGCGGTGCCGTTGATCGTAGCCAGCGACGTCTCCGCCGCCTCCTGCACCGCGTGGTCGAGGGTGGTGGTCAGCGAACCGCTCTCCTCCCCCGTCCACGTCTCCAGCACCCCCGTCTCCTCGCCCGAGGAGCTGAGCGTGACGACCCGGGTCGTCGCCGTACCGGCGAGCTGCTGCTGGAAACTGCTCTGCAAGCCGTTGAGCCCCACCGTGTCCCCCGCCTGGTACGGGCCCGAAACACGGTTGGCGACCTTGTGCTCCGCGGTTCCCGCGACCTCGCCGACCACGCCCGCGGCCCGGATCGGCAGGAGAGGCATCGTCCCCTCCTCGACCTCCACGCCGGGAATCGCGGTGGCCTTCGCGAGCAGGGAGCTGGACACGTCCTGGGTGCGTTTGAGGACGAGCGGCTGGAACTCCTCCGGAGGCGCAGATCGGACCC
The DNA here is from genome assembly GCF_001592045.1 of Thermobifida fusca NBRC 14071 = JCM 3263. Classification (GTDB taxonomy): domain Bacteria; phylum Actinomycetota; class Actinomycetes; order Streptosporangiales; family Streptosporangiaceae; genus Thermobifida; species Thermobifida fusca. Next base: position 46 of record NZ_BCWB01000049.1, on the reverse strand, counting down.
GGTTGAGCAGCGGCTCAGGATCCTCGTCGAGCAGCTCCGCCAGGCT